>CALVCV010000001.1 GCA_944326155.1 uncultured Bacilli bacterium
AAATTTTTTTCAAAAGAAGGATATTTGACTTTTACAACACCTGTATCAGTAGATAAATTGATTATTTCTAAAATTTTAGTAAATTTTACGTGGTTTATAGTGATTTTAATGACCTTTTGTATTTCTTTTCTCATTATCGTATTTATTGCAACAAGCGGTGATTTAGAAATATTTAATGTGCTTTTTCACTTTACAAAAGAGTTATTTAAAGAACCTTTACTTATCTTTACTTCACTTGTTAAAATTATCTTGTATGTACTTTCAGTTTTAATTACTCTTTTCTTTACGCTTGCTTTTCTCAGTAGTATAAATGTAAGAAAAGCACGTTCAGTTATTACGCTGTTTATTTTTTCAAGTATTTTAAGTGTTGGTGATTTAATTATTTCATTATTTTCAATATATTCAGTAGGTATTGGTTACAATGTTGAAACTTTTAAAAATGTCATTTGTTTTCAATATGGATATTTGACGCCAGGAATTGGAGTAATGCTTCCATTTAATGATATAGAATCCATAGTAATCATGTATTTTAGTTTTAATCAATTTTTAGGTATGCTTGCATATATTGTTGGCTTATATTTTATTACTCGTTATTTAATGACGAAAAAATTAGAATTAGATTCCAATTAATTAAAAAATTTACTGAAAAAGCCTCATTAGCAGGCTTTTTTTATGAATTAATGATAAAATTATGATATAATCATATGGCGAGGTATATATGAATGGAATTATCATTGTAAATAAGGAAAAAGGTATGACAAGTCATGATGTAATAAATCGTATCCGCAAGATTTTTAACACCAAAAGGGTTGGTCATCTTGGCACGCTTGATCCGCTTGCAAGTGGTGTTTTAGTTATTTGTATCAATGAAGCAACAAAGTTAGTTCAGTTTTTAATCAATCATGATAAAGAATATGTTGCAAGAATATGCCTTGGTAAAATGACTGATACATATGATTTAGAAGGTAAGGTCATTGAGCAAGTAAAAGTTTCTAACATTGATGAACAACTTGCAGATAAAACAATTGAAAGCTTTCTTGGTAAACAATTGCAAATGCCTCCTATTTATTCATCGATTAAAGTTCATGGTAAAAAACTATATGAATATGCAAGAAAAAATGAAGAAGTAGATGTTATGGCAAGACAAATTGAAATTTATGATATTAAAAGAATTTCACCATATATTTATCAAGATGATTGTTGCTATTTTGATTTAGCGATGAAAGTTTCTAAAGGCACCTACATTAGAAGCCTTTGTGTAGATATAGGTAAGAAGATGGGATTTCCTTCTTTAATGTTTGAATTACGTCGACAGCAACTAGGACCTTTTACTATCAGTGAATCCTATACACTAACCGACATAGAAAAGGGAAATTATCGTTTAATAAAAATGATTGACGCACTAAAAGATTTACCAATGGTTTGTGATGATGAACTAGTAAAAAAAGCAAGTTTTGGTATGCCTATTCCAACTGATAAGGTGATGAAAAATTTTGATGATACACCTCTACGAATCGTAATTTGTGATAAAGATGAATTAGTAGCAATATATGATTTAGAAAGAGAATTAAACTATTATAAGGCGATACGAGTATGGAATTAATTAGACTTAAAAAAGGTGAATATTTGAATGTTAATTCGCCGATTGTGGCAACGATAGGCCAATTTGATGGCTTACATGTTGCACATTTGGTGTTAATTAACAAAACAATGGAAATTGCTAAAATCAAAAATTATAAGAGTGCGATTTTTACCTTTGATCCTCATCCTGATTTTGTTTTAAAAAAAGATACATCAAATACTTATGTTACCCCATTTGATGAAAAAGTAAATTTATTGCAACAATTAGGTATTGATTATGCAATTGTAATAGAATTTAATTTAGGAGTAGCAAAACTTTCTCCCCAAGCTTTTATTCAGGATTTTTTGGTTGCTAATCATGTTAAAGAAGTAGTAGTTGGCTTTGATTTTTCATTTGGTAATCAGGGACGTGGTAAAGCAAACATGATTGAAGAATTGTCAAATGGACACATTATTTGTCATATTATTGATGAAATTAAATATCAAAATCAAAAAATTGGTACAACTTTTATAAAAGCACTACTGCATAATGGGAATGTAAAATTAGTAAAAGAAATTATGGGCCGATATTATAAAATTACTGGCAAAGTTGTTTATGGCAATCAAGTAGGTAGAACCCTTAATTTTCCAACTGCTAACTTCCATATTGATTCTGCTTTTGTTACCTTACATGCAGGGGTATATGTTGTAAGAGTAACAGTCGATGATAAAAAATATTTAGGTATTGCCAATCTAGGCACTAATCCAAGCTTTAACCATGTTGACCATATGGTTTTTGAAACACATATTTTTGCTTTCAATAAAAATATTTATGGCAAGACAATTGATGTTGAACTTGTTGATTATATCCGTGATGAAATTAAATTTGAATCCAAAGAGGCATTCTTAGCTCAAATTGCCAATGATACACAGTATGCAAAAGATGTATGCAAAAAATTAAAACTTTTAAACAAATAATAATTTACAATTATAAAGATTTAAAAAACTCTTCTATAATGGAGAGTTTTTTAAATAAAAGCAAAATCGCATAAAAAAATAACAAAATTTACTTTTTATAAAAAGAAGGTTTTTACTTGATATTTTTGAAAAATTGTGATAGAATATACATGACCTATGCAAAGATTTTCGAATCTTCCGACGATTTCTTTCGCATATGGCGTATTAAAATTCTATTTTTATAGAAAAATAAAAAAGGAGGAAAATTTATGGCTTGTGTTTCTAAAGAAGAAAAGGCAGCTATCATTGCCCAATTTGCACGTGCTGAAGGTGATACTGGTTCACCTGAAGTTCAAATTGCGATTTTAACAGCTGAAATCAATAAGTTAAATGAACATTTAAAAGTTCATACTCATGATTTTCATAACCGTCGTGGTTTGTTAAAGAAAGTTGGTCATCGTCGTAATCTTTTGACTTATTTAAAAGATAAAGATGTTCAACGTTATCGTGAATTGATTGCCAAATTAGGTTTGAGAAAGTAGCACTAAAGGGCATAATTATTTATGCCCTTTATTACTATTATTTGTTAATGTCTTAAATTATTATTTAAGTTATCGCTATAAAAAAGTATGAAATTAAGGAAAGGATAGTTTGTAATACGGCAAACTAATGTGAGAAAATGGAAAAACATGTATTTGAATACACCCATCGAAATCGTAAATTTGTTGTAGAAATTGGTGAACTTGCAAAACAAGCAAATGGTGCATGTCTTGTTCGTTACGAAGATACTGCTGTGCTCAGTGCGGCTGTGGGTAGTAACCAAGCCATGGCAACTGATTTTTTTCCACTTACGGTTTTATATCAAGAAAAATTATATGCAGCAGGAAAAATTCCTGGTGGATTTTTAAAAAGAGAAGGAAGACCAACTGAACATGAAACTCTTGTTTCACGATTAATTGATCGTCCAATTAGACCTTTATTTGCTGAAGGATATCGTAATGAAGTACAAGTTATCAATATGGTAATGAGCGCTAATCCAGATTGTTCATCAGCGATGGCTGCAATGCTAGGTTCGAGTATTGCACTTTCAATTTCTGATATCCCTTTTGAAGGACCAATAGCCGGTGTTGTTGTTGGTAGAGTAAATGGTCAATTAGTACTAAATCCTACAGTTGCTGAATTAGAAGAATCAGATATTAATTTAACTGTTGCTGGTACAAAAAAAGCAATTAACATGGTTGAAGCTGGCGCAAAACAAGTATCTGAGGAGGATATGTTAGAAGCATTGCTTTTTGCACATGAAGAAATTAAGCGTTTATGTGAATTTCAAGAAATGATTATAAAAGAATGTGGCAAAGAAAAAATGGTTCCTGATCTATTCAAAATACCAGAAGATTTTGAAAAAGATGTTAGAGCTTTTGCCGAACCTGAATTAATACCCGCTATTTCAATTCATGAAAAACTTGAACGTGCTACTGCAGTTGAGCAAATTAATAATAAAACGCGTGAACATTTTTGCAAAGTTTTAGAAGAAAATAATGCTTTAACATTAGAAGAAAAAGACCAATTTAAAAAATATGTTGATATAATATTAGAACATATTTTAGCTGAAGAAGTCAGAAGATTAATTACCAATGATAAGATTCGTCCTGATGGTAGAGCAGTAAATGAAATCAGACCCTTATCATCAAGAGTTGATATATTCGAAAGAACACATGGATCTGCTCTATTTACTAGAGGGCAAACACAAAGCTTATCTGTTGTCACGCTAGGTTCACTAACTGAATTTCAAATTATTGATGGATTAGGTGTTGAAGATAGCAAACGTTTTATGTTACATTATAATTTTCCACAATTTGCAGTAGGATCGACTGGAAGATATGGGAGTCCAGGACGTCGTGAAATTGGTCATGGTGCTTTAGGAGAAAGAGCATTGTTACAAGTTATTCCATCTGAAGATGAATTTCCTTATACAATTCGTGTAGTTAGTGAAATTTTAGAGTCTAATGGATCCTCATCTCAAGCATCAATTTGTGCAGGTACAATGGCATTAATGGCTGCAGGTGTTCCAATTAAAGCACCCGTTGCAGGTATTGCAATGGGATTAATTAGTCAAGATGATGAATGCAGCAAATACACAATTCTTACTGATATTCAAGGACTAGAAGACCATTATGGCGACATGGATTTTAAAGTAGCAGGAACTAGAAGTGGTATTACAGCTTTACAAATGGATATCAAAATAAAAGGTATTACACCACAAATTTTAAAAGAAGCTCTTGCCCAAGCAAGGGTTGGAAGAATGCAAATCTTAGATCATATGCTAAGTACAATTTCCGAAGTAAGACCAACTCTAAGTCAATATGCTCCTAAAGTCAAGATGATTAGAATTAATCCTGATAAGATTAGAGATGTTATTGGTAGTGGTGGTAAAGTTATACAAGAAATTATTGAAAAATGCAATGATGTCAAGATTGATATTGAACAAGATGGTCGTGTATTTGTTACGCATTCAGAGGCCAAATGGATTGATGAAGCAATCAAAATTATAGAAGATTTAACACGTGAGCCTATTGTTGGCGAAATTTACCCTGTAAGAGTTGTTAAAATTGTTGATTTTGGAGCTTTTGTTGAATTATGGCCAGGTTGTGAAGGGCTTGTTCATATTTCAGAACTTGATA
The DNA here is from genome assembly GCA_944326155.1 of uncultured Bacilli bacterium. Lineage (GTDB taxonomy): Bacteria > Bacillota_I > Bacilli_A > ML615J-28 > CAG-313 > CAG-313. Next base: position 5,199 of record CALVCV010000001.1, read on the forward strand.
GTAAACGTGTAGCAAAAGTTGAAGATGTTGTACATGTTAATGATGAAATCGTCGTTAAATTATTAAAGATCGATGACAAAGGTAAACTTGTTCTTTCAAGAAAAGTTTTATTAAAACAACCAACTAAACAAGAAAAAGAAGAAACTGTTCAACCATCAAACGATGAGGAACAAAAAGGAGAATAAATGAAAATAGGTATTACTTCTGATTGTAGTTCTGGATTAGAATACGCTCCATTCGAACATAAAATTAAAATTACAAGAACTACGATACATTTTAAAGACGAAGAACTAATAGATGGTATTGATATTAAAGCCGATGAATTTTATAAACGTTTACGAGAAACTGATATCGTACCAACAACAAGTGCACCAAGCCTAGGTGAAATTGCCAAAAAAGTAGAACAATGGAAAAAAGAAGGATGTACAGATGTTATTCATTTTCCGATTTCATTTAAACTTTCTGCCTATGGCGAAAATCTTGTAAATGCCTTTGATGATATGGTAGAAGGTGTTAATCTTCATGTTTTTAATTGTCATAGTGCATGTTTAATGGAAGGCTATTGTGCACATTATGCTGAAATATTAGCAGATAGAGGATATACAGTTGAAGAAATTATGAGCGAATGCCAAAAATTTGCTGATCAAACACTTACTTATTTTGTCGTAGATGATTTAAAATATCTTGTGAAAAATGGTCGCTTAAATGCAATAGCTGGTTTTATTGGCAGTCTTGCAAAAATTAAACCGATTTTAAAATTAGGTCAAGAAGGAACCATTGATGTTTTTGAAAAAGTAAGAACAAGAACAAGGGCTCTTGAACGGATCAAAGATCTTGTTGTCGAAGGTGCCAAAAATGCTAAAGAAGTTATTTATATTGTCCTACATGCTGATTGTGAAGATGATGCTAAAGTTGTACTTGAAGATTTAAAAACTAGATGTCAAAATGGCGTTAGATTTGATTTTACAACTGTAACACCTACAGTTGGCGCGCATATAGGTTGTGGTGTTATTGGTATTTCTTACATTATTTTAGATGGTTTAAAAGAAAAATTTTAGAAAACTTAAATACATAGGGTAATCGAGCTAAATATAGATTTAGTTAGGAAAGTCCATACTAGCACAAGCTGAGATGCTTGTAGTGTTTGTGTCTAACGAATAAATAAGTTAGAGGATAGTTGATGGCTATTACGGCAAATGAAACCTAAGGATTTATCTATGGTGTAGTTTTTAAAGTGCCACAGTGACGATTTTCTTTGGAAACAAAGAAGTGGAACGGGTAAACCCCACAAGCTAGCAACCCAAATTTTGGTAGGGGCACGAGAAACGGAGGAAATGAACTCACATTTCTTGCAAAGGATATACTTTGAGATAAATGATTACCATTCTTTTAGGATACAGAATATGGCTTATATATGTATTTACATCAAATAAAAGACATGTAACCATGTCTTTTATTTTTAGGAGGTTTATATGATTATAAAAAAAGCAGAATATATCATAAGTGGAACCAAAATTGAACATTTTCCTAAACTAGATTATCCTCAATTTGTCTTTATGGGTCGTTCAAATGTTGGAAAAAGTAGTCTATTAAATGCTTTTGTTAATCGCAAAAATCTTGCTTACACATCTAGTAAACCAGGAAAAACAATTACTATTAATTTTTATAATATTAATGACACATTTTTATTTGTTGATGTACCTGGGTATGGTTATGCAGAACGTATCAAATATGATCGTCTCATGTATGGTAAGATGATAGAAAGTTATTTAAAATATGCCAAAAATCTTGTTAATTGTTTTTTAGTGGTTGACGCAAGACACAAACCATCAGAAGATGATGTATTGATGTTTAATTATTTAAAACATTTGAATAAAAGAATTATTATTATTGTTACAAAAATTGATAAAATTAGCAAAACCGAATTACAAAAAAATCTTTTTATTATTAAAAATACTTTGGACTTAAAAGAAGATAATTTAATTTTTCCAATATCTTCGGAAAAAAGGCTTGGAATTACAGCCTTACAAGATTATATTGAAAGTAAAATTGCATAAAAAAAAGCCAACTTCATATAATATATTACCAATAATTATATGGAGGTTTTTTATGGAATTAAAAATGAACTATGATTCTTTTATTAAATTAAAAGATTTTTTTAAGATTTCAAATATTAGTGCCGAAATTAATCAATATCAAGTAGTAGAAGATACTATTGAAGGTACTTTAGATATCAAAGGAAAATATGTAAAACGTGATAATATAACAGATGAATATTTTTTAGAGCAAATTCCTTTTTCAATTTTAATGAAAAGTCAAGAATTTGAAGTTGAAGATATGTACTGTACTGATTTTGAATATGTAGGTATTGAAGGACGTGGCATTGATGTTAATTTTGATATTTTTGTAAAATATTCTCTAGTTGAAGAAGTACCCGTTGTAATAGATGATGAGGCGACAATGGTAATGAAAGATGTTCTTCAAGATCGAACGAATTCTACAGTCGACAAAACAACTGATGAAATTGTTGCTACACCACTTGAGGAACATGAATTTGAAGTTTTAAAAAGTGCTGAGACTAAACGAGTTGATGATTTATTAAAATCAACATTAAATATGAAAGATGATAATTTACCCACGGAAGAAATCGTGATACGTGGTTTAAAAGATAAAACAAGTAAATTGAAAATTTATTATTATCAAAGTGAAGCTGAACTTGAAAGAGTGTGTTTAGAAAATCAAATATCGCTTGATACCATTTTTAAAAAAAATATGAAATTTGATTTTAATAAATATCATCGTGTAATTATCAATGAAAAATAGTGAAATTCGTTCTAATATTCGTAAATTTATACCTGAACTTGTTAAATATTATGAAATTTCTCTCATTGATTATGTCCCCATCACTTATAAGGCGTACAAATTATTGACAAGTGATCAACAAAATTATTTTTTAAAACTAACAAACGATAATACATTAAATAAATACCAATATCTTGAAAGTAAAGGCATTACTAATGTTATTTATCCAATATTAAATAAAGAAAAAAGGTTTATTACCAAGACGGATAACCTTTATTTTTACGTAAATAATTATCTTACAAATATTCCAATTCGAGACGATATTAGGGCAGCGAATTTATTTAATGAATTAAATACCTTACATCACCAAACCGCAATTAAGAAAAATCTTGATCCATATAAAGCACGGGCAAAATTTGATGAACTATCTAGTCAATTAGATTATAAATTTAGAATGTTAGAATTATTTGTGCGAAAAATCGAAAGTAAGCCACTTGATACATATTCGATGCCCATTTTAGAAAATTATCATTATATTTTAGATGCTAAAAAAGAATTGATTAAATTACAAAAGCGCATCATCAGTAGTGTAAAAGCCAAAGAAAGTATAGAATATAGTTTTATTCATAATAATCCATCAATTGACCATATGTTAAATATTAGAGGTGCCAATTATTTAACAAGTCTAGATAAGGGTAAAATTGGCATTAGTTCTCTAGATATGGCCAAATTTTATGTATTAAATGAATATCTAGACATTGATTATAAAAGTTTATTATTAAATGAATATTATAATGAAAATCAGCTTTTCTATTATGATTATTTTCGATATTTAGTCCTTGTACTATACATTAAGAAAATGATGATTTCAACTGAAGACTATATTAATGCCAAAATTTTTACTTCTTCAGCTGATGCTATCAAAAAGTATTTTGCTAATTTTTCTGAATATCAAGAAGAAAAAAGCGGATAAAACGTAAACTTTTATATAATCAAAAACAGACTAGTAAACCAAAGCACTCCAGCTATAATAACTAAAACTAAATTAGCAAATGAAAACCAAAAAATGGTAAGGAAAAGTTGCCAAAAGAAGATACAACAAAAATAATGACATAGTCGTGAGTATGCTTTTTTCATCCGAATTAAATAATTATTAAACCATCTTTTCATCAAATCACCTTATCTTTACTATAGTATATGTGGGTGAAAACCATATGGTGAAAAATTATTAAATAATTTGACTATTTTAGTAAAATATAGTATAATTAATAAGCCGAGTTAGGTGATTTTATGAAATGGTCAATTCAACAACTTAATAAAATTCAAAAATTTCCTTTTTCATTTCAAGTAACTTTTGATTATAAAGATGCAATTTCAAACGTAAGTGATATTTTAGATATTGACATAGTAAAAGTTGATGGTAACATTGATAAAATAAATGACAATACGTATCGTTTAAAATATCATATGGTTGCCCCTTTAACTTTACAATGTGCTTTAACGCTTGATCCAGTTGCTTATGTAATTGAAAAGGATTATAACGAAGTCTATAGTACAATTGATTGTGATAATTATTTCTTAATAGAACATAATACATTAGACCTAAACGAAATCATTTGGAGTAATATTCTAATCGAGAAGCCGATTAATGTGATTTTACCCAATGCTTATGAAATTTTAAAAGAACGTGGAATTACCTTAGATGATACCATCAATCTCGACGAAGATGAAGAAATTCTTTTTTCTTCAAACAAAAATCCAAAGAACCAAGATTAGAAAGAGGTGTTCTCATGGGAGCTATAGCTCAACAACGTCGTGTTTCTAAGACTCGTAAACTTAAACGTCGTACACATTATAAACTAGAAGTACCAGGAATGGTAGTTTGTCCAAATTGTGGTGAATTAAAACTATCTCATCGCGTTTGTCCCGTATGCGGTTACTATAATGGTAAACAAGTTAAGGAAATTAAAGTTAAAGAAGAGAAAACCGACAAAGAAAACTAATATTGAATATTAGTTAAAAAATTTGAAGACGCATCACAGGATGCGTTTTTCTTTTAAAGATTGAGGTAAAAATGGAAACAAAACATATAACAGTATTATTAAATGAAGCGGTTGCCTCATTATCAATTAAACCTAATGGTATCTATGTAGATTGCACATTAGGTGGTGGAGGTCACTCAAGCTTGATTCTATCACAAATTCCCGATGGATATCTTTATGCTTTTGACAAAGATGAAAAAGCGATTAACATTGCAAGGTCAAAATTAAGTAAAATTGCCAGTAATTTTACAATTATCAATACTAACTTTTCAAATATCCAATTTGCATTAAAAGAATATGGTGTTACAAAAGTAGATGGTATTTTATATGATTTAGGTGTATCGAGTTTTCAAATTGATACACCTGAAAGAGGATTCAGTTATCGCTTTGATGGACCACTTGATATGCGAATGGATCAAAGTCAAACACTTGATGCCTATACGGTTGTGAATACTTACACTGAATCCCATTTGAAGAGCATATTATATGAATATGGTGAAGAAAGATACGCTTCATCGATTGCGAAAAAGATTGTCAAAGAACGGCAAATTAAACCAATACAATCTACCTTAGAGTTGGTAGAAATTATTAAAAAAGCGGTTCCAGCTAGTTATTTACGGCTTGGTCACCCCGCAAAGCAAACTTTTCAAGCCATTCGTATAGAGGTCAATAATGAATTAGCCATTTTATCTAAAAGTTTAGAAGATGGATTGAATCTTCTAAATAGTGGGGGTAGAATGGTTGTTATCACTTTTCATTCGTTAGAAGACAGAATTGTAAAGCGTTTATTTCATCAAAAAACAACCCTAAATTTACCAAAAGACTTGCCATTTATTCCAGATGGATATGATGTTGATTTTATGTTAGTCAATCATAAAGTTATTATTCCATCTGTTGATGAAGTAAAATCTAATAATCGCTCACATAGTGCGAAAATGCGTATTATTCAAAAAAAATAAGCCTATTTTATGTGTGAACTAAATGGGGTTCACTTCATTATATAGGCTTTTTATCTTAGAAAAATTTAATTTGATAAGTAATTAATTGAGTTTGATTTTTATCCAAATGTATCAAATGACATTTTTCATTGAAATTGCCACTATGGTTTGAAGGATCTGCACATCCAATCCATGGTTCAATACAAATAAAATTGGCTTTAACATGATTGGGTGTCCATATTCCTAGCATTGGAAAATCATTAAATTCGAATGTAATACCATGATTTTCATCTTTATTTAAAAGTTTGACGAAATGGGTTTTTAATTTTGGAAAAACCAAAGCATCATTCTTATAGTCATCATAATTAAGAGGAAGTTCTTTTAAATTTTCAAATTTTCTTGCTATTTGTTCAAAATCAATAGTACCATCTTTTAAATTAACAACTGGACATGTATAATCTGCGCTTTCTTTAAAAACGATTTTATAATCTTCAAATTTCTCATCACCGAAAAGAGGTACTTTAAAAGCAGGATGAAGACCTAAATTGAATAACATAGTTTCATTTGATAAATTAGTTACAACAATATAACTTTTTAAAAGATTGCCATGAATTTGGTAGGTAATATCAATTTTAAATTGAAAAGGATAAATTGTATAGTCAGTTTCTGTTGATGTATAAGTAAAAGTAATAGAAGATAGTTCCTGATGAAAAATTGTAAAGTCACGATCACGAAGAAAACCATGCTTAGTAAGGAAATAAGGATTACCATTAATCATGCAAACATTGTTTTTAATCGCTCCGATATTAGGAAATAAAATAGGTGCTGAGCGACCCCAAAAATTGGGATTCGAATCATGTAAATAATTGATATTTTTGTATTTAACTGCTTTGAGTTCAGCACCATGGTCAGAAATTTCAACAACTAAATCTTGATTTTTTATTGTATAATTCATATTTTCACCTCACAACGTATTATATCATATTACTTTAAAAAAAACAAAAGTTATGTTACAATGTAATTAACTAGACATATACTAGATTTATAAGATACAAAGGAGAAATATATGAGTAAAAAAAATCCACTTAAAAATGGTATATTTAAAGAATTTTTACAATTTATTAATAAAGGCAATGCACTCGCATTAGCAACAGGTGTAATTTTAGGTAGTTCCTTTACGGCAATTGTTACTTCTATTAATAAGAATGTAATTTCTCCTGTGATTGCAGCAATTATTGGAAATAATACATTAAATGAATCGTTAATAACGGTATTAAAGTATAAAGACGCAGCGCAAACTGATGTAGACGCTGGCATTGCTAGCACGATAGGAGAACGAATTCCTACAGTTTATATTTCTTGGGGCGCTTTTATTCAATCAATACTGGATTTTTTATTGATAGCGATTATACTTTTTGTCATAATTAAGATTTTTACTGCTATCTTTGATGCTACAAAGCGTGCAAAAGAAAAACTAATTAAGAAAGAAGATGTACAAATAGTCACAGAACAGCCTGTTATTGTCGAAGATTCGTCTGAAGTTCAATTATTAAAAGAAATTCGAGATATTTTGAAAGATAATCAAAAAGAATAATTTTGCGTGTATTTCTTCGCAAAATTATTCTTTTTTTATGTTAAAAATATTCAAATAATAACATAATTCGACAATTTTATATGATAAAATAAAATTGTAAACAATTAAATTAATTTAAAGGAGAAAAAATGAGTAAAAAAATTATAATTTTTATGATGAGTTCATTTTTGCTTTTTTCATTATTATTTATTTCGTTTTTTGAAGCCTCACATGCTAGCGGTGAAATAAATAATTCAACAAATGGTCTCGGTAAAACTATAAATATTGTGAAAGATGGTTATTCTGAATTTGATTCGTTAAGCACAAACCATGATGTACTGAACAATGAATGGCTACAGTCACAATTAGAAAATGTTCAATCATATGATGTTACTAGAACAACAGAAGTTATTAGTGCAAATAGTATAGAAGAATATCAAAATCAATTTTCGATGATGATAAATACTGAAAATGCTTTAGGAGCTGAATTTAATAATATTGTATTTGCAAGTATCGAGAAAAATTTTAATTTTACTGGTCATTTAAATTATGAAGATAATATTAGTCAATTTTATTATACTATATATAGTTATTTACCACTATATGGATATCGGCTACCAAATCACTTGGATTTGTCATTGTTTAAAAATAACTTGAGTCAAGAGTATGTTGGTTTTTTGAATCTACTATTTAGAAATGCAATAACACCTGATATCTTTTTTGATCGATTTGGTACTCATCTTGTATCTTCAGCCCATTATGGAGGTGTGATGAGTTTTAATTATACTGCTACATCAAATACAATAGTGCTAAATGGAGATGTATATTTAAATTTAAAAAATGGTTTAAATGCCAATATCTTAGATAAGTTAACAGCGGGGACTGGTTTTAACTTTGATTCATCTTTAATTTTAAATAAAAGTAGAAGTTTATATAATGAAAAATTTAGTATTCGATCTTTAGGCGGTAGTATTTTTTCTACAACTAGTTATGAATTTTTTGTAAATAATTATTCTACATGGGTAGATTCCATTGATGAAGATAATGCTGCGTTAATTGGGTTGGAACCTGGTGGATTGATACCACTTTGGGACATTTTGCCTGTTCAATATCAAAATAAGCGTCAACAATTTAAAAATATGTGTGAAAATTATATATCAAATAGGAGCTACACTGAAGGGTTCAATCACAACATAGATACTGAAATCATAGAGCACGATTGTGTAGAGATTAGACTAACTGAAATATTGGTTGAAGATGGAGATAGATTTGAAAACCCTTATGATATAATAGATTTCTCTTCTTTTTCTAAGTACGGCGTTGAAGTTTTGAGAAATTTAGGATATACTACATTACATTTTACTTTGGAAATAAAAATTAAAGAAAAAAATAAAGGTTATCAACAATTTTGGATATATTCAAAGTATGAAGATAATGCTGCAAATATTTTATTTGTAGAGGATGACTACGAAGCTGGTGGATCTGCATTAGCAGATGAATATATATTAGAAAATTTTACTATAAATATTTCTATAGATAAAATTGAAACTTCATATGATGGAAATTTTTTATACCTATTGTTTGGTGCAAGTGGTGCCTTTGGTGATGATTGGTATAATAAAGATGTAATTTTAACAAATATTGAAATATCATAATGGTGAAATATGATAAAAATTAAGAATATAACAAAAATTTATCAATCTGCTAAAGGTAAAAAAGTTATTGCTTTGGACAATGTATCAGTTAATATTGGGTTAACTGGTATGACTTTTATTGCAGGTAAATCAGGTGCTGGAAAAACAACATTATTAAATATAATAGGTGGTTTGGATAGGTGTAATAGTGGGGATGTGGAAGTTTTAGACTTTTCAGTTTCAAAATTTACCGAAGAAGAAATTACCAATTATCGTAATTTTATAGTTGGTTTTATATTTCAGGAATTCAATTTATTAGAAGATTGTACTGTTTGGGAAAATATTTATCAGTCTATACAAATTTTACCTGAAAAATGTGAACACTATACAGTTGAGGAAGTTTTAAAATTAGTAGATATTTTAGAACTAAAAGATCGTTTTATTAATGAACTATCAGGAGGTCAAAAGCAACGTGTTGCAATTGCTAGAGCACTAGTAAAAAAACCTAAGATTTTACTTTGTGATGAACCAACTGGTTCTTTAGACTTTGAAACTAGAGTACAAATTATAAAAATCCTCAAAGATATTAGCAAACAGATAGCCGTTATTGTAATTTCTCATTATCTTGAGGATGTTCAGCAATATGGTGATCGGATTATAATACTTGAAAAAGGAAAAATACAACAAGATATAACACAACAAGATTGTACTACTGACAAAACAGAAAATAAGATCAACAATATAATGCAATTAAAAAAAGTAAAAAAGAAAATAAAATTCAAAGATTTTTTTAAAATATCTTTTCGTTTTTTAAAAGTAAAGTATTCTAGGCTCTTTTTTATTATACCATTGTTTCTAATTTGTTTATTAATATTTAATATTATTCTATCTCCTACTATTAGCACACAAGGAAGTGTATTCAAAAGTGCGATGGAAGATCATAATATCGATTTTGTGATACTCCAGAAGTTACATTTAGAAAATATTATAGATGGTGATAGAGAGTATTTCAAGAGAAAACCAGCTAAAGCAAATGAAAACGACTATTTATATTTACAAGATTATTTACAAACAGAAGTCGATATTATCTATGACATGTCAAAATTTCATAGATATCCAAATATAGGAAGTGGTGGATATGAGTTAACTACGCCTAGTACTTCTGATATAAATTACTATTCAGGTAATTGCCATTCAGCAATAGAAATTAATCAAAAATTTTTGAATAGATATGGATTTAAACTTGATGGTCGGTTGCCTAAATCAAATGATGAAGTAGTTATTACAGAATATATTTTTGAGTTATACCAATTCACAAATTATAAAGATGAAAATGGAACTGAAATTGAAATAAAAGATCATAATGATTTAATAGGTAAAAAACTTATATTTAGCAGTATGCTTGATACAAAAGATTTACCTTCATTTACAATTGTAGGGATACTAGATACTAAATTCAATTCAAAAAGATACAAACCTCTAGCAGACAAACTAAATGATTATAGTGATTATGAAGTCTTGAGAAAAGAATTACATGTTTTATTAAGTGATGGTAATAAAGGCACATGGTTAGGGTATAATTTAGGTGCTGTCCATAATGCTCTTTATGTAAATGATGGATATTTTGATGTAAAAAACTCAAATGACGATAGTGAAATAGTATATAAGGCGAGTTTGACTTCTCCATCGAAACCAAATAATGATCGAATGGCTTTTATGCACTATAAAGAAAAAAACGATGCCGAAGATGTTATATTTTATCCATTTAAGGAAATTGAAGAGGCAGAGTATGAAGTATATACACCGATTCCTTTTGATATCAATAGTAAGTCGATACGTGAAGAAATAAACAATAAAATCAAGGAATATGCTGAAACGACATATAGTGAAATTCGTGCACAATGGATTGCTGATGGAAGAGTAGATACTACTCAAGCATATTATGCTTATATATGTGATAAGGAAATTAATGAGTATGACAAAGAACATTCCTATAAATATTTTGAAGAATATGTAATATATTCTGAAATATATAGAGAACCTATAGAAACTGAACTTGTATTAAATATAGGTTCAAATAAATTAAATGTACAACACGGAGGATATTATTATGATCCAAATTCTACAAACAGTGATCGTTGTTATTGCTCCCAAAATTTGTATACTAAATTTTTGAATATAATAGAATATGATTTTTATGAATATTTTAGTTTTATGGTTCCATTAAGTGAGTTTGAAACGAAATATTTTGATATGCGTGAAGAAAATATTACTGATATTGAATTTTTAGAAGAAAATAAATTATTGCCAAATAAGAATAACGATTATATAGTAAATGGTGAAAAAATTGTTGGAATAGGATACGATATTGTGAATGAAATAACAGTATCTTTTGAATATTTAAAAACTCATATTGAAGTAATTTTAACTGTATTCAAAATCATCTTGCCATTCTTAGTTATTATTTTAATTTTACTGATTTATGATTATTTTCGTAATGTGATTATTGAAAAAAGGAAGGAGATTGGAATATATCGATTATTAGGATACCAAAAAAAAGAAATATTTGTAATCTTCTTTTACCAAATATTAATGATTTTATTACCAGTACTAGCTATAAATAATATACTATGTGTCATTGTAATTAAGCAAATTAATAATTATTTTGATAAAATATATTTTGCTTTATATCCAGTAACCAATCTTGGATGGAGTGCTATTTTGATAACAATTATTTTGACATTTAGTTTAAGTTTATTAGGCATAAGTTTGCCACTATATCGTATTTTACGAAAAACACCAATTCAAATAATAAATAATAAATAAGGAGAATTTATGTTTAAAAGTTTATTACAGAAAAGTATTTTGATAGTGTTGGCTATATGTATAAATATGTTTATTTTATCCAATACTTCTTTGCTACATATAAAAGCTAGTATTTCAGAACCAATTACACCAAATGGTAATTATGTTCCATATATAAGTATTACCACTGAAATTTCAGAAAGTAAAAAAAATGAATATATTACGAATGAAAACATATATGTTAACCATGGTGCAATAAGATTAGATGAACCTACTAATAAATATAATTCTCATTCCTATGCATGGTATAATCAGCAATATAATTCAAATATATATAAGATTAATTCTCCAAATGCATATATTAGTGATGGAAGTTATAAATTAAAGACAGATGGTATTGAAGTAGGTGATATAGTTTGTTACTATCGTGTTAAATTGAGTTATGATGATAATAGAACACAATTAACTTCAGTTGAACCATATTTAGCCCATTCTGCAAAAGTAAAAAGTATTGATGGTGATTTTAACGTTTATGATTTAGAAAGTTTAGAAAATTTGACTCTAATTTCTAAATGGGGTGATGGTGGCTTATACGAGCATTCTGGTACAAATTGTCCATATTATTATGATTGCTTGCAAACAAACCCATATACTATTGATGATTTACATTTTGAAAATATGGATGATTTAGGAACAGATGATGCATTATTTTATATAGAGGTGTATGGGCCAAATTATGAAAATTCAGTTTCTATTGAAATGAGTGAAAATCCAATTCTTTTATCTAAAAATTTACAAGCTGATGGATTCATCTTTTATAGATTAAATGTTCAATATGATGGTAATTTTGAAATAGAGACTTTTTCTGACTCTTTGGTAGATTTAAAATTATTTTCTAAAGATTTGAATTTAATTAATGATGATACAATAACACAAACTGATGGTAGTACAAAATTGGTTACTACATTGTTATCAAATACGTATTATCTACGGATATCTTTTTTAGATGAAGAAGAATATGGAAATGTTCTTACTTCTATAAAACGAATAATTACTAATAATCCAAACAATGAAAATGTTATTATAGCAGATAAAAATAACACGGTTCAATGTGGTAGTGAAGTAACTATTAATGGTGGAGCTTATGGTGGTAATACTTTGACTCAAGGTTTTACAAGAAATTTGTATTTAAATCCTGAAATTGCCCCATCTATTTCTAGACTTGATTATTATTGGTATTCAAGTGATACAAATGTAGCAACTATTAGTCAATATGGTACACTTTTTGCAAAAGACGGAACTGGAAATAAGAGTATCGAAATTATTGCTGTATATAAAAATAATCCTTCAATTGTATATAAAAAGAATTTTATAATTAAAGAAGAGATAAAAACAGAAGAAATTATTATAGAATATGAAATGACAATACCTATCAATTCTGTTACATCTATTGAATTAGATAATCAAGTCCCATATAATTGGATTCAATATTATACATGGAGTACAGAAAATAGTGCGATAGCAACTATTTCATCTTATGGCACTATTCGAGGTTTAGGAAGAGGTCAAACTACTTTTACTGGCATCTATGAATATAACACAAGAATTAGTATTTTGGTTACTATTTATGTGATTTAGTAAAAAAGGAAAAAGTGTTTTTTAATAGGTATATTATTCATATAAAGTAAAAAACAAATGCATTTATAAGAAATGTAATGCATTTGTTTTTTTTCGTAATTTATAAACTCATTGCTTTTTTAATATTTTGTTCTTTAATCAATTTTTAATCATAAAATATATTGGTGAAAGCATGACAATAAAAAAAAGAATTTTGTTAACGTATTTTTTTGTAATATTATGTTTTTCAATTATTTCGTTACGACTTTCATATGTAAAAGTGATTAAAGCAGATGAGTATTATCAAAAGGCTTTAGATCTTTGGACAAGAAGCGCACCTATCAGTGGTATTAGAGGAAATATTTATGATCGCAATGGTAAATTAATTGTAGGAAGTAGATTAACACCTACTATTGTTGTTATTCCTAAACAAATTAAAGATATTGGTGAAACTAGTAAGAAAATTGCTAACATTGTAAATTGTAGTCCCGAAAAAATAAAAAAACATTTAAATAAATCTGTATCTGTTGAAATATTAAAACCTGAAGCGCAAAAAATTAGCGTTGAGCAAGCAGTTGAAATTGCTAAACTTGATATTGAAGGTGTCTATATTGTCGGGGATAGCTCTCGATACTATCCATATCCAACATTACTTTCGCAAGTTATTGGAATTGTAGGAATTGATAATCAAGGAATAAGTGGTATTGAATATATATATGATGAATATTTAAAAGGTAAGGGTGGAGCATTACAAATCTATACTGATGCGCATGGAGATTTAATGGAAGATTTAAGTGGTTTTTATCAAAATGCTACAAGTGGTTATGATTTATATTTGACAATTGATTTAGAAATACAATTGAGTTTAGAAAGAATTATGGATAATGCAATTAAAAAATATACGCCAAATGATATGATTGGTCTTGTAATGAATCCGAAAACTAGTGAAATTCTAGCTATGGCATCTAGACCAACCTTTAATCTTGAAAATTATCAAGAGTACTCACAAGAAATTTATAATCGTAATCTACCAATTTGGAAATCATATGAACCTGGTAGTACTTTTAAAATTGCGACATTTGCTGCAGGCCTAGAAGAGAAAGTTTTTACTTTGGATGAAAAATTTTTTGATCCTGGATATATGATTATTGATGGTACTAGAATAAGAGACTGGAAAAAAGGTGGTCATGGTAGTGAAACTTTTTTACAAGTATTAGAAAACTCATGTAATCCAGGTTTTATGACAATAGGTTTAAGACTAGGCAAAGAGCGTTTATTTCAATATATAAGAAATTTTGGCTATGGATCAAAAACGGGAATTGACTTATTAGGTGAAAGTGGAGGTATTGTTTTCGATGAAACCCAAATTGGTAATGTGGAACTTGCTACTGCCTCTTTTGGACAGGGTAATTCTGCAACCCCTATACAAGTCGTCAATGCCGGATCAGCTGCTGTAAATGGAGGAATCTTACATCAACCTTATATTTTAAAAGGTATCGGTAATAACACTGGTATGTTACTTTCTAAAGATCCAGTTCCCATTAGACGCGTAATTAGTGAAGAGACTTCTCGAATTGTTGCCGAAAGTCTTGAATCAGTTGTTGCAAGAGGAACTGGACGAGCTGCTTATATTCCTGGCTTTAGAGTCGGTGGTAAAACAGGTACAGCACAAATTGCTAAAGATGGACATTATTTAGATAATCAGTTTATATTATCTTTTTTAGGTTTTGCGCCAATGGATGATCCGCAAATTGCTGCCTACATTGCTATTGAAAATCCTCATAATGCAATTCAATATGGCGGAACCACTGTTGGGCCAATGATTAAAGAAGTGATTAGTGATGCCCTTGGCATTCTAAAAATACCAAAAAGAGAAAATGAAATTCCTTTTGACGCAAGGCTTTGGATTGATAAAAAAATTTATAAAGTTGAAAATTATGTTGGTCTTTTAAAAAAAGATATCAAATATTCACCATATTATCAAATTGTCATTAGAGGTGATGGTGATACAATTATTGCTCAAATGCCAGAATTTGGTGAAGCAATGATTGAGGGTGGTACTGTAATTTTATATACTTAGATAGGAGCATATATGAAAATTGCAAAATATTTTACGTTTTATCACACGGATATGTTGTTGGGTAGAAATCATGATGTAGAAGGTATTACTGATAATTCAAAAGAAGTAAGAAATAATTTTGTCTTTGTTGCAATTACTGGCTATCATCATAAAGGGGTTGATTATATTGCTGAAGCAATTAAAAACGGAGCCAAAACCATTTTTTATGATGAAGATATTGACATTTCAAATAGCAATGTCAATATGGTAAAGGTTTTAAGTGCAAAAGTAGAATTGGCAAGACTTCTACGATGGTATTATCGTAAAAATAAAAAACCAAAAATTATTGCAGTGACAGGAACAAATGGCAAAACTAGTGTAACAACCTACACCTTCTGGCTTTTAAAATCTTTACATATCAATTGTTTATTGATAGGTACAGAAGAAAATATTTCTTATTTTAATGGAAGACTTCGTTATATAAAAACTTCAAATACAACGCCTGCTCTTACAACAATTTATAAATTGATGGGAGAATTTCCCTATGATTACTTGGTAATGGAAGCATCTAGTCAAGGCATTGAAGAATCTCGCGTACTAGGACTGTCATTTGATGTTGTCTGTTTTACCAACATCACTGAAGATCATCTAGATTATCATAAAACGATGGATAATTATGCGAATGCCAAAAGTGGATTAATTTATCAACTAAAAGATTGTGGCACGTTAATTTTGAATCAAGACATGGCCTATTTTGAACAGTTGCAAAAATTAACTTTGCATCAAATATATACCTATAGTAGTACGTCTGACAAAGCATTTATTTATGGTAAAATCTTAGAAAGAAAACTGGGTAAAATGAAGGTTGAAATTAATTGTCGTAATGAAAAACATAACTTTTATACAAAAATACTTGGCGATTTTAATTTAGATAATTTACTTGCAACATATGCTATCATTAAAGCTCTAAAAATTAAAACAATAAATTTAGATTCATATTTTACAATGCTAAAAGTGGTAAAAGGTCGAATGAATTTGTTTCTTCTCAATCATACTTTTGTTGTTATTGACTTTGCACATACACCTGATGGTATTTTAAAAGTTTTATCTTATTTTAAAATGGTTAAAAAAGCAAAATTAATTAGTGTTCTTGGTTGTGGTGGTAATCGTGATCCACAAAAAAGGCCAATAATGGCAAAAATTGCGACAAATTATAGTGATATGGTAATTTTCACAGAAGATAATTCACGTGATGAGAAGTTAGAAAACATTATTAGTGACATGATAAAAGGTGTAGAAGGAAAAAATTATCTCATTGAGAAAGATCGAAAACACGCCATTGATAAGGCATTAGACTTTGCAACGACTGACGATATAGTGTGTATTTTAGGAAAAGGTAGTGAAAATGCAATTATTGAAAGAAAAATAAAGTATTTTAGTGATCTTGAATATATTGTTAATCTTGGAGGAAAAAGACTAAATGGCTAGTGGTATTGCAACTATTATTTTTCTTATAATAGGTAGTGTTTATGGAATTACCTTATTCAAAGTAATGATACCCCTTTTAACAAAATTTAAATTGGGTCAATCTATTCGTAGTGAAGGTCCTAAAAGTCATTATACTAAAAGTGGAACACCTACAATGGGGGGACTCGGTATAATTTTTGTAACAATTTTTTTGTATACTACACTTATTCTCTTTAATTATCATCATTTAGACCTCAATATTCATCAAATCTTATTACTACTAATTCCTCTTATAAGCTTTGCCGCAATTGGTTTTATAGATGATTATTTGATTATAGTTAAAAAAAATAATATTGGTTTAAAACCATCTTATAAATTTATCATTCAACTTTTAGTTAGTGCAATTGCGTATTATTTGACAATTCAAATAAGAAATACAAGTTCAATTAATTTTTTTGGTGAGACGCTTGATTTAAAATTTTTCTATGGCATTTTTATTATAATCGCTTTTACCGGATTTTCGAATGCTACAAATTTAACTGACGGCATTGATGGGTTACTTGGTGGAAGTAGTGCCATTATTATAATAGGTATTATATTACTTGCTAATCTAAAAGGAAATGATGAAGTCGTTATGTTTGGTATTAGTTTGTTAGTGGGAATTATCGCTTTTTTAGCTTTTAATCTGCCAAAAGCTCAAATCTTTATGGGAGATACGGGATCTTTAGCAATTGGAGCATCATTATTTTCAATGTTATTATGCTTAGATATGGATATTTTGATTTTTATTTTTGGTTTGGTTTATGTTTTAGAAACTTTGTCTGTAATGCTACAAGTATGGTTTTTTAAAAGGACGAAAGGAGATAGACTTTTTAAAATGACGCCAATTCATCATCATTTAGAATTATGTGGATTAAAAGATTTTCAAATCGATGTTATTTTTTGGATTGTTACAGCTTTATTTACAATCTGGGCATGTATAATTGGGGTGACAGTATTTTGACAATACGATATTTACTTTATGGCTACGGGATAACTAATAAAGCAATAAGAAAATTTTTTGATACTAACCATATTGATTATCTTATATATGTGGATAAAAAAGAAGATAAAGCGCCACCTAATGCTTTATTTCACCACTTTGATTGTGTAGTTAAATGTCCTGGTATTCATTTTGATACGCCATTTTTAAAAAAATGTGAAGAATTACACATCTTAGTTATTAGTGATTTAGAATTACTTTATAATTTTTATCCTAAAAATGATTATGTACTAGTGACTGGTAGCAATGGTAAAACTACGACAAGTTATTTAATATATGAGATGTTAAAAAAAAATAGCTTTTTTAAGGATGGTCTAGGAGGTAATATTGGTAAAGCGCTATTTTCACTATGTGATAGAAATCGTCACTCAAGAGGTATTGTGATAGAGGCATCAAGTTTCATGTTACATCATACTTATACCTTTAAGCCTAAAGTCTATGTTCTAACGAACTTAGTTTCTCATCATCTTGATTATCACCATGATACTGAAAGTTATTTTTATGATAAAACAAAACTCATTGCCAATCTGCAAGCTAGTGATTATTTGATTTACAATTTAGATGATGAAAATATCACAACACTAATAACCAAATATCACAAGCCAATTTGCTTTAACTATTCTTTAAATAATCAAAAAGCTACATGTAGTATTCGCAATCAGATGATATACTATTTAGACAAACCTTTTTTAAAACTAGATGCGTTACAACAAACTACGCCAACTATTTTATATGACATGATGGCTGCAATTTTGGTTGCAAAAATATATCATATTCCAACTGAAGATATTTTAACAACTTTAAAAATGTTTTGTGGGCTACCTTTTCGTTTTCAAGTCATTTTTAATAATCAAAAACTCGTTATTATTAATGATTCAAAAGCAACATCACCTAAAGCAACTTATTATGCCTTAAAAAATATCAATACTGAGTTTCAAGATTATTACAAGACAGTTATTTTAGGTGGTAGAATGGTAGATGAAAACTATGAAGAAATAAACGCTGAACTAAATCTTATAGATGAGGTATATTTATTTGGTGAATCGCGTTTTGATTTACAAAAGCGTATTTTACATCGTAAAATATTTTATTATCAGTATTTAGAGGAAGTCATTGAATATTTAAAATTGAGAGAAAAGCATATAATTTTATTTTCACCGAGTTGTGTAAGTTATGATCAATTTACTTCATATATCAAAAGAGGGGAAAAATTTAATCATTTAATTAATCAAAAAATAAATTATTAAAAAAAAACTATACAAAAATGTATAGTTTTTTATAAATTATTGCAAAATACTATAAAAATAATTACATTTTATTATATAATAAATATAAACATTAAAAAATAAATAAAAAATGAGAGTATTGATATGATGAATTTTGATGAAATTAAAAAAATAGCACAAAATTGTTTAAATTGTAATCAACCTTTATGTGTTGAACATTGTCCTCTACATAACCCGATTCCTGAAGTGTTATCATTGATTAAAGAGGATCAAATACAACAGGCAGCTGATTTGTTATTTAATAACACAAATGCAAGTCCTATTTGTTCAAACTTATGCGATTTTAATCGCCAATGTTATGGTAATTGTGTATTAAATCATAAACAAAAAGCTATTAAATTTTATGAGGTAGAGAAATATCTATCACAGTATTACAAAATGTTTGGTAAAAAAATGGATTTAAGAACAGAAAAAGTTGCGGTGATAGGTGCAGGAATTAGCGGTCTATCCGTTGCAATTGATCTTGCCATAAAAGGCTACAATGTTACTATTTTTGAAAAAAATTCACAAATAGGTGGCGTTTTAACTGATACCATTCCTCCTTTTCGTTTTGATGAAGAAATAATTGAAGTTTATCAAAAGTTACTAGGAAAATTAGAAATTGTTGTTCACTATCAACAGGAATTTGGTCAAAATTTACTTTTAGATGATTTGTCAATATTTAAATATGTAATTATGGCTATGGGTACGCAAAGTTCTAAAAAAACTTTAGAGAATAGCCCATATCATCTAGATTGTTTAGAAATTTTAAGAAGAGGTAAAAAACATCAGTTACAATTATCTAATAAAACTATTTTAGTTATTGGTGGTGGAAATGTAGCAATGGATGTAGCAAGAACTTTAAAACGCGCAGGCAATATCATCCATATTGTATATCGTCGTGATATTTTGAATGCCCCTGCAAACCAAAACGAAATTAAAGATGCCTTAAAAGAAGGTATTATTTTTGATGAATGCCTTGCGCCAATCAGATGTATCTATGAAGATGATGTATTAAAAGCATTAGAAGTTGAAAAGATGATGTTAGTTGATGATCCCAGTAGTAAACGTAAAACTTTTCAAAAAACAGGTGAATTTTTAACCATTTCGTGCGAATATATTGTTGAAGCAATTGGTTTAAATGCACAATATGATTACTTAAAATCCAAGTTACCAACTTTTTTTAATGAAAAGGGTTGGATTATTGATGAAGGATATGTAAAATATCATAATCAATATATTTTAGCAACAGGCGATTTTTTTAGTGGGGCATCAAACTTTGCCAAAGCAGCAGCAGAGGCTAAAAAAACTATTCAAAAAATGGAGAAATTAAAATGAAAGTAGTATTTGGCGGTAGTTTTAATCCACCAACAATAGCCCATGAAAAAATAATTGAAACTTTAGCACAACGTTTTGATGAGGTAATCATCGTACCTAATGGTGAAAAATATCGGAGAAAAGAATTATTTTCTAATAACGATCGCATTAATATGTTACAAATTATTGCTAATCAATATTCAAATGTTACCATTTCCACGATTGAGTTAACGCGTGAATTTGAAGGTACTTACAAGACCTTACGAGAATTACATCATCCGGTATTTGCTTGCGGAGACGACTGCTTATATGATTTTAAAACTTGGTTGCATGCTAGTGAATTACTAGCTGAAAACAAATTTCTAGTTTTTACAAGAAACAATCATATTGAACAAATCAAGAAGAAAATTGCAGAGGATGCTTTTTTGGCTGCTTATCAAGATAAAATAGAATTAGTACATATTGATTATCCAGATATTTCTTCTAAACAATATCGTAATACGCTTGATGATAAATACATATCAAAAAAAATTTTAACTTATATTGAAAAAAATAACTTATACAAGGAGAAAAATATGTTTGCCCATAATTATTTAAAAGTTGCCTTAGCAACTCCTAAAGTATATCTAGGCGATCCTGAAAAAAATGCCAAAGAAATTTTAAAAATTGCAAATGACAATCCAAGTGCAGCTATTATTGCTTTTCCTGAATTATCTTTAACGGGTTATTCACTTGGTGACTGGTTATTTAATGCGGAACTTCTAAAACAAGCAAAAGATGCGTTATATTTAGTAAAAGAACACACAGGTCAACAAATTATAATTATTGGTTTACCTTTTGAATACTGCGGAGCCATTTATAATGTTGCAGCAGTGCTCCAGAATAAGAAAATTTTAGGAATTATTCCCAAAGTAAACTTACCACGTACAGGTGAATTTTATGAAACACGTTTTTTTACAAGTGGTAAAAAAATTGTCCAAAATCCTGTTCAATTAGATTTATTTCATGAAATAGTTGATTTTGGCAGTTTACTTTTTAAAAATGAAGAACACAATGTTTGTTTCGGTGTTGAAATATGTGGTGATATGTGGGGACAAATTAATCCTCATCAAGTTTTATTTCAAAGAGGAGCAGATATTATTTTTAATATTAGTGCATCGACTTATAATTTTGAAAAAAAAGATGTTAAAAAAGCGTTAATAAAAAATGCTAGCAGTAAATTTGAAGGTGCATATTTATACGTTTCAAATGGTCCAAGTGATTCAAGTAGTGATGTTACATATGCAGGTGATCAAATCGTCGCAATCTGTGGGGATTTTGTTTTAGAAAAACGAACTTTATCACTTGATACAGTTGTAAATTTAGTAGATATTGATATGGAAAAGATTCGTTTTATGCGTTATTCAGACGGATATTGCCGCGATAGTTTAGAAGTAGAAAATAATTTTATTCGTTTTACACTTAATCAAACAAAGAATTATACACTTGAAACTCTTCCTAATTTACTACCTTTTGTCCCAAATTCTGCTGATGAAATGAATGAAATCATCGATGTTACTGCAACGTCGTTAATGCACCGTTTGGATTATATTCATACTTCTAAAGTGATTATAGGAATCAGTGGTGGTCTTGATTCCACTCTTGCTTTACTATTTGCTTATTACACATACTTAAAATATGGATTAAATATCAAAAATATTATTGCGGTAACAATGCCTGGACTTGGAACCGGTAGTAAATCAAAAAATATTGCTATTCATTTAATGCAAAAATTAGATGTAACAATGATGGAAGTTTCAATCAAAAAAGCTGCTCAAAATCATTTAAAGATGTTAGAGCATGATTTACAAAACAAAGATGTTACTTATGAAAATGTTCAAGCTAGAATTAGAACGATGTACTTAATGAATTTAGCAAACAAAGAAAAAGGAATTGTTCTTGGTACAGGTGATATGAGTGAAATTGCCCTTGGTTGGTCTACATTTAATGGTGATCATATGTCAATGTATAGCCTAAATTCGGGTCTACCTAAAACTACGATAAAAGCATTAGTGAAACATTTTGCCACTCTTTATCCGCAAATTAAAAATGAATTAAACAAAGTATATAATGCAATTATTAGTCCTGAATTAACCGGTTTTGATCAAGCAACTGAAGAAAAAATAGGTAAATATCAAATTAATGATTTTATTTTATATCATCTTTTTATAAATGGCGCATCAAAGGATCGATTAATTTTTTTGCTCAACGTTTGTTTTAATTTAAATCTTGAAGAATGTCAAAAATATTATGATAATTTTCTTTCACGTTTTAATCACAATCAATATAAACGTCTAACTGGTGCAGAAGGTATCAAGATATTTAAATTAACTTTAAGTCCAAGAGGGGACTTTAGATATCCTGGTGATATGGAGTAGTCACTTAAAACTAACAATAGATGTAGTGCAAACTTATTTAAGAGGGTATCTTTAAAAGTGAGTAGGTCATACCGATTAATTATATAACGAGAGTTGATAAAAGAAAGTAAAATAAGGGTTGGTAGAAAGTTGAAGTATAGGTTTCAAAGATATACTGGAAAATATCAAAAATTTAGTCAATGAAAAGGTCTATTTATTTGAATAATTATATGTGTAGCAATCAAAGGTATACAATGTATTTTGATAAAGAAATTCATATTGATAAAATTTATAAAAGACATGGTGATTATATTGCATGATTCAAAATAAATAAAGTAGATTTATATACTAAAATTTTGACTAAAGTTTAATTTAATGGTATAATAAGATGATTTGATTTATTTAATAAAATCTTTGATGAGGAAGAGTAAAAAACAAGTATTTTTAGAGATAAGTTGTTTGGTGAAAAACTTAATTATTTGTTTTTGAAGGTAGCCTTTGAGATGCTTAAGTGAGAAAGTTTCATTAACTTAAGCCGTAACTTTGCGTTAAAATGATGAGAGAATAAAAATTATTTATTAACAAAGGTGGTACCGCGGATTACGTTTCGTCCTTTAAAAAAGGATGAAACTTTTTTTATTTGAAAATAATAAGGAGGAATTATGTTTAAACTAAAGACAAAAGACATGGCACCGAAATATGTATTTAAAGATGTAGAGGAAGGAAAGTATAATTATTGGGTTAAGAATGGCTTTTTTACAAGTGGCGATCAAAGTAAAATACCATACACGATTGTTATTCCCCCACCAAATGTAACTGGTAAATTGCATATTGGGCACGCATGGGACACAACGCTTCAAGATATTATCATTCGTCGTAAAAGAATGCAAGGTTATGATGCTTTATGGATTCCTGGTATGGACCATGCAGGAATTGCTACACAAGCTAAAGTCGACGCAAAATTGAAAACACAAGGCGTTAGTCGATATGATTTAGGGAGAGAAAAATTTTTAGAAGTCGTTTGGGATTGGAAGCATGAATATGCTGAATTTATTAGAAAACAATGGGCTGTACTTGGATTATCACTTGATTATACAAAAGAACGATTTACTTTGGATGAAGGTTTACAAGAAGCTGTTAAAACGGTCTTTGTTCGTTTATATAATGAAGGATTAATTTATCGTGGCGAACGTATTATTAACTGGGATGTTGAAGCTAAAACGGCGCTTTCTAATATTGAGGTCGAATATAAGGAAATAGAGGGTGCTTTCTATCATATTCTATATCCTTTTGTAGATGAAGATGGTGGCTTGGAAATTGCAACTACAAGACCTGAAACGATGTTTGGTGATGTTGCGTTGATGGTCAATCCTAATGATGAACGTTACCAAAAATATATTGGTAAAAATGTCTATATTCCAGGTACCAATCGTATTATTCCTATTATTAGTGATGAATATGTTGATATGGAATTTGGCACAGGTGTAGTTAAGGTAACGCCTGCCCATGATCCAAATGACTTTGAAGTAGGAACACGTCATCATTTAGATTGTATTATTTGTATGAATGAAGATGGTACAATGAACGAATATGCAGGCAAATATCAAGGTATGGATCGTTTCAAATGTCGCGATGAAGTTGTAAATTATTTGCAACAACATGGTCTATGCACCAAAATTGAAAAATTGGTTCATTCTGTTGGTCACTCAGAAAGAACAGGTGTTATAGTTGAACCAAGACTTTCAAAGCAATGGTTTGTAAAAATGGAACCACTTGCTAAAGATGTACTTGATATGCAAGCAAGTTGCGATGCTATTGAATTTATCCCACCTCGCTTTAGTAAAACCCTTGAAATATGGCTAGATTTAAATAATATTCAAGATTGGTGCATTTCTCGACAACTTTGGTGGGGACATCGCATTCCTGCTTGGTATAAGGGAGAACAGGTTTATGTTGGTATGTCAGAACCCATTGGCGATGGTTGGGTTCAAGATGAAGATGTTTTGGATACTTGGTTTTCGAGTGCTCTTTGGCCTTTTTCAACCCTTGGCTGGCCAAAAAAGACAAGTGATTTACAAAGATACTTTCCACTTGATTGTCTAGTTACTGGTTATGATATTATTTTTTTCTGGGTTGCTAGAATGGCTATTGACGCAAAGCATTTTATGAAACAAAGACCATTTAAGAAATGTTTAATACATGGCTTGATTCGTGATGATCAAGGTCGTAAGATGAGTAAATCTTTAGGTAATGTCGTTGATCCATTTGATATTGTTGATCAATATGGTTGTGATGCTTTGCGTTATTTCTTAACAACCAATTCAACTCCAGGTCAAGATTTACGATTTTCTGATGAAAAAATGGCCTCATCTTGGAACTATATTAACAAAATTTGGAATATTTCTCGTTTTGTCAAGATGAATTTAATCAACAATAATTATCAAGGTGAACAAATTGATTTTCTAAACTTAACAGCTTTGGATAGTTGGATTTTAAGTAAAATGAATGCATTAATTACTTATGTAGATAGTAAATATGAGAGTTTTGAATTTGGTGAAGTTGCAAGAGCCATTTATAATTTTACATGGGACGACTTTGCTTCATGGTATTTAGAAATGACCAAAGTTGATTTTATAAAAACAGAACAAGAACGTAAGATAAATACTTGTGCAGTGTTAACTAAAGTTTTAATTACAATTGTTAAGCTACTTCATCCGTTTATGCCATTTGTGACTGAAGAAATTTTTCAAAATTTCTATGACTCATCAATTACTATAAGTGAGTGGCCAAAAGTGGTAGATTGTTCTTTTAATCAAACAATTATCAATGAAACAAGTAAATTATTTGAAATTATTACTACTGTTCGTAATATTCGTAGTGAAATGAATGTTCCAATGAGTAAAACTATTAATATCTCACTTGAAACAAATGATGACGCTTTAAAGAAATTTTTACTTGCTCATCAAGAATATTTAAAAAAATTTACGAATTTTGATCAATTAGTAATTGCGAAAACTATAGATAAGACTGATGCGATTGTTAAAGTAATCGAAAATATTAATGTTGTTATTTTGTTAAAAGAATTGATTGATATTGATGAAGAAATTGCAAAACTAAAATTAAAATACGAAAAATTAGAAAAAGAAGTGGCAAGATCTGAGAATATGTTAAATAACCAAAACTTTATTTTAAAAGCACCTACTTCTAAAATTACGGAGGAAAAAAATAAATTAGCTAGTTATCAAGAGCAATTAAAAGAAGTTAAAGAACTTCTTTTAGAGTTGGAAAAATAATATGAAATTTATTGATGTTCAAGAATTTATTAGTTGGGTTCAAGTTCAAAAACGTTTTTCGAAAAAAGTTAGTCTAGACAAAATGAAATATTACTGTAACTTATTTAATAATCCACAGGATAAATTCAAATCGATTCATGTAACAGGTACCAATGGCAAAGGAAGCACAGTTGCCATGTTAAAAAATATATTGATAAAAAAAGGCTTACACATTGCAACTTATACCTCTCCCTATATTACTTGTTTTAATGAACGAATAACTTATGACAATCAATATATTAGCGATGATGAATTGTTAAAATACGCTAATTTAATTTTAAGTAAGTATAGACAAATTGAAAAAGATGGTTATGAATTACCTACTTTTTTTGAATTTATTACACTTGTTGCTTTTTTGTACTTTTCAAATTTAGATGATTTAGATTTAGCAATTGTCGAAGTAGGAATGGGTGGTAGGTTAGATGCTACTAATGTTATTACACCTCTTTTATCGATTATTACAAATGTTGCTTTCGACCATATGCAAGTACTAGGGAATACTTTAGAAGAAATTCTTGGTGAAAAACTGGGCATTGTTAAAGAAAAAATTCCCTTTATTTGTGGTATTGATACAACTGATTTACAAAATATATGTCTAGATGTTGCAAAGCACAAAGATGCTATTGTGATTTTTCCAGCTTTTGACAAAGTTAAAGTTCAGAAAGTTGCAATTGATTATTCTTTATTTTCATATGAGAATTTTAAAGATATTCGTTTAAATCTCGCAGGTTTTCATCAAATACACAATGCATTAGTTGTTATCGAAGCTTTTAAACTTTTAAAAGATATTTTAAAAAACTATGATATTACTTTAATTGATGATGACCTATATATTGGTCTAAGTGATGTAACATGGGTAGGACGTCTTGAAATGATATCAAAAAACCCTTTAATCTTGCTTGATGGTGGTCATAATATTGATGGAGTAAATAGTATTTGTCGATTTGTAAAAAGCCTTCCCTATTCTAAAAAAAGAGCTATTGTTGCTATTTCGCATGATAAAGAATTGACGAATATGATTCATTTAATTGATCAAACCTTTACTGAAATTATTTTTGTTCAATACACTTATGCACGTAGCGCAAAAGCAAGTGAGTTATATCAAATTTCAAAGGCAAAAAATAAAAAGTATGAAGAAAGTTTAGAAAGAGCCATTGAAGAAGTATATCAAAAACCTGTTGATTTTACTATATTTTTTGGTAGTTTATATCTTGTAAGTGAAATCCGTAATTTATTAAAGAGAAAAAGTGATATGTAGTTCATATCACTTTTTTAACGAATTTTTTATACTGAAACCGTATTTATTTATATAGTAGGAGGCGAAAATGTTAAAAGAAATTCCTAATTATGACCGACCAAGAGAAAAAGCTATTAAATATGGTATTCACAGTTTAAGCAATATAGAATTACTTGCAATTATTTTAAGAACAGGTTCAAAAAGTGAAAATGTTATTGAGGTTGCTAAAAATTTACTATATAGTTATAAAAATCTTGCAGATATCAACGAAGCAACCTTAGAAGAACTTACGCAGATTAAGGGGATTGGTAAGATAAAAGCCATAACTTTACTTGCTTCAATTGAGTTAGGACTTCGAGTATTAGATACGAAAACTGAAATCATTATCTATAATAACCCTAAACAAGTATTTGATGCATATTATCCTAAATTAAATCTATTAAAAAAAGAATATTTATACGCAATTTTTTTAAATACCAAAGGTGTATTGATTCAAGATAAATTAATTACACAAGGAACTATTTCAATGAGCCTCTTAGATGGAAAGGATATTTTTAAGTGGGCATTAAAATTATCTTCATCTGCTATCATTCTTGTACATAATCATCCAAGTGGTGATCCAAGTCCTAGTATTGCAGACTTAAAAGCTACATCAGTCTTTGTTCAACAGGCCAAGCTATTAGAAATACTGGTAATTGACCATATTATTATTGGAAACACCTATTATAGTATGAAAGAAAATTCTAAAATATTTAAAGTATTTAGCACATAAATAAGGAATAAAATTCATAAAATAAATTGGTGAGATAATGAAAAAAGATAGCCTTATTTATAAATATCATAAAATAGTGAAATCAGATAAAAAATTATCGGATAGCAGTAAGAAAAAAATTCGCAATAACTTTGTCACTAAACTTTTTCTTAGAATTTTTTTAAGTACATTTATTTTACTCTGCCTTGTAATAATTGATAAAGTCTCAATATCTGTTCAAAATGTAAAACTTAGTGAAAATACCATTCGTAAAAATTTAAACTTTTTAAAAATGGTGACCCTTTTTAATGGTATGTTTGGTGAGTTTATCATTATTGATGACGATTTAAATGTAGATAGTAGTAATTTATATGATCAAGTTAGGTATCAAAATAACATCAATTATGTTGTAAATGATAATTTTTCTGGCGTTGTCTCAAGTGCAAGTGGAGTAGTTACCAAAATTATAAAACATAATGATGATACTTATGCGATAACTCTTGAAGCATCAGATGGTTTTGAATATACCTATGATGGTCTCATATCAATTGATTTTTCAATATATAATTATATTGGTAAAGGTACAATTATTGGTCTTGCTAAAACTCAAGATGAAAAGTATACATTTGAATTAATTATAAAAAAGGATGGGAAGTATTATGATTTTTATCAAATGGTTGAAGGTTAAAATTAGTTATGCAATGCTAATATTTATATTCATTTGTGTATTTTCAGGTTTTTTAAAACAATGCTTACTTTGCTATTTAATGATTTTATTACATGAGATAGGACATTTAAGTTTTGTAAAAATTTTTGGTGGGGAAGTATATTGTCTTAATATGAATTTATTCGGAGGTAGGTTCGATGTTAATTTAGAAAAAGTAAAATATAAATGGCAAAAACTTATCATTGATATGGGTAGGCATTGCTATAAATATCTTACTCATTCTATTTTTACTATTTGTTATAAAGGTTAATTTAACAAATTTTTTGGTTCGTTTTAATATCTTGATGATAACCATTAATCTGCTGCCTTTATTTCCACTTGATGGATATCGCTTTATTAATGATTTATTTTTGGTGGATAAAAAAATTCTAATAAGCGAAGTTTTTATCTTAATTGGGCTTTTATGTATATTATGTATTATAATTGTAAGTTTTATTATGCGTTACTATGGTATTATTTTAATTTGCCTTTATTTAATGTATTTAAATATTAAAAAATTAGAATCTAAAAGAAGAAGTCGAATATCATCTTACTATCAGATGTTATATGAAATTAAGCGTTATAGTTTAAAATAATTGAAAAACTAAATATAATTCGGTATAATTAATTTAAGGTGAATTGATATGAAAAAAACAAACTTTATAATAATTATCTGTGTTTTAGTTCTTGTTGTAGGTACCCTTACGACCATCTTAATTTTGAGAGGTAGTATTTGGCAAAAAGAAAAAATTAGTGATGAACTTCGTAATGCGCAAAATACGTTTGATATTAGATTAAATGATAAGGGCAGTGAATATTATATTTATCGTCTTGACGATGCTGCAAATAATGATGGAGCTACTATTACAATTCCAGATAGCGTCGATGGCATTCCCGTCACAAAACTTATTGATACTAGTCTTGGTTTTTCAAGCTATAATCATATTGATAAAATTATTATTGGTAAAAATATTACCTATATAGGTAAAAATCCTCTTAATGCGGATGAATCTGATATTGGCGATGACTTTTTTTCGCTTGCAACTTCACTACTTTCAATTGAAGTGGTTGAAGAAAATGCCGTATTTTCTAGTATCAATGGTATACTTTATACTAAAGATCAGGCTACACTACTTAGATACCCTGCTGGTAGAGGCATTTCTGAAGGTCAAGCAGCGCATCGCTTTGTAATTCCTAATGGAGTAAAGAAAATTTATGATGGAGCCTTTAGTTTAAATCAAACACTTGAGATGGTGACTTTTGGCACAATGGTTGAAGAAATTGGTGCAGAAGCATTTAGCAATTGTAGCAATCTTACAGTAGTAAATTTTAACGTAAATATCAAAACAATTGGGGCGCGTGCTTTTGAACGCTGTCGTAATTTAGGATCAGTCATTCTTCCTATCGCTTTGGAAGTCCTAGGTAGTAATGCTTTTGCCAATTGTACAGATTTAACAAGTGTTAGCTTTGCAAACCAAATTACCGAAATTGGTCGTAACTGTTTTTCGGGCTGTAGCAATTTAGTGTCAATTTTTACATCTAGTGAATTTGTAAATAGTTTAAAAGATATTTTAAATGTGAATAACCCTACACAAGTTTCGAAAGTCAAAGTGAACAACGCAAATTAAAAAATTAAAACACATTATCAATTAAATACTATTTGGTAATGTGTTTTTTGATTTAGTTGATTGAATAGGTATATTTTATTTGCAAAAAAGTTAAGTTTATGATATAATATGCAAGTAAGTTTATAGAAAAAGGAGAAAAATAATGAGTAAATTTGTTTATTTATTCAAAGAAGGTAATGCAACAATGCGTAACCTTCTAGGTGGTAAAGGTGCAAATCTTGCCGAAATGACTTCTATTGGTCTACCAGTTCCGCATGGTTTTACAGTTACCACTGAAGCTTGTGCTAAGTATTATGAAGATGGCAAAGTTCTTGCTCCTGAAGTAGTAGAACAAATTTTTGCTGCCTTAAAAACAGTAGAAGCACAACAAAACAAAAAATTTGGTGATAATGCCAACCCTTTACTTGTATCAGTTCGTAGTGGTGCTCGTGCATCTATGCCTGGAATGATGGATACTATCCTAAATTTAGGCTTAACAGATGAATCGGTTGAAGGTCTTGCAAAACTTACTAATAATCCTCGTTTTGCATATGATTCATATAGAAGATTCATCCAAATGTTTGCTGATGTTGTAATGGAAATCAAAAAAGAAAATTTCGAAGCTTTAATGGACACTATGAAAGAAGATAAAGGTGTAACCTTAGATACTGAATTAGATGCCGCTGACTTAAAAAAATTAGTTGATGAATTTAAAGTTAAATATGCTGAATTAAAAGGTGAACCTTTTCCTCAAGATCCAAATGTTCAATTATTAGAAGCCGTTAAAGCTGTATTTAGATCATGGGATAATCCAAGAGCAAATGTTTATCGTCGTTTAAATAATATTCCTTATTCATGGGGTACTGCTGTTAATGTACAATCTATGGTATTCGGTAATATGGGAGATGATTCAGGTACAGGTGTTGCTTTTTCAAGAAATCCTGCAACAGGCGAAAATGTTCTTTATGGTGAATATTTGTTTAATGCGCAAGGCGAAGATGTTGTAGCTGGTATTAGAACTCCGTTCCCAATTGCTCATTTACAAGAAGATAATCCAGCCTTATATGAAGAATTTAAAAATGTTGCTAAAACTCTTGAACAACATTATCATGATATGCAAGACATGGAGTTTACAATTGAAAAAGGTAAATTATTTATGTTACAAACAAGAAATGGTAAAAGAACCGCTCAAGCAGCTTTAAAAATAGCAATTGACATGGTAAAAGAAGGCTTAATTACTGAACAACAAGCTGTATTAATGGTTGAGCCTAAATCTCTTGATGCTTTACTTCACAAAGGTTTTGACCAAAAAGCCTTAAAGGCTGCAACTCCAATTACAAAGGGTCTTCCAGCTTCTCCAGGTGCTGCTTGTGGTCAAGTTGTATTTAATGCTGAACGTGCAAAAGAACTAAAGGCTGAAGGTATGAAAGTTGTTTTAGTAAGATTAGAAACTTCTCCAGAGGATATTGAAGGTATGATTGCGTCTCAAGGTATTCTAACAGGTCGTGGCGGTATGACTAGTCATGCTGCTGTAGTCGCTCGTGGTATGGGTACTTGTTGCGTTGCCGGTGCTGGTGAAATTAGAGTAAATGAAGAAGAAAAATACTTTGAAGTTGGTGACAAACGTTATAATGAACTTGACTGGATTTCAATTGATGGCAATACAGGATATGTTTATGGTGAAGCAATTGCGACTGTAGATGCTACAGTATCAGGTGATTTTGCTACATTAATGGAATGGGCAGACAAATATCGTGCTTTAAAGATTAGAACAAACGCTGATAATCCTCGTGATGCTAAAGTTGCATTTGATTTTGGTGCTGAGGGTGTTGGTCTTTGCCGTACAGAACATATGTTCTTTGAAGCAGATCGTATTATGGCAGTTCGTGAAATGATTGTAGCTGATAATGAAGCGGATCGTCGTAAAGCTTTAGCTAAATTATTACCAATGCAAAGAAATGATTTTATTGGAATTTATAAAGCTATGAAAGGTAAAGCTGTTACTGTTCGTTATTTAGATCCACCTCTACATGAATTCTTACCTCATACTGATGAAGAAATTGCTGAACTTTCAAAAGAAATGAATATACCTTTTGAAAAACTAAAAGCTACAGTTGAAAGTTTACATGAATTTAACCCAATGCTAGGTCATCGTGGATGCCGTTTATCTATTACATATCCTGAAATTGCTGAAATGCAAACAAGAGCTGTAATTGAGGCTGCAATTGCTGTTAACAAAGAAGGATATAACGTAACTCCTGAAATTATGATACCACTTGTTGGTGACGTTAAGGAATTAAAATACGTTCATGAAGTTGTTGAAAAGACGATTAAAGAAGTTCTTGCTGAAAACAACACTACTCTAGAATATAAATTCGGTACCATGATTGAAGTTCCACGCGGTGCTTTAACAGCAGGAGAAATTGCTGAAGTTGCAGAATTTTTTAGTTTTGGCACAAATGATTTAACACAAATGACATTCGGATTTAGCCGTGATGATGCGGGTAAATTCTTAGAAGAATATTACAATCGTAAGATTTTTGAAAACGATCCATTTGCTCATATTGATCAAACTGGTGTTGGTCGACTAATGAAGATTGCTGTGGAAGATGGTCGTGCTACAAGAGCAAATATTAAACTTGGTATTTGTGGTGAACATGGTGGTGATCCAGATTCAATCGAATTCTGTCATAAACTAGGTTTAGATTATGTATCTTGCTCGCCATATCGTGTTCCAATTGCAAGACTTGCAGCAGCACATGCAAATATTAAATTTCCAAGAAAATAATTTTAATAATAAGAACTTAATAAAAAAATAAAGTTACTATATATAGTAACTTTATTTTTTCTTCTTTTTTAGAATTATAAAGAATATAAAAGCCATAATTTGTAGAGGTATTGGTAAAATATATAATAAATAAATTTGTTCAATATTCAGTAGGCTCAAATGTATAGCAAGAATAATTGACCAAAGCAAAATTGATGTCATTAAAAATTGATAAATATGATTTCCCCAAATACATGAAAAAACAAGTAATAAAATAGCAGTAATCGGTATAGCATAAATAAAAGGAATCCAAGATTTAATGGTACTTTCATCAAAATTGATTGGTAATAATTTTAAAATAACAAACGCAATTGTGGCAATAAACCAAACGATACCAGCTGATAATAAACTAATTGAGATAATACTCCTTTTAGATAGTTTTCTCCTTTCTTGCTTGGGAACATACTCAATAACAATATTTTCAGAACTGATTAAAGTATCAACACTAACATTAAAAATATTGGCCAATTGCTTTAAAGTAATGATATCAGGTAAGGTTTCAGCACGTTCCCACTTAGATAAAGTCTTATCAGAATAGTTAATTTTTTCCGCAAGTTCTAATTGGGTAAGGCCTAATTTTTTACGATATTTTATAATATTTTGTGAGACAACAATTTTTTCATCATTTTCATTAACATTTAATTCATTATTTTCCATATATACTATTCTAGCATAGGTATTTTTTTTTATCAACTAAAAAGCCACTATTTTAACATTTCTCTTATTTAGAGAGTTAAATTCTCTTTACTCTACTTATAGTGTAGTAAATAAGATAGTGTTTTATATAAATATGAGGTGGCTTTTTTTATAAAAATTTAGTATATTTATATTAGTAAAAATTATATTAGATATAGAAAAATTTAAGAAAGGAAATATACAAATGAATAAAATTATTAGCAAACCAATTATACCTATCTTTTTTGCCATAGATAACAATTATGCGCCTTTTTTTAGTGTTGCGCTTGAATCAATTAAAGCAAATAGTTCAAAGAACTATCAGTATGAAATTCATATTTTAAATAATGATTTATGTGAAGATTATAAAAAAATACTATCGCAATATCAAGATGAACATTATCATATTTCTTTTGTAAATTTAAAAGAACGTCTTAATCAATTAAACTTTGTTCTTCATACACGCGACTATTATTCAGAAGCCATTTATTATAGATTATTTATTGCAGAATTATTTCCTGAATATGATAAAGCACTTTATCTTGATTCGGACATTGTTGTTGTCGATGATATAGCTAATTTGTATAATCATGATTTAGAAACATATTATTTAGGAGTTATTAAAGATGATGTTGTCAATTCCTATGCAGAATTTCGACAATATTCAAAAGATGCTTTAGGCATCCCTGCAGTTAAATATTTTAATTCAGGTATCTTGGTTATGAACTTGAAAAAATTTAGAGAAGAAAAGGTTTATGATCAATTTATCAATTTAATGTCTAAAGTTAAATTTATTATAGCTCCAGATCAAGATTATTTAAACGTTATTTGTCGAAAAAAAGTTTTATATTTAGATGAGACTTGGAATAAAGCGCCTTTACCACATGTAAAAAAAGATGAAAAAATTAAATTAATTCATTTTAAATTAACCGCAAAACCATGGCATTATGATGATATTCTTTATGGTGAATATTTTTGGCAATATGCTTCAAAATCTCCATTTTATGATAAAATTACCCATATCCTAAAAAATTATTCACAAACTGAAATGGAAAAGGATAAAATGATTGAAGTAGCACTAAAGAAAAAAGCTCTCGATGAAACAGTGAGACTTCGCAATTACTTAAAACTTTATGGTAGCTACTAGAGGCATAGTATGAAAGATCCAAAAAGATTAGAAGTATTAGAAAAAATAAAAAGATATGAAAAAGAAGGACGTTTTAATGTAGAAGTAGAAGAAAATCCGCCTTATAAATCCTTAAAGCCAGAAGACGTGGACTATTTAAATAAAAAATGGTTTCATAGAATTAATACTGCAATCGCTAATAAGATTGCTAAACAATATATTGAAAAATTAATTAAAAAACAAAAACTGATAATTAAACAAGTTACAGGTATTGAAAAATTAGATTCAATTCAAACTGGTTTTATTCTTACATGTAATCATTTTAATCCGTATGATAATTTTGCTTTACATATTACGCTTGCTTCTTACTTACATCGAAATAAGAAACGATTTTATAAAGTAATTAGAGAAGGTAATTACAGCTTTAAAGGCCTTTATGGTTATTTTTTTCGTAACTGTAATACACTACCGCTTAGTTCTAATATGAGTACGATGATTGAGTTTACTAAGGCTATTGAAACCATTTTAAAACGTAATGATGTTATCTTGATTTATCCTGAACAAGCGATGTGGTGGAATTATCCTAAACCAAGACCATTAAAAACTGGAGCTTTTAAATATGCATATAAGAATAATGTGCCTGTTGTTCCTTGTTTTATCACCATGAAAGATACCAATTATATAGGAGAAGATGGCTTTTATATCAAAGAATATAGTCTTCATTTTTTAGATCCCATTTATCCAAATCTTACACTAAATCAAAAAGATGGGATTAAAAGTCTTTGTGAAAAAAACGAAATGGCTTGGAAAAAAGTATATGAAGAAGTTTACCAAAAACCATTGGCATATGATGAGGTAGATTAAAATGATAATTTATTTTATTATTATCAGTATCACTTTGGTGTACATTGCTTTATTCAATGGCTTAATAGGCATTAATTTATACACATATGATTGGTTTTTTGTCATAAAAATTACACTACTGAATATTCTAGTTATTTTTTTAATAGATGCTTTTTTAGCATTTGTGATACATAAACTTCCTTTAAGATGGTTTGACCATCGAAAAAAATGTTTTCACATTTTCAAATGGGAAAGAAAGTTTTATGAAAAGATAAAAATAAAAAAATGGAAAGATCATATTCCAGAACTTGGAACCCTTGCAAATTTTCGTAAAAACAAAGTGTTAGAACCTAACAATAACATTTATGTTCAAAAATTTTTGACTGAATGTTGCTATGGAGAAATGATTCATTTTTTATCCATTATCTTTGGTATTCTTATTATTTTTATTGCTCCAAAATATTTTTTACTATTAGGGTTTCCAGTAGTAGTAGCTAATGCGTTAATTAATTATCTATCTTTTGCTATATTACGCTATACAAGACCTAAATTGTTGCAATTATATAAACGTAATTGTCGAAAGGAGAAAACTAATTTATAATAAAAAGCAATAGAATTGTTTTGATGGTTAGCAAATGATATAATAGTGATGTACAGATATAGGAGGAGACACTCATCACTAAAAACGATGTACAAAATCAATCTAAATAAAGTATGTTTGTCATTTTTAATTTAGATTAATGTATTACGCTTGAAAAATAGATGCTAAAAATTAAAATAATATTTTTAAGACGTTCATCGTATAAAAATTTAAGGAATAACCTATTCTTTATGAGGAGTTATATGAACAAAATTATTCAAGTAATCGATGAAAAAGGTAATACATATTCATCCACTTATGTTAAACGTGCAAAAGGCTTAATTAAAAAAAATCGAGCATTTTGGGTGGATGAAGATACCATCTGCCTAAAAATGCCTCAAGAAAAATTGGAGGTAAATATGAACATTAATGATCTTGATAAAATGCTTGCATTATTACAAGCGAACAATTCTGCCATTCGTAGTACAAACAGACCCAATTCGTATGCTTCAGCAATTATACTTGTTGATACCTATAATGAAATAGTTTTGAGTTTAAAAAATTTTGCTTTTGACCTTCCTAAAAATTTAGAATCTATTGATACAAAAAAATATATTGGTCAACCTACAAGTGAAATTCAAGAGATGGTTCAAATAGTTTTTAATAAAGGGACCCTTCTTTACTCATTATTAAAATTTGAACGTGAAAAAATGAATCCTTTTCCTAAAATGGAAGAAAAAACAGAAAACTTTGATAAAAATAGTTTTGTTAAAGATATTCAAGACTTTGCAAATAAAGCAGTTAATTTTGGTATGAATGTAAGTAATGAAGTAATGAAAAATTTAGACTTTGATAAATTAAATGAGGAAATTGAAGAGAAGTTAAAAAATAAAAATTTTCGAATTAATCCAAATGATATTGTAAACAATCTTAATAAAGATGATGAAGATTTTGATGTATCAATTGACGATGAAGAAAAAGATAATTTAGATGAAGAAGTGAAAGAAAATAATTTATCAAATAATTAAGAAAAAACGCACTATGGGAATACTATAGTGCGTTAGTGCGTTTTTTAATAAGTTATAAAAAATAATTTCAATTTATTTGCAATATTTACATAAATATAGTATAATATATTTGTTGTTATGTCTAGCAACCGCTCAAAAAGGGTTTACAAGTGATTAATCCACCCTACTGGCGTGTCTTAAAAATATTTATGAGGAGGTAATTTAGATGTACGCAATTTTTGTTACTGGCGGTAAACAATACCGTGCAGCAGAAGGTGACACTATTTATGTTGAAAAACTAGATGGTGAAGCAGGTCAAGAAGTCGTTTTTGATCAAGTTTTACTTGTAGGCGATAAAGTAGGTACACCCCTTGTTAAAGGTGCCAAAGTAACTGGAACCATTGAAAAACAAGGTCGTGGCAAAAAAATTATTGTTTTCAAATACAAGTCTAAAAAGAATTATCATAAAAAACAAGGTCATCGTCAAGCATATACAAAAGTTTTGATTAATACTATTTCTGAATAATTTTCAAATGATACAAGTTTTTTTAGTTAAAGATGATAATTTATGGACAAAGTTGGAAGTGACTGGTCATGCAGACTATGCCGATTATGGCAAAGATATAGTGTGCGCAGGTATTTCAACTGCTGTATTGATGAGTATAAATCTACTTGAAAGAATTATACCTAATTGTTTTGATTTGATTCAAAATGAAAAAAAAGGATATATCAGCTTGACTCATTTACAATATAATAATCTAGAAAAGGAAACTATTTCTTTTGTAAATACTATTTTTGAAAATTTGAAAGATACACTTTTAGACTTTCAAGCGAGTTATCCTAATAATTTACTTATAAAAATTGAAAATAAATAATAGGAGGTTCATCATGATAAGACTGAATTTACAATTTTTTGCATCTAAAAAAGGTGTTAGTTCTACTAAAAATGGTCGTGACTCTGAGTCTAAACGTTTAGGTGCTAAATTATCTGATGGTCAATTTGCCACTGCTGGTTCTATTATCTATCGTCAAAGAGGTACAAAAGTTCATCCAGGTAAGAATGTTGGTCTCGGAAAAGATGATACATTGTTTTGTATGATTGATGGTATTGTTAAATATGAACGCAAAGGTAAAGATAAAAAACAAGTTTCTGTATACCCAGTGGAATAATTTTGACAATTCATACGCACTTGTGATTTTACAAGTGCTTTTATTTTATTAGAAAAGAGGTGAAGATATGTTTGTTGATAGCGTAAAAATACATGTTAAAGCAGGTGATGGTGGAAATGGCGGATCATTTTTTCTTCATGAAAAATATGTAGCGATGGGTGGCCCATCAGGCGGAAATGGTGGTCGTGGCGGTAGCATTATTTTTGTTGGCGATGAAGGACTTTCAACTTTATTAGATTTTCGATATACTAGAATTATCAAAGCAGAACGTGGACAAAACGGAATGGATAAAAATATGTTTGGTAAAGCAGGTAAGGATGTATACGTAAAAGTACCAATAGGTACAACCATCCTTGATGCCAATACAAATGTTGTTATTGGTGATGTAACCAAACATGCACAAGAAGTTGTTGTTGCCGAAGGAGGCAGAGGAGGTAAAGGAAATGCTGCTTTTGCAACATCAAGAAATCCTGCTCCTGAATATGCAGAAAAAGGCGTGCCAGGTGTTGAACGTGACTTACAGTTAGAATTAAAAGTACTTGCAGATGTAGGACTCGTAGGATTTCCATCTGTTGGTAAATCAACACTCATATCCGTTGTATCACAAGCCAAACCTAAAATTGCATCGTATCATTTTACAACTCTACATCCTAATCTTGGTGTAGTTGGTGTTGGAGATGGTAGAAGTTTTGTAATTGCTGACTTACCAGGATTAATCGAAGGTGCTTCAATGGGTGCTGGCCTTGGCATTAAGTTTTTGAAACATATTGAAAGAACCCGAGTAATTGTCCATGTCATTGATATGAGTGGTATGGAAGGCAGAAATCCTGTTGAAGATTATCAAAAGATTCGCAATGAATTATTACAATACGATGAAAATTTAGGTAGTAGACCTGAAATTGTCGTTGCCAATAAAATGGATTTACCTTCATCTAATGAAAATTTATCAAAATTTATAGCAAAAACTGGTATTCAAGATGTAGTTCCAATTTCTGCTTATACAAAAACTAATTTAAAACAATTGGTTTACAAAATTGCAAATACTCTTGATGAAGTAAAAAAATTAAAGCCACTCGAAGAAAATTTACAAGAAGTAGTAGAATATAATTTTATTCCCAAAAAACCTGATTTTGAAATATACCGTTCAGATGACGGATATTATCACGTTGTAGGTGAAGGTGTGAAAAAAATTTTTGAGCGCACGAATTTTGAGAATGAAGCAAGTGTACGATTTTTTGCAAAAAAATTACGGGATATGGGTGTTGATAAAAAACTAAAAGAATTAGGCGTTAAAAATAATGATACTGTTTATATTTTTGATTACATATTTGAATTTATTGATTAATTAAAAAAAGCATATACTTAATAGGAGGTAAGATATGACTAAACACGAAAGAATTCAAAAAATTTCTTTAACTGCAATTTTAGCATCGCTAGTTGTTGTAGTGGCATTTATACCAATTAAAACATTAGGTTTGGAAATTACTCTTACAATTATCCCGATAGCGATTGGTGCTATAATTGGTGGACCATATGTAGGATTAATTTTAGGGACAATTTTTGGCTTTGTTAGTTTTTTTCAATGCCTTGGCTATAGCCCTTTTGGGGAAGTCCTTTTTTCAATTAACCCTTTTTTGACTTTTCTTGTCTGCGTTCCTACTAGAATGCTTGCAGGATGGCTACCTGGGCTACTTTATAAGTTGATTGCAAAAAGTGGGAATAAGACATTAGCTAGTGCAATCGCTTGTTTTCTGATGCCCTTTTTAAATACCATCCTTTTCATGACTATGCTAGTCATTTGTTTTTACCAAACAGACTATATTCAAGAATTGGCAAATATGCTTAAAGCAGCGAATCCACTGACCTTTGTTATTCTATTTGTGGGTATAAATGGACTCATTGAAATGCTATGTGGCATGTTAATTTCTTTTCCAGTAACGAAAGCCTTAGACTATGTTATCAATCAAAAATAATTATATAAAAAAAAGATAAATTATGCCTAATTTATCTTTTTTTATAGGAAAAATTGAATAAGTAAAGCATAAAAAAATTATCCAAAAAGTGACAAAATTTTAAAACTATGCTATAATTATTTTAAAATTACGAGGAAAACTATATGTACGAAAAAATAGATAAAAACAAATATACGCCAATGATGAGACAATACCTAGAAATTAAAGAAAATTATCCGGATACTTTAGTCTTTTTTAGACTTGGTGACTTCTATGAAATGTTTTTTAATGATGCTATTGTCGCTAGTAGAGAATTAGAAATCGTTCTTACAGGAAGAGATGCAGGTGTAAAT
The DNA here is from genome assembly GCA_944326155.1 of uncultured Bacilli bacterium. Lineage (GTDB taxonomy): Bacteria > Bacillota_I > Bacilli_A > ML615J-28 > CAG-313 > CAG-313. The sequence continues at coordinate 46,322 of CALVCV010000001.1, forward strand.
AATGATCGTGTTCCGATGTGTGGTGTACCTTATCACGCGGTTAATGCTTACATTGAAAAATTGACAGATAAAGGATATAAAGTTGCCATTGTTGAACAATTAGAAGAACCAGGGGGAAAAAAAATAGTTCAAAGAGATGTAATTAAAATTGTCACACCTGGTACAAATATAGATGAAAACTACCTAAATGATAAGACCAACAACTATATTGGTGCTATCGAAAAAATCAATCAATGCTATTTATTAAGCTATATTGATCTATCAACCGGTGATGCTTCAGTGATTGAGTTTCCCTCTCATATAGAACTCGTCTATAATGAGATTCAAAAACTTTCAATTAAAGAAATTGTTTTAAGTAAGAACATTGATAAAAATATTCAAATAACACTTTCAAAATTGTATGGTATTTTAGTATCCGTTTTTGAAGAAATAACTGTTGATAATTATTTAGATAGTTTATTTGCAAATGTCAAAAAGGAACACCTTAGCGGATGTAAACGATTAATTGCTTATATTATTAAAACGCAAAAACGTGTTCTTGTTCACTTACAAGAGTTTAAATATTATGAATCAAAAGATTATTTAAAATTAGACAATAATGCAGTAAAAAACTTAGAACTAATAGAATCTCTTAAAGGGAATCGTTTTAAAAATACTTTGTTCTCAATTCTAGATAAATGTTCAACTGCTATGGGTTCACGATTTCTGAAAAAAAATTTATTATATCCTCTTGTCAACCTCAAAAAAATCACTCAACGTCAAGATTTAATTGAAACATTTATCAAGAATTTTTTGGTTACTGAAGATGTCAAAAATGACCTCTTTGAAATCTATGATTTAGAAAGAATTGTAGGTCGTATTAGCTATGGCTCACTTAGTCCTAAAGATTTAATTCAACTAAAAAAATCGATAAGTGTATTACCTAATATTAAAAAAAATCTTCAAAAATTGAATGTTATTGTCGCTTCACAGAAAGCGAGTGAAATAATTACCTTCGAAAAATTATTCGACCTCTTAGATAGAGCAATTCGCGAGGATAGTGGTTATTCTTTAAAAGACGGCGGTGTAATTAAAGATGGTTTCAATGAAGAATTAGATCAAATTAAACATATTAGTTCGACAAATAAAGAATTTTTAATTAATTTAGAAAAACGTGAACGTGACAAAACTGGCATCAAGACCCTTAAAGTTGCTTACAATAAAGTGTTTGGTTATTATATCGAAATTACAAAGTCATATCTTTCTCAAGTAAAACCTGAATTTGGATATATTCGAAAACAAACAACAAGTAATTCTGAACGTTTTATTACTGAAGAATTAAAGGAAAGAGAAACATTAATTTTACGATCAGATGAAAGAACATTAGAATTAGAAAATGAAATTTTTAATTCCATTCGCAATGAATGTAAAAATTACATTCATGAATTACAAAATGTTGCAAAAGTAATCTCTGAATTAGATATGCTCATTGCTTTAGCGAACGTAGCTAGAACAAATAAATACATAAGACCATCCTTCTCTTTATATGATGAAATGATTATCGAAAATGGTCGTCATCCTGTAATTGAAGCTGTAAATGAAAAAGAATTTATTTCGAATGATTTAAATTTATTTAATAATGACAAAATTCTTCTTATTACAGGTCCTAATATGAGTGGTAAATCAACATATATGAGACAAAATGCTTTGATTGTTATTATGGCGCAAATTGGTTCTTTTGTTCCTGCAAATTATGCTAAACTACCAATTTTTGATCAAATATTTACAAGAATAGGTTCAAGTGATGATATTGCAAGTGGTGAATCAACCTTCATGACAGAAATGCTTGAAGTAAATTATGCCCTCAGTAATGCTACAATGCGTAGTTTAATTATTTTAGATGAAGTGGGAAGAGGTACTGCTACTTTTGATGGCATGGCTCTTGCTCAAGCAATTATAGAATATATTCATAATGAGATTGGCGCAAAGACATTATTTTCTACCCATTATCATGAGTTAACTGCTCTTGAAGATACTCTTTCTGGATTGAAAAATGTTCATGTAGAAGCCACTGTTGGTAGTGAATATGGCGATATTGTTTTCTTACATAAAGTATTAGATGGTCCATCTGATCAAAGCTATGGCATTAATGTAGCATCTCTTGCTAATCTTCCTTTTGATGTTACAAATAGAGCAAGAGATATATTAAATAAATTAGAAAGAAAACAAGTTTATGATAAAAATCTTTTATCAATTCAAAACTATCAGAAACCTCTTATTCAATATGTTGAAAAAACTAACCCAGTCCATACTAAACTTATCGATTATTTAAATAATATGGATGTTGATAATATGAAACCTATTGAAGCATTACTCGAACTTTCCAAGATAAAAGAGGAATTAAAAAATGAATAATAGACCTAAAATTATTGAATTATCTACGGAACTAACTAATATGATTGCGGCAGGCGAAGTCATTGAACGTCCTGCAAGTATTGTAAAAGAGTTAGTTGAAAATAGTATTGATGCTGATGCAACTACTATTCGTATCGATTTGGTAAGCGCAGGCATTGATAAAATTACGATTATCGATAATGGAATTGGTATGAATGCAGAAGACATTTCACTTGCAATTAAACCTCATGCAACAAGTAAAATCAAAAGTTTTAACGACCTTTTTGCTATTAGGACTCTTGGTTTTAGAGGAGAAGCTTTACCATCAATTGCTTCCATATCGCATATCGAAATTACTTCATCAATTAATGGCTATGAAGGCTACACAAAAGTCTACGAATTTAATCGTTTGCTTGAGGAAAAATTAACAAGTTTTCCAAGAGGTACTAAGATTGAAGTAAGTAAAATATTTCATAATACTCCTGCAAGACTAAAACATTTAAGTAGTGAGCAAGTTGAACTTTCTCATACGATGCAACTTATTACCAAGTTAAGCCTTGCATACCCTCAAATTGCTTTTATACTAACTAATAATGGTAAAGTCTTTTTTGCAACCGATGGTTCAAATGATTTTGACTTAATTATAAAAGAGATATACGGATCAGAAATCGCTAAATCAATGATTGCTTTTGAGGAAAAAAGTAGCCTTTATCAAATTAAAGGTTATACTTCAAATATTTCTGTTTTTCGTTCAAATAAAAATGCAATCAATCTCATTATCAATCATCGAATTATTAAGAATCAAAACTTGATTTATGCGATTATTGATGCTTATAAAAGTTATCTACCAATCGGTAAGTATCCAATCGTCGTTTTAGAAATTATCGCCAATCCTAGTTATGTAGATGTCAATGTACATCCAACCAAACTTGAGGTGCGTTTTACCGATGAACGAGAACTTCGTAATTTAATTACTGAAACCATCAAGAATGTTCTTAGGAATACTCAATTGATTTATGAAGTCAATTTAGATGAAGTAGCAACTAGTATTCCTTCTATTAAAAATAATTTTAAAAAAGAAGAAGATAGACCTCTTAATAAGCCGGTTAAGACATTGATGAACTGGGATGATTTTCCATCTAGTGTAGCTGTTGAATTGAAGACTGATATAAAGCCTGATGATAAAGTAACAATTAATGATGACGATATTTTTACTTATCAAGAAAAAAATATCAACACGTCAGTATTTATAAAAGAGGAAATCAAACAACCAAAAATGAATTTTGAAAATGATGAAAACAACAATTTTTTTCAAAGTTTGGAGTACATTGGCCAATATGATTTAACTTATTTAATTTTTCAAAAAGATAGCAATTTATATTTGATTGATCAACATGCGGCAATGGAAAGAATTATGTACGAAAAAATTAGTAGTAGTTTTACTACCCAAACGTCTGAGTTTTATGAATTGCTTGTACCACTTACCATAAATTTACCAATTTTTGAAATCAATTTACTTGAGAATAAAAAAATTGAACTGGCTAAGATGCATATTGAATATGAACTATTTGATAAAAATACTGTTATCATACGAAAAGTACCACTTTGGATTCCAGCAAACCATGAACGTGAATTTATCAGTGATATCTTCAATTATCTTTTACAAAATAAAAGTGTTGATAGAAGTCTTATGTATGATGAAATCGCTAAACTATTAAGTTGTAAAAAATCCATTAAAGCGAATATGTTGATTCATATTGATGAAGTACGACAGTTATTGAATGATTTAGACCATTGTCAAAACCCTTATACTTGTCCACATGGTAGACCAACAGTTATTCATTTTTCCCAATATGAGATTGAAAAACTTTTTAAGAGGGTAGGAAATTGATGCAAAAGGTTATTGTTATTACAGGTCCTACTGCGGTTGGTAAAACTAAATTATCAATTGAAATTGCAAAACGTCTTCATACCGATATCATTAATACAGACGCTTATCAAGTTTATCGCAAAATGGATATTGGAACTGCTAAACCCACAATGAGAGAACAAAATTTAGTAAAACATCATTTTATCGATATCATTGATCCTAAAGATGAATTTTCAGTATATGACTTTCAAAAAAAAGTAAGAATATTAATTAATAAAATGCAAAAAGATAATAAAATTCCACTACTTGTTGGTGGTAGTGGACTTTATATTGATGCGGTGATTAAGAATTATCATTTTGATGAAGAAAAACGTATTGATGCGAAATTTGATGATATTTCTAATGAAACTTTGTATCAAATGCTAGTAGATTTAGATAAAAGTGCGGCAGAAAAGATTCATCCAAATAATCGCAAAAGGCTCATTAGAGCAATTGAACTTGCACAATCCCCCATTTCAAAAGATTCACGCTCTCAGAATAAGGATTTTTACTATGATACACTCCTTATTTTCTTAAATGATAATCGTGATGCCCTATATGAAAGAATTAATCAGCGTGTGGATCAAATGATTTCCGATGGTCTAATTGAAGAAGTAAAAGCTATTCAAATTAATCATTTTTCACGCACCTCAAAAGTCGCCATAGGATATAAAGAAATTATTTCATATTTAAATGGTGATTTGACAAAAGAAGAAGCTATTGCCTTAATTAAGAAAAATTCAAGACATTATGCGAAAAGGCAGTTTACTTGGTTCAAAAATAAAACTGCCGCGACTATTGTAAATATTGATACTGAACATTTTGATAAAACAATTGATGAGGTTGAAAACTTAATAAAGAATTTTTTAAGCTAGAAGTTATATTTTACTTCTAGCTTTTGCTTTTTTTCGTATAATGTATTGGTGATAAAATGAAGAAAAAGTTTTGGTTATTTTTATTTTTGATTTTACTTTGCACAATCGTTGTGATCATTTTTAAATTAGATTTATTTAAACATGATAAAAAAGTAATCTCCACAACTAGTAGTTTATATGATAATGCCAAAAGTTCAATTGCAATGGATGTCACAACAAAACGCATTTTATATCAAAACAATATTTATGAACGAATGCTGCCGGCATCCACCACTAAAATTTTAACTTGCATAACTGCAATTGAAACATATGCTTTAGATGATTTTGTAGTAATTGCCGATGATGCACTTCAAGCAACTGGTTCTTCAATTTATTTAGAGGTTGGTGATGTAATCAGCGTAAATGATTTATTATATGGTTTGATGCTACGTAGTGGTAATGATGCAGCAAATGCTCTTGCACTTCATTATAGTGGTAAGATGGAAGACTTTGTGTATTTAATGAATAAACTTGCTAAAAAGATTGGAATGCATGATTCCACCTTTGAAAACCCTCATGGTTTAGATGAAACTAGCAAAAATTATACAACTACATACGACATGGCACTTTTAATGAGTTATGCAATGCAAAATGAAACATTTCGTAAAATTACAAGTACTAAAGAGTATAACCCTACTATTATTAGTCATAAGAAGATGTACTTTTTTAATAAACATCAACTTGTGATAAATAATGAACTTGTAACAGGGGGTAAAACAGGTTATACAAAACTTGCCAAAAGAACTCTCGTCACAACATTTAAAAAAGATGATTTTGAAATTGTCGTAGTTACTTTTAATTGCTCTGATGATTGGAATGTTCATGAAAATATTGCAAAGTATTGTTTTAATAAATATAGTCAAAAACAACTTCTTTCTAAATTTGATGTCCTTTTTGCGATTTCTGGCAAAAGCCACTACATAATTGAAAAGGAAAATTTGTTGGTACCTGTTACAAAAGAAGAAGAGCTTTCTTATAAAATTTTTGAACAAGATAATGAATTAACGATTTGTTACTACACAGAAGAAAAGATGATATGCAATGTAAAGTTTAGGAGTAGAAAAGATGAATAAAATTTGGTCGATTTTAGTTTTAATTGGCATCTTTATTAGTATATTGACAGGATCTACGGAAGAGTTAGGAAGTATCATTATCAATTCGGCAACAGATGCATTTCAAATCTTTTTAAAACTTGCTCTTTTGATTTTATTTTGGAATGGAATTTTTCAAATTGCTATTGCATCAGGCTTAATTAAAAATATTACGAGATTATTAAAAAAACCTCTTGCTTTCTTATTTCCTAGTATTGATAAAGATTCACTTTGTATGGAATATATTTGTTCAAATCTCGTTGCAAATATGTTAGGGCTTGGTGCTGCAGCAACACCACTTGGCCTTAAAGCTTTTCAACTGTTACAAGAAGAAAATAATAAAGAAACACCCTCTCCTGCGATGATAACTTTTGTTTTATTAAATATTAGTACACTCACCTTCTTTCCGACTACAATTATTAGTTTACGATCAATGTATCAAGGAAAAACTTCAATATCACTTATTTTTTTGATGATTTTAGTCACTTCCATTGCAACAATTTTTACACTTACTCTTGATCGTATCCTTTATTTCATCACCCTTAGAAAGAAGAAGTAGTTTATGCAAATTGTTGTTTTTTATATTTTATGTATTGTACTTTTTGCAATATGGAAAAAAGTAAATGCATATGAAGCTTTTTTAACAGGTGTAGAAAATAGTTTTAAAACCATTTTAACCATTTTTCCTAATATATTAGCTATCATTTTTGCAATTAATGTCTTTCTTCATAGTGGTATTATGGAACTTTTATCAAACTTCTTAAGTAAAATAAATATTATACCAGAAATAATCATGCAATGTATTTTAAAACCTATTTCTTGGTCAAGTTCTCTTTTAATGATGAGTAAAGTTTTTGAAACATATGGTGTTGATTCAAAACTCGGTGCTTTATCAACACTAATTCAAGGTGGATCTGATACTACGATTTATATTGTAGCTTTATATTTTTCTTCCATTAAAATGAAAAAAACCGGTCACACAATTTGGGTGGGAATTTTGACCGATATAACCACTTTTATCGTTTCCTACTTATTAATTAAATTATTATAAAAAACGCTAAAAATAGCGTTTTTTAGGCTAAAAAAATAATTATTTTATTACTTGATTAAAAAAACCACTTTTAGTATAATATACTTAGTAAAAAAAGAAATTTAAAGGAGGAAAAAATGGAAAGAATTCAAAAAAGAATTGCCGCAAGCGGAATCGCTTCAAGAAGAAAAGCTGAAGAACTAATTTTAGAAGGCCGTGTAAAAGTCAATGGTCATGTAGTTGATTCTTTAGGTACCAAAGTTGGTCCCAAAGATGAAGTAACAGTTGATGATATTGTTGTTTCTAAACTTTCCTCTTTATATTTAGTGCTCAATAAGCCTAGAGGATATATTTGTAGTGTAAGTGATGAGTTTGATAGAAAGATTATCCTTGATCTTGTACCTGATGAATTTAAAAAGTTTAAAGTTTTTCCTGTTGGTAGACTTGATTATGATACCAAAGGTGTTATTCTATTAACAAATGACGGCGAGTTTATGAATAAAATGGTAGGACCAAAAAGTGGTATTCAAAAAGAATATTTGGTAAGAGTAAGAGGTATTATGAATAATGATGCCTTAAATCGATTACAAAATGGTGTTATGATAAATGGTAAAATGACCCTACCTGCTCTTGTATCAATTGAATCGATTGACCGCGATAACTCATCATCACTTGTTAGAATTACGATTACTCAAGGTATGAATCACCAAATAAAAGAAATGTTTAAAGTAGTTGGTTATGAAGTAAAGCGTCTTACCAGAATTCGTTTCGGAAATATTAAAATCGATGATTTATCGGAAGGTGAAATTCGTAGACTCACTATTCATGAAGTTAAAACGCTAATAGAACTATCAAAAAAATCTAAAATTTTGTCAAATAATTCTAAACTAAAAACAATACATTATTTATAATATGAAAACACTAGATTTTGAATGGAAAATTTTACAATGGTTTGATAGTTTTAAATGCGACTTTTTAAATTTATTTAATCAATATGTTTCTCTTATTTTTGGTAGTATTGGTTTAATTGTAATCTTAATGGTTGTTTATTGGATTTGCAATAAGGAAAAAGGCTATATTATTGCTTATAATTTATTTTTAGCCATAATACTCAATAATATCCTCAAAACTTTTTTCATGCGCAGAAGACCGTTCGAGCATACTGGATACGAACATCTTCGTAAGCTAGATGTTGCCAAAGATGGCGCCACAGGTTCTTCATTTCCGAGTGGTCATGCGATGAATAGTAGTTGTCTATATAGTAGCCTTACACTTAATTTTAAAGCTAAGAGATTTCTATGGCTACAAATTGTGTGTATTGTCCTAATCATCCTTATTGCTATTTCAAGATTATATTTAGGCGTACATTTTTTTACTGATGTTGTATGTGGCGTTGTACTGGGTATTTTAATCACAATTCTTTTTACTTTTATACAAAAAGTACTTGCTGGCAAAAAAAATATCCTATATATTATCACAATTATCCTTTTTTTACCATGTTTATTCTTTGATATTTTCGCTAGAGACTTTTACAAAGGATATGGCTTGATGATAGGCTTTATGATTGCTAACCTACTTGAGGCACGTTTTGTAAAATTTGATATCAATGTGACAGGCACACAAAAACTGATTCGCTTACTGATAGGCGCTATTGTTGTAGGAAGTATATATTTGGTGTATGAAGTTGTACCTTCTTCAGTTCATAACAATTTATATTTTACCTTATTTATTCATTTTTTGCTTAGTTTTTGTGGCTTTTTCGTAGTGCCATTAATTTTTAAATTTATAGAAAAGCCACATAAAAAAGCATATAAAAATACAACCTCAAAAAATTAGATTTTTTCTATTCTTTTTGAGGTTGTTCTTTTTTACTTGAAAAAAAATAAAAAAATGATATAATTAGAATGATTCAATTAATTAGAGGTGTTTCGCATGGACAATTTTGAGGTTTTAAATCATTATATTATTCCATCTGATATCTTAATGGATATGTTAGCAACTTATAAATTACTAGGCAAAAACGAACAATATCAAGAAGCACTTCGTGATCAAAGTCCCTATTTGTACTTAGATACTTTAGAAAAAGATACTTTTTTTGCAACAAAACTTCTCAAAATGTCTATATCTGAAAATCGTTTACGACTAATAATTTTGGAAAAAGTAGCGCCCAAAAACAAAGAAGAAGAAGTTGTTTTAGGTATTAAAAAAGTCTTTATTCGTATGCATGATGCCGCAAAACAACATCTATCATTTAATAGTTCAGATATGCTTGATAATTTAAATTTAATTTTTGGCAAAAGATCAACGTCCTTTTCACCGAAAATGCTTCAAACAAATAACAAAAAGTCTAAACCTATTAGTATTCGTCTTGCTTTTAACCAAATATTAGATAATTACCATCAATATCGTGTGCAAAAAAAGTTTGAATCGATTTATTTATCAGTTATTACTTTTATGGAGATGAAAAATCTAATACCTTTTACAAAACATAATGATTGTATTAGTGTTTTTTATTTATACTATATGCTTATTTTATCGGATGTTTTAGTTTTTGAATACGTTAGTTTTATGGAACTTTACTATGAAATTTATAACCAAATAGAAGATAGTATTGCAAAAGGAAGCCTTAATTATTATACGAACTATTTACAAACATCAGATACAACGCGTCTTATATTTAAGCTGATAAATCAAGCTTATAAGAACCTCGACATCATTGTAAAAAATATTTCTTTTAATAAACGTGCTTATAAAAGCGATGTAATAGAAGAAACTATCTATAAAAAAGTGCCTAAATATTTTACAAAAGAAGATATTCGAAAGTACCATCCTGATGCGAGTGATTCAACTATCAATCGAATTCTTTTTAAATTACGCGACGAACAAGTGATTATGCCACTAGGTAAAGGAAGAAGTGCCAAATGGATGAAATTAATCAATGATAATGATCCACGTATTATTTTTGGAGTAAATTATGAACAAGAAAATTAGTGCTAATTATCACACTCATACATTTTTATGTAAACATGCAATTGGAAATGTTGAAGATTATGTTAAAAAAGCTATTAGTATGCAATATCATACCATTGCAATTACTGATCATGGTCCATTTCCTAAATTCTTACAAAAAAGATTGAAATCAAGAAGAATGTCCATTGAACAGTATAATGAAATCTATTTAGATGCTTTACAAAAAGCTAAAGAACTTCATAAAAATGAAATCTGTGTGCTATCAGGTATTGAAATTGAATATATGGATGAGTTACAAGATAAATATAAAGAATTTTTGAGCCAACTTGATTTCTTGGTGTTAGGACAGCATTATATCAAAGTAGACGATATCTATAAAAGCATTTATGATGAGTTATCAGAAGATGAAATTCATGTATATGCCAAAACCGTTACTCAAGCGATGAAAAGTGGATATTTTAAGATTATTGCCCATCCTGAAATCTTTGCTTGGAACATTAACGTTTGGAATAAATTATGTGAAGAAGTATCAAATGAAATTATTGATGTAGCGATTGAAAATAACGTCATTCTAGAAATAAATGTTAATGGAGTACGTAACTCTTTTTATCAAAGAAAAGAATTTTATCAAAATGAAGGAATTAATTTTCCTTATCCAAGAAGGGAATTTTGGGAAATAGCAAAAGCAAAAAATGCTAAAGTAATGATTAATGATGATGCTCATTCGCCTAATAGAATGAATGATGAATACACAAAATATATTTACGATATTGCTTTAAAGATGAATTTAAATATCGTTGATCGTATAGAAGGTATAAATGATTAAAATTTATACCTTTTTTTAGCGTTTAAAAATATAAATATGTTATTAAACTTTTTTCACCTTCTTACAGAAGGTTTTTTATTTTGAAAGAAGATGATTTTTTTTATTATTTAAGCTTTAAATTTCGCTATTTTAGCTTTTTTTGCTATTAAGTTTATAATTATTCAATTATTTACCTCAAATCAAAAAAACCTTTATTTTTGACTTATTAGTTTTTTAAATATATTCATGAGGTATTAAAATGATATAATTTAAAGTAGAATTATTAATTTATTTGTCATATATTCACTTAATATAGCACAGATGAAGTATTTAAATATAATATTCTACTAATTTATATATTTATATTTAACTTCCTATAATATATATTATGTTAACTATAAAAAAATCAAAGTAAAATGGGAATAATTTTATATTTTTTTAATACGTTGATAACTTGCTACAAGCTTCAATAGTTTCTTTTTATAAATATAAACTATTGAATAAACAAGAATTCAATTTATAAATAAAAAATAATTTATAAAAAAAATAAAATGGTTAAAATTATTTTTTAACCATTTTATAATATAATTTGAATTAATAATTATTAGGATAAATTTATTTCGAACGCTGTGAGAGCAGATTACTTTATTAAAAAATCTAAAATATCTTGATAAACTATTCTATTTTCTAATTCATTAAGAGTTTCATGACGAAGTTCATCATATAACTTCATTTTAACTTTTAGGTTCTGTTTTAAATATTTTTTATATAATTTTTTAACAGATTTACCCATGCAACTTACATGATCTTTTGCACCTGAAAAAATTAAAATTTCAATATTTGGATAAATCATTTTAATAGACTTAGTTTTAAAACTAGTACGTAAAGTTTTTGCAATTGAATAATAGGTGGCATCGCTTACTGGTGCACCACATAAGGGATCTGCTTCATAATCTTTGACATTTTTTTGATTCTTAGAAAGCCAGTTAAAAGGACTCTCCTCCTTAAATTTTTTGGCAAAATTACCAAAGGTAAGATTATAAATTAGTTTACTTGAAGAAAGATAGTCATGTTTTTTAACTTTGCCATATGTAAGTAATTTCAAAAAAACATATTTAAAATCACCCACATCTGTGCCAGAAAGTATAACTTTTTGAAATTCATTTGGATACCGCTGAATGTAACTTTGCGTAGCAATTGAACCCATACTATGACCAAATAGGCAAGTAATACCTTTAAAATCAGACTTAAAATATTGTCTTGTAAGATGAATACTTTGAATAACCTTATTTATAAAATCATCTTCTTCTATTTGACCATTTTTTTTAACATCCGCACATGATTCACCATGTCCAAAATGGTCACTACCTATAACAGTAAAGCCGCGATTAACTAAAAACTCAGCAAAATCATTATAACGTGTAATGTGTTCGCTAAGACCATGAGCTATTAGAATACAACCAATCATTGAAATTTCAGGATTTGACCATCTATAAGCTACTAAACGTGTATTTTCATTAAATGGTATTAAAAAACGTTCTCTCATAGTAATTCTTTTAGAATAGAGTAGCCAATTTTTGGCATCTTAACTTCAAAATTATCGCATATTGTAGCTCCGACGCAAGCAAAACTCTCTAAATCTGGCAATATTTTACCTTTAATATTCTTATGATAACAAATTAGTGGCACATATTCTCTTGTATGGTCAGTTCCATGGTGAATAGGGTCATTGCCATGATCTGCAACTACCATTATTAAGTCATCATTGTTTAATTTAGATAAAAGAGTAGCTAAATCTTGATCAAATTCTTCTATTGCTTTTTTATAACCCTCTAAATCACGGCGATGACCATATAATGCGTCAAAATCTACAAGATTGGTAAAGCACAAACCTGTAAAGTCACCTTCTACTTTAGCTATGGTTTTTAACATACCATCGTGATTTGAAATGGTTCTTAATGCCTTTGTAATACCATATCCGTCAAAAATATCATTAATTTTACCTATAGCGATAACTTCTAAGTTTTTTTCACTTAAATAATTAAGACAAGTTTTATCAAAAGGTTTTAACGCATAATCATGACGATTAGAGGTTCTAATAAAATTATTTTTATTTGTACCAACATATGGTCGAGCAATAATTCTACCTACTTGCCATGCTTTGTTTTCAATTGTAATTTTTCTTGCATATTCACATATTCGATATAATTCATCAAGTGGAATCACTTCCTCGTTTGCCGCAATTTGCAAAACCGAATCAGCAGAGGTATAAACAATTAAAGCGCCAGTTTTTAATTGTTCTTCTCCCAAATCCTTGATAATTTCAGTACCACTTGCACTAATATTGCCAATTACTTTTCGACCACTAAAATTTTCTAAAGCTTCAATCAATTCTTTTGGAAATCCTGTTTCAGTAAAAGAAGGAAAAGGATGTTCAACTTTTAACCCCATTAATTCAAAGTGACCTGTTAAAGTATCTTTGCCAACACTTTGTTCTTTCATTCTAGCAATTACGCCTAGTGGCGGCAAGGCACATAAAATTTTTTGATTTGGACATAAATTCCCTATACCTAATTTTTGAAGTGTGGGAATAGTAAATTCTTTAGAAAAGTTGGCAATATGTCCAAAAGTATTCGCTCCTATATCATTGTATTCTTCTGCATCAGGGGCTTCACCAATACCTAAGGAATCGGCTACAATAACAAATATTCTTTTAAATTTCATTTTTTCCATGTGGATGTGCTCCTTTATATATTTCCTTTAATTTTTGATTACTTAGATGGGTATAAATTTGGGTAGTCGAAATATCTTCATGACCTAACATTTCTTGAATCAAACGTAAATCAGTTCCTGCTTCTAAAAGGTGTGTCGCAAAAGAATGACGCAAAGTATGAGGAGATATTTCTTTATTAATTCCTGCCTCTTTGGCCATTTCTTTTAAAATTATAAAGAAACTTTGTCTTGATAAGGGACCACCTAGATGATTTAAAAAGACATAGCCTTGTTCTTTTGAGGGCACTGCAAGTTTCGGCCTTGATTCAAGTAAATACTGTCTTAAGACTTTGATGGCATAATCATTAACAGGAACAATTCGCTCTTTATTTCCTTTACCAATAGTTTGAATCATTTTATTGGTGAGGCGCAAATCGACCAATTTCAAATTAACAAGTTCAGAGACTCTAAGACCTGTTGCATAAACTAGTTCAATCATCGCTTTATTTCGTAAGTGATAAGGTGTATCATCTGTTAAAATATTCAGTAATTTCATCACTTCATCAACCGACAAAACAGTTGGCAATTTTTTATCTAACTTTGGTGATGCTAAATTAATAGCAGGATTTGTAGGTGTTCTTCTTTCTAAAAATAAAAATTTATGAAAACTTTTGATAGCGCTAAGTGCTCTACTACTAGATGTGGCAGAATAACCCAATTTTTTTAAATAGGCTAAATATTTTTTAATATGTTCAATGGTAATATTTTCGGGATTTGTAATTTGTAACTTATTTTCTAAGTAATACATGTAATTTTCTAAATCACTGAGATAAGATTTTACTGTATTAGTACTTTTCATCTTTTCTGAAACAAGATAATACTGATATTCAACTAGTAAATCATTCATTTTATTGTACCTCCAGAAAGTTCATTTTAAAGCAAGTTAAAATAGCATAGATAACAATTGCAATAGTTATAAAAACTAAGATATTAAAATAGTTTTGACCATTTTGTTGTAAACTTTTACGACCAAATATAGAAAACGAAACACTTTTGCTTGCCAAATAGATAAGTAAAGGAATAAGAAATCCCATTTCTAAAATAGCAAAAGTTACAAAATGTAAAATGCCAAACATGGCACTACTTTTTAAACAAAGTCCAAAAGTAACGCCAATCATAAAACTTTTAAAAAAGGTTATAAAATAGGCAAGACAAAAACCGAATGGCAGCATTCCTAAAAACCATAAAACAAAAAAATACCAATAGTTTAATGAAAAAGCATTCAAAAAAATTTGAACATAACTTTTTTGTGTATCATCTATTTCATAAATGGTTTTTGGTAAGGTATTGGTTGAAAAAACACCAATCAAAAAACCTAGTATAATTGTAAAAATAATCGAAATAGTAGTTTTGGAAAAATAAGTTCTATATCTTTTTTTCATTGTATCCCTTCTTATATCAATATATGAAAAGATACATTTAATCATGAATGTTAATCTCTTATCTAAAAAATCTTAACAAGAATGTGATTGGTAAGATAAAAATGTTTTTGAGGAATATATATATTATCTTCTTTTTGTTTTAACAAACCTTCATTAAGCAGCTTTTTTATATTTGGAAAAACAACAATTGGATCAAGTGAAAATTTGTTCTTAAACTTCTGAACTGAAATTCCACTAGATTTTCTTAAACCTAAAATTAGTTCTTCTTTCATTTTTTCATCGTGAGAAATAAACTCGTTTTCATCAAGAACTAGCTTTGTTGAAGCGATTCCGTCTAAATATTTACGCATATTAGAAGTATTTTTAAATCGATAACTATTAAAGTAACTACTTGCAGAAGGACCAAGTGCAAGATATTCATCACAATTCCAATATAGAAGATTATGCATAGACTCACATCCTTTTATTGCAAAGTTACTAATTTCATAGTGAAAAAAATGATTATTAGTAAGAATATGACACAAATGATGATACATTTTACTTTCTTCATTATCCTTAACCAATGTTAATTTATTTTTTTGATAAAGATGATAAAAAATTGTATGTTCTTCTAATATTAAAGAATAGGCTGAAACGTGTGTAGGTTGAAGTTTTAACAATAAATTTAAATCCAAATCTAGATCTTCCATTGTCTCACCTGGTATCGCATACATTAAGTCAAGATTTATGTTATTCAATTGATGGGAGCGAAGTAATGATAATTTTGTAGCAAGTTCATCAAAAGTAATATATCGCTTAATAACATGTTGCAATTTTGGTGAAAAAGTTTGAACACCAATGCTTACCCTATTTACATGATAGTTTTTCAGTAATAAAACTAACGCTTCGCTTATATCATCTGGATTCAGTTCAACTGTAAACTCTCTTAGTTGTTTCAAATTAATGTAACTATCTAATTGTTTAAAAATTTTTTCAAGCAAAAATAATGGTAAACACGATGGACTACCTCCTCCAATGTATAAGGTATCGAATGAATATTTACTAAGTTTTTTAATTTTCATCTCCTCTAGGAGCGCATTGACAAAAATATTTTTCTTAGCATCACCACTTACATTTTTAAAAAAATCACAATATGGGCAAGTTTTTTTGCAAAATGGAATATGAATATATAAGCCTAACATATTATCACCCACTCTAATTATAACACATTTTACCACTTTTGCAAAATAAAAATAGTAGTTCATAGAATTAATCTCTATCACTACTACTTTTCATCATCTAATTGTAATACTGCAAGAAAGGCTTCTTGAGGAATTTCAACAGAACCTACTTGCTTCATTCTTTTCTTACCTTCTTTTTGTTTTTCTAAAAGTTTTTTCTTACGAGAGATATCGCCGCCATAACATTTAGCAAGTACATCTTTGCGTAGTGCTGCAACATTTTCACGTGCAATTATCTTACTATTCACTGCAGCTTGAATAGGAATTTCAAATTGTTGACGAGGAATAAGTCCTCTTAATTTTTGTGTCAACGCTCTACCTCTACGATAAGCAAAATCCTTATGGACGATGATACTTAACGCATCAATCTTTTCACCATTCAAAAGAATATCAAGTTTGACTAAATTTGATTCTCGATAATTAGAAAGCGTATAATCAAGCGAAGCATATCCTCTAGTAGAAGACTTTAAGCGATCAAAAAAATCATATACTATTTCCGAAAGTGGAATATCATATCGTATAGATGCCCTTGATTCTTCAATGTAACTTATACCAACAAAACTACCCCTTTTATTTTGGCAAAGTTCCATAATTGGACCAATATATTCAGTTGGTACCATAATTGTTGCTTCAACATAAGGTTCTAAAATTTTTTTAATAGTGGTAAAATCAGGTAGTTCACTAGGATTATCAATTTTAATTTCATTACCATTTGTGAGTAAAACATGATACTCTACACTTGGAGCAGTAGCAATTAAGTCAATCTTAAATTCTCTTTCAATTCGTTCTTGAATTACATCCATATGTAGCAAGCCCAAAAAGCCAGTTCTAAAACCAAAGCCAAGTGCTTGAGAGGTTTCTGGTTCAAAGACAAGCGAAGCATCATTTAATTTTAATTTCATCAAAGCTTCTTTTAATTCCTCATATTTATTAGGTTCTACGGGATATAGGCCACAAAATACCATAGAGTTCATTTTACGATAACCTGGTAATGGTTTTGAAGTTGGTGCATTCTCATGTGTGATAGTGTCACCAACATGAACGGTTTGGACTTCCTTGATACTACAAGCAATCCAGCCAACGTCACCAACTGTCAAAAAAAGTCGATTTTTAGGTTTTGGAGTATTAACGCCTAATTCAACTACTTCATATATGGCACCTGTTGCCATCATTTTAATTTTATCACCAATACGAATAGTACCATTTATAACTCGAACCGAAGGAACAACACCTTTGTAACTATCATAATAGGAATCAAAAATCAAAGCTTCAAGAGGTGCAGCAGGATCTCCTTTTGGTGCTGGAATAGTAGATACAATTTTTTCTAACAATTCGTCAATTCCAATTCCTTCTTTGGCACTTGCCAAAATCGCATCACTTGCGTCAAGACATATAATATCTTCAACTTCTTTTTTTACTTTCTCTGGGTCAGCAGATGGTAAGTCAATTTTATTAATTAATGTAATAATTTCCAAATTATTGTCAATGGCAAGATAAACATTAGCTAAGGTTTGTGCCTCAATGCCTTGTGCAGCATCAACCACTAAGATTGCCCCTTCACATGCAGCCAAACTTCTTGACACTTCATAAGAAAAATCGACATGACCCGGTGTATCAATTAAATGAAAAATATAACTATGGCCATCTTTCGCAAGATATTCTAATTCTACAGCATTTAATTTGATTGTAATTCCTCTTTCTCTTTCGAGATCCATTGAATCTAAAAGTTGTTCTTTCATCTCTCTTAGTTCAACAGTTTTTGTTTTTTCCAAAATGCGATCAGCTAATGTACTTTTTCCGTGATCAATGTGAGCAATAATGGAAAAATTACGAATATATTTTTGTCTTTCTAATAATTCATTAATTTCTTTTGTATCCATTTTTACTATCCTTCTTACAAGCAATTAAATTGATAAATACTTAATAAATTTTACTTCAATCGCTGTAATACGCAATTTTTTCTACAACAATAGTATTATTATAACGTAATTTAGGACTTTTTGCAAGTAGATAGTTTTTTTATCCCTGTTATAAAACAAGCTCACTATCACTTAAATCAAAATATTCAGCTTTAATATGATATTTTTTAGCAATTTGTTCAATTAGAAAACCTGCCTTTTGATTCCCATATAATATTTTTTTAACAGTCACACTCATCAATAGTTCTTCAATGGGAACTTGAGTATTTGTAAGTAAACCACTAAGTTCTACTTTGGCAAAAGGGATAATTACATCTACTGGTACCTTAATTGCTTTCACATTACACATCTTATTGATGACAAGCATTTTACTAGAAAAATGATGACTCTTAATAAATTCTTGCATTTTATAAGTCATATTCCCAATAATTAATTTCATAAAATCACCCCATAGTAGTTTATGTGAAAAAACAATAAATCGTGCAAATAGAAAAAGTCACAAAAAATTTGTGACTTTAAGATTCAAAATCTTTAATTATAACAGTTCCTTCTTCTAAGGTTTTTTTCATATCAATGACTCTTTGATTTAAACTACCCCGATAGATAAGTGAAATATCACGAAGCGATTCTACAAAACGACCATCAATTAAATAATCAATGAATGAAAGTATTTGATTAATTTCATTATCATTCATCTTTTCCAATTCTTCAATTGTGTATCCTGTAAAAACAACAATGTTTTTTTTAGGAAAAATATTTTTAAATGCCAAAATAAGTCGTAAAATCGCGCTTTTTTGCAAAAAAGGTTCACCCCCACTAATTGTAAGGCCTGTCATATAGGAGTAAGGTTTCATTTCATTAATTAAATCATCTATTTCTCGTAAGGTGCCACCTTTAAAATCGTGAGTTTCAGGATTATGACAACCTGGGCAATGATGAGGACAGCCTTGTGTAAAAACGACATAGCGGATGCCAGGACCATCTACTATGGATTCATTTATTGTTCCAGCGATTCTAATTTGCATTTGTCGCCTTCATATGTTTTACGCGATCGGTGAGTTCTTCACGTTTTGCGTCATTAAAACGATCAACAGTTCCTACAAGGTAACCTGTGATACGTCTAATCCTTTCAAATGGAACAGTATCTTCAGTTCTACCACATTTTGGGCAAACGTTATCAATAATACCATTATAGCCACAAACACTATCTCGATCTACTGGATGATTGACGGCACCATAACCAACACCTTCTTCTTTCATGCAACGAATAATTGCTTCAAAAGCATCTAAATTTTTCGCAATGTCACCATCTACTTCAATATAAGAAATATGACCACCATTAGTTAAAGTGTGATATGGTGCCTCTTTCTTAATTTTATCAAAAACAGAAATATTGTAATAAACGGGAATATGGAAAGAGTTTGTATAATATTTATGATTTGTGATACCTTCAATTTCACCAAAAATCTCGCGATCCATTTTAACAAAACGACCAGATAATCCTTCTGCTGGTGTAGCTATTAGTGAGAAATTAAGTTTGTGTTTCTTTGAATAGGCATCAGTTTTTGCTCTCATATGCCCAATAATATCAAGGCCTAATTTTTGAGCCTCCTCACTTTCACCATGATGTACACCTATTAAAGCTTTTAATGTTTCAGCAAGTCCGATAAAACCGATTGTAAGAGTACCATGTTTAATTACTTCAGATATCTTGTCATATGGTTTTAATTTGTCACTATCTAACCAAATCTTTTGCCCCATTAAAAATGGAAAATTATAAACAAATTTATTTTGTTGAATATGAAAACGTTCAAGAAGTTGCGCCTCACACAAATCAAGTAAATAATCTAAATTATCAAAGAATTTTTGAATGCGTTCTTTTTTATCTTCTACATTCATTAATTTTAAAGCAATTCGTGGTAAATTAATAGAAGTAAAACTTAAATTGCCACGGCCGGTAACAATTTCCTGTGTTGGATCATAGACATTAGCGATAACACGCGTACGGCACCCCATATAAGCAACTTCAGTTTTATAATCACCAGGTTTATAATATTGCTTATTATATGGCGCATCAATAAAAGAGAAGTTGGGAAATAAACGTTTACCAGAACAATACATTGATTTTTTAAATAAATCATAGTTAGGATCCTCAGAGTTATAATTAATACCTTCTTTTACTTTAAAAATTTGAATAGGAAAAATTGGAGTTTCACCATTGCCAAGTCCTCTGATTGTTGCATCAAGTAAGCAGTGCATTACCATTCTACCTTCATCAGACGTGTCAGTACCATAGTTTAATGAGCTGAATGGAACTTGTGCACCTGCACGTGAATGCATGGTATTTAAATTATGAATTAAAGCTTCCATTGCTTGATAAGTAGCATCTTTTGTCTCAGTTATGGCAATTTTGAAAGCTTTGTCAAAATTTTTGCCACTAATTGCACCAAATTTTGCGTTTAGTGTTTTATAAATTGCTTCTTTTGATATTTCATCATTCATTCTAATTTCTAAATGATTTTCTGCCTCAATTTGGGCAAACATCAATTTGAATTCATCATCATTTATTTCAACATCTTCAAAAGTTAACATTTGTTCAAGGGCTTTACGTAATTCTTTTTTGTAAGTCTTTCTAACACCTAAGGCCATTGCATAGTCAAAGTTAGGAATACTTTGGCCACCGTGTTGGTCATTTTGGTTTGCTTGAATAGCAATACATGCAAGCGATGCATAACTTCTAATACCATTGGGTTCTCTTAAAAAACCATCTCCTGTTGAAAAACCACCTTTAAATAAGTCAATCAAATCAATTTGGCAACATGTCATTGTTAAAGCATAGAAGTCCAAATCATGAATGTGAATATCACCTTTAATATGGGCATTTGCAATTTCAGGTTTAATTAAATCATTAAGATAAAATTGTTTTGCAGCCTCACTACCATATTTTAACATCATTCCCATTGGAGTATCCGCATTTATATTGGCATTTTCACGTTTCATATCTTCATCTTTAGAATCTTTAAATGTAATATCATATAAAGACTTCATTAAATTGGTTTTACGCTCTCGAACTTTTGTACGTTCTGCTCTATATTTAATAAATGCTTTAGCAATTTCAGCTTCGCCCATCTCGATTAATACATTTTCAATGATATTTTGAACTTCTTCAACTGAAACATTTTGGTTATCAAAGTCTGTATTTACTTTATCAACTACTTTATTAGTGATAATTTTGCATAAGTTAACATCATCATCTCCACAAGCAAGTTGAGCTTTATAAATAGCATTTTCTATTTTTTGTGAATCAAACACTCTCTTTCGTCCATCTCGTTTTATTATCTTTTTTACCATAAAAGCCCTCCTCAAGTTCATTATTTTTTTATATTCAAAATTCGCTAAATTTTGCGAATGTGATACGATTATATACCAATTAAATGGTTTGCGCAAGCAATTCGTTAATAAAATTTTAATCTTTAATTTTAATCATTTTCATGAAAATTATGATATAAAAAAGAAAAAAATTTGCAAAAAAAAAATTAATATTTTTCTTGCAAATTTTTTTAGTTTATGTTAATTTAAACTAGGGTGAAAATATGCCATATATTATTATTTTAATCGTTTTAGTCATTATATGTATTACCATCTTTAAATCTTTTCAGCCAATGTTAAAAGCAAAAGAACTTTATAAACAACTCTTAGGATACCTTGATAAAAATAATTTAAAGTATCAAGTTAAAGGGACTAAAAACGACATTTTTGACGTAAAGATTGAAATAAATAAAAAAACATATTATTTAAAATTTTTGATTATACCATCATATAGTGAAATTCAAATTAACAATAAAACAACTTGGGAATTAAAATATGGTGCCAAAGATCATCCTGGAAGAGTTCAACCCCATAGAAGATACTTAGGAGAACTTTCATCTTTCTTAGGAGCCGTTTTCGAAGATGATGCCATCAAATTTGTTGTCGTATCACCTAAGCCTAAAAAAGTTGTTAAATATATTAATGAATCTGAAATCATTTTTGTCAATTTTGCAACTGATTTATATGGAACAAAAATTATAACAAGTGCCAACTTTAGCGTATTTAAAAAATAAAACTTATATCTTTTTATGATATAAGTTTATTTTTTTTTTACAAACATTTATCAATCTCTTTTTTCACAAAATTCATAGCATCATCGTATGAGTAATTTATGTTTTCAAGTGTACGGCGAGGTTTTACTTCACAAATTTTTTCAGAAGCTTTTCTACCTATTGTAATGATAAATGGAATGCCTATTAATTCCCAGTCTTTGAATTTATAACCAACCTTTGCATCACGATCATCTAAGATGACTTCAATTCCCTGATTTTGAAGTTGTTCATAAAGATAATCAGCACCCTCTTTAATTGATTCATCTTCATAATTTACAGGTACAATAACAACATGATATGGTGCGACATTGATAGGCCAAATAATACCATGCTCATCATAATTTTGTTCGATAATACTTGACATAGTTCTTGTTACTCCAATACCATAGCAACCCATAACAATTGGAATACTATTTCCCTTCTCATCTTGGTAAGTACATTTCAAAGGTTCAGAATATTTCGTACCAAGCTTAAAGATTTGACCAAGTTCAATTCCTCTTTCTTTTTTAAGTTGGTAACCACATATAGGACACAAATCGCCTTCTGTTACTTGTCTTAAATCAAAGACTTCACCGGTATAATCACGTTGAAAATTAACATTCTTCAAATGATAATCAGATTTATTAGCTCCTACAATGATATTATGCATAGCGGCAACTTCTTCATCTACTAGAATGCGAAGATTTTGTATGCCAACTGGGCCAACAAAACCCTCTACAGAATTAAGTGATAAAATATCCTCATATGTAGCAAGTACTAGTTCATGTTCAGCAATTTTCAATGCATTGATAACTTTGATTTCATTTACTTCACGATCGCCTCTTACCATTACTAAAACTAGTTCGTTTTGAGCAAGATTACGATAAATCATTGATTTAGCAACATCTTTTTTTGTGACGTTTAAAAAAGTACAAACCTCGTCAATAGTTTTTTGATTTGGTGTTTTAACAAGTTCTACTGTCTTTAATTCTTCATTTGTGCGATATAAATCGACTTTAGCTTTAGCTTTTTCGCCATCTGCTGCATATTTGCATTTTTCACAGTAGATAATATCACTTTCACCAGTATCTGACAATGCCATAAATTGGTGCGAACTATCACCACCAATAGCCCCTGTGTCAGCAAGAACAATTTGATAATTAATACCTAGTCTTGTAAAAATTTTTTCATATGTTTGATACATAATTTTATAAGATTCATCTAGTCCTTTTTCATCTAAGTCAAAAGAATATGAATCTTTCATAATAAATTCCCTACTTCTTAATAAGCCAAAACGAGGGCGTAATTCATCACGATATTTAGTTTGAATTTGATATAAATTAATAGGTAAATTTTTTCTAGATTTTATTTCATTTCGTACTAAATCGGTAAAGATTTCCTCATGAGTTGGCCCCAAACAAAAATCACGATTGTGACGATCTTTAAATCGCATGAGTTCAGGACCATATTTTTGCCAACGACCTGATGCCTCCCAAAGTTCTTTTGGTTGGATAGCGCTAGATAATATTTCAAGTGCTCCTGCTTTATCCATTTCATTACGGATAATATTTTCAATTTTTGTAAGAGTTCTTAAGCCTAGCGGTAAATAGTTATATACTCCTGCAACTAATTTTCTAATCATTCCTGCTCTAATCAAAAGGATATGACTAGGCACAATTGCCTCATTCGGTGCCTCTTTTAGAGTAGAAATTAACATTTTAGTAGCTTTCATAAATTTTACCTCCATAAAACATCATATATTATAGCATATTATGGCACTTTTTTCAAAAAAAAGGCTGTTACAATTATTAAGAATTCTCTGCTTGTTTTTTATCTATTAAATTATCCATTGCTATAACAACTGCAATCATAAATGGCATATCTTCTTCGCTAGCTTCCAACTCAAAAGCATCGGCTAGAAAAGTAATTTTTCTCCTTATGATGCCACAGACTTGACCATTTTTAATAATTTTACTAGTTAATCCTATGAATTTGCCTTCTATTCTAATTTCGTCTTCACAACCTTCAATAAAGTATTCACGTTTAAAATTAAACATTTTATCTTTAATAGTCGCAATTAACTGATGGTCTTGATCATAAATGTAGGTTTTATAGCGAAAAAAATTAAAAACCCTGTTTTTAATAATATAAAGCAAATTATTATTTCTATCATATAACTTTTTCATATGTGATAGACTAAATAGTTTTCCTTCTACCACATAGATTGGCTGCAAATTCTCATCTAAAATTGCTGAATCGCCTCTTAATGATAAAAATTTATTTTTAATATATACTTTCATTTTTCCTCCTGTTAAAAAAATTTTGTCATAAAATAACCTACAAAAATACTAAGTAGTATCCAAACAATTAGTTTTCCTATAAGTAGAATTATTCTTCTTTTTTTGATACTGCTATTAAGATAATATTCATTTTCAATTTCTTCAAAATCTGCTTCACAAATAACTTCTAAAGCTTTTTTAGATTGTTTAAAATTATTATAACGTAGGACAATTTTTTCATCATCTTCTATTTTAAATAATAGTTTCACATACGATGATAAATAATTTTTTGAATATGGTGGGTTAAAAATACCTAAAAAACTTATGAAATATGATAAAATTGCAAATAAATACCAATATTTACCTTCTAATTCATGACCATGAAAAATCATCATTTCAATGCTTTCATCATTTATTAAAAATGTAGTTTTATATAGTATGGAATTTACCTTTTTTACTTTTACGTTTTTGCCATTAACAATTATCCAAGGTACAATTTTAGCATTAGGAGTAGTTATTTCTAATTCAACTTTTTTCATGAAAATACCCCTACTTTCATAATAAAGATAGCTATCAATGCCAACAAACAGACAAATACTGAACAAATCATTCTTCCAATTTGTCTATTTTTTTTATCAAAAATAAAAATTATAAAAGAAGCAATAGCAAGGACTAGTGTTATAGTAGTGAATAGATATGTATGATCCAAAAAAAATGTCGAAATATTGGCAGCTATTTTTATTGAAGAAGAAAAAAAATCACCAAAGTTAGGTATCATAATAAAAATGGTACCTAATGACAAAATAATCAATATTCCTGCAATAAGTATTAAAAAAGCAATAGTTAAAAAACTAAAAAATCCCATATAAGATAAAATAAGAGCAAAAATCGCTATATTAGAAAAAATAATTCCTAGTCGATTAGTAAAACGACTCAATTCAATACTTATTGGTATACTCTCTTTCATATTTTTCATAATACCTCCTTATTATTTATTATTGGTTATTTATCATTTATTATAACTTATTATATTATAAATTGCAATCTAAAAATAAAACACATCAAAAAAGATGTGTCTCATCTACTGTTATTTGCCTGAAATTGCAAGAGATTTAACTTTTAAAGTAGGGGATGCAACACCTATAAAACGCTTTTCAATATCATTACCTATTAATTCAATATTATTCATCATATCAAAGAAATTACCAGAAGTAACAAATAATGTAACAGGTTTATCAATTTTACCATTTTTGATCATAAAACCTGATGATTGTACATTAAAATCACCTGAAACAGGATTTAAACCAGCATGAAGGCCATTTACTTGTGTAATGTAAATTCCTTCTTGAACACTTTCAATAATTTCATCTTTTGTTAGATTACCTTCTTTAATAAATAGGTTAGTTCCCGTAGCAGAAACAGCGCCATCGGTGGTAGGTTTAAAACCATTTCCTGTAGGATTGGTTTTAAAATAATTAGCGGTTTTTAAACTATGTAATAAACAATTTAGTAATCCATTTTCTACAACAGCTTTAGTTTTACAAGGAACGCCTTCATCATCAAAAATAGGTTTAATAAGTGCATCTTCGTAGAATGGATCATCCATAATCGTGATGTTATTACCAAATACTTTTTGACCTACTTTATCTGCTAAAATTGTCATTTTTTTCATTGCAGAATCTCCTGAAAATACTGATGCAAAAGCACCAAGAATTTCCGTTGCGACATCTCGATCAAAGACAACAGGATATTTACCTGTTTTAACAAAGCCAGCACCAAGTTGAGCTAATGCTGCATCAGTTGATTCTTTAACAAGTCGATCAGTTTCAATTTTATCAAAAAATGGATTAACATCGCCTGCTCTACCAACAGCAGTTTGGTCACCATCAGAAACTAGTGGGCCTACAACTGTCGTAGTAAAAGAATAAGATCGATTCAAATCTAAACCTTTAGAATTTAAAATTTGTATATTCTGTGAAGTTTCAGTATATTGGCAATATCCTAATTTAACAATTTTAGGGCTTACTGCAAGTATCTTTTTTTCTAAATCTTGTAGCATTGTAATTTTTTCATTAGTTGAATAATTTTTATAATTTGAAACGAGATTTGGTACTTGTTTATATGTTGCACCAGCATCAAACATAAATTCATTTTCATCAGAAGAGATTAATTTAACGTTTTGAACCAATTGTTTTAAAAGAGATTCAATAGCACTATCTTCCAAAGTTTCGGTATAAACATAGGCCATCTTACCATTTAATAACCCTCTAATTGAAACACCAAAAAGTTTTTTCATATTATAGGAATCAAGTTTACCTTCATCAAGTTTTATTGAATTACTTTCTGAAGTATTTGCATAAACTTCAACTGCTTCTAAGCCAAGTTCAAGACCACGATTAATAATTTGTTGTAAAGTCATTAGTTGTTACCTCCTCTTCCACCAACTGTCATACTAGAAACACGAATTGTAGGTTGACCAACGATAGTAGGAACCCATCCACTCATTGATCCACACATACCATATCCAAATTCTAAGTTATCTGCTATCATATCAATTCTAAGTAAAACATCTTTACCTGAACCTACTAAAGTAGCACCTTTGACAGGTTTTGTAATTTTACCATTTTCAATCATATAAGCAACGTTCACAGCAAAATTAAATTCACCAGTAGCAGGATTTACTGATCCACCACCCATTTGTTTAGCAAATAGACCAAACTTTGTATTTTTAATAATTTCATCAAAAGTAGATGTTCCTGGTAAGAAATACGTATTTGTCATTCTTGAAGTAGTTTGTAATTTATATGATTCTCGTCTAGAGGAAGCCGTAATTGGATGATTCATCTTCTTAGAATTACGTTTGTCAACAAGATACGACTTTAAAATACCATTTTCAATTAATAAATTACATTTTGTTGGAGTTCCTTCATCATCAATGTTAATTGAACCCCAAGCATTTTCATTAGTACCAACATCTACTGCATTTACAATATCACTAGCCACTTTAGTTCCAATCTTTCCGCAAAATACAGACATACCACGTGCAACAGAGGTAGCCTCAAGTCCATGTACACATGCTTCATGTAAAATAACGCCGCCAAAAGCATTGTGAATAACAACAGGCATTTCGCCGCCTTGCATTACATCGGCATGTAGCATTTCAACAGCGTCTTTAGCAACATCCTGACCAAAAGCATACGCATCAAAGCCATCATACATTTCCATACCTTGGTTACGACCAAAACTTGATGAACTTGGTTGAATTGATTTACCATCACTTGCAACTGCTCTAGTTGTCAAACGATTATTGCAGCGATGATCAGTTTGCCATGTTGAATCGCTTGCAAAAACAAACATATACTGATCTTTTTTAACAACTGAAGCAACAATTTGAACAATTTCTTTACTATATTCTTTTGCACCTTTCGTTGCTTCAGTAATTAAACCTATTTCTTGATCTAGATTTTCGCCACGAACACGTTCAGGATGAACTACTAATTTTACATCTTTTTCAACAAATGGTTGTACTTCTATACGCTTCGTACCAACAAAACTATCCGCTAAAGTTTTAGCAACTTCTAACAATTCATCCTTATCAAATTTAGTAAGTGAGCAGTTTACTTCTGTATTATCTTTAATAATACGCAAAGCGGCACCGCTTACATTTGAAATATTAATTTTTGAAATCTTACCAAATTGCATT
This sequence comes from uncultured Bacilli bacterium, assembly GCA_944326155.1. Classification (GTDB taxonomy): domain Bacteria; phylum Bacillota_I; class Bacilli_A; order ML615J-28; family CAG-313; genus CAG-313. Next base: position 74,810 of record CALVCV010000001.1, read on the forward strand.
TCAATTGTTTCATTTTTAGTATTTTCCATAAAAACTTCCGCAAAATCACCGCCTGTAGATAATGCCGTTTCAAGAATTTGTTTAGCAATTTCTTCAGTAATACCAAAAACTTCTTTATGTTTCACACTCATAATGGTTACCTCCTATTTATATAGCAATATTGTAGCATAATAAATTTTTTTTAGCAAATAATCTAATCAAATATTCTGCTGAAAAGGCTTTCATTTAATTTCTATAAAAAAAAATAACCATAAGCATGTTATGGCTATTTAAATGTATCAAATATTTTTTCATTTATGCCACTAGTTAAGATATCTCTAACTAATTTATTTTCATCTGCTTTATCTAGGCTTTTACCTGCAATTTTTGAAACTTCCTTTATAACTTGTCTAATGCTTTCTTCATTATTCAAATCCATTTGTCTAACTTTATCGACTAAAGCAAAAACAGCATCGGGTTGAATATTATTTTCAGAAATAAAATTCATAATTTTATTAAAATTCACCTTACATTTTCACCTCAGTCTATTATATGACAAAGACCCATAAAAAGTTACAATATCAATGGTATTATTTTCTTAAATCTGCAATTTCGTAAATTAATCTTTCAGTTTTTTCCCAACCAAGGCATGCATCAGTAATTGACTTACCATAAACTCCTTCACCTGATTTTTGACAACCATCCTCGATATAAGATTCTATCATCAATCCTTTTACAAGTTTATTAATATGCTCATTGTGTCTTGTACTATGAAGAACTTCTTTTGCGATACGAACTTGTTCTAAATAATTCTTTCCTGAATTAGAGTGATTAGTATCAACAATAACAGCAGGATTTTTTAAATTACTTTGTAAGTAGGTTTCATATAAAAGATTTAAGTCTTCATAATGATAATTAGGACTTGAATGGCCCTGCTTATCAACATATCCTCTTAAAATTGCGTGAGCGAGTGGATTACCACTGCTAGATACTTCCCAACCTCGATAAATAAAAGTGTGAGAAGATTGGGCTGCTTTTATGGCATTCATCATGACTGAAAGATCACCACCTGTTGGATTTTTCATACCAACTGGAATATCTAAACCACTTGCAGTAAGTCGATGGGATTGATCTTCAACTGATCGTGCGCCAACTGCGACATAAGACAATAAATCAGATAAATATCGATGATTTTCTGGGTATAGCATTTCATCTGCTGATGAAAAACCTGTTTCATTTAAAACACGCATATGTAGCTTACGAATGGCAATTAATCCTTTTAACATATCAGGATTTTCATTGGGATTTGGTTGATGTAACATACCTTTATATCCTTCACCAGTTGTTCTTGGTTTATTCGTATACACACGCGGTACAATCATAATTTTATCCTTAACTGCTTCTTGAACTTTAGCAAGACGTGTTACATAATCAATAACTGAATCTTCACGATCAGCTGAACATGGTCCTATTACTAAAAGAAACTTGTCGGATTGACCAGTAAAAATATTATATAGTTCTAAATCATTTTTTGCTTTTGCTTGGATTCCAACCTGCGTTACAGGATACATTTGCTTAATTTCAGCAGGTATTGGTAATTTTCTTTTAAAATCCATATTCATAGTTTTCACTTCCTATTTATCAAAATATGATCTACGTAGAGTAGATAATCTCATCATTTCTTTTATTGTTTCGACATCTTCATTTTCTAAGGCTTGTTTTAATTTTATAAATTCTTCTATAAATAAATCCATTTGGTCAAGAAGAACTTTTTTATTCATTAAAAATAATTCACACCACATGTCTTCATTAATTCTAGCAATTCTTGTTAAATCACGGAACGAATCGCCTGTATAATCAACAAGATGCCTTGATTCTTTACAGTTCATTAGTGTGACAGCAATGCAATGTGTCAATTGTGATAAAAAACCTATCATTTCATCATGTTCTTCTGGTGTGATTATCGAAATTCGTTTAAAATCTAAAATTTGGCCAATTTCTACTACTGTGTCAATTGCTTCTTGTGTATTTTTATCAGTTGGCGTTACGATGTAATTCGCGCCTTTAAAAATATCTTTATTACTATTTTCAACACCATAAACTTCTTTACCTGCCATTGGATGAGCTGGTACAAATTCTACCGTTTCCTTTAAATAACTTTGTATTTCATAAACAATGCTTGATTTTATTCCTGTAACATCTGTAATCAATGTTCCATCTTTAAAGTAATCTTGATAGGTTTTAATCCATTCTATAAAAACTTTGGGATAAAGCGCAAAAACAACTACATTAAATTGTTGAACATAATCTTTGTCTACTACATTTTGTCCTGACTTTATAATACCTTTTTCTAGTGCAAAATCAATAGAAGATTGTTCTTTAGTAATTGCGCCTACTTCAAAACCTTTTGATGTAAAGCCTTCTGCATATGATCCGCCAATTAAACCAAGGCCCACAATTAATATTTTATGATTATTTGTTAATTTCATATTTTAAATCAACTCCTAATTTTTCAAGTATCGCAAAGAATGTGGGAAAACTTTTTTTAACAGCTTCACTACCTGCAATTTTACCACCAAATCTTGTAAGTAAAATAGCAAGTGACATTACAATACGATGATCATTGTGACTATTCAAAAGACAATTTGGAGCTTTTAGAGGTTCTTTTGCGATAATAACTTGATTTTCTAAAATTTTGATATTTGCCCCCATTTTTTCTAGTTCTTCTTTCATTGCAAGGGCCCTATTACTTTCTTTAATAGCAAGTCGTTTTGTTCCAATTAGAGTTGCACCATGAAAAAAAGCCGCCATCATCATTAACACTGGTCCCAAATCTACACAATTCGCAATATCTAATGTCACATTTGAAACAGATATTGCTTTAAAATAATCGATATAGCTTTTATCACCTTGGATACTATTTTTATTCAAACCATCAATAATAACATTACCATTTAAATAATTTAAGGCATCTAAGAAAGCAGCATTTGAATAATCACCTTCAACTTCAAAGTTGCCTGGATGATAAACTTGGTTGCCTTTAATTGTAATTTGATTGCAGTCAAAAGATACTTCAATGCCAAATTTTTGCAAAACATCTATTGTAATATTGACATAATCTTTACTTTCTAATCCATTTACAATAATAATTTTACTATCTTTTTTAAGTAATGGTAAGGAAAATAACAATCCTGTAATAAACTGACTACTAATAGTGCCATCAATTATAAACTCATCTTCTGTGAGATGCCCTTTTAGATTTAATAATTCAGGGGTTTTTTTATATTCAATCTTTTGCCTATCAAAAATATTTTCATACACAGTGATGCCTCGTGACATCAACGTTTTACTACCTCTAAAGGTGATGTTTCTTGCTACCACAAGACTAACAGGAATCAAAAAACGAAGGGTACTTCCACTTTCATTTGCATCAATCGTAACTTTCTTAGATTCTTTAAAATTTGTAATCCCACTAATTGTAATAGTTTTATCATCATACATATAAGTTGCACCTAGTGCTTTTAACCCATTTAGGGTAGCCAAAATATCCTCACTTAATTCTACATTTCGAATAATGCTAGTACCTTTAGCAAGTGCTGCAGCAATCAATAAGCGATGGGCATAACTTTTAGAAGGAGGGGCAAAAACTTGGCCCGAAGCGTGTGATTTATGAATTTCAACAACCATTATATTCACCTGTTGTCTCAGCAAAATAGTCAATCGCTCTTAAATAGCCATTAACTCCAAGACCTTTAATAGTCTTATTAGCATACAAAGAAACATAACTTACATTACGAAAAGTTTCACGCTGATTGATATCTGAAATGTGAACTTCTACAGTTTTAATATTCGTTGCTTTTAGGGCATCTAAAATTGCAACTGAGGTATGCGTATATCCACCAGGATTTATCACTATACCATCAATTTTTTCAAAATAAGCTTTTTGAATTTTGTCTATGATATCACCTTCATGATTAGATTGGTAAAGAATAACTTTTACCTGTTTTTTTTTGGCGTAATCTTTTATCATTTTGCAAAGTGTTTTATAATTCACTTTACCATAAATTTCAGGCTCACGAATACCTAACATATTTAAATTGGGTCCATTTAAAATAAGTAATTTCATTGTGTCACCTTCTTCACAATTTCATCTGTCACTTTTTCAATTTCTTGATTATTGTCAACCATAAACTCACAAGTAGTTTGATAAACTGGCAATCTTTTTTGATAAACTTCTTCTAACATCTTTTTAGATGAAGTAAGCGGTCTATCATCTGTAGGAATCAAATTATCTAATTTTCGATTAAGAAAGACAATTTTACCATTTTGATTTAAATTTTCGATGTTTTCATCACATAAAATCACACCACCACCAGTTGCAATTACTTGATTATTCTTTTTTGAAATCTCTCTAACAACAACTTTCTCGACTTCGCGAAATGCTTCCTCACCATACATTTTTATATAATCTTTTATTGACATCCCAATTTGTTCTTGAATTAGGATATCCGTATCTACAAAATCTTTATGAAGTCTACTTGCAAGTATTTTACCAATTGTTGATTTTCCACAAGATGGCATGCCAGTTAAAACAATATTTTCTTTTTCTAAGAGTAAATCATGATAAATTTGATCAATCAATTCAAGATCTAATAGTTTGTCTTGAAATAAACAACTCGCATAATATGCTTGAGCAACAAGCATATAAAGACCACCAATATAAGAAATGCCTCGTTTTTTAGCTTGTGATAACAATTTTGTCCTTAAAGGATTATAAATGACATCAACAATAGCGACAAGTCTATCAAATCCTGTTATATCAAGTGGCACTTCATTATTGTTAGGAAACATCCCTAATGGTGTTGTATTGATGATGACATCAACATCTGCATGAAGGGCTTTAACCTCTTCATAAGAAATTATTCTTTCCTCGCTTTTTTTTGTACGAGATACTAAATAGAAATTGGTACATCCTAATTCGCTTATAACAACTTGAGCCGTTTTAGATGTGCCACCGGTACCAAGAATTAAAACTTTCTTATCTCTAAGATTTAAATTTAATTTTTCAATTAAAGCTTTTAAACCAAAATAATCCGTATTATAGCCATATAATTTACCTTCTTTATTGATAACTGTATTTACAGCTTTAATTAATTGTGCATGTTTAGAGATAATATTTAAATATGGTATCACTTTTTCTTTGTAAGGAATAGTGACATTTATAGCTAAAAAAGCTTTTTCTTTCATAAATTTTTTAAATTCATCTTCAGTTAAAGCATGTAATTCATATTCATAGTCACCTAATTTTTCATGAATCGCTTTCGAGAAACTATGATCAAGTTTACTACCTATTAATCCATACTTCATATGACACCTCATTTATATTTTTTATAAAATATTAATTCTTATTTGTTTTTTAAAAAGATGTTGGATCCTAATCTTGTAATCAATATATCATAAACAATGATGGCGACTATACTATCAATTACAACACAAATACGTCTTAAAATAGCAGGATCATGTCGACCATTTATTTCAATGTCAGTATTAGTATGATTTAAAAAATTAATGGTTTGTTGTTTTTGTGCAATTGATGGAGTAGGTTTAATTGCAGTGTTAAAAATAATTGGCATTCCATTTGTAATTCCGCCATTAATACCCCCATTGTGATTAGTAGTGGTTACAATCTTTTCATCTATGATACGAAATGAATCGTTAGCAACAGAACCATACAGTCTTGCAAAATCAAATCCTGCGCCAAATTCAATTCCTTTTACAGCACCTATGGCAAAAACTCCCTTAGCAATCATGCCCTCAACAGAGTCAAACCAAGGTTCCCCCAAGCCTCCTGGTAAGTTAACAATTGCAGTTTGAATCACACCACCAACAGAATCAAGATTATTTTTTGCTTTAACAAAAATATTTAAAATATCATCTTTAATATCAGCAATTACTGGAAAATCTATAGCATTTAATTGATCAATTTCTTTTTCAATATCAGCAGAAAAATTTTTATCAGTTATATCTTGACATTTTAAAATATGTGATGCAATTTTAATATTCAAGTTTTCAAGGGCCTTCATACAAATTGCGCCAGCCGCAACAATGCTAGAAGTCACACGGCCTGAAAAATGACCACCACCACGATAATCTTCAAAACCATAATATTTTAAATGTGCTGTATAATCAGCATGAGATGGTCTTGCAAGACCATGTAATTTTTCGTAATCCTTACTTCTTGTATCCTCGTTAGGAATTATTATAGTAAGCGGAGCCCCTGTTGTAAATCCATTGAAAACGCCACTTATAATTTTATATTCATCTTTTTCAATTCTAGCTGTTTCATATAAACCTTGCGGTCTTCTTTTTTGTAATTGTTTTTTAATAAACTCATCATCAATTGCAATACCTGGACAAAGACCATCTAGAACTGCACCAATTGCTTCGCCATGGCTCTCACCAAAAATGGTTAAAATTAAATTATTACCAATGGAATTTTTCATATTAAACCTCTACAAATAACTCATTAATCTGACTAGTTAAAATCGTTTTGATACAAAATTCACCGATTTCTTCCACATGAATAATGGATAATTTCTTGCCACTCATTTTTTTATCATGTTCTATATATTTAATTAAATCATCTACTTTATATATAGTAGCCGTGGGAAGATGATATTTTTTTAACACTTCTAAAATCTGTGTTTTTACAGTTTTGGACGAAACATATAACATACCAAGACCAACACATTCACCATGATATAATTTACCTTTTGCTAGGCTTTCAATCGCATGACCAATAGTATGACCAAAATTAAGAACTTTACGAAGATTTTTTTCTTTTGGATCTTCTTCTACCACTCTTTTCTTAAGTTTCAAAGCTTCAGTTACTATGTTTTCAATATCACGTGCAATATCATCAGTTGTGGCAATTAAATTAAATAATTCTTTATTCATTGTTGCTGCCATTTTTATGACTTCCACTAATCCAGAATTGAAAATTCTCTCATCTAAAGTTTTTAATAATTCTACGTCAATAATTACTTTTTTAGGCTGATAAAAAGAACCAATTATATTTTTAACTCCCATATGATTGATTGCAGTTTTTCCACCTATTGATGAATCGACTTGGGCTAGAAGAGTTGAAGGTATGTTATAAAAGTCTATGCCACGCATATAACAAGAGGCAACAAAACCTCCTAAATCGCCGACAACACCACCACCAAGTGCCACTAAAGCATCGGTTCTTGTAAAATTTTTTTCAATCAAAAAGCTTAAAATCTTTTCAAAATTTGTAAAATTTTTACTAGTCTCACCACTTTTAATTACATAAACATAACAATTTGTGAATTGTTTTAATAATGTTTTAACATAAGTTGAAGGAATGCCATCATCTGTCAGAATCAAAACTTTGCCAGTTAAATTTACATATTGATTGAATTTTGTTAAAGCATTTCTTTCAATAATTATATCGTATGAGTTTTCATTTAAATTTACGTTTAAAAACATATTCAACCTCAATTAAATCAAATTAGAACGATACGTACCAACTAATTTCAAACGGTCACAAACCGTTTTTAATTGAACAAGCATATCTTTACCATCAGGTGAATTGATATTACCATCTAGTTCAACATAAAAGTAGTAATTCCATAATAGTTCTTTCATAGGCCTACTTCTTAAGGTACGCATATTAAAACCTTGAGCACCAATAATATTTAAAGTATTAGCAAGGGCACCTGCTTCATTCTTAACTGTAAATACTAATATGAAATGTTCACCCATTTTTATTTGTGAAGTAGGCAAATGTTGAGAGCGTGTTAGTGCCACAAATCTGGTTGTATTGTTACGGCTGGTATTAATATTGTTTTCAATAACTCTAAGTCCATATAATTCAGCTGTCTCTGCTGATGCTATTGCTGCTATTGAAATATCATTTAATTTAGCAATTTCTTTTGCGGCAAGAGCAGTATTGACAAATTCAACCTCATTAAATTGATGTCTCTTTAAATATTCACTACATTGTGATAAAGCTTGTGCATGACTATAAACTGTTTTAATACTTGATAAAGTTGCATTAGGTAGTCCTATTAAATTATGAGTAACATCTAAATCAAGTATTTGATTAATATATAAAGAACCAGAAAAAATAAGGTCCATTACAGCACCAACATCACCGGCATAACTATTTTCAATAGGCAACACCGCAACATCACAAAGTCCTTTTTCAACAGCATGATATGTTTCTTCAAAATTTTTATATGAGATCAACTTAGCCTTGGGAAACATCTTCTTCGCAGCAATGTGTCCAAATGCTCCTTCCACACCACTATAAGCAACTTTTTGACCTTCTAGTAAAAGGCTTTGATAATCTTTAGATAAATTTATTATATTTTTCAAAAAATTAACATAATACTCTTTAATGATTTCATCTTGAATATAATTACTATTTTTGCTAATTAATTCTTTTTCACGTGTAAGATCTTCAATGGGCAATGCATTTTCTTTTTTAAAATAGCCAACTTCTTGACTGCATTTCATTCTTTCTTCAAAAAGTCTTGCCATTTCTTCATCAATTTCATTAATTTTTTTACGAGCAACTTCTAATTTTGACATTTTTACGCTCCTTTTTAAATATAATACTCATCAAACAACTTTTTAAATTTCGGTAAAGCGCGTTTAATCATATCGGAATCTACACAATATGAAATTCTAACATAACCTTTATAACCAAATGAATCACTTGGAACTAGCAAAAGTTCATATTTTTTAGCTCTATCAGAAAAGGCGTTGGCATCTTTTTCAAGAGCCTTCATAAATAAATAAAAAGCACCATCAGGGTATACAATTTCATATCCAATATTAGATAAACTTTCATATAACAAATCACGATTTACCTTATATACACTCAAGTCTGAAGTATAGCCAAGACATGAAGGAATTAAATATTGGAATAAAGTTGGAGCGCAAATAAAACCAAGCGAACGACCTGCTCCACAAACAGATTTATAAAGTATATCACCATTATTTGCGTTATTCGAAATCAAAATATAGCCAATTCGTTCACCAGGTAACGAAAGAGATTTACTAAATGAATAACAAACAATACTATTATCATAATAATTCGTAATAAAGGGAACAAAAGTATCATCATATACTAATTCACGATATGGTTCATCTGAAATTAAATATATCTCATGTTGATAGTCTTTTTCTTTTTTAGACAAAATTGCGCACAATTTTACAAGACTATCTCTGTCTAAAATTTTACCTGTTGGATTATTAGGATAATTGATAATAACGGCTCGTGTTTTTTGACAAATAGCCTTTTCTAAATTATCAAAGTCAATATTAAAACTACCCTCAAGGCATTTTACAATTTTTAAAGTTCCACCTGCATTTTCAGTAAAAACAGCATATTCAGGAAAGAATGGCGCAAAAACAATGACTTCTTCACCCTTATTCAAAATAGCTTTTAAAGAAATCGTCAAGGCGGCAGCAGCACCAGCAGTTAAGTATATTTTTTCAGGTACTTCATGGCATCCATATTTTCTATTTAAAAATTCGGCAATGCTTTTACGAACTTCATAGTCACCGGGTGATGATGTGTAACCATGTAAATTAATTGGATCCGTTTTTTCTAATAAGTTTATCAAACTATTGGTTACTATATTGGGGCATGGATTACTTGGATTGCCAATACTAAAATCAAAAACGTTATCATTTCCAATTACTTCTTTTCTTTTCTTTCCATATTCAAATAATTCTCTAATAACAGACGCATGGCTACTTAATTCATACATTCTTTTATTCATTTTTCTTCACCACCTTTAACTATATATCATATTATAACATATTTTTTGTTTTTTCAAAAGAAATTAGTACTAAAAAAAGGATGAAATTTTATTTCATCCTTAAAATTTACAAAATAGAATTATTGATAAGGTTTTATGATATCAGTTATATTTTTTAATAACTAGTATAAAAAATGTTTATACTCTAAGCAAAATAAACTGTGATAGAAAAAATGAAAGCTCTCTTTGTTGTGCTGATGTTAATTACATTTGAAGCAGCAGACAAATTGAAAGTTAGAATTTTAGAAACACCTGTAGTAGGGGCATCAATTTGCACATTTCCAACGGAAATACTACCTTTTTCACTAGCAGTCCAACTATGTGCATCAATTTCAACTTTTACTACATTCATGCCTTCTGCAAAAGTTAACTCTAGAATTCCTCCATCTTTACTATTACCAAATTTTAAAAATTCCGTTCCTTGGAATTGGCCATTTGAAGAATTTCCTGGATAAACTCTTGTTGTGTTAGAAACAGAAGACAACAGATTAGAATCATCGCATTTTTTTAATTCTTCTAATAATTTATCGGCTGTAAATGCAGTAGTACTAGCAGCATTAAAATTAAAAGTAAAAGTTACTTTTGTTTCAGTTGTTGGATCTTCTTGTGCTTTTACAACTACTGTAAAGTCTTTTGCGTAAGCAATTCCTAAATATAAATATTTTGCAACAAATACAACTGTAGCATCTGGTTCACCAGCTGCTGGACGATTAACTGTTACAGTTTCACCATTTAAGATAACAACATCACTTGTTTCTTTTAAACTCCAAGTTAAACTACCATATTCTTCAGTTGGTAATGAGAAATCATCATTTACAGATTCAGGCACAACTAAACTTTCAAGGAATGCATCAGCAGTTTCTTTTTTTGTGGCATCAGCAACTTTTCTAATTTCTACATAACTTTCATTTAAACCTGTTGGTGCTTTTGTAAGGAATGCAAAATATGTTTCTAGTACTCTATTAGCCAAATGTAACTTTCTTGAAGAGTCTGCTGCAGAAGCAATAGTATAAGCAGAACCACTTTGTGTAGATGAACTATTTCTCGTAATTGTTAAAGCATAAGGTGTATCTGATAAACCAGCAGAATCATCACCTAACCAACTAACATATTTACCATCATATGTTTTTAGATAATAATTGCCATCTACTACTTCAACAGTCCAAATTATATTATAATCACTTAATCCTATCGTAGAAATCATATTTGTAAATGAATTTTGAGCAAACAATAATCCTTCTCTATCTTTTTTCCCACTTAACACATAGTAATTACCTGAATTATTATATCTACTAACAACAATTACTTGATCTCCATTACTAAATAAAGTAGGTTCTGGAACTACAACATTTATAGTAAATGTTCTCTTGTAATCTACACCATTAAGTTGGTAAATAGCTTCAAGATCAACAGTCATTGAACCTGGTTCTAATTCAACAACAAGTTGATTACCTTCAATTCTTATTGCATCAGTATCTGCTATAAGTGACCATGACAAATTTTCAATTTCTTCAAGTTCAATTGTGCCAGTAATAACTCCAGGAACGACAAGAGAATCTAAAACCTTATTAGCAATATCTTCATCTTTTTCAGTTATAAAATCAAAATTAGTAACATTAGTAATTTGTGCACCATTGTACCAATTAATAAAGCCTTTAACAGTAACAACTTGACCTACATATAAAGTAGTAGTAGTTACATCGCCCCATTTTGAATCGCCTCTTACAATGATTTCATTACCATTAATATCTGTAAATGTGGCATTTTGACTAGCGCCAATTGTACCTCTTACAAAAGTTAATTCAATTACAACAAGTTTAGATTGTAAAGCTAATAATTCATTTTCATCTTCTGGTAATGCTTCAAGTTGTAATACTTCTGGAACTTCAGTAACTTCACCAAACGCAACATCTGAAACATATTGAATTTCACTTAATCCATTATATTCAGTATATTCACCAGTTACAATAACTTTTCTACCAATTACAAAATTAGTTTCATCAAAGTCTAATAAAACTTTATAAATCATTATAGCTTCACTACCATCTTGAATCAAGATAGATTCAGTGCCTATTGCAATAACAATGCCTGATACAGTAACTACATCTCCTTTATTGAGTTCTTTTGCTTCAGAAATAGAGTATGTTCTCCATTGAGCAACAAGAGTAATTTCACCCGTTGTGCCAAAATCAATTGTTTCAACTTTTTCACCATTTAAGAACCATCCTTCAAAAATATAACCACTTTTTATAGGATTTTCTAAAACAAATGTTTCTTCTATTGTGTATTCACTTGGATTGGCGATATTGTTTGTACCACCACCAAGTTCGTAATTGATAGAGTAAGAAATAACTTTCCATTGAGCAACAAGAGTAATCTCACCAGTTGTGCCAAGATCAATTGTTTCAACTTTTTCACCATTTAAGAACCAACCAATAAATTCATATCCAACTTTAGTCGGATTCTTTAGCGTAACTATATCTTCAATTGTATAATTATTTGGGTTTGTAGCGTCATTTGTGCCACCATCTAATTCATATGTGACATCATATAAAATTGCATCCCACGTTGCAATAAGTAAAATATCACCTTTTACATCAGATGTAATACAATCAACTATAGTACCATCTAATTCCCAACCTTTAAAGGTATAACCAACTTTTGTTGGAACACCAAGTGTAACAGTTGATCCATCAACAATATATTCAGTAGGTGCATCAGTATAATTTTGGCCACCATTTAATTCATATGAAATATTATATTTTTCATAATCAACACTAATCGTAAGTCTATAATTTTTATATCCAAATTCATTAAATGGTGAATAAACTTTAACATTAATTGTTGCAATACCTTTACTAAGTGCAGTAACATTTCCTTCTTCATCAACATTTGCAATATCGGAATTTTCAGAAGTAAATTCAACTTTTTGATTGAGTTCTTCTTTAAATTGATATGTTATCTTTTGTGTTGAACCAATGAACATAGTATTATTATACGAAAATTCTACAGAAAGTGATGTATCATCGGTTACTACTACACTAGCCGTATCAAAAATAGTTGAATTTTCAGCACTATATACTTTAATACGTACAGTTCCCTTGCCTTTCGCCAACATTGTTGAACCTTCAAATTCAACTATTGATGTGTCATATGAATAAAAGACAACAGGAGAATCACATGGTTCGCCGTTTAAGGTAACAGTAGGAACTAATTCAAGTTTATCACCTAATAGTAAATGATAACTAGATTTATCAAGTTCAATTTTTACACTTGTTAATCTAGCACATGCTGTAGCAGTAAGAAAAACTCCTGCAAAAGCTATAATTAAATATAATTTTTTTATTATTTTCGACATATTACTTTTCCTTTCCAAAATGTTCACTATTATTATAGCACCAAACAATGTAATTTTCAAGTAATTATAGTTGTTATATTTATATTTTTATCAAAATAAAAAATAAGTTTAATTTAATAAAATATCCCAAAAAAGTAGGTACAAAAAATATATAATCTCCTGTTCATTGCAATACTAATTTGTCTACTTATATCATCTTCTTCTTTGGTTGAACTTGTGAAAAGTCAATTTTTAAAGAAAAAACAGGGGTTGTGTATAATGTTTGTCTATAATATATATGTTTGTTGATGTTGCTGTTTAAAAATCGCCAATTCCCTCCAAAACCCTTAACCCTAGTATCTTTTCGACTCTTTTTTAAAGAACTGGTACAGGCTCTAAAATCGCTTCACAAATTAAAAAAAGGCCTTAGAGTATTAACTCTTTGGCTTTATTTCGTTTTACTTTAAATAATCCCATTTATTTAGATATAAATCTTCTTTATCAAAAAAATTACGCATCGTATTTTCATTATGAACTCTACCATTTTTACCAGGTGTTGCTAACCATTCTTTATGCCCTTCCTTAAGTGTGGTTGCTACGATATTACTAGGAACAATATGATATTCTGGATTATCTAGTTCATTCAGTGCTACAAAGACATAAAAAATATTATCTCCACGTAGTTCTTCATTCTTTTGGCTAAGTGTCCATTTCTTTTGTTTATACCCTGTGGTTTTTACTTGAATAACAAATTGTCTGTTTGTTTTTCTGTCTATTGCTAGTATATCAAAGTCTCTTGTATTTGACATAGGTACTCCAACTGTGAACCCTCTTCTTTCTAGTTCTCCAGCTACAAAGCATTCTCCAGCGTTTCCAATGCTTACATTATCTTTCATTTCTACTCTTACCATCTTTCTTTCTATTATACCAAAAATCTTCATATTTGTCGAATAAAAGTGGTTAATAATTAACTATATTCTCATACACGTTATTTTCGTACACTCAACCCTACCTTGAGTGTAATATTTGTCAGTAGTATTCCGTTAAAAAAAATGAACCCTTATCAATGTTGGAATCACTTCAATCATCAAAAATGGTTCAAAATATGTTATTTTTGGCTAATTTTACCCTATCTTCTCTCTAGACAAACCACACACTCAACATTTCATATATTACATATCAAAGAAATGTAGACACACGAAAAAGTGTCTACATTTCTTTACCATTTCATAGAATCTTTTATTTTATAAGATTATTCATCTTTAAGTGCACGGTTCATTAATTCTGCAACAACTTCTTTTACACCTTGTTGTTTGTATATAACACTGTATACCGCATCAATAATTGGGGTCGAAAGATTTAGTTTTTTTGATACATCATAAACAGCTTCAACTGTTCTTGCACCTTCTACTACCATTGACATAGAAGCAATTGTTTCTGCAAGATTACTACCTTTTGCAAGTTTTACACCGGCTTGAAAATTACGTGAATAATGAGAAGTTGTTGTAACAACAAGGTCTCCAATACCTGTTAAACCATAGATTGTGTCTTCTTTACCACCCATAGCAACTACGAGTCTTTTCATTTCTACTAAAGCTCGTGAAATCAAACCAGCTCTTGCATTATCACCATAACCACATCCCTCAAGCATACCAGATGCAATAGCATAAACATTTTTAATTGCACTACATAGTTCAGAACCTATTAAATCTGAACCAGTGTACACTCTAAAATAGGTTGAATTATTAAAAATTTGTTGCACAAATTTAGCATCCTCTTTATTTGTTGATACGGAGCAAATAGTTGTTGGAAGTTGTCTAATAACTTCTTCCGCATGCGTTGGACCTGTTAAAGCAACAAATCCTTTAATAAATTGATGATTGATGATTGCATATACAACTTCTGATACACGTAAATAAGTATCAGGTTCCAATCCTTTTGAAGTATTGATAAATAGTTTTGGACTAGTAATATTTTCATTAATCAAATGTAAAACACTTCTTAGAACTTTGGTAGGAACACACAAAATAATAATGTCAGTAAAATCAATTGCATCTTTAATTGAAGTGGTTGCTCGTACTTCAAAAGGTAACTCGCCAATTGGTAATTTAGCAAGATTAGTATGAAAATTATTTATTTCATTAACGGTAGACTCATTTGTATCATAAAGCAGTACTTGATGGTGATTATCACCAAGAATTCGCGCAAGGGCACTGCCCCAACTTCCTGCACCTATAATAGAAATTTTTTCCATTAATTTTCTCGCTTTCTTAATATAATTTTAACTGGAGTGCCTTCTAACATGAAAGCTTCTCTAAATCGGTTTTCTAAATATCTTTGATATGAAAAATGCATGTAATTTGGATCATTTACAAATAGGACAAATGTAGGTGGTTCCACATCTACCTGAGAACCATAATAAACTTTGATTCGATCACCATTAAAAATCGGTGCTTGATTCATTAAAGATGCATCAAGTAAAATATCATTTAAGACATTTGTAGCAACTCTTCTACTATAGTTTTCTGAAACAATTTTAATTTTTTCAAAAAGTGTTTGTATTCGTTGATTCTTTAAGGCTGATACAAAAACAATTGGAGCATAATTCAAAAACAAAAAATTTTTTCGTATTTTTTCTATATATATTTTCATTGATTTCTCATCTTTTTCAACAGCATCCCATTTGTTTACAACGATAATAACACCTTTATTATATTCAGCTGCGTATCCAGCAATTCTCTTGTCTTGTTCTTCAATATCTTTTGTACCATCTAAAACAACTAGAACAATCGAAGATCTTTCAATCGCTTTTATGGCTCTTAAAACGCTATATTTTTCAGCATTTTCATAAATTTTTCCTTGTTTTCTAATACCTGCTGTATCGATAACAACATAGTTTTTTCCATCTCTAGTAAATTTTGAATCAATAGCATCACGAGTTGTTCCAGCAATATCACTTACAATTACCCTTTCTGTTCCTAAAATAGCATTCGTTAAGGAACTTTTACCTACATTAGGTTGACCTATAATTGAGAATTCAATAGCATCGCTTACTGATTTTTCTTTTTTATCTGGTAGCAATTGAACAATACAATCTAGCAAATCACCAATACCAATACCATGAAGCGCACTAATAGGAAAAACATCTTCGACGCCTAAATTATAAAATTCATAGATATTATCCATAAATTTTATATCATCTATTTTGTTTGCGGCAACAATAACAGGTTTTTTACTTCGATGTAAAATATTAATAACATCGCTGTCACCACTAGTAATTCCCACTCTACCATCTGTAACTAAAACTATAACATCAGCCTCATCAATTGCAAGTTGGACTTGTGCTTTGATTTCTTCCATAAAAGGAACATTCTTTAATTCAATTCCTCCCGTATCAATAAGTGAAAACTCTTGATTCAACCATTCACATTTTGTATATAATCGATCTCTTGTTATACCACTAGCATCATCTGTAATAGCCAATTTTTCACCTGCTAATCGATTGAAAATACTAGATTTACCAACGTTTGGTCGACCTACAATCGCAACTGTTCCTTTTTTCATTTACTATTTTTCTTTCTTTTTTAATTCAAAATTTTCAAGTAAATCACCAATCGTATTAGTAGGCACTTCTTTAGCCTGTTGAGCAAAATACTTATCGAAAGTATCTCTTTCTTTTGCAATCTCCACTGCTTTTGCGCTTACACGTAATTTAGCAACAGCAGGATCACAATCTTGAACCATTACTTCAACAGTTGAATCAACTGGATAAACTTCATCAACTTTAGAGATACGTTTAAGTGCTGTTACCTCATTAATTGGTAAGAACCCTTGAACGTTTTTATAATTAACAAGAGCTCCTTTATCAATAATAGAAGCAATTGTTACTGTAATTTTATCGCCACGATGTAATTTGATATCGGCCCATGTGTTTTCCAAAGTAGCACGATGAGATAAACTTACACGTTTTTTTTCATCATCAATAGACATTACTTTAACAGTAAGTTTGTCGCCTTCTTTAACTTCTTGGTCAAATTTAACATTTGCAAACCAAGAGTATTCACTTCTAGGCATTAAGCCTGAATAATCATCAGTTAATTCAATAATTAATCCAGCAGGTATAACTTTTTTAACAAGGCCATCAAATATATCGCCTATATGGTATTGTTCTTTTAGAACTTCCCATGGGTGTTTAATCAAAGCTTTCATTGAAAGTGATACTTTATTACCATCTATGCCAATAATAACTACTTTTACCTTATCTCCTACTTTTAAACGTGCAGCAACGTTACGTACTGGTTTGTGATCAATTTCAGAATGATGTAATAAACCTCTTACTTCCCCTAAATTAATGATTGCACCATATCCTAATACATTTTCAACTTCACCTTCAACAACCATACCAACTGATAGTGCAGCATACGCTTTTTCTTTAGCAAGACGATATTCTTTTTTCATTGCCATAACATTTGATACAGTGACTTGTAGACGATCTTTATTAACATAAAGAACCATAACATCTAACATTTGTCCCTTTAGAGAATGTAGTGCCTCTTCTTTTAAATCAATGTATTTAGTTGGTAAAAATAATTTGAAGCCTTGATAATCTAAATCGGCACCTGCAGAAGTTACTTTTATGACTTTAGCTTGAATAATTTCATCATTTTCTTTAATTTTTTCGAATAATGATAATTTTTCTTTTTCATCTTCTAATTTAGTAGATAGAATCAAAAGGAGCTCACCTGTTTTTTTATCTTTAGCGATTTGTTTGATTGAACCTTCAAATTCTTGTCCTTCATAATAAGTATCATAAAGTTTTTGTCCTTCTTGATAACCTTTTAAATCGTTAGCATAAATTACAGCTTTTTTATCTTCATCCACAGTAAGATAAATTACTTCCTTTGTAACGTTAATGATCATTCCCCTAACATTTTGCCCTTCTTTATAAGCATTTGTACTCATTTTTTTTGTCCTCTCATATACTAATTGTAAAATCCGACTTACTACTTCATCAATTGATAAATCGGTGCTATCAATGACTACTGCATCCTCCGCACATCTTAGTGGGCTATGCTTTCTTGTGGAATCTTTCCAATCACGAAGTTCAATTTCTTTAATAGTTTCTTCAAGTGATAAGTTGATTCCTAATTCTTTTCGTTCTAGCATTCTTCTTCTAGCACGACATTCAATAGTGGCATCAAGATAGATTTTAATTGATGCGTCAGGTAGAACGATGGTACCTATATCACGACCATCCATAATACAACTTTTAGAACTACTAATTTTTCTTTGATATGCAACCAAATAGTCACGAACTCTTGATATCTTGGATGGAGTGGATACAGCATTAGTAACTTCAATTGATCTAATTTCTTCACTAACATCTTTTTCATCCATGATAAAGCGACCATTACAAATATCTAAAGTCGTCGATTCCAAAAAATCATATTGTTTTTCATCTTCTAAATCAATACCTATTCTCAAAGCTTTTAAAGTAATAGCTCGATACATAGCTCCAGTATCAATATATTCAATTCCTAATTTTTGGGCAATCAGTTTTGATATAGTAGATTTACCAGAACCAGCAGGGCCATCAATTGCGATTTTAACCATATCTTTTTACCTCTATGCGCACTATTATATCATATTTTTAAATAATCCGTAAGATATATGCTAATTAAAATTTTATAATTCTAGGTCATTATCATTTCGACAAATAACAATTTCAATTGGTTTCCCTTTTTCATTTGGAACAAATTTTTTACCATTGTCGGCAATTGCAATACGCAGTTGTGTATAATCAATTTCAACATAGCCTTTATCGCAAAAAATATAACTTGCAAGTTCACTATTGGCATTCTTACCATGAATGACTTCTAAATCTATTGCTTCATGCATATTTGATTTTACAGTTTTTAAATACATCTTGCCAACGTTATTCTTTTTACCCTTGTTAATTTCTTCAGGTCTAAGTCTTTTTATATTACCACGATTAGTAAGTAATAAAACAATGTCTTTTTCACTTACATATTTAGCACCAACAACATAATCGTTTGGTCGTCCTTTTAATTCAATTGATTTTACACCAAATGAAGCAGGCTCTATAATACTTACTTCTGATGCATCATATCGGTTCATATAACCATCTTTAGTTGCAATAACAACTTCATAGTTACTACCTGTTACTACATCAGCACTAACAACATAGTCATCATCTTTAATCTTGGTTGCTTTTATAGCTTTTGAATATCTTGTAACGTATAAACTAGATAATTTTATACGTTTGATTAAACCGGATGCGGTAGCTAATAAAACATAGCGATCTTTATTAAAGTCATCAACTGGAAAAGAGAAAATAACTTTTTCGTTGGGTTCCATGCCTATTAATGTACTAATATGGTAACCTAAATCTTTATGTTTCACTTCTGGAATCTTGTGAATTGGTAAGAAAATATAATTCCCTTTATCCGTAAATTGAATTAATGTATCAACTGTTGATGCCTCATAAATATCAGTAATGACATCACCATCTTTTAATTTCGTTGCTTCCGTCGAAGCAAGAAAAGCTTTCTTGCTAAGACGTTTCAAATAACCATCATGCGTAATAATAAGCATGACATCTTCTTTAGGAATAAATTCATCCGTCTTTACTTCGACTTCTTCAACTTCATGTTCAATTTGAGTTTTTCTTTCCCGTGCTACTACCTCTTTTACCCGACTAAGTTCCGCAATAATTGTTTTTTGTAAAGCTGTTTCACTAGATAAAACATGTCTCAATTGTTTAATACTTTGATCTAGTTCTTTTTGTTCAGTTTTTAAAGCAAAGATATCGGTGTTTGTTAAACGATACAATTGTAACATCACAATGGCTTCAGCTTGAATATCGCTAAAGCCATATTTGGAAATAATATTTTCTTTGGCATCTGCTTTATTTTTTGAATTTCTAATGGTTGCAATAACGGAATCTAAAATAGAAACCATAGAGATTAAGCCTTTTACAATTTCCAAACGTTTTAAAGCACGTTCTAAATCGTAGTTACAACGATTGGTAATCACTTCTTTTTGATGAGCAATATAGGCATCAATAATATCGATAAGACCCATTTGTAATGGTCTATTTTGTGAAATAGCTACCATATTAAAGTTATATGAAGTTTGCAAATCTGTTTGTTTTAATAAAAAGTTGATAATATTATCAGGATTTGCTTCACGTCTTAAATCAATAACAATTCGCAATCCTTGCCTACTTGATTCATCGCGAATCATTTTGATACCATCTATTCCTTTAGTTTGTACTACATCGCTCATCTTACGAAGTAAAACAGCTTTATTGACATCAAATGGAATTTCAGTGATAACAATTCGAGGTTCTACTTTGGTTTTATCAATTTCATATTTACAACGAACAATAACTTTTCCGCGTCCTGTTTCATAAGCTACTTTTAAGCCATCAAGTCCTTGAACAATACCACCTGTTGGAAAGTCAGGACCTTTTACAAATTGCATAATTTCATCAGTTGTACAATCTTCGTGATTTAATCGATAAATAACTGCATCAATGACTTCACCAGGATTATGAGGTGGAATTTCAGTTGCATAGCCAGCAGAAATACCACTAGCACCATTTACTAAAATATTTGGAAATTTTGATGGTAAAACAATTGGCTCTAATTCTTCATCATCAAAGTTAGGAACAAAACCAACTGTTCTTTTTCCCAAATCTTCTAGCATCAATTCAGAATAAATACTCATTCTAGCCTCAGTATAACGCATTGCAGCTGCAGGATCACCATCAATACTACCATTATTACCATGCATATCAATCAATGGTAATAATATTTTGAAGGTTTGACTCATTCTAACCATTGCATCATAAACAGCTGTATCACCATGTGGATGATATTTACCAATAACATCACCCACAATGCGAGCCGATTTTTTAAAAGGCTTATTGGAAGATAAACCAAGTTTGAACATAGCAAAAAGAATTCTTCTTTGAACAGGTTTCAAGCCATCTCTTACATCGGGCAAAGCACGATCTTGTATAATGTACTTTGAATATCGACCAAAACGATCTCCCATAATATTTTCAAAATTTTCTACTAAATATTCTTCAACGAATTTATCCATCTTTTTGGATATGTTATTTTTACTATTCATTTTCTAACACGTCCTCCAAAATAAAATTATCGTCATTGTCAAATACAACATTATTTTCAATCCATTCACGTCTTGGTTCAACATCATCACCCATTAGAATTTCCATTTTGTTTTCAGCATCTCCATCTTCACCAATAACAACTTTAATTAAAGTTCTACGAGTTGGATCCATGGTTGTCTCCCAAAGTTGTTCATCATTCATTTCACCTAAACCTTTATAACGTTGAATTTGCACATTCTTTTTTTGAATTTTTTCTCTTAACTCCTCATCTGTCCAAGCATATTCAACGCCACTCTTAGACGATATCTTGTAAAGTGGTGGAGTCGCAATGTAAACCATACCCTTTTCGACTAATTGTTTCATATAACGATAAAAGAAAGTAAGTAGCAAAATTTGAATATGTGCACCATCAGTATCCGCATCGGTCATAATGATTACTTTATTATAATTTGATTTACTAACATCAAAGTCGCGGCCAAAGCCACCACCAATGGCATTAATAATTGACATAATTTCTTCGTTTTTTAAAACTTCTTCAATTTTTGCTTTGGCAGTATTAATAACTTTACCTCTAAGAGGAAGAATAGCTTGAAAACTACGATCACGACCCTGCTTTGCAGTACCACCAGCAGAGTCACCTTCGACTAAAAACAATTCATTTTTTTCAGGATTGCGATATTGCGCAGGAGTAAGTTTGCCAATCAAATTAGCAGGTTTTGAAGTCTTTTGTTTCACCATTCTAACTTCATCACGCGCTTTTTTTGCTGCTTCTCTTGCTTTAGAGGCTCGTATAGATCTTGCAATTAAATTACTTGATATTTGACCATTTTCAGCTAGATAGGATTTCATCTGATCATAAACAATTTGTTCAACTACATTTTTTGCCTCAGGTGTGCCTAATTTATTTTTAGTTTGGCCTTCAAATTGCAATAAATCTTCAGGAATACGAATGGAAATAATTGCGGTTAGTCCTTCTCGAACATCAGCACCATCTAAATTTAAATCTTTTTCTTTTAATGCGCCAATTAAACGAGCATGGTCATTGAAAGCTCTAGTGATAGCCGATTTAAAACCTATTTCGTGTGTACCACCATCGCGTGTACGAATATTGTTGACAAATGATAAAATATTTTCGCTATATGTCTTTTCACAATATAATAGAGCAACTTCAACATTAATTTTATACATATTGCCACTTAAAAATACTGGTTCATATAAAGCATCTTTGCCTGCAGTTACAGCTTTAATGAATTCAATTATTCCATTTTCATAGTGAAAACTTTCAGATTTATTAGTTCTTAAATCATTTAAGTCAATTTTTAAGCCTTTAATTAAATATGCCGATTCTTTTAACCTTTGAGCAATAGTCTTATATTCAAAAATAGTTGAAGAGAAAAATTTAGGATCTGGCTTGAAATGAATCGTTGAACCAGTGCGTTTGGTATCACCTAAATTTTTTGGTTTTTCAATAATCTTTCCACCATTGCGATATGTTTGATTATAAATTTTACCATCACGATAAATGGTAACAGTTAGCCATTCACTTAAAGCATTAACAACACTAGAACCAACACCATGTAGACCACCAGATACTTTGTAGCCACCTTCGGTGTCAAATTTTCCTCCAGCATGTAGGGTATTAAAAATAACTTCTGGTGTAGGTCGTTTTTCAACTTTATGAATACCAGTTGGAATACCACGACCATTATCAATTACTTCTATACTATTGTCTTTATGAATGTTAACAATGATATGGTTACCATAACCAGATAAAGTTTCATCTATAGCATTATCCACAATTTCCCATACTAAATGATGGAGTCCACGAGCATCTGTGGATCCAATATACATTCCAGGACGTTTTCTAACCGCTTCTAAGCCTTGTAAAACCTGAATTGAATCTTCATTGTAAATATTTGTAACTTTAGCCATGATATCATCCTTTCTTATTTTATTTTTTTACCATCTTTTTTATTATA
Source organism: uncultured Bacilli bacterium (assembly GCA_944326155.1). Classification (GTDB taxonomy): domain Bacteria; phylum Bacillota_I; class Bacilli_A; order ML615J-28; family CAG-313; genus CAG-313. Next base: position 98,120 of record CALVCV010000001.1, read on the forward strand.
TCATAATATAATTTGTTTTGCAAGAAAAATAGTTAATTTACATATGATTTAGTTATATAAATTAATAATTCGACAAAATAATAATTTATTTGCATAGAAAAATTACGTCTTTTTTTTATGGCTTTATTTAATAATTTTTATTTGCTTTTTACAAAAAAATATTGTATAATATTTATGATTTAGGAGGTAAAATATGGGAACTATTATACCTATTTTTTTATTGATTTTAGCCTATCTTTCAGGATCGGTACCTTATGGATATTTAATTGGTAAATTAAGAGGAAAAGATATTCGTAATTTTGGTAGTCATAATATTGGCGCTACTAATGTAACACGAACCCTTGGTAGAGGATATGGGTTCCTCGTATTTTTCCTTGACTTTATGAAATCAGGCATTTTCATCATTTTAACAAAATTTATTTTAAACTACCAAGATGATTTTTTTACCCTTCACATTCACCCTCTCGTCTATGGTACCCTTGCTTTTTTTGGCCATATTTTCTCTATTTTTCTTAAATTTAAAGGTGGAAAAGGAATTTCAACTTTTGGAGGCATTATTGTTTTCTATGACTGGCGAATTGCTTTAGGCGGCTTTATCGTATTTGTTCTTGTTGCAATCATTAGTAAATATATTTCTATGGCATCTTCAATTGGTACCTTTTCAACAATTATTTTTTGCTTAATTATCAATCGCAGTGACTATTATTTACTTATTTTTTTAACAATAGTATTTGTTACGATTACAATTAAACATATTCCAAATTATAAACGATTATGTAAAAAAGAAGAAAGTCGAATTACGATTTTAGATCATAAACATCACAAAACTAATTGACTTTTCTAAATAGGTAATAATAAAATGGTTCGTTATAGACGAACCATTTTATTATTATCATTATTTATATTGATTCATAGAATTCATAACTCTTGTAATATCTTTTTCCGAAGGCTTTCTTCCCATTTGCATAAACATTGCACGAATCATATCACGATTAATAGGAGGATTTTTCTTTAATTGATTTGTAAATACTGCTCTAATTACAAAAAATCCAATTACAAATCCAACAGCCAAGCAACCAATTCCTATTAATAAACATACCCACCATTGTAACATAAACGTATATCTCCTTTCGAGTATTATAAAATATATTATAGCAAAAAGCGAAATTTTTTTCAAGCCAAATGCCAAATTAAAAAATTGAATTGTAGTCAAAATTATTTTTTATCAATATTCTTGCAATTTTAAATTTTTTAAAATATAATTTTGTTATAAAATATATGGAGGAAGATATTATGCCAAGAAAAATTACAGATAAATGTATTGCATGTGGCACATGTGCTGCTAGTTGCCCAGTAGAATGCATTAAAGAAGGCGACATTTATGTTATTGATGCTGATCAATGCATCGATTGTGGCACTTGCCAAGAAAATTGTCCTGTTGAAGCAATTGTAGAAGAATAATTCTGCTTTTATACTAAAACACAAAAAAATAGTAAGGAAACTTACTATTTTTTTTATTCAAAATTAAAAATGTTTAAAAGGATTTTTTTCAACATTTGAAGTAAGAATCTCACAATTTGGAAATGCTTCTTTTAAAATTTGCTGTAGATATTCTTTAAAAAAAGACTCTACATAGTGACTTACTTCAATCACTGCTATGCCATTTTCAATAGCATCAATGGCTTGATTATGTTTAACTTCACCAGTAACAAGACAATCACAATTTGCTTTAATGGCATTCATAAGTTCGCTTCCGCCAGCACCACCTACAATACCTACTTTTTCAATAATTTTATCATCATTACCGATATAGCGAATCACACCTTCATTAAGTGTCTTTGCAACGTGTGCAACATAATTCTTCAAGGAAGTTGATGCTGTTTTACCTATTCTTAAAAAACAATTGTTATCAACTACTTCTTTCTCAATTTTGATATCGGTTAATTTTAGGATTTTGGCAAGAATATCATTCATTCCTTCACTTGCTACATCAAAATTTGTGTGCATTGAATAAAGATTAAGTTTTGTTTTAAAAACTTTAATTAATTTTCTGCCCAAAACACTATCATAATCAACTGATAAAAGCGGATAAAACAAGAAAGGATGATGAGTGATTAGTAAATCACAATTTTTTGCAATAGCTTCATCAACAACGTCCATTGTAGCATCAAGGGCAATCATAATTTTATTAATTTCTTTGTTTTTAGAACCAAATTGTAATCCAATCTTTCCCATATCAAATTGGCTTGCAAGCATAGGAGAAAATTTGTTTTCTAAAAAATTTGTGATTTCAAATTGTTTCATTTAATATCTCCTCCATAATGGTCTTTTTATTATTTAACTTTTCAGACAATACTTGATTTTTTTCCATAATAGCATGTATCGTTTGTAATTGATTATGCAAATAGTCGATAAATATTTGGTTATGTTTTTTAATCAATATAGGACCAAGTAAAATTTCAACTTGTGATAATTTTGGAGCTTCTTCATTATAGCGAATTTTCATAATCTGATAATATTTTTTCTTATCATAAACTATATCTTCATCAATAATTTCAAATTTTAAATCAGAAATTTTTTTACGCAATATCTCATTTTTTGAATTAGCTTCTAATATTAAATAATCTAATCGTCTAGCTACATCTATTTTATTTTCAATAATATATGAGACTAAATCGCCACCCATTCCACAAATACAAGCAACATTTACTTTTTTATCTACTTTTGAAAGACCATCTGATAAGCTATAAGAAATTTTCGATAATTTTTCATAATTTTTTAAATTTTTTTTAGCAACACTTAAAGGAGCAGCCTTATTATCGATTAATTGAACATATTTTACCCCTTTTTCAATCGCTCCAATTGCAAGATATCCATGATCACAGCCAATATCAGCAATTTTATCAGTAGGGTTTATATATCTTAATATTTGTTGTAATCTGACTGATAACATTCTATCACCTATTTAAAAATACAAATGTCATGCTATTAAATTTTTGTAGCCAATAACATTTGTATATTTTTTTAATATTTTACACGATGTTGTTCTAATCGCTTTAATCTACTTGGATGTCGTAATCTTCTAATTGCTTTGGCCTCAATTTGTCTGATTCTTTCACGAGTTACTCCAAATTCTTTTCCTACTTCTTCAAGAGTGCGTGGCCGGTTGTCATCTAAACCATATCTTAAACGAATAACTTTTTCTTCTCTTGGAGTAAGAGTTTGCAAAACTTTTTCTATTTCTTCACGATAAATCATATTTTGAGTATATTCTAAAGGATTTAGTGTTTCTTTATCATCAATGAAGTCACCTAAACTAGAATCATCATCTTCGCCAACTGTCGCATCAAAAGACATTGGTTCTTGAGCAATGCGCTGAATTTGTTGAACTTTCTCAACCGAAATTTTCATTTCAAATGCAATTTCTTCTGGAGTTGGTTCACGACGTTTTTCTTGAGTTAATCTTCTTGTCGTCCTAACCAGTTTATTAATCGTTTCAACCATGTGGACAGGAATACGAATTGTTCTTGCATTATCCGCAATCGCTCTTGTAATAGCTTGTCGAATCCACCAAGTTGCATAAGTTGAAAACTTAAACCCTTTAGTAGGGTCAAACTTATTTACTGCTTTCATTAAACCCATATTACCTTCTTGAATTAAATCAAGAAATGGTAGACCTCTACCTAAATATCTTTTGGCAATTGAAACAACAAGTCTTAAATTGGATTCAATTAGAATTTTTCTTGCTTCTTCACCTTGTTCAATTTTTTCATTTAATTCATTAAAATCTTCAGTCGTAAGCAATTTGCCTTGTTTTTTATATGTTTCAATTTTATCTTGACACATCAAAGACTCTTGATACATTCTAGCATATTCAGATTCTTGAGTAATCGTTAATAAATCAATTTGACCAATATCACGTAAATACATTTTTACAGGATCGTCTGCCGAAGAACTTACAGATACAATATCTTCAAAATCGGATACTTTAATTTCACTATCAACAGCCGTAGCTAACTCATCGAGTTCATCATCGGTTTCTAGATCTTCAACGAAAGCCTCAAAATCATCATCTGCTATTTCAGTTAGCAATTCTTCTTCACTTGGAACTTCTTCACTATCTTTAGTTATTTCAACGCCTTCATTATCAAGATATTCAACAACATCATCTAATAATTCATCAGAAATATTATTGTTAAAAATCTCGGTTATTTTTGCTAAAGAAATGTATTGGTTCTTTTTTACATAGTCTTTAATCGCGTCTAGTTGTTCTTTATATAAAATCTCGTCTATCATTTTTCCTCCTTAGACATTATTTTCACAGTTTCCTTGCGAATATTTTCAAAATTTTTGATATCTTCAATGTCTCGTGATGAAATTGCTTTATTAAAAAATCTTGTACCTTCTAAATCTTTTTTGCACTCAATAATTGTATTAAGACAATCCTTGAATTCTTTATCATCTTTAATATTAGAAATAACATTTTTCATGATGTCAGTAGCAAAATCAATATATACATTTGTATTGTTTGCTTCATTCAATTTTTTGGCAATAGCAATAAAATCTTCCTCATCCATCTTCTCGTTTTCAGCATAGAATAATTCCATCTTTTTAACAAATTCAAAGTGAATGGCAAATTGTTTATCTAAATAATATGCATCACCAATATGATCTTTAAAATCAAAAAACTTATCTTTAGAAAAAATCATATGTTTGATAAGAATATTATATGCTAAAATCACTTTTTGTTTGATTTTTACCGGTTTAACCTTGGTCTTAGGCAAAACAGGTGTCACATCAATTACTTCATTTGGCGGATAAGAATAATTTAACTTACCAAAATCTTTCAGTATAGCATCAACAGACACTCCTAAATCTTCGGAAAGTCGTTTAATAAAGTGGTTAATAATAATATTGCTTCTTGTAAAGCGAATATTTTCAAAAACTTCTTTTTTAAATCTTTCGGCCGACTCTAAATCACCTTTTATAAATTTTTTGTATGCTAAATCATACAAATATTCATGCACATTTCTTTCGCTTGTCGCAAAAAAATGTTGAAATTGTTCAATACCATTTGCTTTTAAATATTCATCTGGATCTTGGCCATTTGGTAAAACAATTGCTCGTGGAATAATTTGATAATTGGCAAATAAAATTGCTGAACGCTTCATCGCATGAATACCAGCATCATCACCATCAAAACAAAGAACAATATTTTTTGTAAGTTGCAAGATAGCTTTAATATGGTCATTTGTAAGAGCGGTTCCCATAGTAGCAACCCCATAATTAATTCCAGTTTTCATCCCTGCAATCACATCCATAAAGCCTTCAAAAATAATAATCTTGTCATTTTCTCTAATAGAAGGAATAGCATTATAAAAATTATATAAAATTTGACCCTTATGAAAAATTTCATTATCAGGCGAATTAATATATTTTGCAGAATCTGTACTATTATAGATACGACCACTAAAGCCGACTACTTGACCATTATTATTCTCGATTGGAAACATAATACGATTTCTAAATATATCATAGGTTTGATTGTTATCATCAATCTTAATGAGTCCAAGTGAAATTTGGTCAAGATCAGAGTGATTTTTCTGCTTTAAGGCTAAATTTAAATAATTGTGTTCTTTTGCCGAAAGTCCTATACGAAGTTTCTTGATTATATTTTCATCAATTCCACGATTCGTCAAATATTCTTTGGCTTTTAGACCCTCTTCACTATTATTTAAATAGAATTGATAGAAGTCAGTCGCATCATTCATTACTTTTAAAAGTCGCTCTTCCTTAATAGCTTTGCTCGATGTTGCTTCACTTACTTCTATACCTAATCTTTTCGCAAGCATAATCGTTGCTTGATCTTCAGAAATATTATTAAATTTAGAAATAAAATATATGACATTACCTTTAGTATTGCAACTAAAACAGTTAAATATTTTTTTTTCACCACTCACACTCATTGAAGGATGATTATCATTATGAAATGGACAAAGGCCAAAATAACTACTTCCTCTTTTAGTAAGTTTTACTACTTCACCGATGACTTCAACAATATTTGTTTGATCAATTACTTGTTTTTTTATATTTTGTGAAATCATTTTATTCCCTATTTGTTTTAAAATTTATTTGAAAAATAATTTAGAAGTTCATTAATATCCATTCTAAATTGTTCCATCGTATCACGATTACGGATTGTAACAGTATTATTTTCTAGAGTATCAAAATCAATTGTTACACAATATGGTGTACCGATTGAATCTTGTCTACGATAACGTTTACCAATTTTACCACTTGTATCGTATTCACATACGAAATGTTGATTTAAAATTTGATAAACTTCTTGTGCTTTATCACCTAATTTGTTAACAAGTGGTAATATAGCAATTTTTACTGGCGCAATACGTGGATCAAACCGCAAAAGTTCCCTTGTCTCACCATTAGCTAAATTTTCAACATCATATGCACTAGTTAAGACAGCAAGTAACAATCGATCAACACCTAAACTTGGTTCAATAACATATGGTAGATACTTTTCGTTAGTTTCTGGATCAAGGTATTCAAGGTTTTCACCTGAATGTTTTTGGTGAACTGTTAAATCGTAATCAGTACGATCGGCAATACCCCAAAGTTCACCCCAACCAAAGAAAAATTTAAATTCAATGTCAGTAGTTGCTTTTGAATAAAAACTTAACTCATCTTCATCATGATCGCGTGTACGAATCAATTCTTCCTTAATCCCTAAATTTTTAAGAAAATCCATGCAGAATTGTTTCCAATAAGCAAACCACTCTAAATCAGTTCCTGGTTTACAAAAAAATTCTAATTCCATTTGTTCAAATTCTCTTGTTCTAAAGATGAAATTACCCGGTGTAATTTCATTTCTAAAACTCTTACCAATTTGACCAATACCAAATGGTACTTTTTTGCGAGTTGTTCTTTGAACATTTTTAAAATTCAAAAAAATACCTTGTGCTGTTTCAGGTCTTAAATAAACAATAGTTTTAGCATCTTCTACTACACCTTGGTGAGTTTGAAACATTAAATTAAATTGGCGAATTTTCGTAAAATTCGTTTTTCCACACGCAGGACAAGGAATCTTATTATCCATGATATAATTGTATAATTTTTCATTATCCCATCCATCTCCTGATTCAGCACCATGAGTAAAATCCTCAATCAATTTATCAGCACGATATCTTGTATTGCAGCATCTACAATCAATTAGCGGATCACTAAAACCACCAACATGTCCTGTTGCTACCCATGTTTGAGGATTCATTAAAATTGCTGAATCAATTCCCACATTGTTAGGTGCAGTTTGTACAAAAGATTTCCACCATAATTTCTTCAAATTATTTTTTAATTCAACACCTAGTGGACCATAATCCCAAGTATTAGCTAATCCGCCATATATTTCACTACCTTGATAAACAAAACCTAATTGTTTTAAATAAGCAACAAATTTGTCCATTGATATTTCCATGATATAATATTTCCTCTTTTCTACATATGTGTATATACCGCCATTTTACTTATATATTATACCAAAAAAACACAAAATCGTCAATAGACAATAAAAAAAAGTTAGTACATTTGCTAACTTTTCCTAAAATGGCTTGAATTTTACAATATTTTTGCAAGCGCTAATAATAAATTTAAAATAATATTTGTTGTCATATTCGACATAATTGACTAATTCAATAGCGTGAATTTTTTCTTTTTCTGATATTCTTTTGGATTCATAGTCTTGATAAATTTGAATAATTGCATATTCTCTTGCATCCTCTTTTGTTCTTGTTAATGTTAGATTTGCTTTTTCATATATAGTATTTTTTACAATTCGAAAATTTCCTAATTGAAATATACTATACATTTTATAATAGTTTTTTTCATAAGCATCTTTTTTAGCAAAAAAAATTTTGTTAAATAAATGAATAGAATAAAATTTTCGATTTTCACCCGTAAAAATTTCAACATTTTCATTTTTTAAAATTTCAATTTCATAATACTCCTTAACTTCACCTAAAATTTCACCAGTTAAAGGAACCATTTTATCTACACTATATAAATTTTCTGCATATTGTAGATTACTGGTTGCGATTAAATCACCTGCTTTTACCACATCCTTATATTTGACTAATACTTGACCAGATTGCATATTTACGTAAGAAATAATAGCATCAGTTGTGGCGTAGTATTCCCCTATACTTTTAATTTCTGCATCATTATTATCTTTTACATCTTGGTATGCAATTTCAATAATTAACTTTGAACCTCTTTTATTAAGTCCAATATAAGCATACTGATAAAATTTTTTTCTTAATTCACTAGAAATATTGGCTATACTATCTTTTAAAATAATATATGGACCAACTTTTGATGTATAACTTTCAACATAATTATAAACCACATTATTATGATATTTGGGATCATTAAAGGAAATTTCTCTAATAAAAAACTGATTTATCAAAAAAATCATTGAAATAAAAAATAAAAAAATAAGTGAAATGCTAACACGGTATGTATGGTTTGTAAATAATGCTTTTAGTCTATCTTCTTTTTGATAGGTAATTTTTTCATTATCTAATCTTTTAATAATTTTTTTATCACATGAAAAATGGACCATATCACCATCAATTAAAAGGTCATAAACGGGAACCAATTGCAATGAAAAAAATGTCTCTAGATTTAGTGATACCAAATAGCGATATTTATGCTTCTTCTTTGTTACTTTCTTCTTGATAGGTAATTTGGAAAATAGTGCCCTCAATTTCAATTTCATTTTCCTCCACTTTTACAATTTTTAGATTTTCACCTTCTATTTTATATGTAGTAAAAAATATAGCTTTTTCTGAAAATACTACTATTTTTCCCATATTGTACAAATGGCAATGGTATATTTTTTGGTTTTTATCGATAAAAAGTGATATTTTAGATTGTTTTAATTCTTTACCTATAAAACTCATTTTATCACCTTTACATTATATTCATTTTTTATAAAAAACATGCTAAAAAAATAGACACTGCCACAATGTGACAATGTCTTATTATTAATGACGATTACCATTCTTTCTAGCGGCTCTTCTTTTTTCTTTACGAATATCGCTAGGTTTCATATAATGTTGACGTTTGCGGGCTTCAACAAGGGTTCCAGATCTAGAAACATCTCGTTTGAATCTCTTCAAAGCTTCATCTAATGTATCGTTTTCTCGTACAATTGTTTTTGGCATTCTTTGTCACCCCTTTCATTCCCCATACTCATAAACACTATTATTATACAATATTTTCTTTTTTTTGTAAAATAATGTGGTAAATTTTTTTGCTATCGAATTAAATTTTATTTAAAAGACTTCTTAAAGCTTTACCACGATGACTAATTGCGTCTTTCTCATCATTGGATGCAATACCAAGGGGTTTATTTAACTCATCACTATAAAATAAACTATCGTATCCAAAACCATTTTCACCTATTTCCTGATTCAATATTTTACCACTTGTTATACCAATTGCTGAAATAAAAACTTTTCCATCATATAAAGTCATTGCACAAACAAAGTTGGCATTTCTGCTAGTTATATCTTTCATTCTATATAGTAGTTTTTCTCTATTTGCTTCATCTGTACTATTACCTTTGGTATTTGAGGCATATCTTGCACTATAAATTCCTGGTTCATTATTTAAACTCTCGACTTCTAAGCCAGAATCGTCTGCAAGCGTAGGAATTTGAAATATATCATAGTAATATTTAGCTTTAATCTGAGCATTTTCTAAAAATGTCGTACCATTTTCTAGGGGTTCTTTAACCTTTGGAAAATAATTTAGAGAAACAATTTCTAATTCAATATTTTTGTCTTGAAAAAAAGCTACCATGATTCTTGTCATTTCCGCCAATTTATGCTGATTTTTGGTTCCAATTAATATTTTCATACAATTTACCTCTTTACGTATACTATATTATTATAATAAAAAAAGATTAAAAGATAAAGCAAAAAGAACATTTGAGAGGATTAACCTAAGTTAATTCACCTCTTCAAATGTTTTTTCATATAATATTGTATCAAGACCATTAATAGTCATTGTGTCAACATTAAAATTTAATTTAACTGTATTTTCAAAGGTCATTTTTACATCATCACTAATTGTTATGTCATCATTAAATTCAATGACCAAGTTTTCATTATCAATACTATATGTGTATCCTACAAGTTCAATATCATTTTGATCTAAAATTTTGCTAATCATAAAATCGTAAGCGTTAATATCTTTATAAAAATAAGTTACAGGAAAAATTTTATCGTCATCATAAAAAACTACTGTTGTATAATTAGCTTCAAATAAATAAGAAGTTTCATAAGTAAAATTAGTACCAATTTCTTTACTTATTTTATTAAACTGATAATCACTAATTAAATTAACTACTTGATTGTCAATTTTCAAAATCACTTCTTGAATATCATCATTACAAAATGTCCATGCTAATGACTCAATTGCAAGACGACCTGATGATCGACTAATATCTTCAGATACGTTTAAAGTCAATATACCATCTTTTACTTCATAATTATTTAAAATAGTTGATGGTGTAATGGGCGAAGAATAACCAGTAGGAATTTTATTCATATTAGCGGTTAATAAATTCCACTTTTGCACAATTTGGTCTTCTTCAATTTCTTCTACAGGGACTCTTACACCAACTAATTTATTGTCAGCATCTACAACAAATATTGTTTGATATACACTACTAGTATTATCTACTACACTAGGCTCCTTTCCAAACCATTTTTGATATGTTGTCTTTGGAATGCAAATTAAAGTGATTAGAACAAATAATATCACAAAAATTAAAATTAGTTTCTTTTTCATTAAAACACCTCTTCGTTAAATTTTATTCAACGCACCATTAATTTATTCTTATTACTTTATCTTTTTTTTGTTTTATGTTATACTAATGAATGGAGGTACTTATATGAAGTATTGTGAATATTGTGGCCAAGCGAACGATGTCAATAGTAATTATTGTATTCGATGCGGATCTAATTTAAATCATGAAATGAGTAATTATAATTTAAATCAAACTATAACAAACGATGAAAATACCTATAACTTAGATAATGCCAAATATAAATATCGCTATACATTAGCCTTACTTATATATTTTTTTGCCTTCTATATTCTTGCAATTATAATCCAGTATATTGTACAATTGATTGTAATTAATATAAATCATATTGACATAGATGATTTGTTAGAAAATGAAGCGTTATATACAAAATTTTCTAGTGATATTCTTGCATGGACAAATTTTTTAACCTATACTATTACTTTAGTATGTTTAATTCCCCTTCTTTTACCAGTTATTAAAAGAGATATTCATGATTTTGGTAAAAATAAAAAATTTTATTTTCAATGGGTTGGCTTAGGTATTGTCATTATGTATGTTGGTACTATCGCTGCCAATATGATAGTCACAATTTTGACAATGGGTATTGATACAGGTGGAACATCTGAAAATCAAGCCACTATTAATGAAATTTTGGGTAGTGGCACCTTCAATATGATTATGATGAGTATCATAACAATTTTTCTTGCCCCAGTTCTTGAAGAATTAGTCTTTAGAAAGTCACTTTTTGGTCTTTTCAAGAAAAATACCATTAAAGTTGTCATTTTTTCTTCAATTATCTTTGCTGCAATTCATGTAATTCCTGCCTGTCTTACAATTTTATTACAAATTTTTTCCTCGGAAGCAAGTTGGCTTGATTTATATGTTGAATTTATTTATATTATTTCTTATCTTGGTCAGGCATTTGCTATTTCCTTTGTTTATCATAAATCAAAAAGTAATATCTTACCAAGTATTTTTATTCATTTTATAAATAATCTTTTGGCAATCATTGTAAATATTTTATTAATGTATTTTACATTCTAAATCAAAGAAAACCACATTAGATTTTCTAATGTGGTTTTTAATTGCATAATTTAATAAATGCCTATTTATTATTTACTAAATCTTTCAATTTCTTACTTGAACTAAAACGAATTTTATAACTACCATCGACTAACAATTTTTCACCAGTTGAAGGATTGATCCCATCATACCCTTCTTGATAATATTTTTCAAAAGTACCAAAACCAGTTAAAACAACTTTACCATCTTCTTGCAAACCATTGGTTATTTCATTTAATACTTCATTTACAATTCGTTCAATTTCAACAAAATTGAGATTATTATTACGATGAATTTTTTTAATTAATTCACTTTTTGTCATTATTATCACCATAATAATTATAATAAATTTTTATTGATTTTTCAACAATAATGATATATTTTTATAGATTTTACTTAAATATTTTAATCATTTTATAATACAATTGCAATAATGCCACCTTTACCATAATTGACAACCTTTTCAATACTAGATTTGTACTTTTCAAGAACATTGTCTGGTATAGCATTTACTTTTGACTTTACGCCATCACTAATGACATCACATAGTTTACGACCAAAAATCTCGCTATTCCAAAGTTTATCAGGTTCATTCTCATAATTATCTATCATGTGATGAATTAATTCTTCTGCTTGTTCTTTCGAGCCAATTATTGGTTCAAAACTTGAAGTTACACTAATTTTTACCATCTGTATCATTGGTGCACTTGCTTTAATCTTAATACCATATCTTGAACCATCCTTCAAAAGTTCTGGTTTTTCTAGTTCAATATCAGAAGGCTTTGGCATAGCAATATCATAACCAACTTGTTCCACTTTTTCCATTGATGAACCAACTAGCTCATATACATGTTGAGCTTTTTTCATATATTGTAATTTTTCAATTAAAGTTGATTTATCCGAAACCTTTTCACCTAATAACTCACTTACAACATCATTGTAACACTCATCAGAACATCCAATTTCAATATTGACTAGCCCTGTTGCAGGATCAATATTTGAAATTGTTACATCAGAAAATAATTCACTATTTTTAAAAGTTTCTTGAATTCGAAAAGCATCTTTCATTTTTCTAAAAGTACCAGTTGTTTCTTTAATTAATTCATTGAATTTAGACTTGTAACTTACATCATCGTCTAGTTTATTTACCCAAGTTGGTACTTCTAAATTTAACTCAGAAATGTCGAATTCATTCATGGCAACTTTCAATAAATGATCCATATCTTGCTCTGTCATGTTGAGCACATCTAACGCAACAACACTGACTTGATATTTTTCAGTTAGGCTATCCACTAAGGCAAGAGTTTCCTCGGCATTTGGTTTTGTAGTATTGATGACAAGTACAAAAGGTTTACTATGTTCTTTTAGTTCTGCTATGACAATTTCTTCTACTTGTTCATACTCATCACGGCTAAATTCACCAAAACTACCATCACTACTCATCACAATACCAATGTTAGAATGCGCTTCAATGACCTTATCCGTTCCTAATTTTGCGGCATCTTCAAAAGGAATTGCCTCACTAAACCATGGTGTTTGAACAAGACGACTACTACCATCTTCATTCTTATACCCTTTTGCACTTGGTATTACATGACCAACACAATCAACTAAACGAATTTGAAAATTAACATCTTGATCAATGGTAATACGCACTAAATTACTTGGAATAAATTTTGGTTCTACAGTCATAATGGTTCTTCCCTCACTACTTTGGGGAAGTTCATCTTGAATCTTATCATATACATATTTATCCGTTATTAGAGGCAACACTTTGGTTTCCATAAATCTTCGAATAAATGTCGATTTACCACTCCTTACTGAACCAACTACTCCTATGTAGACTTCACCACTCGTTCTGGTTGCTACATCTTTTAATATACTATCACTCATATGCATCCTCCTCATATTTAAATTTATGAAGAGTTTGTATAATTTATGAATCATTTACTTGAATTATTTATTTTTTTAATAAACAAAAAGTCCTTCTTGGGGGAAGAACTTACTTCTGAACTTGCTTTGTGGATTTTTTCTTCTTGCGATCTAGCTGTTTCCGTAAATTTTTGTAAATTTCGTAATCCTTCATTACAACTTCTGAATCAAATGATAAGACATGGCTGTCAATTCTTTTTAATAAAATCTGAAGTTCATTTTCAATAATTGTAACCAGTTTATCACTATAGCCATAATCTAGTTTATTAAATTCAAATTCATCACGGTCAAGAATAATCTTATCACCACTTGGAAATACTTTCACATCTAAATCATAATCAATATACTTTAATCCCTCAGCATCTTTCACATAAGGTGAACTAAGGTTACAATAGTAATAAATTGCATTATTTCTAAGCATGCAAATTATATTAAACCAATAATTTTTAAAGAAATAACATACTGCTGGTTCTTTGGTTCTCCATCTTCTACCATCACCATCAATTACATTGGTTCGATCATTTACTAATACAATAATATCACTCGTCTGTCTAACGATATACGCATATTGCCAAACCCTATGAAGAACACCATTATGTTTATAACTAATGATTTGAATTTTGTTATCTAACATAATATCCTTCTTTCTCAATTGTATTATATCAAAAAATGCCTTCATTTAAAAGTAAAACGATTATTTATTTAAATCCATTTACAAAAAAAATAAAAAGAATAAAAACTATCACTGTGTTTTTATTCTTTTTATTTTTTATATTAGGAAACAATATCATATATTGTTTTATATACTCAGTCATTTTTATATCTAGTAATCATTTCAATCAAACGATCATATTCTTTATTTAAAAGTTCTTCAACAAATTTTTCAAATGGAAGAGGGTTTTTATTTACTTTAAATTCTTCTAGTAAGTCAAAATATTCAAGACGTCGTTTTGCGGGAATACTAATTGGTGCATAGTCTGCTTTAATTAAAAAGAAATCTAAAACAAGTCTGGCCAAACGACCATTACCATCTAGGAAAGGATGAATTTTAGCTAATTGTAAATGTGCATATGCGGCAGTTTCAATAGCTGATTTATTGCTATTATTTACATCATAGAAAAACTTTTTCATACGATCATATACTTTGATATAATCACATGGTGTATGCATTGAACCTTTAATTTTTATATTTACATTACGATATAATCCACCACTTTCTAAAATACCCTTTGTAAGTTCAGCATGCAAATCTTTTAAAAAATCCTCTGTTAGTTCCTTAGTTTCATTTTCATTTAAGTATTTTAGCATCATATTATAAGCATTATAGTGATTATAAACACTACGTTTTAATGTTTCATCCACTTTTACGTTAAAACCTCTAATGATTGATACTACTTCTTCTAAGGATGCGCGTTTACCACTTTCCATTCCAACTGAATTTCGTGTTAAAACACAAACAAAGTTAAAATTAAATAAATTTTTTTCTTCCTCAGGCACAAAATGTAAATTTTCTAATACAAATTCTTTTTTTTCTTGTAAATTCATGATTGTATTCCTCCCGTACAATACTATTATACCACCTTTTTTTAAAAATGAAAGCGATAACATAATTTTTTATTATTAAAGCGGAATCTTACTAACAATTTCTTCTAATTCATCAATACCAATAAATCCTTGAACAGTCTCATAAATTTGACTTTTATAAATAAAAAGAATCGTTGGAGCTGTCCTAATCTTGTAAATATTGGCTATATCTTTAAATTCATCAGCATTGACTTGCAATACAAAAACTTCGGGATGATTTTCTTCAAATTCTTCTAATGACATCGCTACCATTTTGCAAGTTGGGCACCATGATGTATAAAATTCTAAAATTATCACTTTATTTTTTTCTAAAATTAAATTGATATTGCTATTTTTAATGTCTTTTAAATCCATATACTTTATTTTAGTGTAATGATTGTTACACCAAATCCTCCTTCATTTTCACCACCATATCGGTATGAAACAATATTTTTATTATTTTTTGCAAAGTTTTGAACCAATTCACGAATTACTCCTGTTCCATAACCATGAATAATAGTTGCTTGTTTTAATCCTACTATTAGTAAGTCATCGAAATATTTATCAAGAGCTTCTTTAGCCTCCTCATAACGTTTTCCCCTTAAATCTAAAGTCATCGAAATATTTGCTCTTGATTTTTTAAACAAAACTCCACTATCTACCATTTTTTTCTCTTTAATCATATTTACTTTTGACAAATTATCTTTTGTAAGTCTCAAACTCATATTGCCAATTAAAACTTCAAACTGACCATCTTTAAATACTCTTTGAATAGTGCCATATTGCTGATAAGTAGAAATATAAACATCATCACCAATTTTTAGATTATCATTATTTTTCTTTATTGGTGTTCTTTCTTTAATGATATTCTCATCAATACTATTGATATGATGTTTAACGTCAATGATTTCATGCAATTTTACCTTATCGTTTTTTAATTTTTTGGCCTCTTCAACAATTTCTAGTGCTTCAGTTTTCATCTTACTCACAAATTCATCTACCTTATTTTGTGCATTTTTCATTAAAGTTTGTTTTTCTTTTTCAAATTTTACAATTTTTTCTTCATATTCTTGTTTTACTTTTGAAGCATTCGATATAAGAACTTCATATTCAACTTTTTTATCTTCTAATTTTTTGGCTTCAACTTCAAGCTTCATAATCAGTTTGCGAATACTATTATCAGAAGTAACCATCATTTGTTTGGCATCTTCAATAATTTCTTCTTTTAAACCTAATTTTCTGGCTATATTAAAAGCGTTACTCGAGCCGCTAATCCCTAACTTCAATTTATAAGTGGGCGATAAAGTATTTTGATCAAATTCCATTGAAGCATTGATAACACTCGGATTTTCGAAACCAAACGTTTTTAAATCAGAATAGTGTGTAGTCGTAATAAAACTTACTTTTTGTTTAATCAAATAATTTAATATAGCCTTTGCTAAATTAGAGCCTTCAATCGGATCAGTACCTGAGCCAATTTCATCAAATAATACTAATGAGTATGGTGTGACATAATTGATAATTTCAGTAATATTTGTCATATGTGATGAAAATGTAGAAAGATTATTTACAATACTTTGATCATCACCAATATCACAAAAAACTTGATCAAATATCATAACCTCACTATTTTCATCTGCTGGAATAAGAAGACCATATTTAATCATTGTACATAAAAGGCCAACTGTTTTTAATAAGACAGTTTTACCTCCTGTATTTGGCCCAGTTACAATAATACCTAAATAGTTTTCACCAAATGAAATATTATTAGGAATGACCTTTTTCACTTTTAATAAGGGATGTCTTGCGTTAATTAAATTTAGTTTACCTTTGTGATTTAATTTTGGCATATATCCATCATAACTTTTAGCAAACATTCCTTTAGCAAAAATGAAATCTATTTCTTTTAACAAATCAAAATTATTTCTTAAATACGATTCTTCGTATGATAATCTTTTAGATAATTCTTTTAAAATACGATAAACTTCTATTTTCTCTTCTTCTTGTAATTTCATCTTGTCGCTAACCATTTGACTTACAATTAGTGGTTCAATGAAAAATGTTTGCATGCTAGCACTTGTATCATGAATGATACCAGGAATTTGATTTTTATATTCACTTTTAACTGCAAGGCAATACCTATCATCGCGAAGGACAATATTCGTCTGTGAAAGTTTACTGACTTCTTTAGCTATAATATCTTGTAATTTCTGCTTTAAATTATTTTCTATTTGAACTATTCTTTTACGAATTGATTTTAACAAAGCACTTGCTTCATCTAAAACATTCCCCTCTTCATCAACTGCCTTAGAAAGAATTTTAGCTAATTCTTCATTCATACAAAATTGTGAAATAATTGATTGATAATAATCGGAAGGAATTTGTTCTTTTTTGAGTGTAATACCAAATTTAAGATTTGCCTTCATCGTGTCATATAATCGAACTGTTTCATAAATTTCTGCAGCAGAAAGTATTGCGCCTTTCTTTAATAAATCAAGCAATTTCTCATAATCAGAACTGATATACATCGGTGCTCGCGTCAATCGCCCAATAATACCTAATGTTTCTTTAACTTTTGCCAACTCTTTTTGTAATGCTACCACATCTGATGAACTTTCAAGGTGAAGAATGCTATTCTTCACAGCAGGTAGAATAGCAAATTCATTCAATTCTTCTAATATTGTTGAAAATTCTAATTTACGAATCGATTTTTCCTGACAATTCATAAGAAAACTCCTTTTTTTAATAATTTATCAAATTGATACACTTTTTTTCAAATTAATGGTAAAATTAAAGTGGAGGTTAGTAAAATGAATTCACAAACCAATAATACTCATAAAATAAAAGCGTCATCTTCTCAGATGAACGAAATGTTAGAATATTATCAAGGTTATCTTACATATAATGCTAGTAATTATATTATTGCTAGAGCAAAACTATCCAACGCAACCATAACTTTTTATAGAACAAATGTTGTTTTATTTCAAGGACTAAATGAAATAAAAGAATACAATTATTGGGCGAATAAATATGGTCTTACTGTTGAAAATGTTGAAAAAAAAGATTATATCAATTATTCAAATTTATCAATTATCGGCAGTGACGAAGTAGGAAATGGTGATTATTTTGGACCAATTGTTGTTTGTGCAACATTTGTTGCAACTGATAAAATTGAGCAATTACGTCATCTTGGCGTAAAAGATTCAAAATTACTTACTGATAAGCAAATGATTCCCATGGCATTAAAAATTGCAAATTTAATTCCATATTCAATTGTTTATCTAGATCCTATTCGTATCAATTCCCTTACCAAAAACAAGGATAATTTTAATTTTATAAAAGCATACTTACATAATAAAGTTATAAATAGTATACTAAAAAAGATAGGTGATGTAAAGTATGACGCTATTTTAATTGATGAATTTACTCCCAAAGAAAAATACTTTGAATATCTTAAAGATACATCAAATGTGGTGAGAAATATCAATTTAATCAAACAGGGTGAAAAAGTACACATGAGTATTGCTGCAGCATCTATTCTTGCAAGAGTCGCCTTTTTAAGAGAATTATCCAAACTTTCCACAAAATATGATTTAGAATTATTAAAAGGAGCCGGTCCTGAAGTTGATCGCAATGCAATTAATTTTGTAAAATCATTTGGTTGGGATGAATTAAAAAATGTTGCTAAAATGAAGTTTGCCAATACTGAACGGATTCGCAAATATTTCTTAAATAATCCAATGCCAAAATCTAGACAGGGTCATTTCTATAATGAAGAATAAAAAATGTAGATCAAGTGATCTACATTTTTATTTATTACTTTTTTTTAATTCTTCAACTTTATCATAAAATTCCTTTGGGGCATCCACATAAAATTCTAGACTTTTATTTGTTCTTGGATGAACAAACCCCAATGTTTGAGCATGTAAATATTGGCCAAATTCAGTTGTTTGTTTTTTGAAACCATATAATGGGTCATTTAACACTGGATGGCCTATAAAGGCCATATGTACTCTAATTTGATGAGTTCTACCTGTTTCTAGTTCTAATTCGACCAAAGTAGCATCTTTAAAACGATCAAGAACTCTAAAATGAGTTACTGCTTCTTTTCCATTTTCCACAACAGCCATTTTTTGCCTATTGTCAGGAGAACGTCCAATTGGCGCATTGATTTTACCTAGATTATGATTGATATTTCCAACAACAATTGCAATGTATTTTCGTTTAGTGGCTTTATTTTTTAATTGTTCACTTAGCACTTTATGTGCGAAATTATTTTTAGAAACAACCAGTAAACCAGATGTATCTTTATCAATTCGGTGAACAATTCCACTTCTTGATACACCACCAATATTGGATAAGGATTGACAATGGAATAAAAGAGCATTGACTAGAGTATTGTGAGAATGACCAGGAGCTGGATGGACAACCATACCACTTGGTTTATTAACGACTAACAAATCATCATCTTCATACACTATGTCTAACTTAATATCTTCAGGTACTAAATTTGTAATTTCACTTTGCTTTTCAAGCATTGTAATAGTATCATCATCAATAACTTGAAAACTAGGTTTAACCACTTTATCATTAACTAAAATTAACGATTCATCAAAGTAGCCTTTAATTTCAGTTCGCGATAAATCTTCACAAATTTCTGCTAAGTATTTATCTACTCGAATACTTGTAATAGACTCTCCGAAAATATTTAAATCTACAATAAATTCATCTTTAATCATACATATCACCTAATCTATTTTTATTTGTGATTATTTGCTTAGAACATCAGTTGAATTTGGTTGTTCAGGAAAATCTACTTCTTCTATTTTCAAATTTTTATCTGTTTTTTTATTTTTTGTACCATCAATTAAAATAATACTAATCATAAGAAGAATCGTTCCTACTACCAAAAAAGAGTCTGCAATATTAAAAATAGGAAATTCCATAAAACCTAATTCAATAAAATCAACTACTCCTTCAAAGCGGAAAAAGCGATCAATCATATTTCCTATTGTACCACCTAACATAAAAGAAATTGCAATACTATATAGTGGTCTTTTTTTAATGTCAAAATCTTTCATAAAATATAATATTACAAAAGTTGCAATTAAACTCACAATTGCTAAAATATTCATATGACCAGAACACATGCTCCATGCAGCACCTTTGTTATAAGCTAAACGCCAATTCAAAAAGTTTTTAATGAATACTACTGATTCTGTCTCTAAAAGCTCGTTAATAGCAATTAATTTGGTTAGTTGATCAATAAAAATAATTATACCTGTGATAAAGAGACCTAAACTTAAAGGACCTATTAATTCCTTTAAAAATATAGAGAGATATTCTTTTTTCAAAAGGGATTTTTCCATATAATTATTATATAATTTAGCATAGATAACACCAGAAAAAGCAATTGTAACCACAAGAACAATCAACATAATCAAAATTGCAATCCAAAAAAAACTTGTCAAATATGAAAATTGCATCATAATTGTAATGAACAAAATGATAAAAGGTATTAAAATAAAAATGGTGAGTAAAATAGTCCAAAAATTAGCTTTAAATTCAGAAGTTTTCATCCATTGTTTGCATTTATCAAAAAATTTTTTCATTGTAACTCCTTTTATTTATCTTTTAAATAATTAATAATATCATTTAAAGAACTCACAATTACTAATTTCATTTTTGTGTTCTTCAAGTTTTGATATGACTCAATAGCCTCGATATAATTTGATTCCTTGGTATAGACATCTGGATCTAATGAAGAAACAGGAACAAAGAAAATATCAGCTTTTGCAAGGTTTGCTACAATAATTTTTTGATATATTCCACCAATTGGCCCTGCATTACCATAGACATCAATAGTTCCTGTTCCAACAATTTTAAGTTTTTCCGTGTACTGATTAGAATTTAGACTATCCCAAACATAAAGAGCTTGCATTAAACCACCACTTGGCCCAATTGAATTGCCATACTGCCATGAATAATCAGGTAATGATTCACTTGTAGTAGGTATAATATATTCATAAGTTTCAATACCAAAACTTGCAACTTTGCGATCTTCTTTATTATAATAATAACTTGTGCTAATATCAAATTCTAAAGTTTTCATTTCATATGTGTTGTTAGCATTTTTAACTTGTCTCAAAACTTGAATTTGATAGGTTTGTTCAGGGTCAAATATGAGTTGTTCAACTGCATCTTCAAATTCATTGCTACCTGTTAAACCTACAAATTTTTGACCATTAAAGTTAGTAATAATATCACCAACTTGTAACTTATTTGAAGCAAAAGTATAGAGTGTATGAATAATATAGCCTTGAAATGAATTTTGATTAATGATATCAGTGTATCCTGCAGCGCGATATCCAGCAATAATAGCATTATAAATACTCACACGTTTTTGAATAAGTCCTGAGGAATATGCTAAATTTGTATCTATAACTTGATACTTATAGGTTTTGTCAATACTAGCATTTTTATTTACTAACCCCAATAAATAATTTAATAAACTAACTCTCGTATAAGAGTATACAGAAACAGTATTTACATTACATTCATCATTATCTTCAATATTAATTTCCGTGAAAACTTTAGAGATGGTTGCAGGAGTAGTAATATCATAATTCACTTTAATAATGGAACAAACAATAATAAACAAATAAGGAATAGCGATAATCAATAATAAAATTCGATATTCTTTAAACAGTTTTTTCATTCATTTTCAATCCTTACATTGATATTTTTGATTTGACGATAACGTAATCCAGCGCTTTCAGCCATTTTTTTAGATGCCACATCTGATGGAGTATTTTTGTACTTATCAGATAGATACACAATTTCCTTAATGCCACTTTGAATAATTAACTTCATACATTCATGACATGGAAAAAGAGTTACATACAAAGTAGCACCGTCAAGATTACTTGTGGCGTTTAAAATTGCATTGGGTTCAGCATGTACAACATAAGGATATTTGGTATCTAAGAAATTACCCTCACGTTCCCAAGGATAAACGTCATCGCTACAACCAAAGGGAAAACCATTATAGCCAATTCCAACAATTCGCTTATTTCGATTTACAATACAAGCACCAACTTTTGTATTAGGATCTTTACTTCGATATGAAGAAAGTAAAGCTACACCCATGAAATATTCGTCCCATGAAATATAATCTGTACTTTTCATATCTTTCTCCTATTTATTATAATTAATTTTTAATTCATCTAATTGCTTAGTCGATACTGAAGTAGGTGCATCGCTCATCGGGCATCTTGCGCTGGCAGCCTTCGGAAAGGCAATTACTTCACGCAAATTATTATTACCAGTAATCAACATAACAAGACGGTCAAGACCAATTGCCAATCCACCATGAGGTGGTGTTCCATATTTTAAGGCATCATCAAAAAAAGAAAATTGTTTTTTAACTTCTTCATCTGATAAGCCAATTGCTTTAAACATTTTGGCCTGAATATTTTGATTATGAATTCTTATGCTACCACCACCAAGTTCATAACCATTTAGAACAATATCATAAGCTTTTGCGCGACATTGCTCAGGATTTGTTAACATTAGGTTTTCATCACCATCTTTTGGTGAAGTAAACGGATGGTGAGCAGCAACATATCGATGTTCTTCTTCACTATATTCAAATAATGGCCAATTGACTACCCATAAAAAATTAAATTTAGATTGATCAATTAAATTCATTTCTTTAGCGATTTGTAGTCTTAAAGCGCCTAAAGCAAAATTACATACTTCAAGTTTATCAGAAACGATTAAGATCAAATCTTCATTAGAAATTGCAAATTCATCAACTAATTTTTTTGTTAAGTCTTCATTTAAAGTTTTAATAAATGAACCACTAAATTTAAAATCTTCATATTTTAACCAAGCAAGACCATTTGCATGATATTTCTTTGCTAATTCAGTAAGACGATCAATTTCTTTACGTGAATATTTTTGAGCACCATGATGTACAATAATACCTTTTACTTTATTACCTAAACTAATCTGTGTTTGAAAAATATTAAAAGGTACTCCACTTGCCCATTCTGTCATATCTGTAAGAAACATATCAAATCTTGTATCAGGCTTATCTGAACCATATTTATTCATTGCTACATCATAATCCATTTTAATAAATGGTATTTGAATATCTTGATTTAAAACCTTTTTCCATACATATTTTAACATTTTTTCAGTAATATCTTGAACATCAAGTTCATCAACAAAACTCATTTCAACATCGACTTGTGTAAATTCCAATTGACGATCGGCTCTTAAATCCTCATCACGAAAACATTTTGCTATTTGAAAATACTTTTCAAATCCTGCAACCATTAATAATTGCTTATACATTTGTGGTGATTGTGGTAAAGCATAAAATGAACCAGGATAAATTCTAGAAGGAACTAAGAAATCTCTTGCTCCTTCAGGAGTTGATTTCCCTAAATATGGAGTTTCAATTTCAATAAAACCTTCTTCATCAAAAAAGTTACGAATGGCAATAACAGCTTTATGTCGCATCATTAAATTATATTGCATAACAGGTCTTCTTAAATCTAAGTAACGATACTTCATTCTAGTATCTTCTAAAGCGTCTGTTTGATCTTGAATCAACATTGGTGGATTTTCAGCTTCATTTAAAATAGTTAATTCACTCACATTAATTTCAACATCACCTGTAGGAATGTTTTTATTCTTGTTTTGTCTTTCTACTACAATACCTGTTACTTTTAAAACATATTCATTTTTTACATCTAATGCTTTATTATAATTAGCATTATCTGGTTCAACTATCAACTGAGCAATTCCTGTGCGGTCTCTTAAATCTATAAAAATGAGCCCTCCAAGATTTCTTTTTTTACTACACCAGCCTAGTAATGTAACGTTTTCTCCTACATTTTCGATTCTAAGTTCACCATTTGTTCTAGTACGCATATTATTTTCTCCTTATCAATAAAAGGGTAATGTCAAAAATATAATTTCTTCATAATTTATGAAAAAGACACTACTTTATTTTTCTAATTTTTTAATAAAAAATAGAGCGACTTATTATCATCTTAAGGACGAAGATTACTCCGCGGTACCACCTTAGTTTGGACAAGCCACTCTCTATTATTGCTTAACGTGCAAAATGCGTTTTCTCCCAATTTGTCAGATTGTTCAACGAAAAAAATGTTTACTAAAATATTATACTCAAAATTATTTTTATTTCAAGTAAATTTACTTGTAATTATTTTTTATCACGCCATGATTTATCAAATTTATCAAATTTTTCATTTTTGGTTTTAGTTATTTTTGGCATTCCTTTTTTTAAAATATTCATACCAATATCAGAATTAATACTTTTAATTAAATGATCAATTTGATATTCTTTTTGTTCGCTATCTAAAGAATCAAAAATTGAAAATTGCTTAATTTCATCTTTCGCTTCAATAAGTTTATTTGCTGAAACCCCAATAAGACGTAAAGGTGAAGCATCATCATAAAATTCATCAAATAAATTTTCAAAAAGTTTATAAATTCTACGATTATCAGATGTTGGATTGACCATACTAACACTTTTACTCATCGTTTTAAAATTACTATATTTTAATTGTAAAACAAAATTATAAGCTTTAAAATTATGTTTTTCCATTCTATTGCACATCGTATTGGTAAGCAATTTAATAATTAATTTCATATTATTTACATCATACTCATCATGATCAAACGTTTGAGAATTACTAATTGATGAAACATCATTAAAACGATTAGCATCTACTTCATTTGAGCCATTTCCATTGGCATGTGAATAAAGGCTTACCGCATTCGTTTCACCAATTACTTCCTTTAATAATTCCATATTGTTAAAATTAGCCAAATCACCTATTGTTTTAATTCCTATTGTTAAAAGTGTAGCAAGAGTTTTTTTACCTACACCATACATTTCTTGAATAGGAAGTGGCCATAATTTTTCTCTAATTTCTCTTTTTCTTAAAACAGTGATTCCTAATGGTTTTTTCATATCAGAAGCCATTTTGGCAAGAAACTTATTTGGAGCAATTCCGATACTACAAGGAAGACTAAATTGACGTAATAAATCCTGTTGAATCTTTTCTGCTAAAGAAAGTGCCTCATCTGGTTTACAAACATCTGTAATATCTAAATATCCTTCATCAATACTGGCTGGTTCTACAAGGGGAGTAATTTTTAAAAAATATTCAAAAAATTTTCTAGAATATTCACTATAAAGTCCCATTGAAGGTTCAACTATAATTAAATCAGGGCACTTACGTTGTGCATCACTAACACGCATTGCAGAACGTACGCCATATGGTCTTGCTTCATAACTTGCCGCAAGAATAATACCCCTACGATTGTTAGCATTTGGAGCAACTGCTATTTTTTTACCTTTTAAACTAGGGTTTTGTGCTATTTCACAACTTGCAAAAAAGCAATTCATGTCAATATGAAAAATAATTCGATTTTTTTTAATGCTAACACTTCCCTTTTTAAAAAAAATATGTTATAATATATTCGTAATTTTATGTGAGGTGAATAGTAATATGAGTAAAAAACTTGAGAAAAATGGAAAAACTCCTAAAAAAATGGTTCAAAAAAATAGAAAAGCTGATGGTACAGAAGAATATTACATCACCACAGCACCTCAAAAAACTTTAACTGGTAAAATAATTATTTGGACATTAGTAGCTTTAATGGCACTTGGAAGTGTAGGGAGTTTAATCGTTGCAATTATTCAAATCATGAGTAAATAATACTTACTAAAAAATAGAAGTTAAAAACTTCTATTTTTTTACGCTAGATATCTCATTTTCTTTTGACGTTTATGTTCTAAACGAAGTTTATCAGCAATCATAGCAATAAATTCAGAGTTCGTAGGTTTAGATTTATTATAACTGATTGTATAGCTAAAAATATCACTAATTGCGTCAACATTACCCCTTACCCAAGCAATTTCAATTGCATGACGTATTGCCCTTTCCACTCTTGAGGAAGTTGTTCCAAAAGATATAGCAATTTCTGGATATAAAACTTTTGTAATTGAACCTAATATCTCAACATTATCATAAACCATTGCAATAGCTTCTCGTAAATACATATAACCTTTAATATGAGCTGGTACACCAACCTCATGTAATATCGAAGTAATTTCGCTATCTAAATCGGCATCAATATCATTTTTTACACTTTCTTCGCCTTCAGTGGTCATTCCTAAAATCAGTTGATATAATTTTTTGCCATCTACAGGTTTCATAATGATGTAATCCACATTTAATTGATTTAATTTTGTATTTACATAATTACTAATAAATTGTGTCATCACAATAATGCGACGAGGTTGATGATATAATGTGGTATCTTTTTTAATGTTTTCAATTAAATTAATACCATCTACACCATTTAAGAATAAATCAACAATAAGTACATCAACTTGTGTTACTTTTAAAGTGTTATAAAGATTGGCTTCGTTATTGTATGTACCTATTAAATTAATTTCTTCATATTTTTTTAGGAATGTACTAATTCCAGGTTCGTTATCATCGGTATTTTCTACGACAACCATTTTCAATTTTTGCATAATATTTCCCCCTTTATTATATTATATGCAGTAATATTTTATCAAAAAAGAGGGTATTTAGCAAGTAATATATCTTTTTTATAAGTTTTTTAGAATATTTTTTAGTAATACTATGTTTTTTTATAGTAATATTTTGTTAAAATAAAGGTTAATATTTATATTTTTGTTATTTATAGCACTTTTTTGTCAATTTCTTAAATCAACAATTTCATTAATCATCCATTCTATATGCATTCCATAGCCATAAATTGGATTTTCGACAGTTACGTGAGAAACTGCACCAATTATTTTACCATTTTGAACAATTGGACTACCACTCATTCCTTGAATGATGCCACCTGTTTCGTGAATTAAATCACTATCTGTTACTTTATAACGAATTCCTTTAGTTGCTTTTTGATTTTGTAAATTAACATCTGTTATTTCAATATCATAGGATTCAATATCTTTACCACTAATTGTAGTATAAATTTGTGCCTTGCCTTTTTTGATTTCATTTTGCTCTGCTACTGCTAGTTTAGTCTTATTTTGCGTATTAGTCATAAATTTTCCATACAATCCTGAAACATCATTTAATAAAATTTTACCAATTGCAAGATTTTCCATTGAAGCTCTTTTTTCTCCTGCAATACCAGGTTCTGCTTTTTTAATAGATGATACTGTTGAATAATATAAACTTCCACCATTATTTTTTAATAAAATTTGATTTTCATATATGGCATGTCCTAGTGAACCAAAATAATTGTCATTAGTAATAAAGGTAAGTGTACCAATACCTAAAATTTGATCTCTAATATATAAACCAATTGATGGTTCAGCATTTTTGTTTTTAATAATATCAATTTTAGTCGTTAAATTTTTTTCACCTCTACAAATAAAAAGTTCAACACTTTCACTATTACACTTTTTTAAATAATCCTGTAACTGATTGTTATTTTCAATTTTAATACCATTAATACTTTCAATTTTATCACCTAATTCAACATTTGATTCTTTCCATGGTATTTTTTTTCCATTTGATGTTTGAACTTGGTATTTACCAACAACATATACACCTGTTTTCATCTTTATGCCAATGGAATCGCCACCTAAAAAAACATAATCATCACTTTTTGCGTCCACTTCTAATGTCAAAGTTAGACTAAAAAATAGTAGAATTAGAAAAAATTTGATAATTTTTTTCATTTTTGTCCTCCTTTCTTATTTATTATTGCCTAAATAAAAAAAATAAAAAGTGTTTTTATATGGTTGTAAAAACACTTTTTTCTATTATTGCCTATATATCATATTTTTTGCTAACTCTTTACTTTTGCCGGTTTTGTCGGTTGGCGAAATCATTTTAGCAAGTTCTTCAATTCTTTCATCATCATTTAATTCTTTAATCATTGTAATAGTCTTATTATCAATTATTTTTTTTGTAATTAATAATTGCGTATCCGATTGACTTGCTACAATTGGTAAATGCGTAATCGCTAAAACTTGTGTATGCTTAGAAATTGATTTCAATTTTTGCGCAACTTGATAAGCAACTTCGCCACTAACACCACTATCAATTTCATCAAATATAATTGTTGAAAGACTGTAATTGGCAATTAAATGTGTTTTAATTGCCAACATTACTCGTGACATTTCACCACCTGATGCAATTTTTGATAAATCCATCATCTTTTCACCAGGATTAAATGATATCATAATATTAACAATATCTATGCCATTTTTTAAAAGACTATTTTTTTGGTTTTGATTTAAATTAGAAGTAAAAACAAAATTAATTTGTACTTTATTTAACATTAAATCACATAAAGTCTTTCTGATATTTTCAACTAATTTATTTGCATTTTCTTTACGCAATTGACTTAAATTAATCGCCTTGTCAAGAGCAAGTTTGTAATATTTTTCAACCTTCTCTTTCATTTGTTTTTGAATATAATCATCATCTTCTAAAATTTCCAATTTATTTTTTAAACTATCACGATAATTAATAATTTCTTCAACTGACATTTTATATTTATATTTCAAGTCTTTTAAAAAATTGATACGTTCAATTAATTCATTGAAATAATCTTGATTGAACTCTAAATTATTTAATTTTTGACCTACTTCAGATGCGACATCTTTTAAATCATAATAAGCATTTTGAACAACTTCTGACAATTTTTGATACTTTGTATCAATATTGCCTAATTTTTCTAAAGCATTTGAAATTTCATATAGTGTAGTATTTATATTATTATCATCAAAATCTTTTTTTATATTTGACAAATTTTTGAAAATAAGTTCATAATTGTTAAGTAAATTATATTCTGACTCAAGTTTTTCTAACTCACCCTTTTTCAAATCTGCTCTTAAAAGCATTTGATACTGATACTCTAAATATTCTTTTTCTTTATGGTAATTTTCAATGTTTAAAGTTAGTTCTTCATATTCTTTTTGAGCATCTAAATACACATTACGCAATTTTTGATACTCTTTTAATAATAAAATAGTAGATTGATCATCAATAAAAGATAAATAATTCTTAGGTTCGAAAAGTTTTTTAGTATCATTTTGTGTATGAATATCTGCAAGTGTTTGACCTAGTTGTATAATTTGATTCATCGTAACGACAGCACCATTAACTCTTACTAAACTTTTACCATTGCTAAAAATTTCTTTTCGAATGATCAGCAAATCATCCTCTAAAAGATTATATTCTTCTAAAAGTTCTTTAGTATAAGTTCCTAAATTAGTAAAAACTCCTTCAATAGTTGCTTTTTGCTCACCAGTTCTAACCATACTAGCAGAAGCTCGATCTCCTAGCAATAAACCAATTGCATCAATTAATAGTGATTTACCAGCACCAGTTTCACCTGTAATTGCTGTAAAGCCTTCATTAAAATCAATACATAAATTATCAATAATGGCAAAATTTTTAACTGTTAAACTTTGCAACAACTTAATCACCAATCTCTTTCTGTAAATCTTCTAAAGAAATATGATATTCTTTTAGCAATTCATGGCGCAAACCAACTTCTAAGAATGTATTTTTTAAACTTAATAATTTCACTTTAGGATACAAGTTAGTTTGATTATAAAAGCGTAAAATAGCATCGCCCAAGGAACCTTTTTCATATACTTCTTCATACACAATAATTTTTCTCTTATCTAATGCAAGTTTAATTAAAACTTCTTCATCTACTCGTGATAGAATACTAGCATTTACTAATGAAATTTTTAAATTATGGACTTTAATAAATTCTTTTGTCTCTTGATATAAAATACCATATGTTATAATAGCAATATCACCATCGTTTTCAACTGTCCATTTTGGTTGATAACAATACTTTACAACTTCTTTTGCTATTTTTTCTTTCGAATAACGAATCACTACAGGTCCTGTTAGACTGTTTATAGCATAGTCAAGCATCGATAATGCTTCGCTACCATTTTTGGGTGCTAAGATTGTTATATTAGGAATTGAACTAAGATATGATAAATCAAAAATACCTTGATGAGTATCACCATCATTACTGACAATACCTGCATGATCAATACAAATAATAACGTGTTCACTAGAACGTGCTATATCGTGTACAATTTCATCATATGCTCTTTGTAAAAATGTAGCATAACAAAACAAAATAGGTATCAAGCGGGCATGTGCCATGCTTGCAGCCATAACAGCCGCGTTTTCTTCGGCAATCCCCACATCAATAAATTGTTCAGGACATGCTTTAGCAAAAAATTCTAAACCACTGCCTAACATCATTGCGGGAGTAATGACACGCAATAGATTGCCTTTTTTATTGTTTTTTACAAAATCTACAAGAAAATTTGCTAAGAGATGCCCATATGTAGTGTAATTTGTATCTATTTTAAAGATACCTTTTTCAATGTCAAAAGGTGGAACACCATGCCATGCACCAAACTGATCTTCTTCAGCAGGCAAATAACCTTTTCCTTTCTTAGTTATTACATGTAATATAATAGAATGATGACAATTTTTTGCATATGAAAGATACTTCACTAATTCTTTGATATTATGACCATTAATATTTTCAAAATATTCAAATCCTAATGACTGAAATAAATTAATCTCGTCGGAATTTGCTTCAATCATTTTATGTAAAGTAACTGGTGTAATCTTACGTATGAAACGCATTTTACCCTTGGTTCGTACACTACTAAAACTTTTAGCAAGCGAACCGACATTTTTAGAGATACCCATTTCATTGTCATTTAAAATAATAATCATCTTTTGGTCTTGATGATCACCCAAATAATTCAACGCTTCAAATGATAATCCATTCACAATTGAAGCATCACCTACTATCGCTATAACTTCACCGATTTCATTTGGAAAATTTTTTTTGGCCTCAAGATATCCAAGACCTGCAGAGATAGCTGTTGAACTATGTCCTGCTTCAAAAGCATCATGAGATGATTCAGCATATCTAGCAAACCCACTAAGACCCTTAAATTTTCGAAGACTCGCAAATTCTTTTGCGCGGCCAGTTAATATTTTATGGGCATATGTTTGATGTGAAACATCAAAAATAATTTTATCTTTTGGACTATCAAATACTTTATGAATAGCAATTGTTAATTCAACAATTCCTAAATTAGATGCCAAATGACCACCATTTTTACTAACCACTTCTATGATTTTCTGGCGTATTTCTTGTGCTAAAGAGTCTAATTGCTCATAATTTAGTTTTTTTAATTCTGTCAAATTGATTTCATCCAACATCATTAGACCCCCTATTTTATTTAAGCATTCGTTACGTCATCTTTTTTTACGATAACTTCCTTTGCTTCATCTAATCTTTTTTTACATTCTAAGCTGATTTCCATACCTTTTTGATATTTTTTAACAGATTCTTCTAGTGATAATTTACCGCTTTCTAAACTCGTAACAATTTCTTGTAATTCATTTAAAAGTTCTTCAAATGTTTTATTTTCCATTTTGCGCTCCTATTTTAAGATAGCATCAATCGTGCCATCACTCATTTTTATTTTAATATTGTCATCCTTTTGCAACTTCTTTATCGAATTAATAATGACATTATCTTTATAAACAATACTATATCCTTTATCCATTAGATTAAAAGGATTTAAAATAACTAGTTTGTCTAATAGTCCATTTAGACTGACTCCTAAATTATTGATGTTTGTTTTTATCATTTTTTCGATAGTAATCTTATTTCTAGCTGTCTGTTCATCATAATAGTCAATTTTTTCTAAAAGTAAAGCAGGTCTAAAGCGACTACTAAACCCATTATATTTAGCAAGATTGGCATCATAAATTTTGTCAATTGCATTTGTTAATTTTAAATTACATTCATTTAGCGCATTTTCCATATTTTTAGTAATCATCTTAGGACTATAATTTTTTAATTTTTCTAACAGATAATCCAATTCCTTTTTTTTACTATCAATGATTTTGTCAAAATTGCTTAAAACATAAGAATAAGCAGACGTTTTCCAGTTATTAAAAGATGTCACTAAAATATTTTGAATGGCTGAGGATAAACGTTTTGAATTAGCAACTAATAACTGAATCACGTCTTTTTTATCTTTGCTAAGCAACATTGCAGCGCCGGTTGGTGTTGGTGCCCTATGTGAGGCAACAAAGTCACAAATGGTGTAATCTCCTTCATGACCAACCGCACTAACTGTAGGAATGGGAGAGGCAAACAAAGTTCTCGCAAGATTTTCATCATTGAAACAAGATAAATCTTCAAAACTACCACCACCACGACCAATAATGATTACATCAGCATCATGATCTTCATATACTTTTTTTAATGCTCTAATTAAATCTTTAGGTGCATCAATTCCTTGGACTAAAGCAGGATATAATTTTATTTTTACAAGAGGAAATCTTCGATTAAAAGTAGAAATAATATCACGAATTGCCTCACCTGTAGGTGCTGTAATAACAGCTATCTTTTCAGGGTACTCAGGAAGTGGTAATTTCTTACTTTCATCAAAAAGTCCCTCTTTTGCAAGTTTATCCTTTAAATCAATAAATTGTTGATAT
The DNA here is from genome assembly GCA_944326155.1 of uncultured Bacilli bacterium. Lineage (GTDB taxonomy): Bacteria > Bacillota_I > Bacilli_A > ML615J-28 > CAG-313 > CAG-313. The sequence goes on from CALVCV010000001.1 coordinate 131,174, forward strand.
AAAAGTCCAATTCCCGTTTCTACCATCTTTTTTACAACAATTGCATAAGTACCTTTTCTTTGGTAGACTTGAATTTTACCTACTACTTGGACACTCATGCCATCAACTGGTTTAAAGTTTAAAGTTGTATTATATGGATAAAAAAACATTGCAGAAAGTTCTGACGTATCATCTTTTAAAGAGAAGTAACAATGTCTGCCAGAGTATTTAAAATTAGAGATTTCTGCTTGAATATAAACTTCTTGCAAATTTATATCTTCATCAAATTTAAAACTAATATATTTATTGATATCACTAACTGTTACAAATCTTGTATTATTCATAAACGTTTTTGGCGATTACATCAAGTAATCGATTATTAAATTTCACTTGCGCATTATTTTCCAAATTACTATATTCACGCGTAATCAATAACGCTTCATCAATAACAATATTTTTCGCAATTTTTTCAAACTTCATTTCATAGGTTGCACTCCTGATGATAGCTCTATCTACATAGGAAAGCCGATCAAGGGTGTAGTTTGTTAAGGATGCACTGATGATTTGATTAATTTCATCAAGATGGTCAAGTGTTCCTCTAAATAGTTTTTCACTATATTTATAATCAATTTCAACTTGATATTCGTATTCCATTTCTAAATTTTTAATATCATCGAAACATTTTATACTTTCATCATAATTATAATTATTTAAATCCATATTATAGAGTGCTAATACAGTTAAAATTCTTCCATTATGTCTTTTCATTTTTGCTTTTTCCTTACTTAATTAAGTATAATTTCAAATGGGATAACACCAATTTGATTGGCACTAAGATTATTACCATATATAAAACTATCTTGAGCATAACATATTTTTGATAATTTAATATAAGTCAGTTCTTCAGACGGCGAACTTATTGTGTCATCTAAAATAGATACTTGATCTGTTTCGACTGCTAAAAGATCAATGATAATTTGATTATGCTCAAAAGTATATTTAACCTCTACTTCCTCACCTTCAATATCATAAAACTTTAAGCCTTGGATTATATCATATTTATCAAAACTATTTACATTTGTAAATACAAGTCTAATTCTCACTTGTGCATCAGTAGAATCATATTCTTTTACAGCATTATTTAACATTGGGGCATGATGAGCATTGATACTAAATTGATATAGTCTGCGACAAACTTTCATATAGTCAAGACCTAAAATTTGTAAATTAGCTAGATTTTCACTATCAATTTCGTATGCTTCTAAATATTTATCATTTACTGAATCATAAACAACGGCTAAATCATATGTTGGTACAATTTCAAAGCGATTATAATAATTACATGTATTACTTTGTATTAATCTCAAAATTGCAGCATTGGCAACTTGATTGGTACCTTCTTGAAGATAAAAAATCCTATTTTCAACTAAAAAACTATTTTCAATTTCGGATAACATAGTATATAACATTTGACTATACACATTTTGAAAAGTATTGATATCATAATTTATATTATTATTCGCATCTATTAAGTCAGCAAGGCCTTGATGAATAACGATATTTGCATAACTCATCCCTTGCAATTTAGTAAGATACCTTTCTGATAAATAGGACATATCATCTTCTTCTAAAACTTGTGAATTTGTATATAAGTTCTTACTTACTAAATAATCTTTAATTACTTTTCGTGAGTCAATAATCTCACGACTTAGCCACTGATAAATATTTGAATCTTGACTTGTAGCAAAAACAACTGAAATTGGTCTGCGATTCCAACTATTAAAAGTACTTTCAATTTGTCTAATCAATTGATAACCAAAATGAGATATTTCACGCTGAGCAGGAACCCATTCTTCGTTTAAATAAAACATAAAAGAATAATCTAATTGTCCATTTGCAGGTAAAAGGCTAGTATCAACAGGCACTTCTTCTTGAATTGGAAAATCGACATTTTCTAATTCATCTCCCATTATCATCCAAACTTCACCAAATTTGATATTGGTATATGTTTCATGATAAATTTCAGTTGAATCATAAATTTTTAGTGTATATTCTTTCATACTAGCATCAGGAGTAGCTAAAGATAATCTCCAAAATCCATCATTATCAGTATTACCATAAACCTCACTGACTAAAGAATTTTTATAGTTATATAATGCCGCAACCATCACAACACCAGGATTGGATTTACCTTCAATTTTTAAAGTTGAAGAAGCTTGAAAAACAGCATCATCTTTCACATATTCGGTGACTGTAAATTTTTCAGTTGGTTTAGAACCGATAGGAATTTTTATGCGATGAACACATCCGCTCGCAAATAAACACCATGCGAATGTATTGATGATTAAAATTATTTGAAATATTTTTTTCATTATATCACTCCTTCTATGTATTATATCATAAAACATCACTTTAATCAATTAAATGATTATGAAGATAATATAAAAGTGTATAGGAAACCATTGTCCTATACACTTATTGTTTTTTAGATACTCTAGTAGTTGAATCAAATACTTCTATTTCTTCTTCTAAATGATTACGATACATTTCAGGATGACGATAAAAATATTCATCGTTTTCAACTACTGAATGAATTGGTTTTGTCACTTTATCTTGCAAATTATCACTTCCAGTAATAGTTTATGGAAATACAAGTGGCTTATACTTTATTTTAAAAGCCAATCTTTACCTTTTAATGTTTCTGGTTCAAATCTTGATAAATCATTATAATCTTGTTGCCTTAATGCCTCAAAAATGACGATTGCAGCAACATTACTGATATTAAGTGAACGAATTTTATCATTAATTGGTAATCTTATACAATCATCTAAATGTTGTCTCAAAATTTCTTTAGGAATGCCAGTTGATTCTTTACCTATAACAAAATAGTATTTTTCATTAGAATCATTTAATTTTAATTCATGTGGAGTATGAAAGCCATAACGTGTAAAAAAATACATTTTTCCATTGTTTTGACTTATAAAATCTTCCCAATTTTCATATACCTTAAAATGCACATTTGGTAAATAATTTACAGCAGCCCTTTTTAGGCTTGCATCATCTACTTTAAAACCAAGAGGTTTAATTAAATGCAAAAAAGTATCCGTACCTACACAAGTTCGCATAATATTACCAGTATTTTGTGGAATTTCTGGTTCAAACAAAACAATATTATTTTTTGCCATAACAATTTTTAATTTACTCCTTCATGAATTTTAACAATTTTTTCTTGCATTTTTGACACTTTAGGTTTGAAATCAATAAATTTATAAAGAAATGTGCCTAAAATGGCTGCGCCAAAATTACTAATAACCATGGCATACCAAACACTTGCTGGACCAATCTTAATAATGTTCATTAAAAACCAAATAAGTGGTAATCTAAATACCCAAAGTCGAGCGCTAGCAAGCAATAAGCTTAAACCAGTTCTACCTGCACCTTGAAAACATCCTGTCCAAATTTGGAATATCCCCATAAGAGGTAAACCTAATATTAAGAAATATAAAAAATAAACACACATATTAAAAGCACGTGGATTATCAGTTTTGTCTATAAAGATACTTACAAGCGGTCCTCTTAAAAACATCAAAAAAACTGCTCCCCCTATCGTTATCACAAAAGATATTAACATCGACATCCATAGGCTTCGTTTTGCTCGATTAATTTGACCAGCCCCAATATTTTGACCTATAAAAGTAGCCAATACTGTTCCGACTGACATTGCAGGAAATAGTAATAATGAATTGATACGATTACCAACACCAATTGCATTAATAATATATCCATCAAAATCTGCAACTAAACTATTAATTAAAAGAAAACCAAAGGAAGTAAAGGCTTGTGATATAGCAGCAGGCATACCTATGACAAAGAGCATTTTAGATAGTCTATAGTCAAATTTTAAATCTTTCCATTTTAGTGGCAATATGTTATTTTTCTTTTGCATCATCAAAATAAAGCATACAGGAATAACAATCATATTTGCCACAACTGTAGCAAGAGCTGCTCCTTTAATATCCATTCCAATAATATCAACTAAAAACCATGTTAAAATAATATTTAAAACTACGGAAACAACGTTTAACACAACAGGTGTTACCGTATCACCAGTTGACTGACGACTTGCTTGAAAAGCATAAATGATAAAAAGACCAGTTTGTTCAAATGAACGGAATTGTACATATTCAACTGAATATTTGTACAAATCACTGTTTGTATCTATTCCCATATATTTTATGATTAAAGGAGTAAAAATGAACAATAGGATATTAAATACTACACCCACAATAATCGATAATAATAATAATTGTCCACTTGCTTTTTTGGCTTCTGCTACTTGATTTGCACCAAGATATTGACTCATAATCGCCGTTCCAGCAACCATTAAACCAAGCGCAAGAGCTTGACAAATTTGCATGATAGGACCAGTAATGGTAATTGCTGAAACTTGTGCTTCTACAATCTCTATAGTATCATCAATATTGCTAATAAAATACATATCAACAATATCATGTAGCGATTTAAATATATTACTAAACATAATTGGTAAGGCAAGTAAAATGATACTTCTTACAATTCTTTGATCTTTTAAAATTAAATAACTTTTATTTTTCATAATGTTATCTTTTCATCCTATTATTTTTTAATTTTATATTATTATATCATTTTTTTTCTTTTTAATAAAGTAATTTATTTTCTTTTTTAGTGTATTTTTTTAACAATTATGATAAAATATGAAAAAAAGGAGATTTTAATATGAAACCACTTGCATATTTAATGAGGCCTCATAGTTTTGATGATATCGTAGGTCAAGACCATCTAGTAGGTGAAAATGGTGTAATTAGAAAAATGATTAATTCCAATCATCTTTTTTCCTTTATTTTATATGGAAATCCTGGATGTGGTAAAACAACTATTGCTCTTGCAACGTGTGAGATGGCCAAAATTAAATCCTTTAAATTTAATGCTTCTACTGACAATAAAGAAATATTAAAACAAATTATGAATGAGACAAAATTTCTTGATAAAGCCATTATCATTGTTGATGAAATTCATCGTATGAAAAAAGATATTCAGGATTATCTATTGCCTTTTGTCGAAGACGGCACTATTATATTAATAGGCCTTACTACTGTTAGTCCATATCATTCGGTTAACCCTGCTATTAGAAGTCGTTGCAATATCTATCGTCTAAATGATTTGACAACTGATGATTTATTAAAAGTTTTAAAACGTGCCCAAACATATATTGACCGCCCTTTAAAAATTGATGCGGATGCTTATAATTATATTATTTCTACCGCAAATTCTGAAATTAGAACATTGATTAATAATTTTGAGACCATTGCTTTTACTTCGACTGAAAACCATATTACTCTTGATATTGCAAAAAGTTATATTCAAAAACCAAATGTTGCAATTGATGCCAATGGTGATAGTTACTATGATACACTAAGCGGTTTACAAAAATCTATTCGAGGTAGTGATGTAGATGCTTCCTTGCACTATTTAGCTAAACTCATCATCGCAGACGACTTAACAAGCCTAAGTAGAAGACTTTTAGCAATAGCTTATGAAGATATTGGACTTGCCAATCCTACAATAGGTCCCCGTGTCAAAGCAGCAGTTGATGCCGCAATTGACCTTGGAAATCCAGAAGCAATGTTGCCCCTTAGTGTAATTGTTATTGAAATGGCATTATCTCCTAAATCAAATTCGGCTTATCTTGCAATTCATAGTGCTTTAGATGACGTGAATAATGGAAATACTGGTAATTTACCTCTTCACTTAAAAAATTCTTATTCTTTTAATCCTAGCCAAGGCCCTTATTTATATCCTCATGATTATCCTAATGCTTGGGTATATCAACAATATTTACCAGATGCTATCAAAAATCGCAAATATTATTATCCAAAAGATAGCTCTAAAATTGAGATTGGTCTAAAAGAACGTTATGAATTAATTGAAAAATATAAAATGGATGCTATCGCAAAATTACATGCAAATAAAAAATGATGTACTTTAAAACATATCATTTTTTTTTGGATTTATACTTGATTGTTCACTTTCAGTCATTTGTAATAGAGTCATTCGCAGAATAATACTTTTGTATAATAGATAACCTTCAACTTCATGATTTAATAAATCAAATCTTTGATAACCTAAATATTTTTTAGAATATTCGCTTTCTTGATCTAAGAAAATTTTATATTGAAATAAATTTAATAAGTTTTGATATTTTAAAGTTGTATCATTTAAATGAAAAATAAAAAAATAACCATAAGTTGTTGTCACTTCTATCATATACATAATTTTTTCTAACAATTTACTATCAGTCAAAATTTTTTCACAACCAGTAATAATAATTAGTTCGTAACTTATTTTGGTCGAATTTTTGCGATTGTATTCTTCAATCGTTGAAATATTTAAGGTATTAAATTTATTAATTCGTTCACTTACTTTCACCAAAATATGATCTAATTCACCAATATCAGTGCTAGTGGCAAAATTACTACTTTTTAGTAAATCAATATAGTAATATTTGATATTGGATTTATAATACATCATAGCAAGAATTAAGCTATCAATATAAAGGCTTACCCTTTTAATATTACTTCCAAAAATAACAAGTCTTGTATTGGTCGCATCAAGAGCTACTAATTCATTTCTATCATCAATGCCAAAGATGATTTCATTATCTGATATATTTTGTAATTCATATATTCTTAAAGGTGTAGGAACTAAATTATTGATTTCTACTAATAATTCTTTTGTATTTTCGTCTTTTTTTAGTTGGAAATTGTGAATGTAATTTTTTAAATTTCTGTCAAAAACCTCATAACTAAAGTTATAATGAGAATTAATAAAATAAACTGTAATATTGCGACAAATAAGATATGTGATGTCATTGTAAAAAACATTCATACTATTTAAAACTTTTTTAATGGTATCAACATTTCTTTTGGCAAATTCAAATTCACGGCTATAATATTCAGTACTATTTACTTTGCTAATTTTAAATTTTATTTTGGTTTTGGTATATGATTTATCATATTCATCTACTTTATTTTTTAAATTCTTGGTTATTTTTTTATAGGAAAAATAAATTTTTTTACCAAAATCAATTATCATTTTAATGAAATCTTTTATCGTTTTTTTACAGATGAAAACAATACCTAAAAAAAATAATAAGATGCTAATAAAAATAACTCCTATTTCTGATAATAAATAATAACATAGATAAAATAAAATTGCTCCAATAATACCGCCACCACTAATAGAATCAGCACTTTCAGTACTAAAACTATTAACATATAATTTTATTGTTGTAACTAAAATATTTCCTTCATACGATTTAAGATAGCGATGCATACTAAAATGTGATAAAAGAATTAAAGATAAAATCATCATAAAAATTCCTAAATAGCGAATATTATTAATTTTTAATCTAGTATGCACAATGATACATCGAATTGCATATAGTATCATAAGTAAAAAAATTAAAAAATACCAATCACCAAATAAGACTTTTGTAATAAGCATTAAATATTGGCCTACTAGACCCATTTTAGAAATAGCCAACATTGATAATACCAATAGTACGATACCTAAAATTTCATAATGAAAAAGTCTTTCTTTTTCTTTAATTCCAATATTTTGTACTTTTTCTTTTGCCATTATTTCACCTTCTACACTAGTACTATTTAATCATATTGCATTCGTTTTTTTTGTAGAAAAAGAAAAACACTCTAGAAATACTAGAGTGTTTTTACTACTTTTTAGTTTTTTCTTTGTGTAAAGTTGTTTTTTTACAACGTGGGCAATATTTTTTTTGTTCTAAACGATCTGGAGTATTACGTTTATTTTTTTCGGTTAAATAATTTTCTTCGCCACATTCAGTACACTTTAAAATAAAATTAATACGCATTTCTGAATTCCTCCCGATAAATCATATTAATTATACACCAAAATATTTTATTTATCAAGAGATTAGAACTAAAATTTACACTATTTTTAACAACTCGTCTACCATAAAATACGTTTTATTTAGCAAGTTCAAAAATTCGCATAACATCTTGATAATCTAATTCTTTTACACCTATAATTTTTTTCGTTTGATTTTGAGTTGCAAGATTTGCAAGTCGCGCAAATTCTTCTTCATATATTTGTTCATCGGATAATCTAATTGGCATATTTAAAGTTTTAAAATAGTCTTCTAAAGTATCAATGGTTTTAATTACCACATCACCTTCAGTTATATGAAAGACTTCAGCACCCAATTTTTGCCATTTATCAAGAAAAAGTTCTTTAGTATATCTTGCCCAAGCAATAAATAAAATTGATAATCCAGCACCATGTGCAACACGATCATACGCACCACTTATGATATGTTCAAGTTTGTGAACTGTAAAATACATTTTTGATCCAAGTCCTGTTAATCCATTATGAGAAAAACTACTTGCAATCATTAAAGTAGCTCTAGCATTATAATCTCTAGGATTAATCATTACTCTTTTTCCTGCCTTCACAACAGATTTGATTAAGCCAAGGCTAATTTCATCTGTAAAAATTAAATCGTCTACATCAGAGAAATATCTTTCAAGTGTATGCATCATGATATCAACGATACCACATGCAGTTTGGAATGGTGAAACACTAAAGGTGAGTATTGGATTCATAATAGCAAACTTTGGTCTAATTAAGTCACTATTAAAACCATTTTTAATATGAATTTTACCATTGGTTATGACACATGAATTACTAAGTTCGCTGCCTGCTGCACTAATAGTTAAAATAACACCTACAGGGAGCACCTTTGTTGGTAATTTTTCATGTGCATTAAAACACCATGGATCATCATCAATTAGTGCACCACAAGCAATTGATTTACCTGAGTCAATTACTGAACCACCACCAACAGCTAATATAAGCTCAATTTTTTCAGTTTTGACAAGTTTTACTCCCTCACGAACTAATTCAATTTTTGGATTAGGTTCAACACCACCAAGTTCAACATATTCAATATCATTTTTTCGAAGTGAATTGGTAACAATATCATATAATCCACTTTTAAAAATGGATGATTTACCATAATGTAGTAAAATTTTTTTATAACCCTCTTTTTTTAAGATTTCCCCAATTCTTTTTTCTTCATCTTTACCAAAATAGATTTTTGTAGGTGATACAAATTCAAAATTATTCATAAATTACCTTTCTAATAAATGGCACAAAAAGTCCACCAAAACTATTACCTAAAATAATGAATAAAAGTGCAAGAAAACTTTCCCCACTATAAACCCCAGCTAAAGAGAAATAAAACATATCTGCGACACAGTGTTCAAAACCACAAATAATAAAGCCTGCTACACATAACATTAAAACAACATATTTACCAAAGTTATTATTTAATTTTGCAAAACCTTCGACTGCAAAATAGATTAACATACCGCAAAAGAAACCTAAAATAAGTAGTTCCCACCAGCTGTAATCAAGTTTTGTAAGAACAATATTTTCAATAATTTTACTTCCCAAAGTTTTATTCATCAAAAAGCCTACTAAAACAGCACCTACATAATTTCCTATTAAACCAAGTAACAATTGAATACTATAGGTTATACCTTCTTTTTGACCAATTTTATCTGCAAGATAGCAAATTTTACCAGTATATAGGAAAAAGCCAAAATTACAAATTAATATTAGACCAATGGTAAACAAAAAAGCAGGAACGATTATAAGTGAGGTAGTCTCTTTGGCTTTAATAAACAAGAATCCACCAATTCCAATACAAATTCCAGCTAAAATAGCCTTGATAAAAATCACACTATAAAATCTAACTTTAGTCAATATATCACCTCCTTACTTAAATTTTTCATTTGATATAAAAATATTCTTGATTGCAATAGGTTCAACAGGAAAATTTTGAAATGCATAATGTGGAGTATATGTTTGTACTTTGCTAATTTCAAGAATTACATCAATGCTTTTACTATCGGTTACTTTACCAAATGCAGCATATTGACCATCCAAATAATCACATTTTGCACTACATAAGAAAAATTGTGAAGTGGCTGAGTTCATAACATTCGTTCTAGCCATAGAAATAACGCCAACTTCATGTGTAATATCATTTTTATCCCATCCATTGGCTTTAAATTCGCCATAAATTGCTTCAGTTTGAGGCAATTCTTCTAAAATATTATTTGTAATTTTATATCCTCCTGTTTGAATCATAAAATCTTTGATTATTCGATGAAAAATCGTATTTTGATAGTATCCCTCACTAGCTAACTTTACAAAGTTTTCAACCGTAAGTGGAGCTTTATCATGAAATAATTCTAAATTAATAGATTCTTTGTTTTCTAAAACAATTTGTGCATATATTGGTTTATCCATATCAATACTTCCTTTCTTACAAGATGACATCATGACACTTACAATTATTGTAATAAAAACAATACAAATTTGATACAATTTTCTCCTACATATACCCTTATATTCTATCAAATTTCAACAACAAATTTCAACAAAAAAGTAAAACAAAAAAAATAGATAATATATTATCTATTTTAAACAATTTTTTTTAAAATTTTTTTTGCAATTGAACGAAAATCCAGATATTTTTCATAATATTTATCAATGAAACTATCAAAATTTAAATGTGTATTCGCGATTAATGATAAAAATATATCATCAATTTTGTCTAGTTTAATTAGATATAAATATTTAAAAATTTGCGTTTCCTCTTCATCTAACTCACAATGAGTAAAATAAGAACAATCTATGCAACAGCCTCCACCAAGATTAATTGATAAAAGTAAGTTGGTAGTTTTTTTATGACATCTACAACATCCTTCTAAATTAGGGGCAATCCCTAGCAAATAAAGTAATTTAATTTCAAAAATTTCTAAAATAACTGTATGATAGTCATACTGATTAAGTAATTCAAAGATTTTCTTTACAAAATTATATAAAAGTTCATGATCTAATACATGTTCAGTAAAAGTAAGTACTTTTTCAATAATCACTTGTGCAATCATATTTTTTTCATATACATTTTTTAAATTTGTAAAATTTTGAGTAATATATCCTTCAGTAAAGGTAGATAAATTCTTTCCTTCAGCTATCAAAAAATCAACTTCGAGGGGTACAATCGTATATTTTTTGTTACCACTGTTCATTTTATTAGCACCTTTTAAAATAACATGATCTAAACCATCTATTGTTAAAATATTCAGTATTTTATAATTTTCCTTAAAATCCTTTGAACTTAGAATAATTCCCCGTTTCTTTATCAGTGTTTTCATAAGCTTCTTCTTTCTTTTTAGCAAACTTATAATTCAAATAATCTTCAATATGACCTGTCGTCATAAATTTATCCCAGCATTGTTTGGCACTCTTTTTAGGCAATTTTATCACTCCTTAACTTTAGGATGAATTAAAATTGCCATTTTATACTTTGGTAAATCTTGCAAATCTAATCTTTAGGTTTAAAATAACCCAATTCTTTTAATTGACTTTTTTTGTTGCGCCAATCTTTTTCAATCTTGACAAATAGTTCTAAGTGGACCTTGCAATTTAAGAATTTTACCATTTCTTTACGCGCTTCAGTACCAATTTTTTTTATCATTGATCCTTCTTTACCAATAATAATTTTCTTTTGTGAGGCTTTTTCAATAATAATTGTAGCGTATATTTCAATTAAATTAGTATATTCTTTAAAACTTTCAATTACCACCGCAACGCTATATGGAATTTCTTCTTTGGTATTTAAAATAATTTTTTCTCTAATTATTTCAGAAATAACAAATCGTTCTGGTTGATCAAGTAATTGATCTTCAGGATAAAACATCGGACCAAATGGTAAATGATTTTTGATAAGTTCTATTAACAAATCAATTTGATAGCCACTATGTGCACTAATTGCTAGACTCTCTTTAAAAATATTATTTTCTTTATATGTAGCCATATTTTTTGTAAGTTCTTCATTATTTTTCACTAAATCAACTTTATTAGCTATCAAAAAGATTGGAGTTTTGACACTTTTTAAATTTTCAATAATAACTTTATCACTTAGGCCAATTGGTTTTGTGGCATCTATCAAATATATAATTAAATCAACTCCCGATAAGGCACCGTAAGCAAATTGATTCATCACTTCACCAAGTTCATTTGTAGGTTTATGAATTCCTGGGGTATCAATAAAAATAATCTGTTCTGTATTTGTTGTATAAATACCTTGAATTTTATTACGTGTCGTTTGGGCTTTTGGGGATACAATAACAACTTTTTCTTGTAAGATTTGATTTAAAAGTGTGCTTTTACCTACATTTGGTCTACCTATTATACTTACAAAACCAGATTTAAAATGTTTATTTTGCATCTAAATCACGCTCAGAAAAAATAAATGGCATTAAATCTTTTACATATACCTTTTTATAAGTTTTATCAAGTCTAAATAAAGTAATTCTACTATTAGGCATCATTAATTCTAAAATAACTTGTCTACAAGCACCACATGGATATAAAAATTCATCGCTTTTTCCAATTAACACTAATTCTTCAATATCTTCTTTGCGATACCCATTTGAATACGTTGCGAAAAGCGCACTTCTTTCTGCACAATTTGAAAGACCATATGAAGCATTTTCCACATTAGCACCCAAGAAATAATCACCATTTTTTAAGATAACTAGTGCACCAACGTTAAATTTTGAATATTTTGCATATGCATTATTATATGCTTTTAATACTAATTCATATTTTTCATTTATTTCCATATTTTTCCCTATTCTTCATTATCTAGTAATTTTTAATTCGTTTAAAATCCGATCTTGCAAATCAAACATAACTTTTTCTTCTTCTTTTTCTTCATGATTGTATCCTAAAAGATGTAAAATACCATGCGTCATTAAAAAAGAACATTCTCGTAAAAGTGAATGTTGATATTCATTCGCTTGAGCAATGATTTTTTCTTTACATATAAAGACATCCCCTAATTCATAAGGTAACGCACCAGTTGGCTCAGCATCGACATACGCAAAAGATATTACATCAGTTGGTGCATCTTTTTGGCGATATTCTTTATTAATCCTATGTATTTGTTCTAAATCAACAAAAATGTAACTCATAATATGTCTAGTTTTAATATTTAGAATTTTCGATGTTCTTTTTAGGATTTTTTTGGATAATTTATATAAATTAAAACCAAGATGAATTTGATTGTCCACTACATTGCTTTTTATCATATACTTCCTCGTATCGCTCTATAATTTTTGAAACCAATGGATGTCTCATTACATCATATTTAGTAAATTGAATATGTTTAATCCCTTCGATATCTTTTAAAATTTGTGTAGATTCAAATAAGCCACTTTGGACTTGATGTGGTAAATCTACTTGAGTAATATCACCAGTTATCACCATTTTAGAGTGAAATCCAAGACGCGTAATAAACATTTTCATTTGCTTAGTTGTTGTATTTTGTGCCTCATCGAGAATGATAAAGGCATTATCTAAGGTTCGACCACGCATATAGGCAAGTGGCGCAATTTCAATTACACCTTTTTCGATAAGTTTATCAATGGTTTCTTTGCCCATAAATTCATAAAGAGCATCATAGATTGGGATTAGATAGGGATCTACTTTTTCTTTTAAATCACCAGGAAGAAAACCTAATTTTTCACCAGCTTCAACAGCCGGGCGTGTAATAATAATTTTTTTAATTGTATTTTTCTTGAGGCAGTTTACCGCATAGGCTACTGCTAAATAAGTCTTTCCTGTACCGGCAGGTCCAGTTACAAAGATGATATTGGCTACATCTAACGCATCAATATATAACTTTTGAGTTAAAGTTCTGACAATAATTTGTTTACTTTCAAAAGTATTTAAAATAATTTTTTTATTTAAATAGAAATTTTTAATTTGGTCGTCAATAATATCTTCATTAATACTATCTTTAAAAAGCATGATTATATGCACAAGATCTCTTTCTTCAAGATTAATCCCATTTTTAATAAGCCAAAAAATTGTTTCCAAAATACGTTTTGTTTTTAAAAATAATTCCAAATTATTTTCCTGTAATTCTTTATCAATCGTAATAAAGCCACTAATATGATTTAATTTGATATTTAGTTGAGAGGAAATAACTTGCATATTTCGGTTATTTGGACCTAGGAATTTTTTTTCAATATCTATATTTTCAAATTGTAATATGGTTTGAAATGCCATTGAATCACCATTCTTTCACAATTATTATAACAAAAAAAAGAAAAAATATAAAGCAATTAACTAATTTGTCGTTAAAATTATCATTTTTTTTGACAATATAACAATGTTATGGTAAAATGTTTAGTGTAACATTGTTACAAAGAGGTATATTATGATTTCAAAAAAAGATTTACTTATTAAAACAAATATTTCGTATGGTCAACTATATCGGTGGAAACGTCAAGGGTTAATTCCTGAAGAATGGTTTGTTAAAACTAGTTCTATAACAGGACAAGTTACTTTCTTTGATGAAGATTTAATAATACCTAGAATCCAAAAAATCTTAGATTTAAAAGATGAATTTTCTATTGATGAAATCAAACAAATTTTAAACCCTTCGCCAAGCGAAATTACCTTTTCCCTCAGTAAACTAAATAAATTACAATGCTTTGATGGACGAATTTTAAAAAAACTTGTTGATCATGAAACCGATTTGAATATTAACGAAGTAGTAATTTTGTACGCTTTATCTAAAGCACGAAAGGATATTGAAAAACATTTTTATAAAATTAAATTTGATATTACACTTTCTGAATTTAAAAATTTTGATTTTACTAACGCGAAAATGGCACTTATTTCTAAAAAAAGAGAAGGATATATTCTTTTTTTCAATGATTCATTGATTGCTTCAGATAGTGAACTTGAAATCAAACATTATAATTTAAGTGATTTACAACAAGAACTTTTAGAAATTATTCGCAAATTATCTTATCGAAATTAAGGAGGCAATATGGAAGATTTAAAAATTAGTGGTTATGGTAAAGCAAATGGAGGCAATTTTAAAAAAATCGTCATTACAGGCTTTGGCGAAATTTTTGAGGATGCAATTTGTAGCGACTTTCATGGTTCTGGTTCAGTTAAAATTCGTGGCAAATTACAAACTGAAAATTTAAAATATAATGGGGATGTCAGTGTCGATAATAATCTAATTACAAATACTTGTGATGTCACAGGTAAACTTAGTGTAAAAGGAAATATTATATCAAATAATATTTCGATATTCGGTGATATAGGTATTCTTGGCAATTGTAGCAACAGCAATTTCATTAAAATAAATGGAAATTTATCATGTTATGGTAATATTACTTGTGAAAGTTTTAAATTAAATGGAGGATCAATTTCTATTAATGAAGAATTATGTGCTGAAATAGTCGAAATTAAAAGCACACAAATTGATATAAATGAAATTCATGCTACCAATGTTGTAATTAGCAAACCATTTATCCTTAGTATGAAGAAAAAGCACATAAATATTAATGAAATTGAATGTACATCAATTGTTGCTGCTCAGTTAAACTGTAAAAAACTATGTGCACAAAATGTAAAATTATCAAAGAACTGTATTGTAGATACATTAGAATATAGTGGAAACCTAGACCTTGAAGATGGCTGCATCATAAAAGAACTCATTAAAATTGAAAAATAGTTATGATAACATAACTATTTTTTTTATCTGATCTTCATAATCTTTTTCGCTATAGGAAATTTTAAAAATTTCAACATCTGCTTGTTTTTTAAAATCATGCTTTGGAAAATCACATAAATATAATTTTTTTATATTACTAGAAAAATCTAAATTAAAATTTGGATTACTACTAAATAAATAAAGTTTTTCATGATATTTAAGCATAATTTCAATTAAATAACTTTTTTTATCATCTAACAGTTTAGCACCATAACATATAGTAAAGATATTTTGATATTGAGTAAGTAAGAAAAAATATAAATTAATAGCTAATAAAAAAGTTTCATATATAAAATATTGCAAATGAAAATTTTGATGAAAATGAAGAATAATAAACTCTTTTTTATAAATAATTTTATCAATTACACCAATATTTAAATAAGCTTTTAGTAATTCAAATAGATAACTGAGTTTATTAAACTCAATGGTTTCAATATGAATGATACCTGTTGTATCACGAAAATAACTAATTTCTTTTTTACAAATAATTTCTTTAACTAAATATCGCCACATAAAAGGATATTTTTTTAAATATTGATAAGAATATTTTAAAAATTTTTCATCAACTGGTGATTGTTCAATAGAAGTTATGATATAGTTTTTATCAATTATTGTCATAAAAAAATCACCTCATTATATTTATGAGGTGAGACTCTTTTTTAATACTATTTACTTATATCAATTAATGTACACATAATAACAGGACGGTGTTTTGTCAAACGTAGAACCAATTTGGATATTTCTTCTTCCACTACATTAGATACTTCATTAGAAGAAAAACGCTTTTTTACTAAATTATTATTTACAATTTTAGTTGCAAGTTCTTCAATTTTTACATCTAATTCACATTGTTTAGTAGAAAAACCTTTGGTAATACAACTTGGAACAGAAATGACTTTTCGTAATCTACTATCAAAATTAATAAGTAAAATAATTACTCCTTCTTCAGCTAATGTTTCGCGATCATTAATAATTTCCTCATTCACATTACCGAGCAATGAGCCATCAACAAAGATATCGCCAACATGAATATGACCATCTTTCACCATTTTGCCATCCACAAAATTTACAATTTCACCATTTTGTAATAAAATGATATTTTCATCTTTAAACCCTGCATCTTTGGCAACCAATGATTGTTCATACATATGACGATATTCACCTTTAATAGGAATAATATATTTTGGTTTCAACATGGAATATAATAATTTTAAATCATCTTTATTTGCATGTGAACTTGACAAAATCTTTTTATCAAAAACTTCAATGTTTATATCATAGCGATATAATTCATTTAGTGATTTGATTGCATATTTTTCCGTACCTGGTACTGGTGGACACATCATGACAACTGTGTCTTTCGCATTTAATTTAATAAATTTATCATTGCCAGATGCCATTTTTAAAATACGTCTATATGGTTCATTGCGAATACCAATGGAGATGATTACTAAATCTTTTTCGGTGTTTTTATCATAATCATCTACTATTGAATCAAGATATACTAATTTTTCACTTGGAATAGTTAAATAATGATTATCAATAGCAATATTAACAATTTTTTCTGATTTTTTACCAATTATCGCAATTTTACGATTCATTTCAAGTGATAAACTAATAATTTGTTGAATTCTTCGCAAATCAGACGAATAAGCCGAAACAATAATTCGATTGTCAGTATTTAATAAAATATTTTTATATGTATGATTCAAGATACTATCATTTTTAATGCGATTGATTGCACCAGAGCCTATACTTTCACTTAGTACTGCAAGCACTTTTTGCTTACTCAAATCAGTTATTTTGTCAAAAGAAGTTTGATATTTCTCATGACTATTTGGTGTAAAATTAAAATCCGTACAATAGACAATTGCACCATCCTTGGTATGAATTGCTATGCCAATTGATTCAGGTATACTATGTGTCGTATTGAAAAAAGATACGCTAACCTCACCAAATTTTAACATTTTATTCTCATTAATTCTAAATAGTTTAAAATCTTTTATATTCATCTTATTATCAGAAAGTAAATTTTCAATCAGTGAAATTGTAAAATGAGTTCCATAAATTCTAGTAGGAATTAATTTTAATAAATATGGTAAAGCGTTGATATGGTCTTCATGTCCATGGGAAATAAAAATGCCTTCAACTCGATCTTTATTTTCGACTAAATAGCTCATATCAGGAATTACTGCATCAACTCCATACATGTCAATATCAGGATACTTTATACCAGCATCTAGAATAAAAATGGATTTTTCAACTTCAACAATATACATGTTTTTACCATTTTCACCTAGACCACCTAATGCGAAAACTTTAATATTTGCCATAATATCCTCCTTTTTTTTATTATACTAAAAAAAAGGCTTTTTTGCAAGAATTTCGTATAGTATATCATGATTTATCTATTCTTTTATTCTTATAAGGCTTACGAAATAACTGATTTAACAATGCTTTAAAATAAAACGGGATAAAAGGATATAAATAAGGTTTGCCAAAACTTTTTAATAACGACAAATAGAGTAGTAAAAAGGTAAGACTTAAGACTAGCCCGTAAATGCCAAAACAAAATACCATTAAAATGATGACTAATTTAACAATTTTATTTGCCAAACTTAATTCATAACTTGGTGTGATATATGAACCTATTGCACTGATTGCGCCAAGTAAAACAATTTGTTCAGAAATTATACCAATATCAATTGCCATTTCACCTATTATTATTCCTGCTATAATACCCATCGATGTAGATAAGGCATCAGGAGTATGAATTGATGCCATTCGAATAAATTCTATTCCAAGTTCCATTATCAGTAATTGGATAAAAATAGCCAAATGATTATTTTCTACTTCAAAAATTTTACCAAAATAAGTAAAATGAAAATTTTCGTATTGTAAAAAAGTAAACCAAAGTGGCACTGCTAAAAAAGATAAAATAATACCGATAAAACGAATAAAACGTAAATATGAACCAGATATCAATGTTTGTCTAAATTCTTCAGCATGCTGCATATGGTCAAAAATAGAAACTGGACCTAAAATAGCACTGGGTGATGTATCTACTATAATACCAAACATGCCTTGATATAAGTGTGAAGCAAAGGTATCCGGACGCTCTGTATATTTTACCAAAGGATATGGAGTATATGCATTTTTGATTAATAATTCTTCTAATGCTTTATCACTCATCGTTAGTTCATCTACTTTTACATCTTCCAGTCGCTTTTTAATTTCGTTTAAATATTTTGAATTTACATAATCTTCAATATAAACCAAAGCAATATTTGTTTTACTAATTTTTCCTATCGTGTAATTAATAATTTTAAGATTTCCACTTTTTATACGTCTTCTTAAAAGGCCAATATTAATAGCAATATTTTCGGTAAAACCATCTCTACTTCCTCTCACAACTTTTTCGCCATCTGGCTCCTCAATACCACGTGATGGATAATTTCTTACTTCTGCTATAATAGCACGTGGATCATCATCGACAAAAATTGCTACATTACCATATAAGATAGCATCATAAATTAGTTCATAATTTTTTTCTATTGTAATACTTTCGTTTAATAATACTTTAGCAATTTGATCTATACCTAAAGTTGAGGTGTAGTTATCTAAACTATATATAATATGAATTACACCTTCGCTTTTTATTAAAAAATTTAAAAATACAAGCGTATAATTATGATATGAAGTCTCAATTTCTCGAAATGTAACATCAAATGATTCCTTATATGATAAGTCTTTTTTTAGTTTTTCAACGTATGCATTCATACTATCCTCGAGGTTTACAAACTAAAGCGATAAGAAAAGAAAAGAAAATTGCAGCAGCAATACCTGTTGAAGTTAAATCAAAAATTCCTGTAAATAATCCCAAATAATCAGTGTTCATAGCTCCTTCTACTGCAGCATGAGTCAAAGAATGACCAAAACTTGCAATTGGCATTAGGGCACCTGCCCCTGCAAAAGCAATAATTTTATCATATAGTTGAAATGCTTCTAAAACAGAACCCAAAACAACGAATAAAACGACTAACTGAGCAGGCAATAATTTAAAAATATCCATACATAGTTGTGCTAAAAGGCAGACCAATCCACCAAATAAAAAAGCATATAAAAAAATCATTGTTTGCTCCTTTCTAGAGAAATTGCATGTGCGATAGCTGGAATTGTTTCACCTTGCGCAATCATAATAGGATTCATTAAAGCTCCCGTTGCAATTAATAAAACTTTACGATAAATACCTTTTTTGAGTGCATCTACAATATATCCCATGGAAACAAGACTAATACATCCACTACCGCTTCCACCCGCAAAAACCTCTTGATTTTCTAAATCATATAGCATCTTACCTGCATCATTATGATTAGTTGTTACGTTATAATTAAATTCTTTCATAATTTGTAAAAAAACTTCTGAACCATATTTAGATAAATCACCTGTTAAAATTAAATCATACTCATTGATATCAATTTCAAAATCTTCTAAATGTTGTTTCAGTGTCATTGCAGCAGCTGGAGCCATGGTTCTACCCATATCTTGAGTATCTGATAGTTCAGGATCAATAATTCTACCGATAGTTGCTCTTCTAATCTTTATGGGTGATGCAACACTAGACAAGATAGCTACTCCTGCACCTGTTGCAGTAAAAGTCATGGAATTTGGTTTTTGGCCACCATATTCAGTAGGATATCTAAATTGTCTTTCGCTTGTTGAATTGTGACTTGAGCTGACGACAAGAACATTTTCACCGAATTCCCCGTCAACTAACAATGATCCCACAATTAATGCTTCCGTACATGTTGAACATGCACTATATACTCCGAGATAGGGAATATTGAAGTCTCTTGAAGCATAGTTTGTTGCCACAATTTGATTATTTAAATCTCCTCCTACAATAGCTTTCATATCATCAATTTTAAGTCCCAATTTTTTTAAAGCGCATAAAATGGCATCTTTTTGTAAGCGAATCTCTGCTTTTTCCCAACTTTCTTCCCCACAATATG
Organism: uncultured Bacilli bacterium; assembly: GCA_944326155.1. Classification (GTDB taxonomy): domain Bacteria; phylum Bacillota_I; class Bacilli_A; order ML615J-28; family CAG-313; genus CAG-313. The sequence goes on from CALVCV010000001.1 coordinate 151,895, forward strand.
AGTTTTCATAACTATCATCAAAATATTTACCTAGTGGACCTTTTCTTTCTCTTGGCCCAGAAATAGTTGCCGATGAACGTAAAAATACATTATTAAATTCTATACTATTTTTTCCTCTTGCAAACATCAAATCACCTAAATAAATAAATTACGTTTCCGACAATAAAAGCACTAAGCACTCCTGCAACAATTACCGCTCCCGCAAGTTTAAACATATTAGACATTATCCCTAAAATAATACCTTCACTTTTACTTTCTAATGCTGATGAAGTCATCGAATTAGCAAAGCCAGTAATTGGAATGATAGTACCAGCACCTGAAAATTGACCAATTTTATCAAAGATACCAATTCCTGTTAAAAGGCTTGTTATACCTACAATCACAATATACATCAAACTTATTGCTTTATCTTTTTCAATATTCAGTAAATCTTTAAAAAACCATAATATTCCTTGTGCAAATAAACAAATTGTACCACCTACAAGAAATGCTTTAATAGAATTTAAAAAGATAGGTCTTTTAATAGTATTTCTATCCAATACTTTTTTAAAAATACTTTTTTCCATGAAATTACTTCCTTTCATGTTTTTAGTATTAGTATTTTTTACCATTGTATACAAAAAAGTGAAAATTTACTTTTCACTTTTTGAAATTGTGGTTGTAGTTTGAATAAATTCCCATGTTTCATCATATTGAATATCAACTTTTCGCAAACTTTTTTTTATTGCTTGCAAGATAATTGGAATAGCAAATTTTGCAAAATTGCAATTTTTTTGTAAATCATATAATCTAACCGCTTGAATTAATCCTCTAAACCCAGCTTGTAACAAAATTTCTCTATTTTGATATGGAACATTCATCTTATCCACTAATAGATAAACTAAAATTAGATTCTCATTGATGATATACTCATAATTATGATAGTTCCATCTGTTCATTATACTTTTTCACCATTAATACTTTTGTTCCTTCATTTAGTTTTGATTTCACCTCTAGTTTATCCGTAAAAACCTCCATAATTGTAAATCCTAATCCAGCTCTTTCTTCTTCTAATTTAGTTGAAAAAAGAGGTTCTCTTGCTTTTTCAACATCTTCAATTCCCACTCCGTCGTCGATTACTTCAATATAAATATTTTTGGCATCATATGATAAATTTAATTGTACATATTTATTTTCATTAGATAGACAACCATGTACAATGGCATTTGTTACAGCTTCAGAAATAACTGTTTTTACCTCATTTAGAAAATTAAGTGGTAAGTCTAGCCCTACTAAAAATCCCACTCCTACGGTTCTTGCTAACATGACATTATCTACTTTTGCCAAAAAGGATGTTCTAATTTCATTATACATTACATTACCTCCACAATTTTAGCTGCCTCTGTTTCGTTTGCAGCAACACTACAAATTTTTTTTAGCCCTGACAAATTAAAAATTCGCTCAATTAGTCGATTCATTGAACAAATTACAATTCTACCATTTCTTCTTCTTACCTGCGAATACCTTCCGATTATAAAACCTACACCACTACTATCCATAAAATTTAATTTTTCAAAATTAAATATTAAATATTTTATCTCATATTTGTCTATTAGTTCACTTATCCTAATTTTCAATTTTTCAGTTACTGCTTGATCCAATTCCCCATTTAAGCGAACAAATAACATATTTTTTCTAATTGACATTTGTATATTGACTGACATCTTATCCCCCTCCATTAAAATTTTAACATAAATTATTACTTGATACAAAAAGAATTGATTACCAAAAATAAAGCTCTCATAAAACGACATTTTATTAAGGGCTTTATTTATCAAAAAATATATAAAAACAGAGTTTTTTGTATAATAAACTCTGTTTTTATTATCATAATATCTTAGAAAATATAATTGCAAATAATTCTAAAAAATTACTCTTTTTAACTTTTTCTTTTAACTCTAAATCAATAATTTTATATAGTTTATCATCAATATAAACGTATAGCTTACCTATTTTTTGTCCTTCACCACTAGTAATTTTTTGATCATCAATTCTAATTTCGTAGTTAATTATGCCATCTTTAGCATTTTTCTCAATCATCCTTGCGATGTCTTGCGATAAAACGATATTATAGATAGATGGATTCATTAAAATATTTTCTTCTGTTTGTACGATTGAACCTTTTGGACTAATTAATTGTTTTTCGAAATTAGCAAAAGTATAGTTTAACAAATTGATGGTATCTTGATTACGACCATCAACTGTAGGAGCACCCATGACAACTGAAATAATACGCATTCCATTTGCTTTTTTAGTAGCTACAAGACAATATCCTGCTTGATTTGTCCACCCTGTCTTGAGACCATCAATTTCATTTTTTCCTTTAATCAATTTGTTCGTGTTGACAAGCCAAAAAGGCTTATCAGTGTCTTTTCGTAAATAAGTTTCATACATTGACGATAGAGGGATAATCTCATCACCATATTTTGCAAGCAATTCTCTAGCAATGATTGAAAGATCATGTGCTGTAGTAACATGACCTTCTTCATGAAGACCTGTTGCATTTAAATAATGTGTATTTTTCATACCCAGATTAATTGCTTCCTCGTTCATTTTCTTAACAAATAGTTCCTCAGTACCTGCAACAGCTTCTGCTAGTGCTACTGCAGCATCATTGGCAGAAGCAATAACAACAGCTTTTAGCAAATCATCAACTGTCATTTGTTCATTTGGTGCCAAATAGATTTGACTACCTCCCATAGAAGAGGCATATTCTGAAGTGGTAATCAGTTGATCATGCTTTAATTTTCCATCATGAATGGCATCCATAATTAACTTAATTGTCATAATTTTAGTTGTACTTGCAGGAAATCTTACTTCATCCATCTTATATTCATATAGAATGTCACCCGTATCTAACTCAATAACAATACCACTTTTTGCTGATTTTAATAAATTGTCTTCTGCATGAACCCAAATTTTATTACAAAATATCATTACCAAAAATACAATAACTATGAGTAAACCTTTTTTACATCCTTTTTTCACTATATCACCACTTTAATGTATGAAAAAAAGCAAAAAAATATAACAAAAAAGCATAAACCTTTCTAAGATTTATGCGGAATAATAAAATTAATTTTTTCTTTATGAATTGTAACTTCAAAAGTTCGATTGATTCTAGTTTCACCATCTAGGCAACCAACTAAATCATTTTTAGCAATAATTCGAATATTTATTCCTCTTCTATATACTAATAATTTTTGAAAACGTGGATTATTAACATGTAACCCTTTTTTATAAAATTTAATAAGTCTTGCAAAAGTAAAAATTGAGACTTTCTTTACAACTAATATATCAGCAAGTCCATCTTGATATTCAGCATTGGGTGCGCATTTATAACCTCCGCCATAATATTTCGCATTTGCGATAGTAGCAAGCATCATTTTTCCACTAAAAATTAGTTCATCATCAACATATACATCAACAACATCTCCTAATTTAGGCGAAATAATATTTTTAAATAGTGCATAATTATATGCTTTTTTAATAGTTTTAAATTTTCTACGATACCTAATTTGATCATAATTGGCACGTGCGTCAAAACCAAAATTGGCAACATTTAAAATATATTCTCCACTTGATTCTAAAACATCAATTTTCATTTTTTTGCCAGTCAATTGCTTTTCTAAAGTATAGAAATCATATTCAGGAAAAGTTTTTAAAAAATCATTACATGATCCAACAGGAATAATACCAAAATTAACATGTGGATAATTAATAATTCCATTTAAGACTTCAAATGATGTACCATCTCCGCCACAAGCAAATACATTAATATCTTCTCCTTGATGGATTTCACATATTTTTTTAGTTAATTCTGTAGCATTATGGGGTGATTTTGTTATCAATATTTCAAATTCATTACTGTTTTTTAATTCTAATTTTATTTCATCTAGTTGTTTTTGAACTATTTCTACTCCTTTGCCCTCCCCTGCAACTGGATTAACAATAAAAAAATTCTTCATAAACTCCTCATGTATCTTTAATTGTTATATTGAATATTGTTATAATCTTTTATAATATGTTCTAAATCATCACGAATTGTTATATGCTGTGGGCATAGAGTTTCACATCTACCACATTTTACGCATTTATCAGCAAATTTATCATTTTTAATAAAATGATTTACGCGATTTTTAAAGGTTTCTTTGTTATCATACATACCATATTGATTCCAAATAGCAAAATTTCCTGGAATATCAACTCCAAAAGGACATGGCATACAATATCTACAAGCTGTACAACCATTTTTAAGGCGCTTTCTTAGGTTTGTAACTACTTTTTCATACATTATTTTTTCATCATCTGATAACTTTTGATAATGTGAAAAAGTATCTACATTATCTTTTACTTGCTCCAAATTAGACATACCACTCAAAATAACATTGACATTATCTAAATCTGCAACATACCTTAATGCATAAGATGAATCAGATTTACGGTTTTCTCCAATACCAAAAATATCACTAATTTCTTTAGGTAATCTTGCTAAAAGACCACCTTTAATTGGTTCCATAATTACCATTGGAATATGTTTTGCTTTAGCAAGTTCATATCCTTTGATACCAGCTTGTGTATCCTTATCAATATAATTGAATTGAATTTGACAGAAATCCCAATCATAATAATTTATTAATTCTTCAAATACACTATATTTATCATGAAAAGAAAAACCTAAATATTTAATTTTTCCCTCTTTTCTAAATTGTTCACATATTTCAACAATACCTAACTCTTTAACTTTATCTAAAGATTCTTGATTCATTGAATGTAACAAATAAAAATCGATATAGTCAACTTTTAAACGATGTAATTGATCATTAAAAATACGATACACATCTTCTTTAGTATTGATTTGCCAAATTGGTAATTTTGTAGCTAAGAAAAAACTATCCCGAGGGTATTTGCTTAAAACTTTGCCTACAAAAGGCTCAGATGCACCACCATGATAAGGATAGGCTGTGTCAATATAGTTTACACCATTTTTAATTGCAAAATCTAACATTTCTTCAGCTTTTTCTTCATCTATTTTGCCATCGACCATTGTAGGAAATCTCATGCAACCAAAGCCAAGAAGTGATGTTTCGATATTTAACTTATCAAATTTACGATATATCATATAGACCTCCTATCTTATAAGATTATATCACACATTTATTTTTTTTTTTAAAAGAATGCATTAAATAGACATTTTCATATTAAAATATGTTATAATTATCATAAATTTGGAGGTAAAATTATGAATCAATATAAGACAAAATTAGATTTATTAGAAACAGAGATGGCTATAAAATTTATTAAAGATAATTTTGAAAGAGATTTTAGTGAAGCTTTAAATTTAACTAGAGTATCTGCTCCTTTGATGGTTTTACCCGAATCAGGGTTAAATGATTATCTAAATGGCTATGAAAGGCCTGTTAGTTTTGATGTTCTTAGTTTGAAAAAGAATGTTGAAATTGTACAATCTTTAGCAAAATGGAAAAGAATGGCTCTTGCCAAATATGGTTTTTGTCCAGAAAGTGGTCTATATACTGATATGAATGCAATAAGGCGTGATGAAGAATTAGATGAGATGCATTCTGCTTATGTTGACCAATGGGACTGGGAAAAAATTATTACTAGAGATGAACGTAATTTTGATTATTTAAAAAAAACAGTTCAAAAAATTTATAGTGTGATTCGTCTTTTAAGTTATAAAGTTGCCAATCGTTATCCTGAACTCGCAATAGAACTACCAGCTGATATCTTCTTTGTTTCAACAACTGAACTTGAAAAATTATATCCTACTTTGTCAAGAAAAGAACGCGAAAATGAAATTACAAAAATCCATAAAGCTGTATTTATTTACCAAATTGGTTGGAATTTAGCCGATGGTAAACCCCATGATGGTAGAGCCGCCGACTATGACGATTGGCTTTTAAATGGAGATATCGTTTTATGGTATGATGTTTTAAATCGTGCTTTTGAGATTTCTTCAATGGGTATTCGAGTTGACGAAACATCAATTGTTAAACAATTAAAAGAACGTAACGAAGAATATAAAATTAGTAATCCATTTGTTCAAGGTATCCTAAATAACACTTTACCACTTACAATAGGTGGTGGTATAGGTCAATCTAGACTTTGCATGTATTTTTTAAAGAAAAAACATATTGGTGAAGTTCAATCATCAGTCTGGGGTGAAGAATATCTAAAAAATTTAGCAAAGGAAAATATTCACTTGTTATAAAAGAAGGCAAAAATGCAAAAATTATTAGTAAAATTATTTATTAAGGATTACCAAAAGATTCATGATCCTAAAGTTCGTAGCAAATATGGCACGCTATCAGGAATTACGGGAATTGTTAGTAATATAATCTTGTGTAGCATTAAAATTATTCTTGGTATTATTACCGCAAGTCTGTCCATTCTTGCAGACGGAATCAATAACTTAACAGATGCTGGTTCTTCTGTTATTACCCTTGTTGGTTTTAAATTATCAAGTATACCAGCTGATGAAGATCATCCTTTTGGTCATGAAAGAATTGAATATATTACTGGTCTTATCATATCATTTTTAATCTTAATTATTGGTTTTACCCTAGGTAAAGAATCAGTTACAAAGTTAATCACCAAGGAAGTTACACAAACAATTTCATTTAGTATTATTATTATAATGATTCTATCGATTTTAATTAAACTTTGGCAATCGATATTCTACCGTAAAATGGCTAAAGCTATTAATTCAGAAGCCCTATTTGCAAGTTCAAAAGATAGTTTAAATGACTGTATTTCAACATCAGCAGTTATTATTGGATTAATTATTTTTAAATTTACAAATTGGGAACCAATTGATGGTATTTTAGGAATAATTGTTGCCATTTTTATTTTAATTTCAGGTATAAAAATGGTCTTTGAAACAGTCAATCCATTAATTGGCACAAAACCCACACAAGAAGAAATTAATAGTATTACAAAAAAAATTTTAAGTTACCAAGGTGTTATTGGCGTTCATGATTTAGTTATTCACCATTATGGTAGTTGCACTACTTTTGTAACAGCCCATGTTGAAGTACCAAGTGATGAAGATATTGTTATTAGTCATGATATCATTGACAATATTGAAAGAGAATTACGTACTCAATTGGGCATTGATTTAACGCTTCACATGGACCCCGTCGATATCAAAAACCCTAGAACCAATGAATTACGTCAAAAAGTTGTAAATATTATAGAAAGTATTAGTAAAGATTTATCTATTCATGATTTTAGAGTTGTATATGGTGATACACATACCAATTTAGTATTTGATGTAGCTATGCCAATTAAATTTAGTTGTAGTAAAAAAGAACTAAAAGATTTAATTACTAGCGAAATTAAAAAATTAGATGAAACTTATTTTCCAGTAATTCAAATTGATCAACTATATAATCGTAATGAAGAATAAAAAATTCACAAATTAATTGTGAATTTTTTATTTTTTATAAAAGTATTTCCGAAAAATTTACATATTCTAAATCTAATATATCTTGTATTACTATATTTGCATTCTTATTCCATGAAACCATATTAATAGTATAAACACTAAGTCCTGAATTGGCATATGAACTATTATAATCAACTAGATTAATCTTACCACCTCTAGTCCTTATGTAATCAATTAATTTTTTTAAATCAGATCTTGAAAATAGTTCAACATGAATTTCAAGTGTATTGGAATTCTTAGTAAAGATTTTTTCCAATCTTGGTAAGAAAACAAAGGCAACTAAAGCAAATATTGTACCAATAATACCAACTGTATAAAAACCGATACCAATTGATAAGCCAATACATGCTGAAACCCAAAGACCTGCTGCCGTCGTTAATCCTTTAATTTGACTTCTTGATGTTACTAAAATTGTACCTGCACCTAAAAAACCAATACCGCTTATAACTTGTGCACCAAGCCTACCAATATCTCCTTGACCATATACCTCAAAAATATATTGATTTGTAAAAATGGCAATCATTGCACCAAGTGACACCAAAATATATGTTCTAAATCCTGCTGCATGTCTTCTTCTTGCTCTTTCCAAACCGATTAAACCAGCACAAATAAATGTTAAAATAAAACGAACTAATATAGACCAAATTGAAATATCGCCAATAAGATCTTCAAGTCCTAGCCAATTTGTAATCGGATCAATATAATTTATATTACTCATTTCAAACATCATTCAATTCTCCTTCATTTTTCTTTATATTTTATTAATATTTAAAAACGATAATTCCAGGTTTATCAATTACATAAGTTTGTACTTCTTCATCAACTATTTTTGTTCCATCAAATACTAATCTACTACCAGGTGCTAAAATTTTTATATGTTTTTCATAGTCATTGCTAATAATCATTTTATATATATCTTTATCATTACCAAAAAACCATAATTGAGGTAATTCAAAAGAAGTATCTAATTTAATATATTTTTCAACATCTAAATTATTACTACAAGATAAAGCAAATATTCTACTTCTTAGCAGTAGTAAATCTTCTAATATTTTGCTTAAATTAGGATTATGATCCCATATGATACCATTAATTTCATCACTTGCATTATAAGAATTATCAATAAATTTTTTAGTTCTTAATAATTCTTGGCCAGCATGAATAAAAGGTATACCACAAGATAATAAAACCATTCCTAAAGCTAATTTTAAGTAATCTAAAATTTCTTCGGTTGAAAAATTGGGCCTTTTTAATCTAATTAAATCATATAAAGTGTAATTATCATGACATTCGACATAATTAATTGATTGGTTAGTAGACAAAAAAGCTTTATTATTATAACGAGCCGTTAAAAGATTGAAAATTTCAATTTGATTTAATTTTTCACCTATTAAATAACCACTACTATTATCAATGCCTCTTAATTTATTTCTAAAATAATCATTAAAGAACGAAATAGATGGTAATTTATCAAAATTATTTAGATTTGCTCTTTTGTTTTCATCCAAAACAACATCCATATTCCATCCTTCACCATAAAGCATCGTCTTAGGATTAATCTTTTTCGTATGATCTACAATTAGTTTCATTGTATCAATATCAATTAAGCCCATTAGATCAAAACGAAAGCCATCAATCTTATAAAATTTTTGATAATACTCTATAGTATCTAAAATTAATTTTCGTACCATTAAATGTTCAGTACATAAATCATTCCCACACCAAGATGAATTGGTCAAATAACCATATGCGTTGGTTCTAAAAGTATATCCTGGAACTAATTTTTCAAATGGAAACCACTTATTATCATATACATGATTAAAAACTACATCCATATTAACTCCCATGCCAATTTTATGAATCGTATCAATTAAAACTTTAAGCTCATTGATTCTTTCATAAGGATCATTGGGATTTTTACTAAAAAAACCACTGGGCACCATATATTGCATGGGATTATAGCCCCAATTGTATAAAAAACCATCTTTTTTTTCATCACGAATATTTTCATCGACACCACCAAAAGCAAAAATCGGTAATAATTGAAGATGCGTAAATGGCATTTTTTTAATATATCCTAAACCATAGGTGGAATTTAGCGAATCTATTAAGGCATCATATGTTCCTTTATTTTGTGAAGTAGTTAGTGATGTTGCATCTCTAATATTCAGTTCATAAATACATGCATTTAATTCATCATCATTTAATTTTCGATAATAATCATGTTTCATCACGTAAGTTTGTTTTTTATCAATTACATAATTGAATTCATTATTAGCATTTGATGAAATAGCATAAGGATCTAACGTTTCATCAAAAGTTTGATTAACTCTAAATTTATAATAATATTTACAACCTTCTAAATCTTTATGAATGGTAACTTCCCATAAACCTTTTTGTTGATAAATCAATTGATAACTAATTTGATCAATAATAACCGATATTTCTTTTATAACAGGCGACCATATTCTAAAAATCGTTTTTTCTTTACTATATTTAAAGCCAAGCCAATCATCAAAATAATATTTCTTATCAAAATTGTGTGATCTGGTGATTTTGCCTAATTGTAAAAATTCGCTTCCGATATTTTGAATTTCAATGTATGTATCAATATTAGGTTCTAATTCCTCTAAACTTTTTAAATATACATGCTGATAAGAATCTTTAATTTCCAAACGTTGAATAATTAATGGTATTTTTTTGTCTAAAACTTTTGCATAAATCAATTTACCACTAATATTCATATTATTAGAAATAATAATTTTAACATCATTAAAGTCTTCTAAATATGCGGAAAAAATCATCTTTCATCCTCCCTATTTATTCGTCAATATTAGAATCATCATAACTTTTTTTATTACTTTCAATCACAATTAATGTGCCAATTCCCACACAAGCCGTAGTAAGTAAGGCAAAAAATATTGAAATCGTCCAATTTACTTCTTCTTTTAACCATCTTCCTGCAGGTATATAAAATTTTTTATCATTTTTTTCATAATTATCTACATTTATATAACTAATTTCAAGTTCCAAAGTGCCAGTTTGCCAATTTTCAATCGTGTAATTAATTTGATAATAATGTTTGTGTTTATCATTTTCATTATCGACTTGATGATAATATTCAATATTTGAAAAAATTTGTTCAATATCGGCAATTTTAGAAGTAATTGCTGTGATAATAATTTCTTTTTCGGTACTCCAGCTTAAAGATAATTCAACTTTTAATTTTCCATGCTCACGAATTTTAGCTGTTTCAAATTCAAAATTTTCAAATTCTACATCATCTTCTATAGCAAACACCTCATTTGATGATTTGCAACAAATACAACAACAAATCGTTAAAACTAATAATAATAATGCTATTTTATTTATTTTTGTCATTAACGATCACGCTCCTTAAAATTTTTTAAGTATTTATTCAAGGAAGCATTACTAATTTTAACTCTCAAAACGGAAATTAAAACAATAATAACAAGACCAATTACTAAAAACATAATAGTCGCGATAAATAATTTAACATTATAAATTAAGTCATAAAAATAAAGCAAATAACCTGTTATTAAAATAATGGCTGATAAAAATAAATAGATTACAATAACTTGAACAACAATCGAAATTTTATTTATTTGCAAAAACCCCAATAAAAACAAACTAGCAACTGATGAAATAATAGCAAAAATGATTAAATTCTTACCAAAACTAATATCTTGATAAATATACTCCGAAATACTTGCAAAAATAATTGTAATAATGGCAAAAATTGTTAGGGTCATAACAAAATAATTGGTAACAAGACTTTTTATTGGTAGTTTTTTCTTCTGTTTCATTATTTTATTCTCCTATCCATTTAATTTTTGCTTAAAAGCTCTTGCATATACTCGAGTAATAATCATACGCTCATTGTTTATTAGTACAGCACTAATTCTTCCATTAACAAGAGTACTAACTTTTTCAATTTTATTGATATTTAAAATAATAGTTCTTGCAACTTGTATAAAAGATGTTCTAGCCAATATCTTAGTTAATTCTTGAAGTTTATAATTTACTTCATAGACATTTTTTTCTACATATGCAAAGACGCGATTTTCCACAGCTTCAAAATAAAAAATATCGTCTAGGTTTAAAACATACGTTTCGCCATCCAATTTTCCATTAATCGTAATATAGCTTGTACGGATATAATTACTAATTTTATGGATTTTATCATCTATTTTTTTACATTTAATGAAAATTTCTGTTTCTTCTAAATTTGAAACTTCATCAATTTGTAATTTCATAAGTCACCTCGCTGCTTCTATTTAAAACGGTTGCGGTATGTGCATTTCTTACACAATTCAAAATAGGGCTTCCGATTATTAAAGCCTAAAAGAGCTTCTTGACAAGTTTTACTAGCAAGTAAAGTAGGTAAATCATTAGTTAATAAATTACCAATTTTCGTTTTTCCCTGATAATCAAGGCAACACAAACAAAGCGTACCATCATTTAAAATAGCAAACTGTTTTTTTCCACCATAACAGTTTGTTAAAGTGGTATTATAACTATGTTCTAGGGAAGGCCAAGTAAATTCGTCTGCTTTTGAAATATTAATATTAATACTACTTTTTACTATAGGTTGATAAATTTGTAATACTTTTTGTGTTAACAATAAATTAGTCAAATAATTTTTATTATTCCATAATCTTAAATTTATAGCAATCAAATGTTCTTTTTTTGATCTTTTTTCTAAAAATTCATTTAAATGCTTAAAATACAAATCTTGCTCAGCTTCATCAAAATTAATTAAACACTGGAGAGAAATATTTAATTTTTGTAAATATTGATATTTTAAGAGTTGATTTTCATATTTATATAACAACACTCCATTGGTAGTGATACCAAAAGGAATTTTATGTACTTCACAATAATCTAATATTTTGATAAAATTAGGATGCAAGGTAGGTTCGCCTAAAACATGAAAATAAAGAATTTTAATATACTCATGAATTTTATCAATAAGTTGTATAACCATTTCAAATGGCATAAATTTATGTTTTTTAACATTAGATGATGGACAAAAAGGACATTTTAAATTACATGCTGTAGTAATTTCTAAGTAGAAATTATATTTTCTTTTGTTCATTTGTCAATTTCTTCAAATTCCGCATCAATAAAACTATTACCATTTGCTTGTTCCTCTTGCTTTTTAAAATGATTATTCGAAATAAATAGTAAAATAAATCCGTATGCTATAATCAAAATAGATATAATACGTAAAACCCACATACCTATATTTTCAATACCACAAAAAATTAGCATTAAAGAAATAATGATTTTATATATTGCAATGCTAAATAAATCTTTTATTTTTTTAGTAAAAATTGCCATCAAAATTGTATAAAGCAAAAAACAAATACCTAAAATTAATGATACTAATCTCGATGAAAAAAACAATATAAATATACCAAAAATTATTTTAATAATACCATCATATAAATAGTTTTGATGAAATGAAAAATTTATTTTCTTAATATTTATATGAATATATATAATGATACCACCAATAATGATTAAGCAAATTCCTAATATTTTTACAATTGCGTTGATGATTGCGTCTCCAAAAGGCCATACAATGAGTGCAAAAATGGTACCTAAAATAATATAATACATACCAATCATAGATTTTTTATTCATAAACATACGTTAATCCTTATATAGTAGTTTTAGCAAAAAGTTTCAAATTTTTATTTGGCATAACTGACTCATTAAATAAAGTCATACATTCTTCATCTAAATACCAAGTATCTATATCTTGATAAGAATAAGAAAGAATTATATCTTTTTGTTTATAATATTTTGTATAGACTAGTTTTCCATCTACATAATAACGAATACGAAACTTTTTAAAAAAAATTAAGTATGCAATTAAGATAAACCATGGTAAAATGCCTAAAGTAAGCAAAATAATTTGAAAAGCATACCAATTTTTGCCTAATTCGTCAGCGGGAACATTTTCTAGTAATAAAAAAAAGCATCGAATATTAAACATTATTTGTCTCCTTTAATTCTAAAATACGATATTTCCATTTTTTATTCAATATAGTTAAATATTTTTTTGATGTTAATAGTATTAATTTTTGATACACAAAAAGCAAATCATTTTTTGCTCCTTCATCTAAAAGTTTTTGATATACTTTTTCCATATGAAGAGCTACTAATCGGTAGTAATAATATGCATTAATTGGTTTATTTAAATTATAAAAAGCATTAGCTAAAAACAATTTAGATAAAACTATAAATTTTAAATCTTCATTGGTTTTGGTCTTTTTATATAATTGTTTTGCCTTATGTAACATTTTTTTACTAGTTATAACAATATAATTGCCATCATTATTATCAAACATCAAATTAATCGTTTTGATATACCAATCAATTAAATATCTTAATTCATCCATGCTAGAATTAATTTCTGATGAATCTTGCAAAATACCAATAATTTTTTGATACCAACGTTGAACTAAATCTTTTCTTGAATTATTCACATAATACTCACTTATTTTTTGATAACATTCTATCACTTTTAGGCGATCTTTATGAGAAAAGGTGTGGCGATATAGATTTTCAGCAATTCTACAAGTTTTTAAATATAACTTTTCAGCTTCAATCATGTTTCCATTTAGTTCAAAATTATTTGCTTGTTGCAAGATTTCAGAAAGCTTTATTCTTTTTTCATTGTTTGTTAATTCTTTTTTGTCAATTTTAGTTTCCATTTTTACTACCCTTTCTAATTAATTATATCATTTATTCATATTTTTTTCAATTTATTTATCAATAATTAAATAAAAAAGTATTTAACTAAACAATTTACTCCTGTTTTTGATAGTGTTTTTTCTACTATTTGCAAAAAATCTTATAAATTACATCCATATTTTTAACCATCTTTTATTTTTTTATGATAACTCTAATGCAAGTTAGAAAAAATAATTATATAACTTTGCCTATATCTAAACTTTTTATCTTTTTACGAAACTATTTTTTTCATTATACACTTATTTTTCACTATTTGTAAAAATTTTTAATCTAAATAATTCTTTTTCAATGCTAGCATAAAATTATTACTTAAAATATAAATCACAATACTACTTTTGTTATTGTATGTCAATACTTTTATATAAAACAAAAAGAAAAGCGCTCATAGATGACCCAAATATTGGTATTCTATTATCGCTTTTTCTTTTTGCTTTTATAAGCCTTATCAAATTTTATCTAGTGGATTTGTTCACTAAAATTATTTTCATTTAAAATTACTATTCCATTTTTATATAATAAATCAGCTGTAATTCCATTCCCACCTACTAAATTTGAAGAGAAAGTTCCATCATATATTTTGCCAAATCCACAAGAAGGACTATTGCTTTTTAAAATGGCAATTTCACATTGATTCTCATTGGCAATATCCAATGCACGAAGCGCACCTTTTATAAAATTTTTGGTAACATCAAGATTATTTTTAGTAATAACCTTATTTTGTCTTACTTCGCTTGGTACTCTAGGAGTTTTTAATCCACCCAAAACTTCAGGACATATCGGTATGAGATGATAGTTTTTTTCTAAATTCTTAACACTAGGACATAGATTATTTTTACCATTATATTTACAATTAATACCTAATAAACAACTGCTCACTAAAATATTCATCAAAATCTCCTTAATTATTATTTTTAACTATAGGTGAATAGTTTCCTAACATAGTATGATCTAAGTTATCTTTGGCAAGACAAAGTTGCATTTGATATTGTAAAATATCTCTTTTATAGTCTTCCATTCCAAAATTATCATATAGATATTTTGCATAATCATAAGCTTCTTCAAACATCGAAATTCTACGATATAAGTCAACAATAATTAATCTAATATTTTGATTATCTTCGTCCTTTAGTGATAATTCCAAAAAATGAATTGCTTTACTGCGCGTTTTTAAAGCAGTAGTTGTATCTTTGCTATCGTCAGCCATCCAACTTGCTCTTAGATAACTCATACCAGCTTTTTTAGCATCCCTTTTTTCTAATAATAAAGCAATTAACATAAATTTTTTTAATGCAAAATTAATATTAGCATTGTTTAATATAAGTTGATAATGTTCATCATCAAGTTCACTCTTTTGAAAATCAATTAATATTTGACGAATATCATAATTGGTGTATCCACATTTTGGACATTTTTCAACCATCAAATGCATGAAAGTTCTAGCTATTCCTGGAGGTCTTGTATCTAAATCACGCATGCCAAAAGTTTCATCATTATATAATTTTTGATAATGATAGTTATACCCACAAACTGCACATTTCTTTTCAATATTTTTAATAGTATTCATTTTTTTACTATCTTAAATCCAAAATCGGTTTCAATAAAGGAGCAATTTCCGTAATTGAAATTGGATCTAAGATTCCTTCTTCTTCTTGATATTCTTGGGAATATTCAAATGACATCTTTGCAACAATATGAACCCAAGATTTATTCTTGAGTTTTAAACCTAAGGTTTTTGTACATAAATGGCCATATAATTGTACATCATTTGCGCAACAAGTCATAGCATATCTTCCTGCAATAAAACTATTTTTTGGTAACTTTCTAGATATGGTAACCATTGCATTAAATTCAATAATGCGATTTTCATACCTTTTAGGATTTTCAAAAGTATCAATATACCAACGACCATAATCTTCATCTTTGATTTGAATAATTTCAGCATTTAAATCATATGGAAGTGGTTCTTCAAAAGCTTGCTGTATAATTCCCTCACTATTCATTATCATAAATTGTGCATTACTATTCATCAATTTTAGACTAGTTTGGTATGGAGCCAATTTTGAAGAATCATCACACCGATTGAAAACTATTAAATCAGAAAGTGCTATCATATCTTTAAACTTTTGTCTTAAATTATTGTAGTATATTTCAAATGTTGAAGCATTAATAAAAGTAATCGATTGAGCTATTTGATAACCATCAGGGAAAAAAACTTTATTCATATTCCACATACAATTCATCTCAAAAATTACTCTATCAGGTAAATATCGAGCAGCCAATTCACTTAAATATTCAGGCGTTAAATCTTCTTGAGAATCAATTTTTACTAAACTAGTATTATATTTTCTAGCAAATTCTTCGGCTAATTCTATTTCACCATCTTCACATTGAATGACAAGAGTTCGACCATTTTTAGAAAATCCATCTTTTTCGATTGCGTCAATAATAAAAGTTGTTTTACCAGAATCCAAAAAACCATTAATTATAAAAATTGGTATTTCCATCATTAGTTTTTACCTACTTTACTAAAATGATTTTTTCAAGATTTTCTTTATTAAGTTTTGAACCAATGACTACAAATCTACCAATAAAATCTTCCGTGCCTTCATTAATTTGATAATCTCCACATACATAATCAAAATAATACCATTTAACATTATCGCTAGCCTTAAGAATCCCTTTAGCACGTAAAACTATACCACAGTTATTTTCATCTTTTAGTGCTTCTAGAATTTTAGTAAGTTCTTCTTTTGAATATGATTTTGCACTTTCAAAACCATAAGAAACAAATACTTCATCGGCATCATGATGATGATGTTCACCTTCTTCATCATGATGATGAGAGCATCCTTCACCTTCTTCATCGTGATGATGATGACAGCATCCTTCACCTTCTTCATCATGATGATGATGACAGCATCCTTCACCTTCTTCATCATGATGATGATGACAGCATCCTTCACCTTCTTCATCGTGATGATGATGACAGCATCCTTCACCTTCTTCATCGTGATGATGATGACAGCAATGATGTTCATTTTCTAATTCTTGTTTCATTTCATCAGTAATTGAAGCATTCTTTTCTAAAATTTCAAGTAACTTGAATGCATCTACATTAGGTAAATTTGCTAAAACAATATTTGCATTCGGATTTTGTGATTTAATTAGATTATAAACTTCAATTATCTTATCATCAGCCAATTTTTCTACTTTACTAATAACAATTGTTCTTGCGTCCTCTACTTGATTATTAAAAAATTCACCAAAGTTCTTAATGTATATTTTACACTTTGAACCATCTACAACAGTTGCAACAATATTCAAGACTATATCTAATTTTAATTTTTCAACAGCTTTGATAATATCTGAAAGTTTACCTACACCAGATGGCTCAATGACTATTCTTTCAGGATGAAAAGTATCAATTACTTCTTTCATTGATTTTGAAAAATCACCAACTAAAGAGCAACAAATACATCCAGAATTAATTTCTCTAATATCAATTCCTGATTCTTTTAAGAAACTGCCATCTATGCCAATTTCACCAAATTCATTTTCTATTAAAACAATTTTTTCATCATTAAATCTAGTTTTTAAAAGTTGTTTAATTAAAGTTGTTTTACCAGCTCCTAAAAAACCTGAAATAATATCAACTTTTATACTCATATTTTTTAATACTCCTTTTATACTTTACTTTACTTAACTTTACAAATTATACCATAAAATCAATATTGAATGTAATTGTTACACCAAATTATTTTGCATGAATATCTAATTGCGGATAAGGAATTGTAATATTATTGGCATCAAAAACTTTATGAACATCTCTCTTTAAGTCAAAATAAACGGTCCAATAATCTTCATTTTTTACCCATACTCTTGTAACAATATCAATTGAACTTGACGCTTGTTCTTGTTCTTTTACAAATGGAGTAGGCTCTTTTAATATTAATTCATTTTCCAGACAAACTTTTTCAATTAATTTAATTGCCAAATCTACATTATCATCATATGAAATTGAAAATACCACATCCACTCTACGAAGTGGCTTTCTTGAATAATTAATAATTACATCGTTTGCTAAAGTACCATTCGGTATCATTACAACTTTATTATCAGGTGTAACTAGATTTGTATAAAATAACTTAATCTCCTCTACTGTTCCTCCAACATCACCTGTTTCAATATAGTCATCTAGTTTAAAAGGTCTAGTAAGAATCAAAACAATTCCACCTGCTAAATTAGCAAGTGATCCTTGGATACCAAGACCAATCGCAACACCTGTTGAAGCAACCAACGCCGCAAGTCCTGCAGTATCAATACCTACAGTACTTGCATAAGCTAAAATTAAAAAAATTCTAATTCCCCATAAAATACATGTAAAAATAACTATCGTTATTAATTTGTCTACTTTTCCTCTTTTAATTGTTATTTTTCTTATTTTATTAATAATAATTGTTGATAACCACCATAGTAAAATAAATATTAAACTACTTACCAATACTTTTATAAAAACATTATTCCATAATTTTGTAATAAATTCTATTATATTATTCCAATTCATTTTTTTCTCCTACATTAATGGTGAAAAGATAGTAATTAGCCTTGAAATTACATTTTCATGCCATTTTAATTTAAAAGTAAGAGGATTAATGTAAATGGAATCATTTAATATAACTTCAAAATCTTGTTTAATATCTTTGATAGACTCTGTATTATACATCCAAATACCACATTCATAATGGTGCACTAAACTACGATAATCTAAATTGATTGTGCCAACTATCGCAAGTTCATCATCTACTAAAAAGTTCTTTGTATGTAAAAAGCCTTTTTCATATTCATAAATTTTTATACCATTTTTTAATAAATCACGATAATTTGATCTCGTTAATATAAAGATGATTTTTTTATCCGGTATATGAGGTGTAAATATTTTTACATCTACGCCTCTTTTTACAGCCATTATAAGAGCATTTTTCACTAATGAATCGATGATTAAATATGGTGTAGCAATCCGAATTGTTTTCTTTGCTTGATTAATCATATTTAAATAAACATTTTCACCAATTAAATCAGGAAAAATAGGATTTGGTCCATCACAATATGGTTGCATAAAACCATCTGATTGATAATTATCCATTTGCACATCAGTATATTTACCATACTCTTCTTCTTTTCTAATCTGTAAATCAAAAATTTGTAAAAAGAAAACTGTTAATTGTCTAACGGCATCGCCTTCAATTCTAAGTGCACAATCTTTCCAATATCCATATTTTTCAACTAAATTGATATATTCATCTGCGCAATTGATACCACCAACATAACCAATCTTACCATCTATTACAATAATTTTTCTATGATCACGATTATTGTGGACAGCACTTACAAAGGGTAAAAATGGACCAAACTTTACACAGTTGATTCCAATAGCTCTTATCTTTTTATAAAAATTAATAGGTACTTTAGAAATTGCCCCAATATCATCATAAATTAATCTTACTTCAATACCTTCTGTAACTTTCTCCTTTAAAATATCAAGAATTGCATCTAACATTTTACCTTGTTCAATAATAAAATATTCAATAAAAATAAAATGTTTAGCCTGTTTTAAATCTTCTAATAAACTTGGTAAAAATGTTTCTCCACTATTAAAATATTTGGTTTTTGTATTTTGAAATAATCCACTTTTACAAGTATTTGCAATATAATTAGATTGTCCTTCATAGTGATTTAATCTTGTTGCATCAACTTGATACTTTTTAATAGAATTTTGTAAGTCGTCGAATAATTTTTCAAAAAAATTTGTAAATTTTTTACGAACAACATTACGTGAAAACAAAAGATAAATAATAATTCCTGCAATCGGTACGAGCATGATTACTGCAAGCCATGGCATTTTTAAGTCAGCTGGCATATCGCGATTGACTAAATCAACAATCAATGCTACTTCAATTGTTTTTGTTAGAATTGGCATCCAAATGAAAATGGAATCTAAATATAAAAATCCATAAATAATTAGTAATACTTGCAAGATGATGATTGCTGCTGTAATTGTCATTCTACTAAAAAGAAATTTAAAAATTTTTTTCATATACTCTCCTACCATTACTTATATAATTTATACATCCTATTTTTATACTCTATATTTTATTATTATATCATAATATAAATAAAATTCCAATAAAAATAGCATTTTTACAAAAAAAATAAAAAAGTTTGATTTAAAATTATACCTTAAATCAAACTTTTTTATTCAAATGTTCATTTTTCAGCATCAGAAATAAATTGTTTCATCTTATCAATTGCACCTTTTTCAATAATTTGTGCTCTTTGTCTAGAAATGGCAAATTTATTAGCAATATCACTAAAAGAATGAAAAATACCATCATCATATCCATAACGATACTTAATAATTCTAGCCTCCCTTGGTGAAAGTTCAGTAAGAGCAGCTAAAATTAATTTGTTTTTCTCATCATTCAAAACAGCTTCTTGTGGCGTATCTTCATCATCTTTTATGATTTCAATTACACTTGTATCTTTATCTGAATCAATTACTTTATCAAGTGAAGCAACATTTGATATATCAAATAGCATTCTCAATTCAGATGGTTTTACGCCCATTTGATGAGCAACTTCATCAAAAGTAACTTTTCTTTGTAAAGTAGATACCATTTGTTCTTCGGTTACAAAAAATTGTTTTTTCAACTCTGATATGTTATTTGGTTGATCAGCATTTTTTAGAGCTTTATGTAACCCTTTACTAATGCTTTGTTTAATCCAATAACTGGCATATGAAGCGAACTTAATACCTTTATGATAATCAAAACGATCAACCGCTTTAGAAAGGCCAATCATCCCTAATTGAACAATATCATCATTTGAAAGGGAGCCAGTTGGATAATAATTTTTAGCAATACTATAAACTAATTTAAGGTTAGCTTTAATCATAATGGTTTGAACATCTTCTCGAAGATTACTATGTTTTTCGAGTAGCATAAATATTTGTTGTTCTTCTTCGAATGTTAATAATCTTTTTTCGCCAAGTTCTTCACAAGTCAATAGTTCTGTAATTATATCTTTTTCCACAAATTTAACCCCTTATAATGACCAATCAATTGGTGTTTTATTATTTTTTACTAATATTTCATTAATTTTAGAAAAATGTTTACAACCGAAAAAACCATTATATGCTGAAAGAGGGCTAGGATGAGCTGCCGTTAAGATAAGATGATTCGGATTAGTAATCAATGCACTTTTTTCTTTAGCATCCCTACCCCATAAAACAAAGATAATTAAATCGTTTTTTTGATTCAACAATTCAATAACTTTATTGGTAAAAATTTCCCATCCTCTATTTTTATGACTATTCGCATAGTGCTCTCTTACAGTTAAAACAGTATTTAATAATAATACGCCTTGTTTTGCCCATTTAGTCAAATTACCAGTTTTAGGATAGGGAAGATTTAAATCATTAGTTAATTCTTTGAAAATATTTTTTAGAGATGCAGGATAAGATACATTATCTAAAACTGAAAAGCAAAGTCCATGGGCCTGACCAATTTCATGGTAAGGATCTTGACCTAATATAACAACTTTTACTTCATTATAATCTGTATATTTTAATGCGTTAAATATATCATACATTGAAGGGAAAATACGATAATTTTCATATTCAGATTTTAAAAATCCTCTTAATTTTAAGTAATATTCTTTTTGAAATTCATCTTTTAATAATTCATCCCAATTATTATTTAGTTTTACCATACTGCTATCCTACTTTCTTACTATTATTATACCATTTATTTGTTTTTTTTGCAAAAGAAAAAGAAATCAAAAGATTTCTTTTTCTACGTTTTTATTAACTAATTATCGTCAAAACTAGATATCCTACATAAACAAATAAAAGAATAAAACCTTGAATTTTAGTAAATTTTTTCATAATTAAAGTCGGTATTAAAGCAATAATGGTTACAATAAAACAAGCAGGAAGGTCAATTGATGAAACTGCTCCTAACATAGGTAGTGTATCACCATAGACCAAAGAACAAATAGGTAAGATTAAAGTTAAATCGATAATATTAGCTCCAATAATGTTACCTGCTGAAAGAGAGGCTTGTTTTTTGATTATAGCTGTAACGGTTGTAACTAATTCTGGTAGTGAAGTGCCAATAGCAATAATCGTGACTGATATAATTCTAGTAGGTACACCACATACTTCAGCAAGAGTTTGACCATTGTTTTTTAAAAGTTCTGCACCTACTACAATACCAATTGCGCCAATAATAAATTTTATAACATTTATTCCTATGCTCTTTTTGGATTTATCATATTGTTTTGTGTCATTGACATAGGATTCTTTTTTTGTCTTTTGAATAGCTATAATAATATTTTCAGTCATCGCTATAATAAAAATAATAAGTAAACAAATACTTGCTACCATTCCTACGCCATTAAAGAATTTGCCAAAAATTGCTATCACGAAAGATGATAGAATAAGTAAGATTGATTTTAAAAGATATTCACTTCTTTTGATAGCAGTTGGTATACAAATTAATGCAATTGCCAAAATCAAGCCTGTATTAGCAGTCACACTTCCTACAGCATTGCCAATGGCCATATCGACAAATTCTGGATTAGCTTGTGTTTTTGCTGAAATTGCCGCAAAAGTTGAAACAAGTAATTCTGGAAGAGTGGTTGCAAGACTTACAATAGTCGCTCCAACTATTAATTTAGGAATGCCTGATACTTCAGCAAACCAACTTGCGGCATCAACAAACCAATCACCGCATTTAATGATAATGATAAGTCCTAATAACAATAAAACTATACACCAAAAAATTTCCATATTGTAAATTACCTTTCTATTCCATCATTTAGAATTCCATCTTCTATAATTTATATTATCAATTTAAAAAGTTTAGTACAATCGATAATAATCATTTAAATATAAAATACTATAAAAAATAAAATGGTGCCGACAACAAGAATCGAACTTGCGACCTGCTGATTACGAGTCAGCTGCTCTACCAACTGAGCTATGACGGCATCCTAATAATTCTATCAAAAAAAGATATTTTTTTCAAGTAAAACTACTATTTATTTTATTTATATTTCATACTTTTTAAAAGTAGAAAACTGGACAAATAGGTTTTTACTACTTGTCCAGCATCCACAAGTTTAATTTTTTTTAGTAAAATTTTTATAAAATTTTAAACTTATATCTAATGATTTATAAGAATGAGTCAAAGCACCAACAGAAATGTAGTCAACTCCAATAAGGGCAACACTTCTCACACGTTTTAATTCCATATTACCACTAGCTTCCAATTTTTTATCAGAATGCACAGTTTTTTTAATTTCTACTAATTCTTTCATCAGTTCGTTATTCATATTATCTAACATAATAATATCAGCTGAAGTATTTAATGCTTCTAAAAATTCCTCTTTAGTTTCTACTTCAATTTCAACTTTCATTGCTTTTCCAACAGCTTTTCTAGCCATTTCAACAGTTTTGGTAATACTACCTACTGCAGCAATATGATTATCTTTAATTAAAACTTGATCTGATAAATTATAGCGATGATTTGTTCCTCCACCATCTCTTACTGCTTGTCTTTCTAAAATTCGTAAAAGAGGAGTTGTTTTTCTAGTATCTAAGATTTTACAGTTAGTCTCTGCTAATTCTTGTACAAATTTTGCGGTTGTTGCAGCAATACCACTCATTCTTTGTAAAAAGTTTAAGGCAACTCTTTCGCCACGTAAGATATCACGCATTGGACCTTCAATACTTGCAATAACATCTCCCCTATTAACAAATGTACCATTTTCTTTAAGTATTTGCATTTTTATCTTAGGATTAACTACTCTAAAAACTTCTTTAGCAACATCAATTCCTGATACAACACCTGTTGCTTTAACGATGAAACTTCCTGATAACATAACATCCTTATCTACTAAATTAAGTGTTGTTACATCATTTTCATATCCATCTTCTATTAATGCCATTTTAATTAATTCTGTTATTTTTTTATCCATATTAATTAATGCGTAAGTGACAACCTATGCTTTCCTTTCTAGCTTCAGCCGCATCAGTAATTAATTTTGCGACTGTGGCAATATTTAATGCTCTATAATAGTCTACTGTTGTGAAAGGGTGCTTGCACAAATTATTGTAATGTCTATCAATAATTCTTTGAGCAAGATGTAAGCCTTCAGTATCTCTTACAATAAATACATATTTACTCATTGTTTCTCTTATTTCTTCACGAATTGGATGATAATTATTATTATTTACTGAAAAAGAAATCTCAATATCCCAACTTTCTACTTCAGATTCTGGCTTTTCATTAATCTTTTGTGCAATTTTTTTACCAAAAACAACACACTCTAAAAGTGAATTACTAGCTAATCGATTGGCACCATGAACACCTGAAGAGCAACACTCGCCATTTGCAAAAAGATTAGTAATGGAAGTTTCACCATCTAAATCAATTTGTACACCACCTATACCAAAATGTTCTACAGGAGCCACAGGAATTAAATCAGATTCCATATGATATCCTGATTCTAAACATTTCTCATAAATTGTTGGAAAACGTTTCATTAAAAATTTTTTACCTAAATGTCTAGCATCAATATAGACATATTGACTCCAAGTATCATACATTTCTTTCATAATAGATTGAGAAACCACATCTCTTGGAGCAAGTTCTAAGCGTTTATCATATTTTTGCATAAAACGTTCTCCATTAATATTTAATAAATAAGCGCCTTCACCACGAACAGCTTCACTGATTAAGAATTTTTGACCCTTTATATTACCTATAACATCATAAAAAACGGTTGGATGAAATTGCACAAATTCCATACCACGAAGTTTTGCACCTGCTCGATATGCGGCAGCAATACCATCACCTGTTGCGCCATGAGCATTTGTAGAGTCTTTGTAGATTGCACCAATGCCACCCGTAGCAAGTAGTGTAGATGAAGCAAAAACATTGCAAAATTCATTATCCATTGATATAAGTTCACCACCATAACATACATTATCTTTCATAATTAAATTATATAACATATAATTTTCTATAATAGTAACATTTTCCCGTTTTTTAATTAAAGCAATAAGAGTTTCCATAATGTTTTTACCAGTAGCATCACCACCAGCATGTAAAATTCTTCTTGTGGAATGTCCACCTTCTCTCGTAAGAAGAATTTTACCATTTTCATCAACATCAAAAGGAACACCTAAGTCTATTAACATCTTCAAATTTTCTGATGCGTCATATACCAATTCCTTAATTGCATCTTTATCAAATAAACCTGATCCTGCTATTAAAGTATCTTCAATGTGTTTTGCCAATACTTTTTCATCAGTATTTAGTTCACCTGCAATTCCTCCTTGGGCAAGATAAGAGTTACTAAGACCTAAAGGTTCCTTAGAAGCGATAATAATTTTTTTGCTTTTATCAATATTAAGAGCAGTATATAAACCTGCTAATCCTCCACCAAGAATTAATACATCACTTGTTAATTTTCTTACTTTTTTCATATCACTCACTCAATTCTAACATTTTATTTAATGCTTTACCAGCCAATTCAATTGTCTCTTGATCTAATTTAATTTCTTCATATCTATTGCCTTGTTCAAGTAAAGCATTTTCAACGTCTATTAATTTTGTCATTTTCATTGTTCCACAAACTAATTTTGGAGACAACATATAAAATTTTTTTGTGGGATTATCCTTTTCCAAACAATATCTTATTCCTTCTTCAGTACCAACAATAAATTCAGTCGCATCACTTTTCTTAACATAATCTAGCATTTCTTTCGTCGAACCTATAAAATCAGCCTTTTGTAACAAATCTAATCTAGCCTCAGGATGAAGAATTACTTTAGCATTAGGATGAAATGTTTTTTGACGAGCAAGTTCATCAACTGTAAGATTATGATGAATATAGCATTCCCCATCCCAAAAATCAATAGTTGGATTATTTTGATTTAAATAATTCACATATTTGGCTAAATTTTGATCAGGTACATACATAATCTTCTTTCCCATCTTTTTATAGTGATTAATAATTTTAATCGCATTAGAACTAGTAACACAAACATCACATAAAGTTTTTACAATTGCTGATGTGTTTACATAGCCAATAATAATATAATTAGGATTTTCATGTTTAAATTTTAATAAATTTTCATAACTAATTGAATCAGCCATTGAACATCCAGCGTTTTTAACAGGCAAAATTACTTTCTTATGGGGTGATAAAATTTTTGCTGTCTCTGCCATAAAATGAACACCACAAAAAATGATAACCGAAGCCGTATTCGCTTTAGCGATTTTACTTAATTGATAAGAATCTCCAATATAATCAGCCACTGCTTGAACTTCAGGATTTTGATAATAGTGTGCCAAAATAATGGCATTTTTTTGTTTTTTAAGTTCTTGTATTCTTTTTGTAATTTCTAAAATTTCCATTTTTTTCACCACTGTTTCTTATATATTATATCACTTTTTGCATTTTATAACAAATGAAATGAAAAAAATGCACTAAATTTTTGGTGCATTTTTTTCATTCTATTATGAATTTTTAAATAAAATTACAAAAACAACGACAAAAATAAGCATAATAATGAAAATTAGAATTGAAACTTTTGCAATTGAAATTGGAACTTTACCAGTAATTTTTCCCGTCTCACCATTTGAAATAAAACGATAGTCTTTGTTCGCATATTTGTAGGTACCAATCCAAATAGGAATCAACACATATTTATACTTTATACTATTAAATGTTGTATTAACATTCAAATAACTTACAACATCATGATTATAACCACGTAAAATTTCTCTTTTAATGATGGCATTCATTCTAATTTTCGCATTATCCCATCCCATATTTAGACGAACAACATAATGTTCTGAACTAAAACCTGCTAAATACCTTTTATCATATTCGTATGAATTATTCGTATTAAAGGGTGAGATAGCATTGATTTCGCTTTGGCTTATTTTAGATCCAGCGTTGACAATTAAATCATCAAAAGTCACTTGTTTACTACCACGTACATAAAAGTATCTAACTTCAGTTATCGTTCTTCGATTTTTTCCAGATCCTACTGTTCTTGTATAATGTTTTCCTAATTTACCATCATATATCGAAAAGGTATTGCTATCAAATGTCCAAATAGGTAAATATACTCCACGCAATACAAGTTTAGGAATATTTTTTTTAACTTTAGATGGAACAAAAAATTTCTTTTTAATCCATAATGAATAGTTCTGTTTAGTATTAGATTCAGAAATTTGAAAAGGAATTACGCGATGTGGTTTAATACCAACTAACTCATTTGTTTCTACTACTTGATTTGAGCCACAAAAAGGACATGTGATACTGATTGCATTAGTATCTACAATATTATTGGCACCACAATTATCGCAATGAACAACTTTGGTTTCTTCACCCCAACTATTATCTTCTTTTGTGCCTTCAAAAAAGTCATTTTCTTCTTTACCTGCTTTTCCATCAAGTGTAATTTCTAATCCGCAATATTCACAATGTAAGGCACCTTTTTCTGGTAAATAACTAAGTGGTGCACCACAACTTGGACAACTATAATCTTCCGTTTTACAATTGCCTTCATCTAATTTTAAATTTTTATCTTCATCCATAATTATAATGCTTTTCCACAGTTTGTACAAAATTTAGCACTTGAATCAACTTGTGTGCCACAATTTGGACAAAATTTTTTTGTTTGAACAGGTGTTCCACAATTTGCACAAAACTTTGCACCTGGTGTTAGAGGTTGTTTACAATTTAAGCATACTCCTGCTGTATCAGCGGTTGCACTAACTGCTTGTTGCTGTGCATTCTGCTGCGGATTCATGGCATTCATCATTGCATTACCCATTGCCATGCCTGCACCAAAACCAACTCCCATTTCAGCGATACCACCACCGTTAGGATTGTTTGCAGCATCTCTAATTGCTTGCGCAGTTTGATATTGAGTAAATTCATTTAATTTGCCACCAAGAGCGCCAAGTGATGATCTTTGGTCAATTGCTTTTTCTACTTCTTCTGGTAAGGAAACATTTTCAATAACCAAATTAACTAACTTCATGCCAATTTTAGTGAACGTACCTTGCATTTTTTCTTTAATAATTTCACTTAATTCTATATATTTGGCCGGAATATCTAAAATAGGTATTTTAATTTCACCAATAGCATCTGAAAAACCACTTACAACAATGCTCTTAAAATATTCTCTTAAAGACTCTGTTGAATAATTTCGATTCGTACCAAAAATTTCTCGCATAAAAACAGGGGCATCTTCAATCTTATAAGAATATACACCACGAGCTCCTACTCTTACAATACCAAAATCGTTATCTCTGATACTTACTTTAGACGCAGTTCCCCATTTTTGATTAATAAATTGCTTTGTATTTACATAATATACTTCAGCTTTAAAAGGTGAATCAAAGCCATATTTCCAACTAGCAAGTTTTGTTATAATTGGCATATTATTCGTTGTAAGTTTGTGCTCTCCTTCTCCATAAACATCACAAATTTGACCACTGCTAACAAGCATTGCTACTTGCGAAGGACGTACAATTAATTGACACCCATTCATAATTTCATCACGATCAGACATTGGATATCTATATACCAATGTTTCAGTTGAACTATCTTCCCATTCAATTACTTTTAATAATTGTCTTTTAATAAATCCCATTTTTTATCCTCCATTTTTCTTATTTATTTTTAAATTCAAGGGTTGCATCTACTGCTATTTTCCAACCTTTTATCAATTCTTGACGTTTTTTATCATCTAGTTGACGCATAAATATTTTTTCAACTTGATGAAATCTCTTAATTTCTTCTTCACTTTCATAAAACCCTACTGTAAGGGCTGCAAGATACATGGCACCAAGGGCAGTTGTTTCTAAACATGTTGGTCTTACAATTTTAGCATCCAACAAATTTGCTTGAAATTGCATCATATAATTATTGACTGAAGCTCCACCATCAACACCTAAATAATTAATTGGAAAACCTGATTCAGCAATCATAACTTCCATAACATCTCTTGCTTGATACGGACTTGCTTCTATTGCCGCAACAGTAATATGATCTTTTGTTGTAGCTCTAGTAATTCCAAAAATAGCTCCTCTTGCATCATTGTCCCAATAAGGGGTTCCAAGACCTACAAATGCAGGTACAAAATATATTCCCCCACTAGGATTTTTACCTCTTATGGATTTTTCACAATCACTTGATTCTTTAAATAATTCCATGCCATCTCGTAGCCACTGAATCGCTGAACCTGATACAAAAACTGATCCTTCTAATGCATATTTAACCTTACCATTAAGTCCCCAAGCAATTGTTGTAAGTAAACCTTTATCTGAATAAATAATTTTATCATTTGTATTCATTAAAATAAAACAACCCGTTCCATAAGTACTCTTTGTACTTCCTTCGTCAAAACAACATTGTCCAAACAAAGCAGCTTGTTGATCACCAATTAGTGAAGCAATAGGTATTTTTTCAAAATGTTTATCAATACTTGTAAGTGCTTTTGCAAAACCAAAAATGTGACCACTTGGATACACTTTAGGTAATATTTGTTTAGGAATATCAAAATAATTTAACAATTCTTCATCCCACTTTAATTCTATAATATTATAAACAAGCGTTCTTGAAGCATTACTATAATCAGTAGCATGTATCTCACCTTTTGTTAGTTTCCAAAGTAAATAGGTATCAATCGTACCAAATAAAATATTGCCCTTATCAGCTTCTTCTTTCACATTTTTGACATTATCAAAAATCCATTTAATTTTACTTGCTGAAAAATATGGATTAATAATTAAGCCTGTTTTTTTGTGAAATTTCTCATTTAAACCCTTTTTTATGAGGTCATCACAAATTGCTTGTGACTGTCTAGATTGCCAAACAATAGCATTGTAGACAACTTTACCAGTATTTTTATTCCATAAAATTGTTGTTTCTCTTTGATTGGTAATGCCAATTGCCATAATATTGGTAGCTTTCAAATTAGCCATATTCATTGCATTTTTTATCGTTTGGACTGTTAATTCCCAAATTTCTTCTGGATTGTGTTCCACCCAACCATTTTTAGGGCAGATTTGAGTAAATTCCATTTGACTTTTGGCAACAATAGAGGTTTTAGAATCAAATATAATCGTTCTTGTACTAGTAGTTCCTTGATCAATCGTCAAGATGTATTTATTCACATTTTTCATAGTAATTTTTCCTATTAATAAATTCATTTATATTATAACATATTTTTAAATTTTTCAAAAGAAAAAACACTTAGTAGATTTTTCTTTCATTATATAATTTACATTTTTGCAAGGTAAAGTAAAAGCCTCAAATTTAGAATGAATTTGAGACTTATTATTTTTTTAACTTATTTTTATTCTTCTACTACTTTTTTAGCAATAGTTAAATCAACTAGATCACTAAAACGAACTTTAGTATCTAATTCTCCTGCTGTAATGATAATTTCTTGTAAACGATCAAATCCTATTTCTGAAAAAATGGGATTTATACACCAAGCATTTATTGAACGATATCTTTCTACTACGCTAATCAATACATCTAATTCAATATCAGTAAAAAAAGGCCATATTTCTCTTGCAATTTCCTCATCAGTAGCATTTTGGACAAATTGTTGTCCTTTATACAATGCTCTTGTAAATTTTTCTATTACATCTTTATGTTGATTAAAATATTCTATTGAGGTAGAATAAGCCGTATAGGCTATTTCTCCTGCATAATCAGCAGTTGCTCCTAATAAATATGCTCTTTTTTGGTTAATTAATGTTGTTGCGGTAGGTTCAAATAAACTAACAAAATCTCCCTCACCATCAAGAAATGCGCCTGTTAGCGCTGCAAATGCTACATCTGTTCTTACATTTACTTCTTTGGTATCATCATCTTGACCAACTTCTAAACCAGCTTGTTTAAGTACGTATTCCAAAGTCATTTCCGGAACGCCACCTTTTCTACCACCAAGAATTGATTTTCCTTTTAAATCATTTAACGTAAAATTATCAATCTTTTCCCTACCAAAAATAAAACTTCCATCTGTTCTTGTAAGTTGGGCAAAATTGATTAAATAATTAGCACGATTGTTCTTATATAAATAAATTGTAGGTTCTGGACCTTGAAGTCCAATTTGTACATCTCCTGAAAGCAGTGCTGCTGTTACTTTATCTGCACCATTTGCATTAATTAAATCTATTTTAAGGCCCTCTTCTTCAAAATATCCTTTGCTTAATGCAACATATTGTGGTGCATAAAAAACAGATCTTGCAACTTCAGCAAGTTTTATTTTGGTAAGATTGGTTTTTTTGCACCCAACCATCGCAAATATCATCAAACCTAGACTTAATGTCATTAAAATTTTTTTCATTAATTTCGCTTCCTTTTTATTTTTTTCTCAATAATGTTAACAACTTCATACATTAAAAAGGATATAACTGCTAAAACAAAGACTCCCATCATTACTAGATCCATATTAAATACTTGTGAACCATACATGATTAAATACCCTATTCCATAACGTGAAACAATAAATTCTCCTACAATTACACCAACCCAGCTCATACCAATATTTATTTTTATAATATTAATAATATTGGCAATATTTGCAGGCAATATTAGTTTAATTAAAATTTGCCACTTACTTGCATTAAAACTTTGTAACATTTTAATTTTTTCCTCTTCTACTTGGATAAAATAATTATATGCAGAAATGATTGTCAAAATTAAAGAAATAGATATTGCAACTGTAGTTATGCCTTTAATACCAGTACCTGCCCAAATAATTAGAATAGGAGCCAATGCAGTTTTAGGAAGCGCATTTCCAACTACCAAAAATGGATCCATAACTTTTGCGAATAATTTATTCCACCATAATAAAATAGCTACAAATAAGCCTATCAAAGTTCCAATAAAAAGACCAAGTAAAGTTTCTAAAACTGATATGCCAATGTGACGATATATTTCGTTTGTCTTAATATAATTTGTCAATAATTTCAATATACTTGTTGGTTTACTAAATAAAAAAGAATCAATCCATTCTAAGCGAGAAGCAATCTCCCAAAGGGCAAGTAAAACAATAAGTAAAACAATTTGAATCAAAACAACTCGTATGGCAAGTGCTCTTTTTTGTTTTAAATAAGACTTATTCATTTAATAACCCCCAAATTTTATCAAAATAATACGAAAATTTGGTTGATTTTCTTTTTTCTAGTGGTGTTTTCCCTTCCAAATCGTTTATTACAATGACTTCTTTTAATTTTGCAGGTCTATGACTTAATACAAGAACCCGATCAGCCATTGAGATAGCTTCACTGATATCATGTGTTACAAGAAGGGCAGAAACATTTTGATCTTTAATAATTTGATAAATATCATTACTTACGTTTATTCTTGTTTGATAGTCTAGAGCCGAAAAAGGCTCATCAAGTAATAAAATACTAGGTTCTGTTGCAAGCGTCCTAATTAACGCAATTCGTTGTCGCATGCCACCTGATAATTCTTGGGGATAATTATTGATAAATTCAAACAAACCATATTTTGTCAATAATTTTTTGATTCGTTCAACTTTTTTTCTATCTTTATCTTTTTTAATTTCTAATCCAATTAAAA
This sequence comes from uncultured Bacilli bacterium, assembly GCA_944326155.1. GTDB lineage: Bacteria > Bacillota_I > Bacilli_A > ML615J-28 > CAG-313 > CAG-313. The sequence goes on from CALVCV010000001.1 coordinate 184,878, forward strand.
TATTTTTGTAAACTGTCCGCCAATTAAATAAATGATCATGTTGAAACATATACCCAATATCACCATCAACAATGATTTTTCCACTTGTAGGTAATATTAATTTTGAAATGATATTCAATAAAGTTGATTTACCTGCTCCACTTGGACCAACAATTGCTACAATTTCACCTTCATTTATATCAAAACTAATGTCATCTATTACATTGAGTGCACCAAGTTCTGTATAAAAAGTTTTTTTGACATGAATAAGTTCTAATTTTTTCATACCCCACCTCTTTTCAAGTACACTTTATCATATTATTTAACCTTTAATTTGGTGTAGGCAAATGAAATTTCACATAAAAAAGATATTCAATGTTGAATATCTTTTCATTTTAATATCTAATCCGTTTGATTGTAGTTGTTTTCTTCTTTTCTTGTTCTTTAATTTTATTTTTATTAATCTCACGATTTAATTCAAAGTTTTTAATCAATAGTTCAACACCAAGCATTACCGCAAGTGAAATAATTACCATACTAACAGATAGCCACAATGCTGTTGCATTGGTGTATTGTTGAGTAATATCAATACCAATACCATCTTCTCGCATAATATTCCAAGTCAAACTATCAAATCCAAATAAATCATACATATTAATTCTTCCATTCCAAAAACTTACTTTTTTCATTGAAAGGAATATTAATGTAAATGACAAAATCCACATCACAACGCACAAGAAAACTTTCTTATTGTTAAATGGAACACAAGCACGGCACATAACAATTAAAATAGTAAATGTTGCGGTAATGGCAACAACAGTTTTAATTTCAAGAACTGTAAATCCATATTGTTTAGATAACATATATGAAAATACAATGGCACAAACAACACCAACTGCTCCTGGAGTTGCACTTTTTAAGGCATTTCTTAAAAAATTACCTCTAACAGGTGAATTATTCGATTGTACAGCAAGGAAAATAGATGGTAACCCTATCGCAAACATTTCTACAATCAATAATTGTTTTGCCCCTGCAAAAGGAAAAGTTCCGTCTCTAACGCCATTAATTTCAGGGCCAAAGACTTTGAAGAATCCAATTGCGGTAAGAACAGCTAAAACAGTCATAAATAACGTTTTAACAAGATATAGCATTGCTGTTTGCTGCACATTATTGATAACTCTTCTTCCTTCTGCGACAACTTTAGGCATAGAAGCGAAATTTGAATCAACAAGTACCAATTGTGCAACATTTTTTACAGCATCATTACCAGATGCCATTGCAATACTACAATCTGCTGTTTTAAGCGCCGGAATATCATTTACACCATCACCAGTCATAGCAACTGTTTTTCCATTTTTTTTAAGTGCGGTAACTAATAATTTTTTTTGTTCTGGTTTAACACGACCAAAAACAGTAAATTTTGTGGCTGCATCAATGACTTCTTCGTCTGTCATTCCATCTAAACTAATACATTTATCAGAATATTCAATACCAACTCTTCTTGCGACTTCCGCAACCGTTATAGGATTATCACCTGATATTACTTTTACCTCAACACCATTGTCTTTGAAATATTGAATTGTATCATAAGCTTCATCTCTAATTTGATCTTCAATTAAAATCAAAGCAATAAGACGTGGCACACGTTGTACTTTGCCATCTTTAAAAGGCACAGAAGATTGTGCAAGACAAATAACACGTAATCCTTGATTGGCATAATCCCCAATTTTAGATGAATATTTTTCAAAATTGCTTTTTAAAACAAATTCTGGTGCTCCTATAATGTAGTTTTCAGTTCCACCAAAGCTAACTGCACTATATTTACGTTCAGATGAAAAAGCAATTACTTCAGTTGGCTTTAAAATAGCTTTTGAGCCAAAGAAATCCACTAAAGCTTTCGCTGTAGCATTGGTTTCTTGGAGTGCTGCATTCATCGAACTAATAATGTCATGAATTGAATATGTATGATTTTTATTGATCTCCTCATATTTGATAACACTCATTTGACCATTTGTAATAGTGCCTGTTTTATCAAGGCAAAGAACATTTACTCTCGCAAGCATTTCAATACAATATACATCTTGTACTAATGTATTGTTTTTACTTAATCGAACAACTCCAACAGAAAGAGCAACTGATGTCAATAGATAAAGACCCGCTGGAATCATACCGATAATCGCAGCAGTGGTTGGTCTAATGGCCTTCACATATTCTAATTGGAAAAAGATAATTTTATCCGCATCTAATTGGCCATTTTTCAAACTTTCAATAAATTCCTTAAATGGCCATTTTGAAAAAAACATAACTAGAGATGTCACAACAATAAAAATGGCCAAAATAAATAAAAGTTTTTTTAAACTTTTTAAAATTTGTGAATTAGGTGCAATATATTTTTTAGCTTGAGAAGTCAATTTATTAATTTCATTTAATTGACCAACGTGTTCTACTTTCGCATATGAACTACCTGATACTACAAAACTACCAGAATATAACATATCACCTAGATGTTTCTTAATTGGTACAGATTCACCAGTTAATTGTGATTCATTTACTTCAATTTCTCCTTCTAATAGAATGCTGTCAGAAACAATTTCAACCCCTGGAGTTACATACATAATATCATCAAGTACAACTTCCGTTTCTTCAATAACTTTTTTTTCGCCGTTACGAATAACTGTTACTTTGGGATTCGTCACTAATTTTAACTTATTAATGGCTAATTTTGATTTGGTTTCTTGAAAAATACCAATCATCAAATTTACCATAACAATTGCCAAAAACATAAAATCAGTTATGGCAAATTTAAGACCGGTTTCCTCTGGATCATTCCAATCATTGGCAAGCAATAATAAAAATAGAACAATAACATATAAGACATTGAAAAAAGTAAAAGTGTTTTTCGCAAAAACTTTAAAAATAATTTTGAGTACTTTGGAAAAATTTGATTCTATCACACCATCAATATTAACTTGTAAATTTTCAACTCTTTTTTCAACTTCTTCTTTAGTTAGTCCCTCTTTATAATTATTATGTTTAATGTATACTGGTTCTTCACGTTCACTATTATATTTACCATATACAATATGTTTTTTCTTTTTTGTTTTCTTATTTTTTAACTCTTTATTACTATCTTTGTTTTCCGACATATCAGGATTCCCTTTCAAATTAGATATTTATATTATAGCATTTTTACCTTTCTAATTAAAGTAAAAAGAATAAAAATTTTATTCATATATTTGGCATTTTCATATTTTTATGATAATATAGGATAGTATGAGGTGAATATATGAATAAATTAATTATTGGAGTTAGTCCTCGCTTTTCTCATGATTTTAAAGATGAATATCATTATGTAAGAATTAATATTGATTATATAACCCAAATCATAAATCGTGATGCCATTCCTTTAATTTTATGTGATGGAGCAACATTTAATGATGCTTTAAAACTTTGCGATGGTTTTTTGATTATCGGTGGTGACGATATTGATCCTAAATTTTATAATGAGACAAATATTGAAAATTTATCTAAAGGCATAGACGATGCAACCGACTTAATTGATAAAAAAATATTAGATTACGCAAAAATAAATAAAATCCCAACCTTTGGAATTTGTCGTGGTATTCAAGCAATGGCTGCTTTTATGGGCGGTAGTTTATATCAAGATATCAGTTTTGCTAATTTAAAACATCCAACTGAGAATAAAAAACACATGGTAAATAAAGTTGCAACTACAAATCTTTCTTCTTTGCTACCTGATTCTTTCCTAGTTAATACCTATCATCATCAGTCCGTAAAAGATCTTCCAGAAGGATTTATAACAACTTTCACTAATCATGATGTCATAGAAGCGATGGAACACAAAACACTTCCTTTCATTGGTGTACAATGGCATCCAGAAAGATTTTATACCACAGAATCAAAAATTATTTTTGATTATTTCTTTGATCTAGTTAAACAAAATAAAAAATAGTATTGAATTTTAGATTCAATACTATTTTTTAATCCTTAATCTTTTTTATATTCAGCTACAATCTTAGGAACTAGGTTTGCAGGTACATCCTCATAACGAATAAATTTACGTGTAAAGTAACCACTTCCTTGTGTCATAGCCTTTAAATCAATACTATATTTAATAATTTCAGCTTCAGGAATCTGTGCAGTAATAGCTGTTTTCCCATTGCCAACTGGCTCCATACCAACAACTGAACCTCGTCTTTGTGGAATATCACTCATAATATCACCTACATACTCATCTTTAACTGTGATGACTACTTCCATTATTGGCTCAAGAATTGTAGGCTTAATTACTTTGCAAGCTTCTTTGAAAGCAAGTGACGCTGCAATCTTAAAGGAAATTTCATTTGAATCAACTGGGTGATATGAACCATCATATAATACTGCTCTTACACCTATAACCGGGAAGCCAGCAATTGGACCATGTTCAAGTGTATCAATTAAGCCTTTTTCAACAGCAGGGAAAAAGTTTTTAGGAACCGCGCCACCAACAACTTCTGAAGTAAACTCAAAATCTTTATCGGCTAATGGTTCAAAACGAATCCAGACATCACCAAATTGACCAGCACCGCCAGATTGTTTTTTATGTCGGCCTTGGGCTGAACCAATTTTACGAATGGTTTCACGATATACAATTTTTTGATCAGCAGTTGAAACATCTACTTTGAACATATTTTTCATTTTCTCTAGAATATATCCTATATGTGTCATTCCTTGACCACCAATTAATAATTGCGCAGTTTCAGGATTGCGTTTTACTTCAAATGTAGGATCTTCTAAATTCAATTTTTGTAAAGCTGAAGAGATTTTATCTTCATCTTGTTTTGTCTTTGCTTGAATTGCCACATAAATAACTGGTGTTGGCATTTCAACAACTGGATATAAAACAACATCCTTCTTATCGCAGATAGTATCTCCTGTTTTGATATCACCTGATTTTGTTAGTACTCCTATATCCCCTGCATGTAATACATCAATTGCAATTTGATTTTTACCCATCATCATAGAAACCATGCCAACCTTAACGACTTGGTCACGATTAGGAACATAAACTTCGGTTAGACCTTTTGTTGTACCAGAATATACTTTAAAAAAGTTAATTGTTCCAAGAAATGGGTCAACAATTGTTTTAAAAACATATCCAGAAAAACTATCTTCATCTTTACTAACCTTTAATACTTCTTCTTTCGTTTTAGGATTGATACCATTAGCTGGTTTTAAATCAGCAGGTGATGGTAAATAATTACAAATATCTTCTAACAATCCTTTAAGCCCTAAGTTCTTTGTTGCAGATCCAACAAGAATAGGAAAAATATCGCAATTCAATAAGGCACTTCTTAATCCACCAATGATTTCTTCATCAGTTAAAGTTTCACCAAGAAAATATCTTTCCATTACTTCTTCGTCTTGACTTGCAACAATTTCTAAGAATTTATCATAATATTCGTTTGCTCTAGCTGAAAGTTCAGCCGGAATTTCAGTTTCATGTTCATCTTCACCAAGATAAGCTTTTTTTCTAATAATATCAGCATAACCTTGATATTCATTATTTTTTACTACCGGAATAACAAATGGAACAACTCTTGGACCAAATTTTTCGCTAATATTGGCAATCACCTTATCAAATTTAACATTTTCTTTATCTACTTTATTGATAAAAAGGACACTTGGAGTATGCCTATTTCTTAATTCTTCCCATACTCTTTCAGTTCCAACTTCAACACCTTTTTGCGCATCTAGTAAAACAACTGAACCTTTTACAACAGCTAAATCTTGATCGATTTCGCCTACGAATTCTTCAGATCCTGGTGTATCTAAAAAATTAATTTTATAATCATTCCATTCTACTGGAATTAGTGATGTCGATAGTGATGTTTGGCGATTTTGTTCTTCAACAAGATAATCGGAAACGGTATTTTTTTTCTCAACTTCTCCTTTTTTATTTATGGCTTTACTAATATATAACATTGCCTCTACAAGACTTGTTTTTCCACTACCTAAATGTCCTAAGATGGCCACATTTCTAATTTGTTTGGTCAAATATTCTTTCATTACATAATCCTCCTCTATCCATCTAACCGTCTATATAAATTATATAATAATACTAGCAATATTTCAATTAAATAAGTAATTTTTTTGAAAACGCATACATTTTCTTAAAAAAAGAAAAAAGTGCAATTTACAGCACTTAATTATAACTTATAATGTTCATCAATATTTAAAATAAATATAGTCGCGCCGTTGATTTGAACATTGGCTGGTAAAAAGGAAAAAAGATTTAAATCACCTGGCTCTCCCATATTTACCTTTTTCTTACGTGTTTTCGCATAAGTTGAAACAATATCTTTTACTTTTGCAACATCGTGATCTTCAACTCCCAATAGTAAAGTTGTATTTCCACCATGCAATAAGCCACCTGTGGAGGATAGTTTAGTAACAAAAAACTTTTCTTTGAGTAATCCTTTAGTTACATCTTGTGTGTCTTCATTGCTAATTATAATTAACATTAATTTCATAAACTTCACCTCAAATATATTTTATCATATTGTGAATAAAAAGTAAAGAATTATATACTTGCTTTAAATGATAAATAAAGCCTTTACATTGAAATTTTAACTATATTTTGGTATAATCTATTCAAAATAAAGTGATTTTTATGATGAAAATAACCCAATATTTTTATAGACATCACTTTTATGGTCTTTTGCTGATAAAGATAAGGTTCAGTTGTCATAATAAATTTTATTAAATATACAATCTGAACAATTTTATTATATGGTTTAGGAGATTAATATATGTTAAAAATTGTTTTTCAAAAAATCATTTTAATAACGATAGTATTCATTTCACTTCTTACTATTACGAACTGTAAAAAGGAAAAAGAAACTAACTATTTAGAAAACCCTGTCGCCATTGTTTATAAGAATAATACACCTTATATCATTAATAAAAATCAAGAACTTTTTGATCTTTCTAAATATGATACTATTGTTCCTTATTTTGGCGATATTTTAATTGTGAAAAAGGACAATTATTTTGGATATATTAAAAATAATGGTGAAGAAATCACACAATTTATTTATGATGAAGCTTATCCTTTCTCAGAGGACAAAGCAGTTGTGTCAATTGATAATCAATTTTATATTATTAGTCAAAGTGGCACAATTCTTTATACATTTGATGAAGGTATTTCTTCACAAAGTTTCTTCACAAATGGTTATTTAGTAGTAAATCGAGGTGAATATCAAGGGTATTTAAAATATAATGATGAAGATAATAGCTTTTCTTATTTAATTGAAGAGATAAAAACTAGTCTATCAGTAGAAAATCAAACATCTGACAGTGAATTTAGTCTTTTAGACGCCAATTTTAAATATGCGTATTGTGGAAATTTTGAAGATGGCTATGCTGTAGTAGGCAATATTAATGAGGATGGCGAATTAAAATATACTCATATTGATGAGGAGGGGAATCGTCTTTATGATTTAGAGTGGGACTTTGCTAATAATTTTAGCAATGGCTATGCCGTAGTTGGTAATTATACCGATTCAGTTGCTTTAGTCGCAAGACTTCTTTTCTATGTTACCTCTTATAATAATAGACATGATTATGATTTTTCTACGAATGACTTTTTTTACAACTATGAATTTTTAGATTTAAATGGTCAACCACTTTTTGGAAATGCTTTTCAAGCTCAAAACAATTGGGGTGGCAATTCCATTATTTATAACAATTTTTTTAAACTTGGAGATTACTATATTACAACTTACTATCGCTCGGCTTGGTCAGTTAAATATACACCGACAAATGATTTAAATTGGTCTGATCCATTCTACGAAATCAAGTTTGATTTAAAAGAAAATACTGACAATGCTTACTTACTAGAAACATTCCCATGGATTCAAAATTATTTAAATGATTTTACAACTGGTAAACAAGAACCTTTATATGTAGTAGATAGAGTTGTAAATCCCTATTATCTTACTGATTTCAAACAATCTAAATATTTAGATGATAAATTTGTAGCAAGAGCACACACATATAGTGGTATGGATGATAGTTGTGGTCTCATTGCAATTTCAATAGTTGATAATAATCTACAATTATCTTATATTGTAGCGCCATTATATGAAAATATTATTTTCTAGAGGTAATAACATGATTAGTTTAAATAATATTAACAAATCTTACAATTCAGGAACACAAAAATTCCATGCCTTGAAAGATATCAATATTGCATTTCCTGAAAAAGGAATGGTTTTTATTGTTGGTAAAAGTGGTAGTGGTAAATCTACCCTCTTAAACATTATTGGTGGTATTGATTCCTACGATAGTGGTGATTTACTCATTGATGGTCTAAGCACCAAAGATTTTTCACGAAGCGATTTTAATTCCTATCGTAATTCTTATATTGGTTTTATTTTTCAAGAATTTAATGTAATTAAAAATTTGAATGTTTTTGAGAATATTGCGCTTTCGTTACAATTAAAAAATGAAAAAATTAAGAAAAATTATGATTTAATTACAAATACAATTGCCATGGTTGGCCTAAAAGGCAAAGAAAAACGAAAAATGAATCAATTATCTGGTGGAGAAAGGCAAAGAGTAGCCATTGCTAGAGCCCTTGTAAAAAATCCTAAAATTATTATTGCAGATGAACCAACCGGGAATCTAGATAAAAAAAATCGTGATATAGTCATGGATATACTGAAAAAATTATCAAATGAACATTTAGTTTTAGTTGTTACCCATGACAAAACTCTATCTAGAACTTATGGTAATTTTGAAATTACTTTAAAAGATGGTCAAATCATTAATAATACACTTGAAAATCAGAATAAAGTTGAAAATGATGTTGCTACAACAAATATTGATTTGAAACCTATTCAACCTTCGTTTAGAACTTCAGTAATTCTTTCTTGTAAAAGTTTAAAACAAAACTTATTTCGTTTTATTATTATTATTATTTTGTTTTGTATCTCATTAATTTTTGCTAATACAACAATTAATTTATACTTTTCAAATGCTACTGCACAATATACAAATTTTCAAACTGAATATAATAATAAATATATTTCGTTAAGTCAACAACAAACTTTATATAATCAAACGGTTAAAACTGGATTTTTCCAAATTGATACAACAGATTATGAAAATTTAATCTATTCTTTTAACAGAGAAAACGATTCTTCTAATCCTAATGTAAACTATCAATACAAGATTTATAAAACATTTAAAAATCCCATTGATATCGATTGGAATTTAACTGATAGTTTGGACCCTCTTTATTCCAAAACAATTGATAATATTATCGTAATCGAAGATTTTGCTGATTTTTCACAAGATTACAATATAATTCGCATCTATAATACATTACCAACTTATTTAACACCTATTCGCTGCTATATAACTGACTATGTGGCATATTCACTACTTGCTAATAATTATTTTAATGTTCCAATCGATAAAAATGAATCTTGGGATAAATACTTTGTAAATAAGACTATCAAACCTGAAAATTTAAATAATGAAATTTATATTGAAGGAATTATTGAAACTAATTTTAAAGATTTTATGAATGCCGACTTGGATGATCCTAACATTTTTGCTAGTTTTACAGATAATAAAGTTTTTTATAATTCTCTTTTTTTCGAAAGTGGTGTGTATGTTTATACTGAAAATCTAAATCAATACGTCTCAACAAATAATATTAAATATACATATGATGATTTTATTTATTCTGCCTTAAATCAAAATGGTATTTATGATAATGTTAAACTTACTAGTTATGATGAGACAAATGAAGTAATTTTAGGAAAAGAACCTAAAAAGAAAATTGATGAAAATGATTTTGAACAAATTGCTATTTCAACTGGTTTATTAAAGGAAATTTTCGGCTTAAGTCTTGAAGATTTAGGTGAGAATCCTTTTGGCGATGCCTCAATGGACTATGCTTTATTAAATCCAGAAACCGCAAGTCCTGCAACCTTTAATTTTTATGGTTATCGACGTGTCACTACTAATTTTTCTTGTCAAGTAGTGGGCATCATTGAAAGCGATGAACCTACAATTTATTTTTGTAATCCACAAGAAACCAATATGTATTTTAATTATTTAAGAACTTCTTTTTCTGATTACAATAATTCTTCTAAAAATTTTGGTGGTACATTAACTGTTTTAATAAGTGATAATCAAGAAGATAATATTTCATTATATCAATCATTAAGAGAAAATAATATTACAATTGATAATTTATCTTATATTAAACTACAAGTCGTGAATCAATTCATCAATGATAATTTAATTTTATTCTTAGCACTTTTCTTTGCACTTTGCGTATTTAGTGTTTTAATGATTTTTAACTTTATAGTAGTCACAATTAAAAATAGTACAAAAGATATTGGTATTTATATGTCCTTAGGTATGAATGGCTTACGAATTTCCTTTATCTATTTATTTCAAATTCTAGTTGTAAGTACTATCTCATTTATTATATCTTTAATAGGTGCAATTATTTTTTTAAATCTATTAGATACTAATTTAAGTGCTGAAGCATCTAACTTAATCAATCAATACTATAATTTAAATATATTACCTATTGATTTCCAAACGTTCAAAGTAACTTCTACTGGTATTACTATATCTTTATTAATCGCATATATTGTTCCAACCTTATCAGTAATAATACCTCTTATCAATTTATCCCGTAAACGGCCAATTGATGTTTTAAAGGTTTCATAGGTGATTCGTTATGATAAAATTAATTAATGTTAATAAATATTATCAATCTGGCAGTGAAAAAGTTCACGTTATTCGTAATTTAAGTTATGAATTTCCAGATACAGGTCTAATTTTTATTTTAGGGCCAAGTGGTTCTGGTAAATCTACTTTGTTAAATCTATTAGGTGGTTTAGATAAACCTGATAGTGGTCAAATATGGATTGAAAATCGTGAAATTTCAACTTTTACAAAAAAAGAACATAACTATTACCTAAATAGTTATTTAGGATTTGTTTTTCAAGAATATAATATCTTAAAAGATTTAAATTTAAAACAAAATATTAGCCTTTCACTAGAAATCCAAGGCGTTAAAAAAAGAATTGCTGATAAGAAAATTAATGAAATTATTCAAGAAGTTGAATTAATAGGTCTTGAAAAACGTAAAGTAAATCAATTATCAGGTGGTCAAAAACAACGAATTGCCATTGCAAGAGCATTAGTTAAGGATCCAAATCTTATTATTGCTGACGAACCAACAGGTAACTTGGATAGTGAAACAAGCAGTAAAATTTTTGATTTATTTAAAAAATTATCTAAAAATCGCTTAATTATTATTGTTACACATGATGAAGAATCGGCCAATTTATATGGTGATGCTATTTTAAAAATTGATACAGCAAGTATTGATCAACATGATGATACCGTAAATGAGAGCGATACCAAAGTGTCTTTAAAAAATACTGATATAGAATTTACTCATAAACTAATTTTACAAAAAACAAGAATTCCTTTAAAAACGGTCTTAAAATTAGCTTTTAAAAATATTGGAAAAAAATTTTTTAGATATTTACTGATGCTTTTGATTACTGTAATGAGTCTTACTTTTCTATCTTTTTCAATTGAATTAAATGGTGATAAACTTTATCAAAATGTTTACACAACAATTAATAATGGTGTTAACTATGCTGATATCTATCAATTTACAGCCGATAGTTCTACTATTGTAGCAGATGATTTTTATTCAAAATATAAATTAGGTAACTTAATGGATAATGCTTATGATATAATTAAACGTTTTGCTCCCGATTTAACCCTTCATAAATATCAAGAAGTTTCTATTAATTATGCTAAATATGGTCTTGAAAAAGCAAATTTCTTATATAGTGGTATTTTAAACACAATCATCTATTATGATGAAACAAATACATATAATCTACTAGCTGGAAGATTACCAAATACTAATGACCCTGAAATTCTTATAACTGACTTCTTGCTTGATTCACTTAAAAATTTTGGTGTCGTTGATACAAATGCTACAATCTATAGTATACTAAATCAATATCTTGATTTAGGTTATGCAACAGATTTTAAAATTGTCGGTGTTGTTGAAACAAATTATCGTAAATGGATGCATCTTGCTAAATATAAACCTAATTATGTTATTGATGAATATGATAAAGCAATGCAAGGTTTTAAATATGATTATTTGATAATGAATTCTATTATTGTCGGTAATGAATATTACCACTATATCTTAGATAATAAATTTGATAACACAACTATTAAAGTAAATTCTTGCGAATTAAGTAACAATGATATTTCAATTTATCAAAATCAAAATATTTATGTAGGATCTATACCTACAAATCCAAATGAAATTGTTTTACCACTTTCTATTGGTGGCAAATTATATCCCTCTTTTAGTACAAATACTTGGTGGTTAAGAACTTACATTATAGAATCGGAAACTTATGTTGAATTATCTACTTCAATAAATGATATTCAAATTGAAGGTAATGAATATTCTATTGCAACATTGGGACATTATAAAGTTGTTGGTTTTACTGATTCACAAGATTTTTTAATGTCACCTGAAGGATATGATAATTATAAAGCTGCAGTCAAAGAATCAAAAGTTGATAAGGATCAGGAAAAAGTAGTTGTTGAATTATCAAATAATCCTGCAACTACTTTAGCCCAATTTAGAGAATTATACAATAATGATTACCATTTTATAATTGATATTTTTACATATCAAAATTATATTGATAGCTATAATGTAGATCCAATGATTAACTTTGCATCAAAAGGTGGTTTAATTTTCTTTACTATCCTTGCAATTGGTATTATGTGGACAATCATTTCAATTGAAATCGTAGATTCTCGAAAAGAAATTGGTATTATGCGCTCGATTGGACTAAGTGGTTATAAGGTTTCTTCGATATTTATCATCCAGTCATTATTTATTAATTTATTAGCTTTTATTATTTCAATTCCAATTGCAATGAAGTTAATTGAATTATATGGTAGTAATATAACCGATCCCTTAGGTGAAATTAACCTATCGCTATATACTTTAACTTATCGTTCACCTATCGTTTTATTAGCTTTCACAATTTGTGTAACTTTTATTTCGACATTTATTCCACTCATAAAAATTATGTCACAAAAAATTATAAATATTATTAATGAACGTGATAAATAATAAAAAAGTATTAATCAACTAGATTTCGAGTTTTTCCTCGATTTCAAGGATGATTAATACTTTTATTTTTTAAAAAATAGGCAATCGTAATACAAGTTTAACAATTATAAATAAAATTGGAAAGGTAAAAATAGATAGGAGAGTTGATAGAAAACAAACTCTACTTGATAATTCCATCTCATTGCTAAATTTTGCACAATATGTTGTAACTATTGCAGAAACTGGTGCTCCAAAACCAATAACCAAAATCATAATTGTGTATTCATCAAGATGAATAAGATGAATTATTTGAAGTAAGACTAAAATGACTAGTGTAAAAAAAGGTACTGCTATTGTTCTTGCAAACGCGATAGACCAAGATAATTTATCGTTAAATGCTTCTTTAATGTGCGATTCTCCTAATATACAACCTATTATTATCATAGCAAGGGGAGTAGTCAACTTTTCAGCTGCTAAAATAATCATATAAAGAGCTGGCAAAGTTTTATCAATTCTAAATATTGAAACAATTTCATCATTAATAGTCACCTTGGGCATGATTCCTTGTGTCATCCAAATTACCATACCTAGAATCATTCCAACCATAATAGGGTTAAAGAAAAGACTTTTTAGAGTTATCTTAATATCTTTTTTAGTAAATTTCAAATGAGAAATTGCAAAATAACAATATACGTATACGATAATTCTAAAAGATAATGTCATCATATTAGCTGGAATCATAATTTGTGAATAATTATTACTATAAATTGTTTTCAAAACAGGAATGGAAAAAAAAGTGAGTTGACCAACAGCCATAAATATGGCAATGACAGTTCTTCTATTATTCTCCATTTTGAATAAAACAAAACGTCCGATAATAATAAAGAAAATATAGAATAATAATGAAATAATAAAAACTAAAAAATCATCTACAAAATGATCACTATTAAATTCTGTCATAAATGCAGAAAAAGCAAGAGCAGGTAAAGCTATTTTTAAAACAATCGTCGTTAAAACTTCTTTACCATCATTATTTATTATATTTTTTTTTCTAAAAATAAATCCTAACAAAATAAAGCTAAGTGAAGTTAAAAAAGCACCTATAAAGTTTTCATCTGTTAGAATATTTTTTATAATTTCAATCATTCTTTCACCATGCTATTTGAATTTATTTTAAAAAAATTTTTTATTCATTTGTCATCATTTTATATTGCAAAACTTTAATTTTGTTTCTACTATTAATAATCATAAATATTGCCATAATAATAATCGCTATACTTACAACTGATCCAGTTGCCATATTTAATGCCTTCATATCTGAATTATTTGAAAAAGTAGCAATTAAGGCAACTTGCAAAGACAAAATGGACATTGCAGCATCTGCTAAATTAATATTTCTAATTGATTGCCATATCGGTTGATAATATTTTTGTACTTTAAAAATATTCAATATAGCAATAGTAATTTTATAAAAAGTATATGCAGAAACAACATAAATCAACATTCCAGCATAAATATGGTGTCTATTAGAAAATATCATTTCCCAAATAGAAATACTAATGCTTGGTACGATAATTAAAAAATCAATTCCAATATTTTGATATACACGCCATTTTTTAATTTCGCCAAGAATAGTTCCATCTAATTTAATATCATGCGTTTTGTAAATTATACCATCTTTTTTTAAAGCATTATAACGCATAAACCATAAAATAGAGTGATACGCACAAAGTGAAGCATACCAAATTGACCTACCAATTAATGCCATTACGCCCTCAAAAATTGCATATGCTGCATTTGTAATAAAAGCTATAGTTGTTGTAATTCTTAGTCTAAATCCATAATCTGTTACATATCTTTTTGTAATAGGTGTAACACTTAATATTCTAATAATACATTTTTTAATTTTGCGCTTATTTAAAATAAAGGTAAAAATAGTATAAAATACAGTTATTCCTGCAAATACGAAAATAATATTACTCAAAATTTCATTTATATCAATAATTAAAAAAACAATTGATATCATACAAAAGCCAAAAGTTATTAAATATATAAAAAATAAAAATAGTATAGGAGGATTTTTTAAAAATTTCCATATTTTTTTCATATGTTTTCTCCTTTCTATTTTCATATTTTTCCTTTTTTTGTCAAAATATATATTTATTATATCATATTTTATACAAAAATTTAATTTTTTAGTTTTATTTTTTAATATTTTTTCGTAAAATATATCTATATAAAAGTTATTTTAAAAATTTTACTTATGTTTTTTTGCTACTAAGTGTATCTTTGATCATTACAATTGTACTAAATATCATCATTATAAGTGATATATAAAACTGCTAGTTTAATTGTTCACCCAAAATAATAAAACTAAAAGTTACTCCAAGAAAAGGTGCTATAGCATAAAAAGCACTTGTTTTGGCAGTACCTAAATCATTTTGAGCCATTACATAAAAATTAATGCTTAAACCATAAGCAATAAAGCCAAGTAACATTATTACTAAGATATAAATTAAGTTAGGAATTGTTTCTTTTATTAGCATTGCAACGATGATACTTCCTATACCAGAAAAAATTCCCTTTATCAAAACAATTTCCATTGAACTTTTATCACTAATATTTTTCGTACAATTATTTTCAATACCCCAGCAGATGCAAGCACCTATCACAAATAATGACCCTTTACTAAATGTAAGTGCTTCATTACCTTCAAATTCTAGAATAACACTAGCCAAACTCACCATCAAAATTGCAAGCCATAAGCGTTCTGAGATTTTTTCTTTAAAAATTAATAAAGCAATAATTGAAGTTGTAACAATTTCAAAATTATTCAATAATGAAACATTAGTTGCAGCTGTATTAGCTACACCATACATCAAAAGAATTGGCGCTATTATATCCAATATGACCATAATAATCGCATGAGGTATATCTTTTTTGGCTAACCAACACTCATTATCAAACTTGAAAAAAACAATGTTTTGCCACCAACATAATACCCATTCCAACACCAGCTCCTAGATATAAAAATCCAGCCATCATTGCTGGTTGTACTTCTTCTAATATTAATTTTGAAATTGGTACATTAATTGCATATAATGCTGCTGCCATAATGACAAAGAAAATTGCAAATTTCTTTTTACTCATATCAAAAAATACTTCTTCTTAAATTTGTATATATTTTATAAACAATTAACCTTATTATGATGTTATGATTAAATAAATATTAACTCTATTAGTTCTCACATATTTTAAGTTTTTTATAAAAGAGACTACTATTTGATTTATACTTTTTCATATTTAAATAGAATTTATTATGCTTCTCGTAGATATTCTATAACCATAATTCCAAAAATTATCAATAGTTTTTATTTTTATTTGCTTCAACAATTTTTTTAGGGATATTCTATCTTCGACGACTCTCAAACTTATAACTTTTTACATAAAAACCGCTCTTTTTTAGAAAGCAGTATAACTGTCTCAATGTGATTGGTCCAACAAAACATATCAACACATAAACCCGTCACAATATCATATTTTTTTTTAAGTATGTTTAAATCTCTAATCAATGTTTCAGGATTGCATGATACATAAATAATTTTTTTAGGTTTGATGGCAAGTACTGATTTCAAAAAATCACTAGTTGAACCACTCCTCGGAGGATCCATTATAATTGCATCAAGTTTTACTTTATTTTTTTCTAAATCTTGTAAAAAATGAGTAGCATCGTCGCATTTAAAATAGATATTAGTAATTTTATTCATCTTCGCATTTAAAATACCGGCTAAAACAGCTTGTTTATTGTTTTCAACACTGATTACTTCTTTTACATCTTGAGAAAGAATCATACCAATTGTACCAACTCCACTATAAGCATCAACAATTATTTCATCACCTTTAAACTTGGCAAGTTCTCTAACTTTATTATATAATTTTAACGTTTGATATGGATTGACTTGATAAAAAGATTTTGATGTAATTCTAAAAAATAAATTTCCAATCTTATCAGTTATAAATCCTTCACCATATAATATTTGTTCTTTTTCGCCCAATACAATACTTGTTTTACGTGGATTTATATTTTGAATAATAGTCTTAATTTTAGGTGAAATACTACGAATTTTTTTCACAACAAGTGATCTAGAAGGAAAAATTTCACTTGCAGTAACAATTGTTATTAAAATTTCATTTGTAAAAAAAGCTTCTCTAATAATAACATATCTAAGTAATCCATTTTTTGAATCCTCATCATATGCCATAATATTCAGATTATGAAATATCTCTTTTAATTTTCGAAAAATTTCATTCTGTATATCAGTATGCATGATGCAATTATCAATATCTACTACTCTATGTGAATTTTCTTCATAAAAACCACTAAATAATTTCCCATTTTTATAGCGGTAACTAATAATCATTTTATTACGATATTTAATATTTTCATCTGCTGATATTAATTGAGAAACTTTGAATTGGAAATTGTTTTTTTTAAATAAATTGTTAACTAAATTTTTTTTCAAACTTAATGTATCACTATAATGCTTATTTAATAATTGGCAATTTCCACATTTACTAAAATGTTTGCAAAAAACTTTTTTTACCATGCTATTTCTCATTCCGAAGTTTTGTGAAAGCATCAATGGCTTGCGCAAATTGTGTTATAATTGTTGCTGTTTGGCCTTCTGTAGGTTTGAACTCAAAATATCCTTCATCATCAGGTATATCAAAATGACTTCTTACATCAAATGGAATTTGATGAATTGCGTTTAATTTAAAATCTTTTTTAATCTGGTTACCATTCAATGTTCCTTCATAATACAATTCAGTAGCTGTTAAAACTACTTTCCCAGTACCTACTTTATTTAGGACATATTTAGTACTATCACCTAAATATAAATAAAAATTTCCCTCCAAATGTAAGTTTTTTTCTTTTATTTGGGATATAATTTTATTTTCCTCATAATTATACCATACTTCTTCATTATCCATAGCAATATAATTATCTCCAATACCTTCAAAACGACCATATTGATTCATTTTTACCATATTAGAACAATTTGTACATATTAATCTATCTTTGTCCGATATTATCCTATTCATTGATTCACATTTTGGACACAAATATAACATATCCTCAAGTCCCGCAACGAGTGCTTTAGAACGAATCTTATATCCTAATTGTTTTATTACTTTTCTATCATCAACACTGATAGAGGCAATCGTTTTTTCATAAAGTTCTTCATCAGTCAATTGTGTTAACTCTTCTTTATTAAATACTTTAATAAATTTTATGAATATGCGACTTTTTCTAGGAAATTTACGCCATTTGGGATAAGCTAAATATGCGCCACATATTTGAATTGCATATACATCAACATTGCATAGTTTAATTAATTTTACAATAGATTTATCAATAAAGAGGCTACCACCATGCATGGTTGTTTGTCCAGCTGGAGCAATAGTAACAGGTAATTTTTGTTGTAATGCTTTTTTAATCTTTTTAATTGTTCCTATATCTGGTTTAAATTGATCTTTAGATATAGCACTTGCAAGTCGCAAAATTCTTTTTAATTTTTTGTTATAATAAAAATGACTTGAAACAACATAAGCAGTACGTGTCAAACCAAATCCTATAGTAGCTAAAAAGTGATCTTGATTAGAAGCATGATTATAAATTACCAAACAACCTTCTTTTTTATTTCTTTTTTTAAATGCTTTTTTATCAACCTTTATACGATTTCGAAAAAACATATAAATTCTACTTCCTATAGAATATATAAACCATGCAAAAACATTCGGTTTTAAATTTTCATTCTTCTTACTTTTCTTTGGCATTTTCATCTCCATATATTTTTTATTTCGCGCTATTTATAGATTATACCATATATTAGTTTAAAAGTAAACTAATCCGATTTTTAATAATTAGCCATTTGCTTGCTTTTTTTTTGTTTTTATAATATAATTAATTAAAATGCCACTGTGGTGAAATGGTAGACGCGCTGGACTCAAAATCCAGTGGTAGCAATACCGTGTCGGTTCGAGTCCGACCAGTGGCACCATTTTCTATACTATTCGATTAAAAAGGTTTCTTTAAAAAGAAACCTTTTTTATTTCATTTATAATTTTTTAACATGGTTTTCACAATTATCAATTTATGCTTTTTTTATTCTATCAAATTTTTTAATAAATCCAACACCTAGTGGATATGGTCCTGTGTGAACACCAATCGTTGCGCCAATTTGAATCAATAGAATGTCATCACGCTTAAATATTTCTTTTGATTTTTCATTATACGCCATGCCTTCTTCAATATCATATCCAAATCCTGTAATGAATTGATAGTCATCTGGATTTTCATTGTTTTCTTTAAAATAAGAAAGAGCAGCATCAGTTGCTTTTAAGAAAGATTTCTTTCTTGTAAAAGCAATGCCTGATGAAAAAATTTCTCCATCTTTTAATACAATGATTGGTTTAATTCGTAAAGTTGCACCAACGATTCCCGCAAGTTTACCAATTCTACCACCTTTTCGTAAATATTCTAAATTACCAACTGTAAAAAAGATTCGACCAGTCTTCTTAATTTCTTCAATTAATTGGATAGTTTCTTCATATGTTTTTCCCTCTTGACGCATTCTTGCAATTTCTAATACTAACAGACCTTGTACACCTGTATTAACCATTGAATCAATAACTGTAATTTTGGCATTAGGAAATTTTTCTAAACAATTATTTTTTGCAATGGATGCACTATTATAAGATCCACTAAATTTTGTTGTTATACAAACACAAATAATATCTTTTTTCTCTCTAATAAGATCTTTAAAAACTGTTTCATAATCAGCTACTGTTGGTAATGTAGTTTTTGGAAATAAATTCGTATCACCTACTAATTTCTCATAAAAATCTCTAACGCCTAAGTCAACTTTTTCTTTTAAATATGTTTGCCCATCTAATGATACATAGAAAGGAACAATTTTGATGTCATATTTGCTAACTAATTCCTCCGGTAAATCACATGAACCATCACTAACAATTGCATAATTTAATTTTTTGTCTTTCATTGATTTTCTCCTTTTTTTGATATTTGATTAATATCATTTAGTATTTCAACTAAAATTTTGCTTTTTTCGGTACCAAGTATTTCTATCAACTTTATAATTTTATTATCTAATAATAAAAGTTTTTTCGTAATTTCTTTCGTTCCTTTTTCAGTAAGTACAACTATAACCTTTCGGCGATCATCTTTTTTACGATTTATTTTGACTAATTCTTTCTCTAATAAAGCATCTAAAATAGCTGTAACTCTTGCTTTTGTGATACCTATTGTATGACTAATATCAGTAGGTGTTACTCCATGACTTTCCTTAAAAAGATAACTTAACACAGCTTGCTCTCCTTCTAATAATTCTAGAAAGTTGCCCACAGTATCGCTTTCATATAGTTGTAATAATACTTCTAATAATTTATTTTTTAAGTCTATATACAATTCCATAATTTTATTCCCCAATTAGTTAATAGTATTAAAAATTAATACCATTAACATTTTACAATAAAAAGAAATTTTTTTCAATTGTATTGCAAATAAATTAAAATATGATATAATTATTTCATAAATAAAGATTATCTTTGTAGAATATTTTTATTGGTAAATAATTTATATTCTAAGGTTATGTTGTACTCATAGCCAATAAAAATTTAATAGAAAGGGTTATATATAATGAAAGTACAATAAATTATATGAAAAAAAGATGACTATTATTGAAAGATTTCTAAACTATATCAAGTTTGATACGCAGTCCAATCCTTACACAAAAACAACACCAAGTACCAAGGGTCAACTTGAACTTGCAAAGTACCTTATTGAAGAATTAAAACAAATTGGTATTGCTAATGCTTATATGGATCAATTTGGATATGTTTATGGCTATATAGAAAGCAACACCCCAACAACTATAACAGTAGGATTAATCGCCCACATGGATACAAGTTACGATTCATCAGGAAAAAATATTATGCCTATAGTTCTTGAAAATTATGATGGTACAGATATTTTATTAAATAAAGATTTAAAGATGATTTTATCTCCTATTGAATTTCCATCATTAAAGCAAAAAATAGGACATACTCTTATTCATACTGATGGCACTACATTATTAGGCGCTGATGATAAAGCAGGAATTGCAATTATTATTGGTGCTGTAGAAAAAATTTTGAAAGAAAAATTACCACACCCAAATATTATTATTACCTTTACACCCGATGAAGAAATTGGCGAAGGTCCCAAAAACTTTGATTATAATTATTATAAAAAACATAATTGCCAATTTGCCTATACACTTGATGGTGGTAAAATTGACGAAATAAATTTTGAAAATTTCAATGCTGCAAGTGCAACTATTACAATAAAGGGTAAATCTATCCATCCAGGTAGTGCTAAAGGTAAGATGATCAATAGTATTTTGGTAGCAATGGAATTTCAAACCATGCTTCCTCAAAATCAAATACCTGCACTTACTGAAGGTTATGAAGGTTTCTTCCATTTAAATAGGATAAAAGGAGGAGTTGAACAAACAACTTTAGAATATATTATTCGCAACCATAATAGAGATTTATTTGAAAAACAAAAAGAGTTAATTTTAGAAATAAAGAACTATTTAAATAAAAAATATAGACAAGATTTAGTGACTGTCAATGTCGAAGATTCTTATCGCAATATGCGTGAAATTATTTTACAACATCCAGAAGTATTAGAATATGCTATTAAAGCTCTTAAACGTAATAATATTGAACCAGTTTTTGTACCAATTAGAGGCGGTACAGATGGTGCAGAAATTACTTATCATGGTATATACACACCTAATTTAGGATCAGCAGGCGAAAACTTTCATGGTCCTTTTGAATATTTGGATATAACTGATTTAAATAAAATGATAGATGTAGTTATTACACTTTTAAAAATTGTAACTGAATAAAAAAACTCTTACTTAAGACTTCTTAAGTAAGAGTTTTTTTATTTTATCGTTTTGATAATAATATTTTTTGTATTTACTTTTTGATTACTCATAATATATGCATCGAGAATCATTTCAATAGCCTCATCAGTGTTTTTGCCATTTGTATAAACAGTTGCTAAAACATCACCCTTGGTAATTTTATCACCAACTTTTTTATGTAATACAACACCTACAGCAAAATCAATTTTATCTTCCAGTGTTGCTCGTCCTGCACCAAGTAACATTGCAGCCTCACCTATTTTTAAGGCATTAATGGATTCTACATACACATCTTTATCATGTTTGTATTCTAAATCAATAGTCTGTGTTGCAAGAGGTAGAAAACTATAATCATCTACTACGCGTGAATCTCCATGCTGATAGGCAATCATTGCTTGTAATTTTGCAAGTCCCAATCCCTCAGAAATCGCTTTTTCAACTAACTTTTTTGCTTCATCATAACTAGAAGCATTTTTACATACAAGCAAAATTTCAATAGTTAATTCAGTACAAAGCGTCTGAAAATCTTTAGGTCCATGGCCTTTTAAGGTCTCAATAGCTTCAATGACCTCTAAAGCATTACCAATAGCAAAACCTAGTGGTTGTGACATATCGGTAATTGTTGCTACAACATCTTTACCAGCCTTTTTACCAAGTGAGACCATAAGTTTAGATAATTCTATAGCAGAATTAATATCTTTCATAAAAGCGCCACTACCGACTTTAACATCTAAAACAATGTGATCGGCACCACTAGCTAATTTTTTAGACATAATAGATGAGGCAA
The DNA here is from genome assembly GCA_944326155.1 of uncultured Bacilli bacterium. Taxonomy (GTDB): domain Bacteria; phylum Bacillota_I; class Bacilli_A; order ML615J-28; family CAG-313; genus CAG-313. The sequence continues at coordinate 207,841 of CALVCV010000001.1, forward strand.
TTAATGGTATTGAATCAACTGTACCAGTTACATCACGAAGTGCGTATAACTTTTTATCAGCAGGAACAATATTTTTACTTTGTCCAATGATGGCAATGCCAATATCATTTACTTGCTTCAAAAAATCTTCTGATGAAATCTCAATTTGAAAACCAGGAATGGCTTCTAATTTATCAAGCGTACCACCTGTATGTCCAAGACCACGCCCACTCATTTTTGCTATTTTTACACCTAATGCACTTGCAAGTGGACCAACAACTAAACTAGTCTTGTCACCTACCCCACCGGTTGAATGTTTATCACATTTTATTCCCTTAATTTCTGATAAATCAACGACTTCTCCACTATTTAACATTTCCTGTGTCAAATAATATACTTCATCATCAGTCATTCCATTAAAATAAATTGCCATTAATAAAGCACTAATTTGATAATCTGGAATATTACCTTTAATATATTCTTGGATAATATATGAAATTTCTTCTTGTGTTAAACTAATATTTTGCTTTTTCTTTTCGATTAATTCTATCATTGTCATATAAGCAATTCTCCCATCTTTTTTAGATAAATTATTTTTAAAAAACATCTTCTTTTTGTTGTTGCAGGATGAATTTTCGTAGCATTTTATTGCTAATTTTCATATGCTTGTGTTCTTTTCTAATTCCTTCAATGGCTTCTTTCACTCTTAATTCAAAAAAACTAGCCAATTCTTTGGTTGATGATTGCAAGCATTCCTCGCTTGTCATAACTTCCACGATCTTTATATAAACAGGCGTATAAAGAAAAGGAATACTCAATCTTTTACGATATGAACCATCAATAGCACATAATACTAGTTTAGCATTCGTTTTATGCATAATCTTAAATGAACCTGCTTTAAAATGGTGCATGCCAATTCCTCTAGAACGGGTACCCTCAGGAAAGATAAAGAAATTTACTCCATTATTGATTTCTTTAATAATTTGAATAATCGATTTCATTGCACTACGATCATCACTTCGATTAATAGAAACACCACCTAAAGCTTTGGCCATTCCTGAAGCAAGTTGAAATTTTGAAATGGACTCTTTATACATCGTACCATGTGGTATTTTATGTAAAACTGTATAGTAAATCAAAGGATCAATATAACTTTGATGATTAGAATAGAAAACTAATGTTTTATTTTCATCTAATTTTTCTAATCCTTCTATTTTGACACAGATTCCTAACCAAAAACAAGAAAAACGTGCTACATCAACCATAAAATTCCAACGTTTTTGGTCTTTAGGATGATAGGTTTTGGCAAAATAATTACCTAGAATCGGTAGTAAAATAATAATAAGTAAACAAAATATCGCAAGTGAAGCAAAAAAGATAAGTATTGTATATAGAATTGTAAATATTATGCTTAAATCATTGAACAAAAAGACAATAGGAAATACAATTAAGCTACCAAAGCAAACAATTAAAGATGTAATAAAAATCATTTTTTTATCCTTTCATAAACTTCAAATGTTAAATTATCATTCGTCTTTGTACTCAGCAAGATAAATTCATTAAAGTTAATTCTAGGAAAATAGATATTTCCTTCATGGATACCTTTAATTCTTGTTAAATATAATCGTTCGACTCTTGGCAATAAAGACTCATATACCGACTTCCCACCAATAACAAACAATTCACTATCTTGATAACTAGCAATAAGACTATCCAAATTATCTACAATAATACCACCTGCAGGCAACTTTTTTTCATAGGTTAAAACATAATTGATTCTTCTAGGAAGTGGTCGGCCGAGGCGCTTTATAATAGATAAATATGTATTATATCCCATTAAAACTGCTTTATTCAATGTTATTTGCTTAAAATATTTTAAATCATTCGGTTCATACCAAGGTAATTCATTCCCATTACCAATAAGAAAGTTATCATCAACAGCTACAATTAATGCTAACATTAGACAGCCACCTTCCCTTTAATTCCTTTATATGGATTATAGTCTATTAATTCAAAATCTTCATATATGAAATCTTCAATATTTTCAGTTTCACGATTAATTTTCATTTTTGGTAAGGGGCGTGGTATTCTTGTAAGTTGCTTATGAATCTGTTCTAAATGATTATTGTAAATATGCACATCACCAAGAGTATGTACAAATTCGCCTAATTGTAAATGACATACTTTAGCAACCATCATCGTTAAAAGGGCATAGGATGCAATATTAAATGGAACACCTAAAAATAAGTCAGCAGAACGTTGATATAACATACAAGATAATTTACCATCATTAACATAAAATTGAAATAATGAGTGACATGGTGGTAAAGCCATTTGGTCTACTTCAAGTGGATTCCAAGCACAAACAATTAAACGTCTTGAATAAGGATTTTTCTTAATTTCATCAATAACACTTTTCAGTTGATCAACATGATACTCATTAATACCAAAATTACGCCACTGTTTGCCATATACAGGTCCTAAATCACCATGTTTTTTTGCAAATGTTTCATCTTCTTTGATTTTAGCAACAAACTCATCAATAGTTTCACCTTTAAAATCTTCACTTTTTTTAAACTTTTCATATGGCCATTCATTCCAAATTCGTACATTATGATCAACCAAATATTTGATATTTGTATCACCTTTAATAAACCATAATAGCTCATAAATAACTGATTTTAAATGGACTTTTTTCGTTGTAAGAAGGGGAAAGCCATTATTTAAATCAAAACGCATCTGCGCACCAAAATATGAAATAGTACCAGTACCTGTGCGATCATTTTTTGTCTTACCTTCATATAAAACTTTTTCACATAATTCTAAATATTGTTTCATATCATACTCCTATGTTTTTAATAATTATATCATAAAACTTCTGATTTTTCCCTTTTTTAACTAAATATTTTATCTTGTTTAATCAAATTGCTCTTTTTGTGCTTGATTATACTTTGCTTTTGAATGAATAAAAATAACTCTTTCGCCAATGATTTCAAGTGAAGATATTTTCTTTTTAAAAATTTGGTTTTGTTCATTAAAAACTACTTCATTATCTTTTACCATAAGTCGCCCTTTTACCCCTACAATATCCCCTTTTTGAGTATAATCACATGTCGTTTGGGCAATGGCATTCCATAAAGTTATTTTGATAAAATCCGTTTCATAGTTACCTTCCATATTCTTAAATGGTCTTGTAACTGCAAGTGTTAATGTGGCAACATTAATATTATTTTCAAAAGAACGTAGAATTGGTTTTTCAACAATTCTACCTACTAAAGTGACTTGATTTATCATAATTTTCCTCCTTAAAGTTTGATAAATCAAGTATATAATAAAAGTCATCTTTAACAAAATATCCTATTTTATACTTTTAAAAATTTTCTTGCTATTTTTAATATTTTTTGCTTTATTTTTAAACATTTAAATTAGATTTTAAATTGATTTTTTACATAATTGACAAATCCTTATTTTTAATTACATTCTAGTATTTTTTTCAATTTTTTGTTCACAATAACAATATATGGAGGAAAATATGAAAAATAACACTTTTCAATTTTTATTTTTTACTGGTTTTTTATTAATAGGCGCCGCATCTCTTGTTACTTCTAATAATATTATGGCCAATTTTTCTAACAATGGTTATCTAGTTTATCTTTTTTTATTACCACTAATATTACTACTACCATTATTACTATCAAATCATAAAGTTACCCTCAAAATATGCTTTACTCATCCTATTTTAAAAATATTGTTTTTATCATATCAAATATTGAGCAATTTTATACTTATTACTTCTTATTTAAAAGTAACTAATGATTACTACTATAGTCTTACTTCACCTACAATTATTTTTATTATTTTTCTCTTTGCAAGTCTTTTTTTTACAAATTATGGAATTAGAAATATATTGCATATCGGTTTTGTCTTATCTTGTATTACTCTAACGTTAATGTTATTCCCTCTCACATCAAATGCAGATTATGATTTTGTTTTATTAAACAATACTTCTTTAGAATTAAATTTGGATATATCTATTTTAGGATTTTTATTTATTTATTTAGATAGTTTTCTTCTACTTGTTTTTAATCCTTCATCTAATATTTCAAAAAAACATTTTTTTATACTTTTTTTAATTATTTCTTTAATTAATACAGGATTAATTTTACAAAATTATCTTTTATTTGACTTTCAATATTTTTTAACTAGAAAGTTCCCTTATATTACAAAATATTTAGTTTTTAGCAATTATTATCATTATCTTCATCTAGATTTATTTTATTTAATTTTTATTACTATTTATTTTTTATTTAAATTAAGTATTAATATTGAATATTCTAGAATTATTTTAGAAATTAAAAGAAATTCTTATAAAATTTTTTTGATACCACTTTTTTTATTTGTTTTGATTTATATTTCACCATATTTTGATTTGACTGTGAAAAACTTAAATTGGTTAATGTTTTATTGCACACTAATTATTTTTAGTTTTTTTATTTTATTAAAAATATTTATTTTTAAAAGGAGAAAAAATGAATAGTTATATAGAATCTTTTATCAAAAAAGCTGAATCTACTGATGATATTTGTGTGGCTAACTGTAGAGTGCAGCAATTAAAATATAAAATAATTTATATGATTGATTATGTAGATATTAAAAACTTTGATTTGCAAGTCAAACCTCTAATAAACCTTGAAAATTTAGACCATCTTCAATTTCTTTTCAATGGTCTTTGTAAAAAAATTACTGATATTACTCAATCAAATTTAGAATTTCTTTTATATAGTGGGAAAATTTTAGTATTTTTTGATTCCTATTACTATTCTTTTGAGTTTGGTAATCGTCCCAAGCGATCACTAGGTGCTAGTAAAATTGATCCTGAAGATCCAATGGCTAGTGTTGAATCACTTATAGAAGATTTAAATGTTAATCTTGCATTAATTAAAAAAAGACTAAAAACTACAGATTTAAAAGTTAATAAATATCAACTTGGAATTTTTTCTAAAACTGAATGCGCTGTACTTTATCTTGAATCTTTTCATGATAAAAATAGTCTTAAAAAGACTTTAAATTCTTTAAAATCAATGAAAAACCAATTTGTCACTTCAATAGATGATATTAATATTTTATATGATAACAATTCTTTATTACCACAAGTTTTTAATACAAGTTCACCAGAAATTATTATAGATGCTATCATTAAAGGAAAAATTGTCATATTATTAGATAATGCACCTATTGCGAGTATTGTGCCAGCAAATTTATCTACCTTTACTACTTCAAAATCTTATGTCAATACTCCTAAATTTTTTGCAAAATTTAATCACATTCTAATATCTATTTTTTTCTTTATCTCTCTTTTTATGATTGGTTTAATAATTGCCATTATTAATTTTCATCCTAGCATTCTTTCCATACCTTTGCTTGCCAATATTAAAATTACTGAAAGAGGAACAAATTGGTCAATGTTTTACGAAGTTTTAATTGTCTACTTTTTATTTGAATTTTATCGTTTTGCTACTAGCAGATCTACTAGCAATTATATTCAAAATATTATTATTATTCTAGGAGGTCTTTTCATCGGACAAAACGCAATCCAATCTGGTACCATTGGTTCAACTGTCCTATTTATGACTTCTATTTCTTATATTGCAGTTTTTGCGGTTACAAGTAATGTATATATGATTACAACGATAAATATTTTACGTGTTTTTATTTTAATTATGTCTTATGCTATGGGGATACTTGGTTTTTTAGTGGCCTCACTCATTACTATTTTTTATTTGTACAAACAGCAAAATAATTCTAATTACTATTTATATCCTTTTATTCCTTTTAATAAAGAGGATATATTACGTTTTTTTGTACCTGAACGAAAAGCAAAAACGAAGGTGACAAAATGAAAAAAATTATCATTACCTTCATAATCATTTTTTCATTTATACCTTTTATAACCAAAAAAAATGATTATAAAGATATTAGTAATATTGTTTATGTAAGTAGTATTGGATTAGATTATGATAATGTAACTAATGAATATATTATTTATTACTATATTTTAAATAATTTTAATTTAACTAGTGCCCAAATTTCCTCAAGTAATATTGATGATTTATCCTATACCGTAAAAGTTCAAGAAAAAAATTTTGCTGAAGCCTTTAGTTCAATCAAAAAAAAGATTAATAATAGTATTAATTACACACATTTGAATACTATTATTTTATCAAGGAATTTTATTGGTAAAGACCATCTACTCCATCTTTATCATTATATTCGAGATTTAACATCAATTTATTTAGATTTTTATATTTTTACGACAGATTCTGAAATAGAAGATTTGTATAATATTCGAAATTTTTCGGATGTTTCAGCTTATCATACAATTCTTGTTACCCCTAATCTTATTAAAACTTACAAATTAATTACATTTGTACATTTTGCAAAACTAATTTTAAAGCCTAATTATACTCTTCTCATCCCTCATCTTACAAGTGTGATGGATACTTTTTCCAAACAAGATAGTGATTTTTTATCATTAGAAATTGATGGCTATAGTATATTAAAAAATGATTTTAGTTATAAAACATATCTTGCTAAAGATTATCCACAACTTTTATTATTAATTAATTTACAAGATCAAACCTTTAGTATAGACGAGTATGAACTATATTTAAAAGATGGTAAATATAAAATAAAAAAACTAAATAATGATATTTTAATTTATTATAAAATATACGCTGTAATTAATCTTAATCCAAACGATGAAAATTTAGTTAATATTAAAGAAAAACTAGAGCCAAAAATACAAACAATAATTAAAGATTTAATAAATGCTACAAAACAAGATAATATCGATATTTTTAACATAAATTATATAATTGGTCCAGAATCATTAACAAACAAAAAGATTAAAATTATTGTAGATTTAGATTTAAATTAAAAAATTCGCAAATTAATTTTTGCGAATTTTATTTTTTAGGAAAAATAGTAAAAGTAGCCACACTATTTATATTGAAATACTTTCTTTGATTTTTAATATCTTCACATTTAATTGATTCTAAAATGTCTATTGCATCAAAAATTGTCAATTGATCCAAATCTGATTCAATCATATAATTGGCAATATATTCTAAAGAATTAAAACGACGAATTGTCCTTGATAAATATAATTTTTTAGTTCTTACAAAATCTTTTTCATCAATATCATTTATCTTTATAATATTGATTATCTCCCTTATTTTACTTATAAAACTTTCTGGATTTTCAGTATCCAAATTAAATAATAAGTGACCATATGTTTCATCATAATATAATGCATACTCAAAACTATTATTAATAATGTTTTTATTTATTAATTCTTCATAATAATTAGATGATTCTGAAAAATATAAATCAACCAATATTTCTAATGATATAAATTTTTTAAGAAACTCTTGTGGTGTATTTTTTTCACATGGAAATTTAAGGCCAACTGAAACTTTTGGTGAATTGACACTCATTTCAATAAAACTATTTTCTTCATTTACTGTTACATCCTCAATATAATATTTTCGGTTAATATTTGAGGGCTTAGGAAAAATTTTTTTAGCTTGATTTTCTTTGATAAGTTGTAAAATAATATCTAAATCAAAATTTCCTACAATAGCAAGTGTCATATTATTTGGCTGATAAAAAGTCTGATAGCATGTATATAACAAATCTTCATTAATTTGTTTGATTGAATCTATTGTGCCACCAATTTCATTTCGTATATTGTTGTATTTATATAATCCTTTCAAAATACCATAATACTGAATATTTTGAGGTTGATCAAGATACATTAACAATTCTTGTTCAATAATACCTCTTTCTTTTTCAATACCTTCTTTATTGAAATAGGGCTTCTGAACAAAATCCAACAATAATATAACATTTTTTTCTACATCTGATGTTGTTGAAAATAGATAAGCTGTTTGATAATTTGTTGTAAAAGCATTCACTTCTGCGCCAAGAGCAGCAAATAAGTTAGAAGCGTCTGTCCCATCTTCATTTTCAAATAGTTTATGTTCTAAAAAATGGGCAATTCCTTCAGGCGTTTTAATATAGTCTTTTTTTCCAATGGGAATAAATTCAATATCACGTGAACCATATTTAGTAGAAAAAATAGCATACGTTTTATGAAAATCTTTTTTTGGCATTAAGTAAACTTTAAGACCGTTTTCTAAAACTTCAAAATAATACCTTTCATTTAATTTTTTATTTTCCACTAATCTCATAATGTTCCCTCTAACATATAAATCGTATCTAATTTCAAACATTGAGCAGCTTTGATAACTTCTTCTTTCGTTATATTAGAAATAGATGCAACCTTTTCATCAAGAGTCTTTTCTTTTTCATCATTAATATCTTTAATAATTGCATTCGATCCATATGATGGTTGATCTGCTAATTTATATTGGGCATTAATTAACATTTTTTTCGTTAAATTCATCGTCTCATCATCAAAAAAACCATTTTGATAATCTCTGATAATTTTATTAATAATAGTTTTAAACTTATTAAATTGTTTTGCACTAATACCTGCATTAATTACAAAGGTTCCTTTCTTTGCGTTATAATCACTATTAATAGAATATGCTAGACTATTTTTTTCTCTTACTTCTTGAAAAAGTGTAGAATGAAAAAAGCCTCCTAGCATTTGATTTAGTAAATACATGCCATTATATAATATATCATTTTCACGAATTTCACTTCGATACCCAACAAGTACAATCGATTGTTTATTTTCTTGCTTTTCAATCACTTCATTAATTTTTTCTATTTGTTTTGTTTCATAGTCCAAAAACTGTAATTTATAATCATTATTTTTGAAGCAAATACTTAAAAATGTTTGATTAAATATTGACTTTACATATTCAAAATCAAAATCACCAATTACATAAAATACTTTTTTAGCCATCATTAAATCTTGATATTCATTTTTGATATCATCAAGCGTTACTTGAATTGCTTCATTATACGAGGAAGCAACAGAATATTTACAAGTTTCATTTGCATACATAAGATCAATAAACTTTAATGTTGCATACTGTGTTTTATTATCATATACCCTTTCAATATCTTCAATTAATAATGATTTTTCCAAATTAAAGTACTCGCTATCAAAATAGGGAAGCATGATTGTGTCATGTAAAAGTTGAATTGATTCAGTTAATAAATTAATTTTTGAATTATCTATATACTTATCATCAATTGAACGAATCACAAAATTCATATTATTTACAAGACCGATTCGACTAAATCCAACATATAAACTCATGCCATATAAATCTTCTAAATGATGACTTAACTTTTGTTCAGATGGATATTTTTGATTATATTTCATTAACATGTTAGAAAGAATTGAACTTTCAATCAAACCTTTTTTTTCTAAAGGCCTAAAGAAGTATGCACCCACAGTAAATGTTTTAAATTTTTTGTTCGGTATGTGATAAAGCGTATAACCGTTTATTTCAATTTTATTTATTTCCATTTTTTTACCTCCTAAAAGGTCATTTTTATTATATCCAAAAAGTTCTTTAATAAACAATGAAATAATAATAGACAAAAGAAACCACTTTTAAGTGGTTTCTATTTTGCTAAATTTAAAGCAATTTCAATCATTTGATTAAAAGAAGTTTGTCTTTGTTCAGATGTCGTTTCTTCATGAGTAACAAGTGAGTCAGATATTGTTAAAATACAGGCAGCTTCTTTACCAAGAACATTGGCATTATGAAATAAAGCAAATGACTCCATTTCAACACAAACGCAGTCTAAATCTTCATACATATGTTTGACAATTGATGGACCTTCCCGATAAAAAATATCTGATGAATGAATTCGCTTATATTGTGTTTTAATATTTAATTGATTGGCAATATCAATAATTTCTTTTGATAGTTCATTACTAGATGATAAAATATCACGATTTTCACCATTTTGCGTTTTAGCAAAAGATGATTCACTATATGCTTCTTTTACGACTACAATATCAAATAATTTTAAAGATGGATCATAAGCACCAGCAGACCCAATTCTAATAATTTTTTCTACACCATAAAATTTAAATAGTTCATATGAATAAATACCAATACTTGGCATACCCATACCAGAACCCATAACAGATATTTTATGACCTTTATAAGTACCTGTAAAACCATACATACCACGAACTTTATTAAAGCATTCCACATTTTCTAAATACTGATTTGCAATATATTCAGCCCGTAAGGGATCACCTGGCATTAAAACAATTTTAGCAATTTTATCTTCTTCATTTACTTCAATATGAGGGGTCTTTTTTAACATATTTCTCTCCTAATATTCACTTTTACTTGCGGAATTCTCCATAATTGCAACACCACTAGAAGCACCAATTCTAGTAGCACCATTTTCAACCATTAATTCAAGATCTTCTAAACTACGAATACCACCACTTGCTTTTACACCCATATCAGGTCCTACTGTCTCACGCATTAACTTAATGTCATTTGTGGTGGCACCACCTGTTCCAAAACCAGTTGATGTCTTAACAAATGTAGCATTGGCGTTTTTTGCGGCAAGACAACAATTTACTTTTTCTTCATCTGTTAAATAACAAGTTTCAATAATAACTTTTGTGGTTTTTCCGGTACTTGCGGCAACAACCATTTTAACTTCATCTTCAATATATTTATAATCGTGCTCTTTTGCCTTACCAATATTGATAACCATATCGATTTCATCCGTACCATTTTTAATTGCATCAATCGTTTCTAATGCTTTAATTTCTTTTGTATTAGCACCAAGAGGAAAACCTATGACAGTGCATACCAATACATCACTGCCTTCTAAACATTCTTTTGCAAGAGCTACATTAGCAGGGTTTACACAAACACTTTTAAAATTATATTTTTTGGCTTCCTCACAAAGTTTACGAATCTCATCACTCGTTGCAAAAGCTTTTAACATTGTATGATCAATAAGTTTGTTTATTTGCATATTATCTCCTATTTTTCAATTAAATCAGTAATTTCAATTACTTCATAGTTATAAGTTGACAAAACTGATTTACGCATTTTTTTAATAAACTTTTTAGCCTTTAGACTACCATTTTCATTTAAATATCTAATTTTAATACCAATTGAGCCATCTTTTATTTCATACATAATTTTTTCTACATATTTATAAAATACTTGAATAGGTACAAGATTTACTAAATTTTCCTCTTCTTCAACATGTACAAAATCGAGATGAGGTGGAAATGTAGTTGGTAAACCAACATGCCAATTAATACTAAAATATACATGACTATCACTGTCTTTTAAGACAATATAAGGATTTGCCACAATATCATCTTTTACAACACTCGGTAATTCATCAATCATAGATTGATAAGTGCATACTTCATTTAGTAAATCTTGATCTACTGGATATTTAATTATCTCAGGATGTTCATTTAAATATTTTGTTCTTTCCTTAGCAAGAATTGCGATGAGTTCAAACATATTAAACTCTTTAATATTATCAATCTTATCATGATATATTGCAAATTCAAATATTCGGCACAATTCATCTACTTGTTTTAATATTAAACGTGTTATAAATAGGGGAATATCCTCAGGAAATTCACATAATAAAAATGTATTAACATAATTAGGATTTAATCGATATAAACTAGAAACTCGTGAACGTTTTGTAATCAAATAACGATAAGAACAATTAAAATGTGAGATATTAAAAGTGGCAATAAATTCATCGTCATTCGAGGTAATTGTAGTATTTTCAAGTTTGTCAAAATATTCATCAATTAATTGAGTAAAATTAACTCTTTCTTTACTACGATCTTTGAAAAAATATATTATCATATCACAAGTCTCCTTCTATATATAAACTTTTACTCGTTTTTATTTTTTAAATTTTTTACTACTTCAGCACATCTATCACAAAGTTCATCTTCATTAATTGAAGGAACAATTTGCCAACATCTGCTACAAGTACATCCTACTGCAGGCTCAATTTTAATTTTGCCAGATGGATATACTTTGGCTTGAAAATCATTTGGAGAAATCGTAAATTTATATACAATAAAAATTTGTTTTAAATCAGCTTCAATTGTTGTTAATAATTTAGCAACTTTATCAGTCGGATAAATTAAAACATGAGCGTTAAGACTCTTACCAATTACCTTTTCACTACGTGCTTCTTCCAAAGCTTTTAACACATCATCTCTAACATTCATTAAATCTTCATATTTTGTAAGAATTTCATCGCTACCTTTTAAGATAGTTGGTTGATACATTTCTTCTAAATAAATGCTTTCTTTTTTGTCCCCAGGCATATAAGAATATACTTCTTCTGCTGTATGAGGAATAATTGGATTGAATAAAGTTGTTAAAGCTTTTAAATTTTCATATAGAATGGTTTGAATACTTCTTCTTGATAAAGCATCAGCATCTTCAATATATAAAATATCTTTCGTAAAATCCAAATAAAAACTAGATAGTTCATTTGTCATATAATTAAGAATTGTTCTAAATACTTCTGAAAATTCATAATTTTTATATGCATTATGAACGTTCTTTACGACTTCATTTAATTTACACATTATATACTGATTGATTTCAGACATTTTATCATAGGAAATAGCATCAGTCTTAGGATTAAAATCAAATAAATTACCAAGCATAAATCTAAATGTATTTCTAATCTTTCTATATGAGTCACTAACTTGTCTTAATAATTCTTTACTCATTCTAAAATCAGCTTGATATTCAACACTAGCAACCCAAAGTCTAAAGATATCAGCACCAAACTCATTGCATGAAGCTACTGGATCTATGGTATTTCCTAATGATTTACTCATCTTACGGCCTTCACCATCTAGTGTAAAACCATGACTAATAACTGTTTTGTATGGCGCTTTCCCTGTGAGAGCAACACCAGTTGTGAGACTTGAATTGAACCATCCACGATATTGGTCAGAACCCTCAAGATAAACGTCAGCTTGATCAACACCATAGCGAAGTTTTAATGCCCCATGATGACTAGTACCAGAATCAAACCACACATCCATGATGTCATTTTCTTTGGTAAATTTATCATTTGGACTATTTGGATGTGTATAATCTTCTGGTAATAATTCTTTTGCTTCTTTTTCAAACCATATATTTGAACCATATTGTTCAAATAAACTTGCAACATGATTAATAATATCTTGATCAATAATTGGTGTACCATCTTCAGCATAAAAAATTGGAATAGGCACACCCCATACTCTTTGACGCGAAATACACCAATCACTTCGATCTTTAATCATATTAGAAATTCGTACTTCACCCCAACTGGGTACCCAAGTAACATTTTTAATGGCATTTAGGATTTCTTCTTTAAAATTATTGATTGAAGCAAACCATTGTGCTGTTGCTCTAAAAATAATAGGTTTTTTGGTACGCCAATCATGAGGATAACTATGTACAATCTTAATTTCTTTTAATAAGGCATTTTCTTCATTTAAACGATTAATAATAATCGGATTTGCGTCTTCATAGAATAGGCCTGCAAATTCACCTGCCTCTTTGGTCAAATATCCTCTTTCATCAACTGGGCATAAAATATCTAAATCATATTTTTTACCTACAATAAAGTCATCTTCGCCATGCCCTGGTGCAGTGTGTACTAATCCAGTACCTGCATCAAGAGTTACATGCTCACCTAGAATAACTGGTGAAATTCGCTCATATAATGGATGTTTATAAGTTATTCCTTCTAATTCTACCCCTAACATTCTTTTAACAACGGAATAATGTTCAAATCCTAAAGTTTGACATACATCGTTAATCAACTCAGTTGCCATAACAAAGAATCTATCTTCTACTTCAACTACTGAATATTCAATTGTAGGTGATACACAAATTGCTAAGTTTGCTGGCATAGTCCACGGAGTAGTTGTCCAAATTACTAGTTCACAATTATTGGATAAAACATTTTTTCCATCAACAACTTTGAAAGCAACATAAATTGAACTACTTTTTACATCATGATATTCAATTTCAGCTTCAGCTAAAGCTGTTTCTGATGAAGGTGACCAATAAACGGGTTTTAATCCTTTAAAAATTAAATTTTTAGAAGCCATGATACCAAAGCAACGAATTTGTTCTGCTTCATAATGTTTATCAAGCGTAATATAAGGATGATCCCATTCACCTAAAATGCCCAATCTTTTGAAACCTTCTTTTTGTAATTCAACTTGTTCTAAAGCATATTTTTCGCAAAGATTTCTAAACTCTGAAACTGGCATTTCTTTACGATTAATCTTTTTATTTTTAGAAAGAGCAGTTTCAATTGGAAGTCCATGTGTATCCCAACCTGGTAAATAAGGTGCATAAAAACCATTCATTGATTTATAACGAATTAAGATATCTTTTAAAACTTTATTCATGGCATGGCCAACATGAATTTTACCATTTGCATATGGTGGTCCATCATGTAAATAGAAAGTAGGTTTACCCTCATTTTTACTAAGTACCTTTTCATAAATTTTTTGTTTTTCCCAATTCTTTTGAATTGGAATTTCATTAACACCTAAATTTCCACGCATTGGAAAATCAGTTTTCGGCATTAACAGCGTATTTTTATACTCTTTCATATTTTTCTCCTAATGTTTTACGCCAACTTTTATACTAAGGCGATCTTTTTTAGTTGTCTTAATATTATCCAAAATCGTAATTCTTCCAAATTTACGAACACTTATAATTTCATTTAAATTACATTTTTTTGTAATATTTTCACAAATTATGTGATTAATCGCAACCATCTTATTCTCAATCATCTCTACAGCTTTTGCCCTACTTATATTAAGTGTTCTAGCAATCACAGCATCTAAACGTAAACTTGCAACATTAATCGTCTTTATAATATCTCCTTTTTGATTAAAGTTTTCAAAAGAATCTATCTTTTGAAATTTAACATTTTGATGATTAATTTCTATTAAGTTACTCACTAAGTACTTTTCAATTTCTCTAGTTACAAAAATAAAAATTTTATTGTCTACAATATTAATATCTCCAAAGGTACTTCTCTCTATTCCTAAACTCATAATTGTGCCAAGAACATTCCGATGATGAATAGGACGATGTCTAGGATTATACTCAGCACAATATATACTAATTTTGAAATCGTCAAAAGTAGGTTCTTCATAGTTTTCTAATTGAATAATTGCTCTTAAGCGTTCGGCATTTTCAAATCCACCTTCAAAATATACTTTTAACCTCTCCTTATTAAGGGCTTTAATTTGGCTAATTTGCGCTAAATCTAAAAATTTTGTCAACACAATTTTGCCGTCTTGTGCATCGTGATAATAATCATTTAAGCGATTAATCATCTTTTTTATTCGTCAATTCCAAAATCTTTAATATATTTTTTTAACGTTCCGTCTTCAAAAGCTTTTCCAGTCGCAAACAATCTTGTTTCATTACCTAAGCGATATACAGAGCCATCTAAAGCATAAACCACACCTGATAAAAAAGCAATCGCATGATTGACTTCACTCACACTTGTAATTTCCTCAAAATTAGCAAGTAATGGTCTATTATTTATTACAATATCTGCTAAATCTAACAACTGAACATTAATATCTTCATCTGGTTTAAAAGTATAATTCAATAACCGATCAAAAGCAGAGCCTATTTTTCTTTCTTGTTTTTTTTGCCTTCCAAACATACCTATCTCCTATTTTATTTTGATAATAGGGTACCAATTCTAATCATGGTAGCGCCATATTTTACAGCTATTTGATAATCATTACTCATACCCATGGACAATTCAGTACATGGGGCATATGATAAATTCAACGCTTGTACTTCTTGTTGTAATTCTTTCATTGTTTTAAAATATTTTTCCAAAATTTCATGATCAAAAGTATATGTTGCAATGGTCATTAAACCAACTACTTTGATTTTATCATATTTAGCCAAACTTTTAATAAAAGGGATTACTCTTGACTCATGAAGACCTGTTTTATTAGCATTATTAGATAGATTTACTTGTACAAAACATTTTAATGGCTCAATTTTTTTTCTTGCTTTATTAATGGCATTGGCAAGATCAATTGAATCTAGCGAATGAAGGTAATCAATACTATCAATAAAAGTAGGTGATAATTTAGGCGGAATCTTAATCACACCAAAATAGTGCCAAGTAATTCCTAAATTTTTAAATGCATCATATTTTGCTAAAAAAGTATCTTTTCGATTTTCACCAATATCTTTGATTCCAGCATTTATAATTTCTTTGGTTTTTGCGATATCAAAATATTTTGTTGCAGCAACAATTTTTACATTTGGATAGTCTTTAATACTATCTTTGATTTTTGCAAGCTGCACTTCTACAGACACATTATCACCTTCTTTACATATTTATTTTATTATACCATATTTTTCTTTTTTTTTCAAGTTTTTTTGTTTTTGTTTTTTTAAGTTAAATTTTTTTATTTTTTAATTACTTTATGTTATAATATTGTATATGTCCTTATAGTTTAATGGATAAAATACAAGATTCCGATTCTTGTGATAAAGGTTCGATTCCTTTTAAGGGCGCCATATATAATTTTTTTATTCTGATACTGCAATATCAGTTTTTTTATTGTCTTCATATGAGGAATAAAGCATTCAATGACTTGAATGCTTTACATTTTTTCTGGAGTGCTTACGCCAATAAGCGTCAATGCATCTTTTAATACAATTTTAATTGCTGATAAAACAGTCAATTTTTCCATCACTAATTGTGTATCATTAGTAAGTACTTTTTGATCATTATAGTAACTATGTAGTTGATATGCAAGTTCATTGATATAATGAGTAAGTTTATGAACTAGTTTTTTTTCTGCAGCCTCTAATAGCACATTAGGATATTGTAACAATGAAAAACAAATATCATTAACACTATCAAAATTAATTTTTTCAAATTTTGTCACAGGTTCAAATTTAATTCCAACATCTTGCGCATTTTTAAAAATGCTACAAATTCGTGCATAAGCATATTGGGAGTAAAAAACAGGATTATCATTTGATTTTTGTTTCATCAAATCGAGATCTAAATCCATATGTGTACTAAGTGATTTATCAACATAGAAGTATCTTAAAGCATCTGTTCCTACTTCAGCAATTAAATCATTTAGAGTAATTGCCTTTCCACTTCTTTTACTCATTTTAACTTCTTCTCCATTTTCAATAACTCTTACCATTTGCAAGATTTCAACATCAATTAAATTAGAATTGCCACCTATCATACTTACAGCAGCTTTTAATCGATTAATATATCCATGATGGTCAGCACCTAAAACATCAATTAAATAATTATATCCACGATCTAATTTATTGGCATGATACGCAATATCAGGTAGTAAATAAGTATAACTTCCATCATGTTTTATAATTACACGATCTTTCTCATCTTCAAAATCAGTTGTTTTAAGCCAAAGAGCACCATCTTTTTCGTATGTAAAACCAGCTTTTTTTAACTTATCTATAACTTGTTCAACGGCTTTATTTTGATAAAGACTTTTTTCACTAAACCATGTATCAAAGTTAACATTAAATTTTTCTAAATCCTTTTTCAAATTATCTAATAACTTATTTGTTCCATAATTTTTAAAGAATTCTAAATCAAATGCATCTAAGAATTTATCACCATATTCTTCTTGAATAGTTTTTGCAACTTCAATGATTTCTTTACCAAAATAATAATCATTTTTCATTTCAATTTCATAACCAAATAATTCTTTATAACGTTCATAAACACTATAAGCCATATTGGTGATTTGGTTACCTGCATCATTGACATAATATTCTCTATGTACATTGTATCCTACTTTTTTCATAATTCTTGCTAAAGAGTCTCCATAAGCAGCTCCTCTACCATGGCCTACATGGAGATAACCAGTAGGATTAGCAGAAACATATTCTAAACAAACTCTTTCATTTTTACCAAAATCAGCGTTTCCATAAGCATCTTGTTCTTTATTAATTTTCAAAATAATGTTTAATAAATATTTCTTATCAATTGTTAAATTAATAAAACCAGGTACTGCAACACTAATATCGGAAAGATTTAACTCTTTCATATTTAATTTTTCAACAATTTCATGTGCGATATCAAGAGGTTTTTTTTTGGCAACCCGTGCAAGGCGCATAGCGGTATTAGTAGAATAATCTCCATTAGCTTTATCCTTAGGAATTTCAAGAACAATATCATCTTGTGATTTGATAATTGATTCATCTACATACTCAAGTTCAACAATTGCATTAAAAATTTTATTTTTAATTAACTCTTTCAATTCATTTATCATTTTATCACCATTTACATTTTATTTATTCACATTTTTTTATTATACCAAAAAAGCATTTCATTTTCAAGAAAAGTATTTTATAGAATATAAAACCAAAAAGAGTAGGTGCTTAACATCTACTTTTTTTGGTTTTTTAAAATTGTTGTTGATATTCATTTATACTATAAATAATTTTATTTTTCAAATCTTGGCTAGGAAATTTACCAGTAGCAAGTTCAATTGCCCAAAGGATAGCACCCAATACTGGTGGTTCTTTTAAGACTAGAAAATCACATTGTTTTTTGGTCAAATCTAATACAACTTCTTTAAAGCGATTTAGCATATCAAAATTAGTAGCCTTTGCCCAAACAGAACCTGCTAAAATAATTTGAATAGGTTCTTGAATATTAATTTCAGAAATTGTTCCCGCAATTGATTTTCCCATACTTTCACCTGAAACTTGTAAGATGTTCATGGCCACAATATCTTTTTGGTTTGCTCTATAAAATAATCTTTTGATAAGAAAAGTTGAATCTACTTTTTTTTGAACAATTGCATTACTAAAATCTTTTTTATCTTTAATTTTATACATTTCAAAAACATCTTCAGTAATGAGTGTTTTAGGGCCAAAGCGATAGCATTCATCATAAGCTGATCGAATTGCAGCTCTAGCAAGATAGGAGCCTCCTCCTTCATCACCAGCAACATATCCAATTCCACCAATTTGCATTTCTTTTCCTGTCTCATCAATACCTACATTAACTGTGCCTGTTCCATTAATTGAGCAAACACCCGTACCAGTTTTAGATGCTGCTTTAATACCTAAAAAACCATCATTAACAACAATAAATTTTTTAAATCCTAGTTTTGCTACAACTTCCTCTAAAGCTTTTTTTTGATAGGATACATCAACTCCTGCAAGTCCAAAAACACCTGCTTCCACATCATCAATCGATAATTGATGAATACTTAACAATTTATCAATATTTTCTTTCATAATGTGATAAGAGCCTTCAAATCCACCAACACTTGGAACTTCATGACTACACGTTCCACTTCTTATACCATCGAAAAAGTTGCCTTCAATGTCATATAATAAATAATCAGTTTTGGTATTTCCACCATCTACACCAATGACAAATTTTTTCATCTATTTATTTCCCTTAAAAAATTGTGGTAAATATTCTTTATGAGCTTCTAACAACTCATCAAAACATGCTGATGCAGTATTTAAATCAGCAACTAATGGATTAGACATAAGCGCACGCATTGCTTCAGTTTTATCACCATTAATAGCAGCTTTAACTGCATGTTTTTCATATGCTTTTACTTGCTTAATGTATTCTTTAATGTGATCATTTACTTTTCCTGTAACAGGAAGCGTCTTTGCACCATCCTTACCAATAATTGCTCTTACTTCAACAACATCATTATCATCTAAGAAATCTAAAGCACCATTATTTTTAACATTAACAACTTGAACATCTTGTTTATCATTCCAAATTGAATCTACCAACGAGATAGCTACTTCGCTATATCTTGCGCCACCCCTTTTTGAAAGTTGTTCAGGTTTTACATGTAAAGCATTATTTTGATAAATATTCAATAATTCCTCTTCAATTTCCATACAAATCTCTCCTCTTGTTTTAGGAGAATTTTTTAATTTTTCTAATTTACTATTTTTAAAATAATAATATTCTAGATAACTAGTTGGAATGGCACCAATATATTGAATTTGTTCTTTCGTAAAGCCACTTGCAGGAATATTTTTCATTGATTCACTATTTATACCTGCTGCAAGTGCATCTTCAAGATAATCCTTACCATCTTGTTCAATCTTTGTAATATAAGCAAAATGATTAAGTCCCATATATTCAACTTCAGCATTAGGTAAATTCATACTTTTTTTAATACCATCAATTGTATTAATAGGAACATTACATAGACCCATCATTTTAACATTTGTATAGTTTAGAAGTGCTTCTGCAATCATACCAGATGGATTTGTAAAATTAATCAGCCAAGCATTAGGACAAAATTCTTCCATCATTTTTACTATTTGCATCATAACAGGAATTGTTCTTAGTCCTTTAAACATACCACCAATACCACAAGTTTCTTGGCCAATTAAATTATACTTTAATGGAATTTTTTCATCTTTAACACGAGCTGGCAATTTACCAACTCTAATCTGTGCTAATACAAAATCAGCTCCTCTTAATGCATGTTGATAGTCATTTAATACCAATTCAGTTTTGCAATTTAAACCTGCCGCAACAATCATTCTTTGGCATAACCCCCCAACAATATTTAACTTTCTTTCATCAATATCCATAAAACTAATTTCAGTAACAGGAAGTGAATCTCTTTTGTTAATTACTCCTTCGATTAATTCTGGTGTATAAGTACTACCTGCACCAATAATACAAATCTTCATAATTATCTCCTTATTTAATTTATAAATATTTTTTTAAATCTTGAACTTTATCTAATTTTTCCCAAGGAAAATCTAAATCATGTCTACCGAAATGTCCATATGTTGCCGTTTGACGATAAATTGGTCTTCGTAAATTTAATTTTTCAATGATTCCTTTGGGTGTTAAATCAAAATTATTTTTTACAACATCAATCAAATAACTTTCACTATACTTAGATGTTCCAAATGTGTCAATACAAATCGAAATGGGTTCTCTCATACCAATTGCATAAGATAATTGAATTTGTAATTTATCCGCAAATTCTGCAGCCACCATGTTTTTAGCAACATATCTTGCCATATATGACGCACTTCTATCAACTTTAGTTGGATCTTTGCCACTAAAAGCGCCACCACCATGTGGTGCATAGCCACCATAAGTATCAACAATAATCTTACGTCCAGTTAGTCCTGAATCACCTTTTGGACCACCAATGACAAATCTTCCAGTTGGATTAACATATATTTTAGTATTTTCATCCATTAATTTTTTAGGAATAATAGGATTAATAACATCCTCAATGATAATTTTACGTAAGTTATCTTGAGTAATATCTTCATCATGTTGCGTAGAAACAACTATTGTATCCACACGTAATACTTTACCCTTTTCATCATATTCAACTGAGACTTGTGTTTTACCATCAGGACGCAGTTCTTTATGCATACCATTTTTTCTGATTTCCGCAAGTCTTTTTGCCAACTTATGTGCAAGCATAATTGGCATTGGCATAAATTCATCAGTTTCATTACATGCATAACCAAACATCATTCCTTGGTCACCTGCACCATCTATATCAACCCCTAAAGCAATATCAGGTGATTGCTCTTTTAGTGATACTAATACTGCTAAATTTTCACTATCAAAGCCAAATTTACCACGATTATAGCCAATTTCATCAACTGTACTACGTACAATTTTTTGTACATCGCAATATCCATCGGTTGTGATTTCACCCATAACTAATACTAATCCAGTCGTCGCACATACTTCGCAAGCAACTCTTGCATTTGGATCTTGTGCTAAAATATCATCTAAAATAGCATCACTAATTTGGTCACATATTTTATCAGGATGACCTTCTGTTACCGATTCAGATGTAAAAATTCTTCTATTTACTTTTTTATTTTCCATATTTCACCAAATCTTTCTAGTACCTATTATACCCCTTTTTCGTTTATTTTTCAAGAAACATTATTTTAAATTTCTTCATTATTTAAAAATTTGTTCCATAGTTCTCCTGTAGGTTTTTTTACAAACTCTAAACGCTCTTTGGTAATTGGATGAAGAAAAGAAATTTTATATGCATATAACATCATTTTATCACCTCGTTTACATCCATATAAATGGTCTCCTATTAGAGGATGATGAATATTTGCAAATTGTACCCTAATTTGATGATGTCTTCCCGTTTTTAAATTAATATCAACAAGAGTCATACCTTCGCATTTTTTTACAATATGATAGTCTAAGACTGCCAATTTACCATTATGAACATTACCTATATATGATTTTACTTCTTTTTCATCTTTGACCAAATAATTTTCAAGCGTACCATCTTCTTCAATATTGCCGTCTACTATAGCATAATATTTCTTAAAGAATTCTTTGTCTTGAATTTGTTTGTTTAATCTTGCTGCAGACTTTGACGTTTTGGCAAAAACCATTATCCCCCCTGTCATACGGTCTAGGCGATGTATAAGTCCTAAATATACATTACCTAATTTTTGATATTTATTTTTTATATAATTTTTAAGTAGCGTTAACATATCAGGATCATGTGTAGAATCTTCTTGTGATAAAATACCTACTGATTTGACAACTACGATGATATGATTGTCTTCATATAATATCTCTATACTCATATTATCACCTATATTATTATAACATTTTATCAATTTTTTTGATTGATTTTTGCAATTAAGATAACATTTACCATATAAATATTTCCTATTCTAATAATTCAAATTATTTGATAATAATCGCTAATTATGATATAATAAAATAAGAAAGGAGAACAGTTATGGTTGAACAAGAAAATACAAATACTCAGACTATTCAACAACTCCCTATAGAAGAAAACACTGAACTACAAAATCCACTAGCTTTTCTGGATGAAAAACCAAAAAAGAAACTCTCTAAAGGAGAAAGAAAAAAACTCCGTGTTATCAAAAAATTATTGCTTGGTGAAATTAATGGCACAGAAGCTGCTAAAAAACTAAATATTACAACTAGACAAGTTCGTAATTTAAAAAGGCAAGTTTTAAATGAAGGTACTGAAGGAGTAATTCATAAAAATAAAAATTATAAACCTTACAATACATATGATAGTGAAATAAGTACTTTTGTATGTAAACTATATCGAAGAGAATATCGTGGCACAAATTTTAGCGAATTTGCTAGAATTTGTAAAGATCAATATGATATCGAAGCATCAAGAAGTACAATTTATAATTTTTTACGCCGTGGTCGTATTCGTTCACCACAACGAAAAACCAAAAAGAAAAAAGTTGTTGAAACAGTAATTTTAAGTGATAGTACAAAAGTTACTGAAAAAAAATTTTCTTCTACTACTATTAAAAATAAAAAACTCTAAATTATAATTTAGAGTTTTTTAAAAGGAGTTATTATGAGAAAAACGAAAGAAATAAGTGTTGGTAATGTAATTATTGGAAATAATTATCCAATAGTTATTCAATCAATGACAAACACCAAAACAAGTGATATTTCTTCTACTGTTAAGCAAATTAACGATTTGGCAAATTTAGGCGCTCAAATTGTGCGTCTTAGTGTTTCTGATGAAAAAGATGCCTTAGCTATTTCTGAAATTAAAAAACATGTTCATGTACCTCTTGTTGCTGATATTCACTTTAGTTATAAACTTGCCCTTCTTGCAATTACATCAGGAGCCGATAAAATTCGTATTAACCCCGGAAACTTAGGAATTGAAGGAATTACACAAATTGTTCAAAAATGTAAAGAGAAAAAAATTCCTATTCGAATTGGTATCAATTCTGGCTCTCTTGAAAAAGAATTATATGAAAAATACCATGGTGTAACTGCTCAAGCCCTTTTAGAAAGCATGGAAAAACATATCAGGTTGTTAGAAACGCTTGATTTTCATGATATTGTTTTAAGTATTAAAGCGACGAATATTAAAACTACGATTGAGGCAAATCGCATGATTGCAGAAAAATTTAACTATCCTATCCATATTGGTCTAACAGAAGCAGGAACTATTAACGGAGGTACTATTAGATCTAGTTATGTTCTTGGTACTTTACTCAATGATGGTATTGGTGATACTATTCGAGTTTCGTTAACAGGAAACCCTTTAAAGGAAATTCCGATTGCCAAAGAAATTTTATCAATGTTTGATTTATATCAAAAACCAACTTTAATCAGTTGCCCCACATGTGGAAGAACTGCTTACCATATGGAACCTATTGTAAATGAAATTGAAGAGTTTTTAAATCAATTTAATTTTAGGATTAAAGTTGCCATAATGGGCTGTGCCGTTAATGGTCCAGGTGAGGCAAAAGATGCTGATATTGGTGTAGCAGGTGGAAAAGGAGAGGCCATTTTATTTAAAAAAGGTAAAATTATTAAAAAATTACCAGAATCAGAAATTATTACTGAACTTAAAAAAGAAATTTTAAAAATGATAGATATGAATAATTAAATAATACCTAAAAAACCGCTAAACTTAAATTGCTTAGCGGTTTTATTTTATTATAATTATACTAGATCATTTTTATCTTATCTATTAAATCCGGATCAAAAATTCCGCTTTTAATCATTGCAATTTCATATTTGTAAGGCGGAAATGAAACATTTTTATCTACATTAACATACGGCGTTTCTAAAATTTTAGGAATATTCATAAAACGCGAATCATTGCATACTTTGCAAATTGTTTCAAAACCAATATTACCAAAACCAATATTTTCATGTCGATCTTTATGTGCTCCACACACATTTTTTGAATCATTTATATGAATTACTTTTAGATATTTTAGTCCAATAACTTGTTCAAATTTCTCTATAACGTCTTCATAATGATTAACAATGTCATATCCGCCATCGTGAATATGACATGTATCAAGGCATACACCTATTCGTGACTTATCATTTACTTCTTCAATAATACCTTTTACTTCTTCAAAAGTTTTTCCACATTCAGTTCCTTTACCAGCCATTAATTCAATTACTATAACAGTTTGGCAATTTTTTGTTAATTCTAATATTTTATTTATTCCCTCAGCAATTCTTTCGACACCAACTTTTGGACCATTTCCCATGTGTGCACCTGGATGCAAAACTAAATATCTAGCACCAATTTGGTCTACGCCTTCTACTTCTTGCGCAATAAAATGAATCGCAAAATTAAATTTTTCATCATCCATTTGTGCAAGATTTACAATGTAGGGCGCATGAACAATAATGTCATCACTACTAATACCATTTTTATGGGCAAGTGCAATTGCTTCTTTAGCATTTTGCTTTTCTATTGGCTTTCTAAATGTATTTTGCGGAGCCCCTAAATATACCATTAAACAATTAGCGTTGTAAGAAATTGCTTCTTCCACACTGCCAATTAACATTTTTGTTCCATTATTGGAAACATGTGAACCTATTTTCATTTTTGTCCTCTTTCTATCTGAGCTTTTTTACGATATATTTTACTAATATATTCTTTCTTGACTTTTTTGATTTTTTTATTAATTGCTTCAAGTCTTTTTTTTCGATAACCAGGCTTTACCTTCTTAGGCATCTTTGTAGTACTATGTATTTGTTCTTCAATAATCTTAGTAAAACTTTTTTGTTTTTTCGTATAATTGAATTTTGTTTCAACTATTTCATTGTTTTTAATTTTAACAAATTTTGGTTTTAGTCCCTTACTTTGCAAATTTTTAACATATTCATCATCTTCATAAGCATAAAGTGAATACGCATATCCAGTATTATTATATCTTGCGGTACGACCTGTTCTATGAATATAAAATTCAATATCATTTGGTAGATCAAAATTAATAATATGGCTAACACCTTTAATATCAATACCTCTTGCTGCAATATCACTAGCAACTACATATTGATATTCAAGAGAATCAATTCTTTTTAACATTTGTCTACGAATTCTATCGTCCATTGCACCATGCAATTTGCCAATTTTAAAACCTTGTTTAGATAGGAATAAAGCAAGTCTATCCACCTCTTCTTTTGTGTTAACAAAAATAATGGTTAAATATGGATTGATTATGTGCAAAAGCTCTAATAATACTTCTTCTTTATTTCTTGTTTTACATTGCAACATCAAATGTTCAATATTAGCAGCTGTAAAATTCTTTTCTTGAATTGTTATGGTTTTTACATTATCTAAGTATTTATTTAAAAAATGTCTTAGACTTTGTGGTATTGTTGCACTAAAAATTAAAAATTGCGGTTTACCTTGTACTTTTCCCATTATTTTATCAACATCAAGTAATTCTTTTTTTTCAAAAATCATATCGGCTTCATCAATAACAACTGTCTTTGCATGATGAATTTTTAAAACATTTGTATCAATGACTAAATCAATTAACCGACCAATTGTTCCAATTACAATTTGCGGTTGTTTTTTTTCATATTTTTTTATTTCGGATTCACGATCCATTCCACCAATTACTTTTACAACTTCAATTTTTTTATTGCAAAATTTAGTAAGCTCTGCGCACACTTTATATAATTGTATTGCAAGTTCTCTAGTTGGAGAAATAATAACTACTTGAACCTCTTGATTATTCTCATCTAATTTTTGTAAAATTGGAATTAAAAAAGCGTGTGTTTTGCCACTACCAGTAGCACTTTCCACCATTAAACTTTCTCCTGCTATTGCAATTGGAATAACTAATTCTTGTACCTTTGTTGGTGTTTTAAAATGAATATGATCTAAAGCTTGATTTAAATATGGTTTTAAATTGTATTTTTTAAAATCATTCATTATGCTTCTCCTTCAATTGTGGCGTATAATTTGCCTTTTTCAAATCTAGTTATTTTACACTCTTTCACTTCATTTAAAATCGTATTGTCTTTATACATGCAATATATTTCTAGATAATTACTGGAATGCCCAGTATAATATTGTCCTTTTTTTTGTTCAAATAAAACTTTGACCGTTTTGCCAACAAATTTTTGGTCATATTCATTCTTCATTTTTGCAGCAAGTACTAGTAATTCTTTCGTTCTATTTTTTATAATTTGACTATCTAAATGACCATCCATTGAATCAGCAGCCGTTCCTTTTCTTCTTGAATAAGGAAATATATGCATATTGGCAAAATGAATTTCTTCAACAAATTTTTTGGTTTGCATAAATTCTTCTTCAGTTTCACATACAAATCCTGCCAAACAATCTGTTGTAATAGCAATGTCGGGAAATAGATTTCTTATTTTAAAAATAAGTTTACGATAATCATCTGTCAAATATTTTCTTTTCATTCTCATTAACGTTTTATCATTACCACCTTGTAAAGGAATATGAAGATGGTTAGCAATTCTATTTTGATATTTTTTCATAATATTCAATAATTCATCCGTTACTTCCATCACTTCAATTGATGATAGTCTTAAACGGTTTATAGAAGTTTTTTCCATAATTAGTTTAATTAATTTTGCTAAGTTAATATTTCCTAAATCTTGACCATATGTACCTGTATTAATACCTGATAAAATTATCTCTTTGGTACCAAACATAATCAATTGTTCTATTTCACCAATTACATCTTCTGGCTTGCGACTTTTAATTTTACCCCTTGCATAAGGAATTAAGCAATAGCTACAAAAGTTTTCACATCCATCCTGAATTTTAACAAAACCTCTCGTGTGGGTTGTAAGTCTTGTTAATTTCATTTCTTCATATTCAATGAAATTCTCTAATATATTAACATGATTAATCTTTTCGTTATTCTTTTGATAGTCAGTTACTAAGTCATAAATTTTTAAACGGTCACTTGTGCCAACAATAATATCGGCAATATTTAAAGCATCTTCCATATGGGTTTGAACAAAGCATCCCATAGCAACCACAATATTATGAGGATTATTTCGTTTGGCTTTATGAATCATTTGACGACTTTTTTGATCTGATGTGGCTGTGACCGTGCAAGTGTTGATAATAACAACATCTACATCAGTACGATCTTTTTCATATTGCCAACCTCTTTGTTCTAAAAACTCTACTAAGGCTTCCGTTTCATATAAATTTACTTTGCAGCCTAAAGTTATTGTTGAAAAATTCATTTTATTCCTCCAACTCATATGAAATTACCGAAAGAATATAACTAGGCGCTGTTTCGGTTCTTAAAATTCTTGGGCCTAAACTCACAGGTATAAAGTGATGTTCATCAAGCAATTTTGCTTCTTCATCACTAATTCCTCCTTCCGGACCAATTAAAATTAAAATTTTTTCATATTTCTTATTTGAAAATATTTCTTTTAATGTCTTTGTTGTTTCATGCTTTTCGTAAGCATATAAACACAAGTCATATTGAGTATTTAGTTTTAACATATCCATAAAACTAACTGGATAATTTACTCTAAGCAATTGGGTTCTATGGCATTGTTCAGATGCTTCTTTAGCAATTTTGTTCATTCTTTCTATTTTTTTATCTAGTTTGTCTTCATTTATTTTAACATTACAACGTTCCATTTGAACAGGCAGGTAATATAATGCACCTAATTGCGTAATTTTGTCAATCACTTCTTCCATTTTTTCTCTACGTATAATTCCTTGCGCAATAGATACTTCTATAGGTAATTCCTTTTTTTCGGCTATTTCTTCTAAAATATTTAAAATGACTGTATCTTTGGTAATTTCTTGGATAGAACAAAGCCAAGACTTTTTTTCATCGCAAACTATAACTAAATCATTTATTTTCATACGCATTACTTTTGTAATATGATAATAATCTTCTTTCATTATTCTAATTCTATTACCTATGATAGCATTATTTTTTATAAAATATCGTTGCATAAATTTCACCGACTTTCTTTTCTAATTATATCAAATTTTGTATTTTTTTGCAAGCAAAAATTTTAATGTAAGTATAAAAGGTAAAGTCAAAAAAACACTATAGAAATCATTGATTCTATAGTGTTTTTTATCAAGTATTTTTTGTTTTGAGCTTTGAAGAATTACATGTTCAAACTTAAATACCTATATTTTTTTTTATGAATACTCTATTTTTGATTATTGTTCCAAATAGAGTATTCTTAATAGTTTTATTATCTTGCAAAAACGCCATTATTCCAAATTCTACTTGCAGGATATGTTCCATCCCATTGTTCCCAAGTAGTTGTACCAGGAATAACACTATGCAATGTAATTGATCTTGTTTCGCCATTTAACTCAACTGTTAATACATATGACACGGTTGTAGTTTCTTCAGGTGCATTAATAACGCGTCCAGTATTATCAACAATATCAGGATTATTAGATAAGATAGAAATATTCGCTTCTGAATAATTCTTTTGAATCTCATATTGTAATTCTACCATTTCCATAAACGTATCCCAATATGAACCAGCAATCATAGTTTGTGGACAATTTTTCCCACTCCAAGTATTATGCATCTTAACTCTTGTTGTGTCTAAATCATTTCTTAACAAGATATCAGCTACAAGTTGTGCTGTTCTTTGGAACGTATCATAAATATCTCCAGATAAATTAGAACACATTTCAATACCTATTGAATTGTTATTACCACCACGTGAGCCAATTTGGTTATAACTAAACCATAATGGACCACCAATATAGTAATATCCATCAATAACATCCCAAACAGGTCCTAAAATTGTGAAATTTTCTGCAGTAGGAGCAGCACCATTAATTAAAGGAGCCTCAACTGTTGTTGTAACACCATTTACAGTTACATAATATTTAGAACCATTTTGAGCGATACCAAATGTAGGTGCTACTTTTTCAGTTGCAACAGCATTTGTTTTAACCCATTCAAATGTAGATGATGTGCCATCACCAGCATGGTATGCAATATATTTTTCAGGAACAACGCCATATATTGCATCATTACCTACTGTGTAATGAATTGATGTTTCGCCACTAGACATACCAGAGGCAATTGAAACTACTGTACCAGTAAGAGTTGCTGTATCATGAACAGTAACAAATTCAATTGTATCTTGAGGTCTACGTTCTTTATGGTTATTTGGATTACTTTCTGTAGTTGCATAATATGTTTCATCAACTACAAATTCATCAAATAAATACTTATTAACACTTCCATATGTAGGAACATAAACTCTTTCAGTACCATCATTATATAATGAGATATTACCAGTTTCTACTACCGCGAAATTGCTATTTACAAGTAAAGCAAGTAATTTATCAATAGCAGTATCACCACTTATTGCACCAACCTTAATGCAAACTGTTATGTTAATATCAGTACCCTCGATACTTACTTTTACAGTAGCTTCACCATTAGCAACAGCAGTTACAAGTCCTGTATCAGAAACAGTTAAAATATCAGTATCACTAGATTCATATTTAATTGTAGAACCTTCCATATCTTTTCCATGTGCAGTAGCAATAATTTGAAGTGTATCATCGATATTAATTGTACCATTATATTGTTCTTCAAATGTTACATCAATTGTGTTAAGTGAATATACAGTAATATCATGACTATATGATACTTTATTCAAGTAATCATAAATTGTGATTGTTGCTGTACCTTCATTAACTGCTGTAACTAAGCCAGTACTTGATACTGTAAGAATATCGGTATTATTTGAAGAATAGAATAAATCTTTAAAATAAGCATCTGCAGGTTCAACACTTGCTACAATTTGGAAAGTTTGACCTTTAGTTAATTCATCACAAATCGCATCAACTTTTATACCTGTAACAGGATTTAATTCTTTCCATTTTGCAGTAAGTTTTAAATCACCACTAATAGTTTCTAAACTTTCATATAAAATATCATTTTCATCGTACCAACCTAAGAATTCATATCCTAAGTTTCCAGGAACAATAAGAGGTGTACTATATCTTGAAGGAACAACTAATGTATCACCAGCAGGTACTTCATTGAAAAAGTACACTGTTGCTGGATTATCAGCTGATATATCTTCAATTGGAATGTCAAAAGCAACCATTTGTCCTACAGCTATTTTACTAATAGCGCTCGAAACACTACCATAACTACCGTATGAACTTGAAATTGTAATTACATATTCAGCACCTTCTGCCCAACTAGATGGACCAGAATTAAGTACAGAAAGTACTTCATAAATACCAGTTTCTATATTCTTTGCAATATAGATACGATCAGAGAATGTTGCTAATGGATCATATTGATTTGTACCAATAAATATGTCACTAGTATATCTTCCTCCCCAGAAAGTACCATTATTATAATTGTAATTATTAACTGACAATTGTGTAGTAGCACTAGTACCATTTGCAACTAATAATTCTTCTGAATATCCACCATTAAAATCATAAGTTACATCATATATTTCACCTTCAAGTACTTCCCATTCAGCTACTAATATAATATTACCTTTAGATGTAGCAGGAATTTCTGCAACATAATCACCATTTAATGCCCAACCTAAGAATACAAAATTCAATCTTGTTGGTGTAGGTAATGCAATTGGTTCTGTATTGTAACTATTATAAGCTGTTGGATAAGTACCTTTTAAAGTACCACCATTTAATTCATAAGTAATCGTATAGAATTCAAGAGGTGTAGCTTCTTCAGTAGTTGGTGCAGTACTTAATGTAGTACCATAAGTCTTAAGGTGTTTAAATAATGCTGCATGAACACTTAAATCAGTTATTACTTGTCCATCATTATCTTCATAATAGTTAGCACCAAATTCTGCTAAATGTGGATTAGTTGTTTCAGTATCAGAACCACTATAACTACCAAAGTAATGAGTAGCAGGAAGACCTAAAAATTGATTATTTTCAACTTTACAACTCCAAATAGAAGCTGTAGCACCATTATTACGTAAGTATAGATAATTGTAGCAATCGTCAAATACATTATCAGTAATTTCCCATGCTGTCTTTTGTTCTTGATATACATGAGCTGCGATAGCACCATTGTATGGAGCTGCACTAGGATCAGAATTACCAAGTTGCTTAAATGTATTATTTGTTACATAAACAGTTGTACTTGTTCCTGCAGGACCAGATAGTGCATATAAGAAAATTGCATTATAGCCATTATCAGCAACAGTTTGTTCAAAATGATTGTTTGTGAATGAAATCAAGCCTTGATTATATCCACCCTCTGCTCTAATTGCGTCACGATCAAAATCAACAAATGTATTTCCTTCAACTGAAATATTAACAATTCTATTTACTAAAATATTAACATCACTAACATTTGTAAATTTATTATTTGCAAAATAGAAATCATTTGTAGAACCACCATTAGGTAAATTAAAATCAATAAATCCTTTCATTTGATAACGATTAATTACCCAAGGAGTTGTAGATTCAGTTGTATCATAAACTAAATTATTAATAAATGCAAAATTATAATAATTAGCACTTTCATTAGCCACAATTCTAGCATCACCAGTAAATGATAATCCATCAATTGTTAAATTAGTTGCTTCATTTGGAAGAGTAATAACACCTGTTAAAACTGCTTCCTCTTCTCTTAAATCAGAATTAGCATCAACACCAGCGTTAGGTCCAGCAATTGTAATATTAGCTAATGAAATTGTAACATCTTCATCATATGTACCAACTAATAAAATAATCTTAGTGCCATCTTCAGCATCTGCTAAAGCTGCTGCTAATGTTGGATAATAATAATCTTCTCCTACACCTACATATAATGCATCTTCACGCCATCTTGCTGTGAGAGTTACATCTGCACTTGTACCAGCTACAATTGCTTCAACTTTTTGATCATCTAGATACCAACCAACAAATATTAAATCACCATTTGTAGGAACTGGAAGTCTATCTAAACCTAATGCATTATCATACATAGTTGGAGCATCTGATGGTAAATTTCCACCATTCAATACATATTTAATTGCATATGTTTCAGCTTCATCATCAATATATGCTGGAACATCTTCTTCATTTTCATAGTATGTTTCCCAACCATCTGTACCTATAAATTTTCCTTCAACAGGAGTAACATCATAATAGTTATTAGAACCATCAACTGTAAATGAGTTGTCATTCTTAATATAATATGTAGCAAGGCAGTTTAATAATTTATTATAGTTAATATGAACATCGAAGTTATCAGCAATAGCATTAGAATTAGCATTCATTCTAACTAACATATATGAATCATTAACTGTATTATATTGGAATTCAAGAACTACTTTATCATCTTCACCACCATTATAAGTAGCAAGTGTGATAGCAGCATGGCTTCCTGGAGTTTGACCGCAATCAACAAATGTATTATTCTTGATTTCATATGTACCACCAGCATAAGATAACAACCAAATTACGTATTGAGAGTATTTTTCAAAATAGTTATTAACAATCTTAACATCACCTTTTACACCAAATGCTGCTTTGTTATCAATCTTAATACCATCATTGTAATTTGTTCCACTACCAACGAATGAACAATCTTTGATAGTTAAGTTAACGATTTGCATACCATATAAAATCATTGGTCTACCAGTTGAACCTTCATACTTAATATTTGATAATTCTAAATTTTCAAATAAGGCATTTGTATTACCAGTTTCTGGTACAAAATAAATTGGAGCAGTAGCACTGTCAGTAGCAGTTGCGTTAACTGTTGATGCATAACTGTAAATATTTGTTAATTTTGTATTGCTAACACCAGTAGGTGAACCACAAATACGTCCTTTTTCAGTTAATGCAATACCATCAATTACTACATTGTTTGCAGCAATAACAACATCGCTTGTAAAAATTGTTTCTTCTAATCTACTTTGTTCAACAGGATTAATTCCCCAATTAGCACCTTTAATAGTTACTTCTTTAGAAATAGTAAATCCTTGATATGTTCCTGCAACAATTAAAATTTCATCACCATCGTTTGCAGCTTCCAATGCAGCTTCAATTGTAGCATAAGCTTCAGGATCATTAGAATCAACAACTAATTCTTTTGGTTCAGCGCCAACTTCCTTCCATTCAGCAACAAGTGTAATATCACCTCTTTGATCGGGACCAATTTCAGTAACAACTTCACCATCTAATAACCAACCTACAAATTCAAATCCTTCTTTAGTTGGAACTGGAAGTGTAGTTGTTTGGTTAATTGCATATTCAGTAGGTAAATTATCGCATTCACCACCATCTAATTCAAAAGTAATTGCATATGTAGCTTGCTCCCATTTTGCATAATATTTACCTGCGCCTACAACAGTAGTTACAGCTTCACCTGCAAAAGTTTCATCAAGATACCAGCCAGCAAATACATAACCATCTTTTGTTGGAGTTGGTAATATTTCACCTACTGCCATTTCTTGAGTAGTTAAACCTTCGGCATTTACAAACTCAACTTCTACTTTTTCAATTTCCCAACCAGCATATAATCTAACATTGCCAACTGTATCAGCACTAATTTCAGTTATAACTTGTGTACATTCAGGATCTAAGAACCAACCCTTAAATACATAACCATTCTTTGTAGCTGTAGCAGTTAATGTTAAAACTGTACCTGCAACATATTCAACTGGAGCATCAACTGAAAGTGTACCACCATCTAATTCATAACTAATAGCATATTTTACATCTTCATCAATATTTAAGTACTTAGCATATAAAGTTAAGTCACCCATTGTACCAGTAGGTACTTCAAACCATACATCACCAGTAAATTCAGCATTTTGATACCAACCTACAAATTTCTTACCTTCAGCTGGAACTGGAGTTGGAAGTACAAATGGTAATGTTTCTAATGTATAAGTAGAAGTAACAGGCTTTTCTTCATAAACAGCTTCTGGTGCAAAGTCTAAAACTTTATTTACAACTGCTTCATCAGCAAAGTTTGCAGTCTCCCAATATTGATTACCAGCACGATATTGCATTTTTTGAACAAAGCCTTTAAATGCATAATAGAATGCATAATTATCATCAGCAACCTCAACATACGTTGGATCTTTATACTTAGTTAAAATTCTATTATATTCACCAACAGTATTGACATCTAACAAGTATTCTAAGAACCAAGCATATTTTTCATACATCTTGACACCATTAACAGTTGATAAATAGAATGTACCAAAGTTAAGATCAGCTGCAGAAGGCCATGCTGAAGTACCTAATTCACTAGGTTCAGTATATGTTACACCGTCAAATGCTGAATAATCTTTTAATAGATCTTCAACAATTTGTTCAACAGTATCATAACCGCTTACTCTAACAGTTTCAACAGGAAGTTCACCATCTCCTACTTCATAAGTAATGGTATAAGTAACTGCTTCCCAACAAGCATATACAATCTTATCGCCTTTATCGCTAGCAGTAAATTCACTAACAGCTTGTGTACATTCAGGATCTAAGAACCAACCAACAAAAGTATAGCCAGGTTTTGTTGCGCCCATAAGAACTACACCAGTTTCTTCAACATATGAAGTAGGTGCACCTTCCTCTAATGTACCACCATCTAATTCATAATTAATATTATAAGTATCATAATTAATTACTGAATCTGACCATCTAGCATATAATTTTATATTACCAATATTTTCAATAGTCAATTGCTCAATCTTGCCATTTTTAAGATCAGGATTTGTATACCAACCAACAAATGTAGCCCCTTCTTTATTAGGTGTTGCAATTTCTAGAGGTAATTCTAAAACAGTATAACTATATTTTGCTTCAATACCTACTTGAATATCTTTAGTAGGACATGCAGCCCATAAAGCATCACCATCAACATCTGAAAAATTCATTGATAATGGTGAAATTTTAGTTAAAAGTGTTTGTTGCAATAATGATGCAAAATTACTTCTTGCATACTTATTGAAATTAGCAGCACCAGCATTTAAAGTTAAATAAGCTTTGCCAGCATAATCAACTTCTTGTGCTTTATCATTAATGAAATCTAGTAACCAATTCCATTTAGCTGCCATTTCTTCATTTTTAAAGAATCCATATAAACCATATTGATTTGATTTACCATAGAATGATTCTGCTGTAACACCAGTTAAGCCAGTGAAACTTGCATAATCATTTACAAATGCAGCAACTAAATCATCAAATGTGTCATATAATGGAGCAACACTTGCAGTTAAAAATTGACCGCCATTAGTTTCATATTCAATTGTATAAGTTTCTAATTCCCAAGATGCATATAATGTAACTACTGTATCATCGGCTAATCCACTAGGAATACTAGTTACAGCTTTTGTACATTCTACATCTTCAAACCAACCTTTAAATAAATAACCTACTTTAGTTGGAGTTGGAAGAGTAGTTAATCCATCTTTTGCAATAAATGTTAATGGATCACTTGCTGTAAGAACACCACCATCTAATTGATAATCTATTTCTAATTCTGCTTCTGGATTATACCATTTTGCTACAAGAACTAAATTACCAGTGGTACCTTGTGAAATTTTATTTACTTGTGTTCCGTCTAAGAACCATCCTATAAATTCACAACCAGCCTTAACTGGAATTACTAATAATACTTCATCATTTACTGTATAAGTATCTTGAGGTTCAGCACCATTAGATAAATAATCCCAGAAACCATTTGCTAGTGCATCATCAGTATAGTCTTGGCTTGCAGGCCAACTTGAACGGAAATCTTCAAATAGGAATGCACCTAATGAATATCTCCAATATGATTCATTACCAGTTTCTAAATATTCTTTATTTGCATCAGTAGCAGTTGCAAGAATGTAATCTTTTAACCATGCCCATTTAGCAGCATAATCTTCACTACTAAAGATACCATAAATTGCTGTAAATACATCGGCAAAACCAATTCCATCAGTAGTGCCTTTAACCATACAATTTGGTTTAGAAGTCTTACCATAGAATGCCATTGCATCATTTAAGAAATCATCAACCATTTCCTCACGACTGATATATGGATAAATATCAAATAATCCATCATTTAAATCATAAGTAATCGTATATTCAACTATTGCCCATTCAGCTACAAAAGTAAGATCTCCAGTTGTGCCTTTAGTAATTGTTTCAACTAATTCACCATCTAACATCCAACCAACAAATTCATAACCAGTCTTATATAGAACAGAAGGTAAAACAACTTCATCCTCCACTGTATAAGTAGTAGGAATATTAGGTTCTGGTAAATCAACTGTATATAACCAGAAATCATTTCCACCAACTTCAGGTGAATAATCACATCCATATGCCGCATTTCCACCTTTTTCACCAGGTGCACAGGCATTTAAAAAATTATGAATTTCACCTCGTGCTTCAGCTTGTCCATCTGCTGCACTTAACACTGCTTTGCCATTAGCTAAACGAGTATCATTAATGAAGTCTAATAACCAACCCCATTTTGCGCCATATTCAGTACTTACTAAGAAATTATAGCCAGCGCTTGAATTATCAGCCATCCAACTTCTTGCGAAGAAATCTGATCCATCAGCAGCAACAGTTTTACCACTATGTGCATTAAAATCTACAACAAAATCAGCAACCATTGCAGCACGATCTTTATTGTAAGGCCATACAACACCTGTTAAATCTTGCCAAGCTCCACCTACTGTATCAAATGTAATATTATAAGTGATAACTTCCCATTCAGCAACAAGTGTAACAGCACCTGTTGTACCACTAACAATCTCTTCAACCTTAGTACCATCTAATGTCCAACCTAGGAACTTATAGCCAAGTTTTGTAGGTTCAGCTAATTTTAATGGTAATTTGTTGATATCATATTGAGCAGGATTTTCATCTGCATTTTGACCACCATTAAGCTCATAAGTAATATCAAAAATTGATACTTCCCATTTAGCATATAATGTGATATCACCAGTTGAATTAGCAGCAATTTCTTCAATTGGATTACCTGTGAATTCAGGATTATCATACCAACCTAAGAAATTATATCCAAATTTGGTTGCGGCTTTAATTGCAATTGGAAGATTTAAAACATTATATCCAACAGGATTAGATGGATCATTTGTTCCACCATTAAGCTCATATTGAATCGCAAAATCAGCTTCTAATACTTCAATAACGAAAGTATAATCACGATATTGTGTTTCATCTAATTCATCAGTCGCACGTACAATAATAACTGCAGTACCTTTTGCTACTCCTGTAATTACTCCATCTTCATCTACTGTTGCAATTTCAGGATTAGCAGACGTAAAACTCATTAAAGCATTTGCATATTCTGGAACAAACTTATATGTTAAAGTTTGTGTAGTACCTTTTAACATTGTAAGTTGTAATGGTTCAAATTCGACTTCTGGAAGCGAATTTGCCACTACTCTTACTGTTGCAATATCATATGCAACAGGATGTTCAGAACATACAACTTTAATTATCGTCTCCCCTGGTTGTAAACCTGTTAGTTTACCATCAGAGTAGGATGCAATTTGATTGTCATATGATGTGTATTCAATAGTTACAACACCAACGTTTGACCCTTTGTTAACTATTGGGGAAACATCAATGGTTTGACCAACATTTACTTCATATACGTCATTGTCAAATGTTAATCTTACATAATCATTATTGTTTGTACATGAGGCAATACCAAATAGTAGTCCCACAACAGTTAATAATAAGAAAAATCTTTTTCTAATGTTTAACATGTTATTCTCCTTTTCGCTTGAATTTACACTTTATTATATCACTTTTTAAAAAAACACGCAAGCGTTTTCATATTTTAAATTGTTTTTTTTATATTTTTTTAAAATTTGACAATTTTTTAAAAATCTTGCTTTATTTTTTTTACATTATTTTTATGTTTTTTTGGTCTATAAACATCAAAAAAACATAAAAATATAGCATAAATTTTTTATAAAATGTTTATTTTTTAACCAAATAAGAAATGGCAATTACCTGGAATAATAGTTGATAAGGTTATAGTTTTAGATACGCCATCTTTTGTGACAGTTACATTGTAACTAACCACTTTATCTTTTAAATCTTGTTTTATAACACGGCCATTATTTTTTACAAATTCTGCGTCTAAAGATTCAAAAGTAATTTCATAGTCACCAAAGTCTTTTAAAATGCGATATTCAAAAGAAACAAGAGTTAAGAAATTATCCCATAAGCCATTATCTCGCATTGTTTGTGGACAATTTTTTCCACTAAAATAATGATGAGGTTTTACATCGTCAAGAGTTAAATTATTATCAATTAATAAATGGGCTACTAATTTAGCAGTTTTTTGCCATGTTAAGTATAAATCAGATCCTTGATTCACCATTGTTTCGATGCCAATACTATTTACATTACCACCTGTATTTGCAACACGTTTGTAAGTTGAACTCCACCATGTATCACCAATATAATATTTACCATTTTGAACAACAACACGGATGCCAGCATCATTAATCTCTGATGTTGTTGGAATTTCTTCGTTGTCTTTAAGTGGAGCTTTTACTAATGATTTTTCGCCATCTATTTCAAAATAACCATCTTCAGAAATTGTAACTTCCATTTTTGCGTTTGGTTTTGCAACTAAACCAGATTCATTCAAATGATATTCTCTTGAACCATCTCCAGCATGATATGCTCTTTCATTATCAGGAATTTGATGATAAATACCTGTATCACCCGCTGAATAGTGCCAACTTGTTCCACCACCACCTACTTGTACATATCTTGCATGAGTAAGTGCATCAGCAGTATTAGCACTAGAGGCTGTATCATGTACGCAAATATAATATTTTTCATGTGTATCGCCAGGTCTATTTTCATCATTTAATGGTGTCATATAATCTTCATTTACAACATGATCTGCAAATAAGTAATTAGATACACTGCCACGTAGACGTAATCCATACACAAATTGATATCCTGTTACTGTAATTTGTTTAGTAATAACTTCATCAGCATTTGCTTCAACTAGAAGTTGTAATAATTCATCTAGGCCGTCTAAATCTTCAACTATTGTTATTCCTAATGTAATATTAACATCAGGAAAATCTTCCAAACTTGCCATAATAGTTGTATAGCCTGTCGAAACCGGTGTAATTATACCATTATTATCAATTGTTAAAATTTCATCATTCATTGTAGTAAATTGAATTTTTGATAAATTTTGTTCTTCACTAAAATATTTTTTAACAACACTTATGGTTAAACTATCTTCTAAATCAATGACTGTTGTATCAGCATGTAATTCCATCCTTGTGTATCCAAACATTGGAGTTAATATTAAATCTCCAGTTGTTCCTACAGGAATACTTTTCCAAAGTATACTTGTATCCCAAGATGCAACTGCCGTATTTTTATATTCATTAGCTATATCAGGTGTTGCCCATCCTAAAAATAAATATCCATCTTTAGTTGGAACTGGTAATTCAAGAGGTAATTGTGATTGTTTGTAACTCGTAATATCAGTTTCTGGCAAGATAACATTTGCTTTAGAAGCATATTCAATATCAAATGTTTCTTCGCTTATTGTTAAAACTATTTGATCATATTCAGAATTATCAATTGTCTTAAAAGTAATTGTTACTTGACCTTCTTTTAATGCTTCTATTACACAAATATTTTCTGTTTGACTAACAACTTTTACCATTTTTTCAACATTAAATTCAAGTTGATATAACTTTCCACTAGTAAAATTTACTTCTATATTTTGTTGTTCACCAACCATCATTTCACTATTAGCAACAATTGCATCAATCTGCATAGATGGCAAAGGATTACCTTCTGTTTCACCACATCTTGAACATGTCTTTGGTGCTAGATAAGTTGCTTCAACCCAATCGTGACCTAACGCTTCAAGCGTTTCAATTATAATTTCATCACAACGATTACAAGTAAACAATTTAGTACCTTCTTCTGTACAAGTTGGTTTATTTGTAATTACGCCTTCATTCCAATCATGACCTAACGCTTCACCATTAGTTGCTCCACATCTTATACATGTTTTTGATTTATCACATGTTGCATCAACCCAAATATGGCCCAAAGCCTCTCCTTCTGTAGCATTACAAACTGTACAAGTTTTAGGGGTGGTACAAGATGCTTCTTGCCAATGGTGTCCATTTTTTTCACATGTAGATTTTTTCTTACACGAAGCAAAACTGCATAACAGCACTATCATAAATACGAATAAAATAGCTCTTCTAATTTTCATTTTCCTCTCCTTGTATAATTATTTAAAATACAATAAAATTATACTAGTTATAAATCTATTTGTAAATAAAACCGCTTACATTTTTTTACTTTAAATTCAATTTTTACTTAATTATTTTTTTCATTTTTCAATAAAAGTCATATTTAACTAAAATAGTTAAAAAAAAGCATTTCTTTTTTAGACAATTTTCTTGCCCAATTAGAAATGCTTTTTTTGATTTTTAATTAATTTTTTTGTTTAAAGAATTTTTTAATTCTATCAAAAATACTATTATTTTTGGTCTCATCTGTATTAGATAGTTCAGCGAAAATTTCCTTTTGCTTTGTAGATAAATTAGTAGGTGTAATAACATTTACCGTTACAATTTGATCACCTTTACGGCCATTAATTTTATTATCTATTCCTTTACCTGCTAATTTCAATTTTGTACCGCACTGTATTCCTGCAGGTATTTTTAAATTAACCAATCCATACAAAGTTTTTATTTCAATAGTTGCACCAAGTGCTGCTTGACTAAATGTTATCGGCAAATCAAGTAAGATATTATTTCCATCTCTTTCAAAAATCTCATGTTTTTTAACATTAACATGGATTAATAAATCACCAGCTGAGCCGCCATTCACTCCTGCTTCACCTTCACCAGAAAGTCTGATTGTTTGATCATCAGCTATACCTCCAGGAATTTTGACATTAAGAACTTTTGTCTTTCT
The DNA here is from genome assembly GCA_944326155.1 of uncultured Bacilli bacterium. Taxonomy (GTDB): domain Bacteria; phylum Bacillota_I; class Bacilli_A; order ML615J-28; family CAG-313; genus CAG-313. The sequence continues at coordinate 249,605 of CALVCV010000001.1, forward strand.
TACACGACCGCTACCACCGCATTCAGAACAAACCTTTTTAATTTTTTTACCAGTACCACCGCATTCTGGGCAAGTCGTTTCACTTCTCATCACACCAAGAATAGTACGTTGTTGGGTAACCACCGTACCACGACCATTACATCTTGAACAAGTGGAAATATCATTTTTTGATTCAGCACCTAAACCTGCACACTTTGAACAAGTATCCAATTTTGTGACATTTATTTTTTTATCCACACCAAAAGCAGCTTCTTCAAAAGTTAAAGTAACTTCAGCTTGTAAATCGCTACCCCTCCTTGCAGAAGAACGAGATCTACTGCTCGTTCCGCCGAAGCCTCCAAATATGTTGCTAAAAATATCTTCAAAACCGAAACCTGCTTCTGATTGACCACTACTAAAGCCAGCCATATCTTCTGTACCAAATCTATCATAATTTGCTCTTTTCTCGGGGTCACTTAAACAGTCATATGCCACTTGAATTTCAGCAAACTTCTCAGTAGCATTAGGTTCTTTTGATACATCTGGATGATATTTTTTTGCTAACGTACGATATGCTTTTTTTATTTCTTCTTGAGAGGCATCTTTTGATACCCCTAAGACTTCATAATAATCTCTTTTAGTTGCCATAGCAGGCTCCTTTCTTAATCATCTAACAATTTATCAAAATTATTTATTTATTAGTTTCTTCATAAGTTGCATCAACAGTACCATCACTATTTTGATGATTTCCATTATCTTGATTATTTGTTGTTTGTTCTTGTGCTTTTTGATAAGCCTTCATTGCAACACTTTGTGCGGCTTTTTCAAGAGCTTCTTTCTTAGCTTTGATGTCATCTAAGTTATTCTTGCTTAAAGCATCTTGTAATTCTTTAATTGCCGTTTCAATATTTGTTTTTTCTTCTTCAGTTACTTCTGTACCTAAATCTTCGACTGATTTCTTTGCAGCAAAAATGATTTGTTCACATTCGTTACGTAAATCAGCTTCTTCTTTTTTAGCTTTGTCACTTGCTGCATTAGCTTCAGCTTCTTTTACCATACGATCAATTTCGTCTTCACTTAATCCAGAACCACCAGTAATGGTAATTGTTTGAACCTTACCAGTACCAAGATCTTTAGCGCTTACATGAACAATTCCATTAGCATCAATATCAAACTTAACTTCAATTTGAGGAACACCTCTTGGAGCTAGTGGAATACCACTTAATTGAAAACGCCCAAGTGTCTTATTGTCAGCAGCCATTGCTCGTTCGCCTTGTAATACATGGATATCAACAGCTGGTTGATTATCAGCAGCAGTTGAGAAGATTTGCGATTTGGATGTAGGAATAGTTGTATTACGTGGAATTAAAACTGTAGATACGCCACCTAATGTCTCAATACCTAGTGAAAGTGGAGTAACATCTAATAATAATACATCTTTAACATCACCTGCGAGAACGCCACCTTGAATAGCAGCACCCATAGCAACAACTTCATCTGGATTGATACTACGATTTGGTTCCTTACCTAATTCTTTTCTAACAAGATCTTGTACACAAGGAATACGTGTAGAACCACCTACTAATAATACTTGGTCAATATCTGATGTTGTTAATCCAGCATCCTTTAAGGCCTGACGAACAGACTTTGTTGTAGAATCTACTAAATCACGAATTAATTCTTCAAATTTAGATCTTGTAAGCGTCATATCAAAGTGAACTGGATTACCTTCAGAATCCATTGCAATAAATGGAATATTAATATCAGTAGTTGTAATACCACTTAAATCTTTCTTAGCTTTTTCAGCTTCAAGTTTTAATCTAAACATTGCGCTCTTATTGGTAGTTAAATCTATACCGTTTGTGCGTTTAAATTCTTTAACCATATAATCAACAACACGATTATCAAAGTCATCTCCACCAAGACGATTATTACCGGCTGTTGCTAAAACTTCATATGTACCATCAGCTAATTCTAAGACAGATACATCAAAAGTACCTCCACCAAGGTCATAAACTAAAATTTTTTGTTCTTTTGTATTATCTTTATCAATACCATAAGCAAGAGCAGCTGCTGTAGGTTCGTTGATAATACGCTTTACTTCAAGTCCAGCAATTTTACCAGCATCTTTAGTTGCTTGTCTTTCTGCATCATTAAAATATGCAGGGACAGTAATAACAGCTTCTGTAACTTTTTCACCTAAATATGCTTCAGCAGTAGCTTTCAAATTTTGAAGAATCATTGCTGAAATTTCTTGTGGTGTATAATCTTTATTAGTTGATTTAATATGTACTTTATAATCAGTACCCATATGTCTTTTAATTGAAAACACAGTATCTAAATTTGTAGCCGCTTGACGTCTTGCACTTTCGCCAACGGCAATATCACCATTTTTAAATGCAACCACAGATGGAGTTGTTCTCATACCTTCAGCATTTACAATTACCTTAGATTCTCCTCCTTCCATAACAGCAACACATGAATTTGTTGTACCAAGATCAATACCTATAATTTTACTCATATTTTTTACCTCCTAATTATTTACTTACTTTGACCATACTAGGTCTCAATACGCGATCTTTATACATGTAGCCATCCATAACTACCTCAATTACAATATTGGATTCAACGCCTTCTTTTTCAACAGTTTCTAATGCTTGTTGACAAGACGGATTAAATTCTTTATTTAAACATTCAATTTTTTTAACACCATAATTTTCTAAAGTTTGTTTTAGTCTTGTATTTACCATCACAAACCCACTCAAATACTTCTTTAATTTTTCATCTTCTGTTTTGATGTTTACTGCTTTATCAAAAACATCAATCACATCAATTATTTCACTAAAAAAATCTTGCATGGCATATTTTCTTTCTTTGATTCTTTCTTCTGAAGTTCTTCGTTTAAAGTTTTCTAAGTCAGCTCGATTTCTCAATAGTTGATCTTTAGTTTGATTTAACTCATCAGTTAGTTTAAAAATTTCTTCTTCTAAATGTTTAACTTTCTTTTTTAATTTTTTATTTAATTTTTCATCATTTTTGAGCTCTTCTTCAGTTTTATTTAACTTTTCTTCAAGATTTTCTGCTAAATTTTCTTGATTTTCAATAGTTTCTTTTTTTTCAACTTTTGAAGCAGATTCTTCTAATTCTTTTTCTTCTTCTCGATAACGATTATTTTCCATATTTTTCACCTATACAATTTTCTTCATATTTTTGGCAATATATTCAAGTAAAGGAATTACTTTATCATATTCCATTCTAGTTGGACCAAATACTGTAATTGCACCAACACTACCACTATTTGTTTCATAAGGAACTGTAATAACTGTGCAATCTTGCATTATCTTTAATTCATTTTCTTGACCAATTTTAATGTTAATGCCCATACTATCTGATTTGACAATCCTTAAGATATCTTTTTTTTCAATTGCATCTAAGAACGCCCGAGCCTTTGTTACATTTTGAAATTCAGGTTGCGACAAAATATTATATTTACCACTAATATGATATTTATCTGAAACCATTTCTGTAAAAGCATTGACAAATGCATCAACTAAATCACTATGATAATGTATATAATCACGAATTTCATCGTTTGTAATATCATCAAGTAGTTGATTTTGAATGTCACTTAAAAGACAATTATGTAAAACTTCATCTAAAATAGTAATTGTTTTTTCAATTTCTCTAATACTAATTCCTGCCGGTACTATGATACGTTTACTTTCAACGTGGCCCTGATCAGTAATCATTAGGATGACTGCATAGTTTTCTTTTAATGAAACAAATTCAAGTTTTTTAATTCTTGAATTATATGCGGTTTTCCCAAGTGCAATGGTTGCATAATTTGTAATTTCCGTTATAATTTCCATTGATTCACTAATTGCTTCTTCTCGAGTAATATTTGGCCGATCAAATATTTCATCAATCATTGGAAAATTGGCGGTTTCCTCACTAGTTTTTTTCATAATTGTTTCTACATAGAATCGATAGCCTTTAACTGATGGAACACGGCCACTAGAAGTATGCGTTTTTTCTAGAAAGCCCATTTCCTCAAGTTGTGCCATATCATTACGTAACGTCGCAGATGAAAAGTTTAGTTCAGGCCTTTTAACTAACGCAAAAGATCCAACAGGTTCATTGGTTTTTACATATTCTTCAATTATTGCAATTAATACCAATTTTTGTCTTTCGCTTAACACAATATTTGCCTCCTTAGCACTCTAAATTGTTTGCTGCTAATATTATACCATCTTTTTTTAGCACTGTCAACAGTTTAGTGCTATTTTTTTATTTTTTTCATAAACTAGAAAAAGCATCCCGTAAACGGGATGCTTTAAAATCATTTTTTTAAATAATAATTATTTTTTATTTCATAATCTAAAGTCGTAAATTCATTATGACCAGGGTAAATAAAATAATTTTGTTTTAAATTTTTAATATTCTTTAAAGACTCTATTTGTGCGATGATATTACCAGTTGCAAGATCTGTTCTTCCAACTGAACCTTTAAACAAAGTATCACCTGAAAAAAGCAAATTATCAATTATATAACAAACTGAATCATCCGTATGTCCTGGTGTAAATAAAATTTGAACATAAAAATTAGCAAATTGTAATTTTTCATTATCTTTTAGAAAAACAAATTTATTATCTTCAATATAAGGAAGTTTATCACATCCAAAATATTTTGCATAACTTGTATCCAAATCAAAAATTTTATCTTTAGCTTTTTTATGTAAATAACATTTTACATCATAGGTTTTGAGGACATCTTCTAACTCTTTAAAGTGATCATAATGACCATGTGTAAGAAAAACTGCACATAATATCTTATTTTCTAAAAATTGTTTTAATGTTTTAACATTATTTGCAGGATCAATAACAATTGCATATTGATCTTGAGTTATCAAATAAGTATTACAATTTTCTTGACTATCGCAAAATACTTCAACGGATAACATTATTTTTTAAGTTCAGGAAGACTCGCAGCAGCAATTGATTGGCCTACACGACGAGTCCATTCATCTGGCATCATAATTGTTATATCTTTATATTCAGGGAATTCGTCTTTTAATACTTCATTGGCTTTAGCAATAATGATATCGCCACCTTCACCACTTGTTACACGACCAAGTAATAGTAAATATTTAATATCATAGAATTCAGCATAGTATGCGATACTATAACCTAAATAAATACCAATATTTTCATAAATTTCTCTTGCACGTGGATCATTTTCTTTCATTAAGCCTTGAACAACTTTTAATTTTTCAGCAGGAGATGCATTTTCGTCTAATTTTATTCCTGCAAAACCAGCTAATTTAATAACACTATCTTGACTAAAGTATTTAACGCCACAACCATAATCACCGCTCCATTCATCAATCATTGCGTCTTTATTATAGTCTACTGGTACAAAAGCAAGTTCACTTAACCAACCATTGAGATTACCATCTTTATTAACATAACCTACAGCCTCACTTGTACCCATAGCAATACCTAAAACACGGCCATCCTTTAGACTTAATGCTCCTGCTAATGCTGTAACGTCACCATCATTAGCAACGGTTAATGGTATGTCACCAATTTCTTTAGCTGCACGAATATACATATCTCTAACTTTCTTTTCAAATAAATCTTGAGGTACTTTAAGAAATAAAGATGCTACACGAACTTCATTATCAATATATATACCAGCGCTTGAAACACCAATTGCGTCTACTCTTGGCATTTTAGCAGCCGCACGTTTAAAACTATCTAAAATTCCTGCATAATGGTATTCAGGATCTTCATTAATTTTAGGAAACCAAACAACTTCTTCAGAATGAATAACTTCACCATTTACAACAGCACTTACTTTTCTATCCGAGCCGCCTGCATCAAAACCTATTCGGCATCCTTCAAGATGGCCACCTGCTGGAAGTGATGCTTCAATAGTAGTTGGCACTTCTGCTAATAAGCAAGCAATTACTTCAAATGGTTTGTCATAAACTCTTGACATAAAATCAACATCGAATCTTCTAGTTCCTTCTAAAGAGAAAACTTCTTGCATTTTTTTTGTAATAAAATCATTACCACCTAAGTAAATTTTAAATCCACCTACAACCCAAAGGATACTTTTAATTACTCTTTCAACCATTTCATAGTTTTCAACGTTATCCCCACGGAATACCTTCATATCGTAACGATAGCGATAACCATTTTGTCTTTCAACACAAATGGCAAAAGGTTCTGTTGCTTGTGCATTAAATTTTCTTAGTTCAAGAATCATTGGTTTAAAAGATTTTTCAAGACTTGGTACATATTTCATAATTCTAACCTCTTTCCTTTTTATGTATCTTCTTTTATTTTTTGTCTATTTTCAACGATTACAACGTCACTACCAATTTTTATGATGTTATCCCAAGGTATTTGAATGACATCTTTGTTAGAAAATAAGTGTAGTAATTTAAAATTACGATATACATGTACACTTACAATTTTGCCTGTAGCGACATCAATTTCCGCATCGACAATTTTACCTAAACGAGAACCATCTTCATCATTAATAATATCTTTTGTTGATATTTCTGATAACTTCATTTTTTCACCACTTTCAACATAATTATATGCACAAAGTGGCAAAATTAGTCAATTTATTCTACTACTTTAATAGGACAATCTCCATACATGCCATCTAAATTGTAGCGATATCTTTCTTCACCCACAAAAAGATGAACAACAATTTCATCTAAATCGATTAAAAACCAATTTGTCTCATTAGATGATGAGAAACTACGAACATGATATCCAAGGTTTTCGGCTTCCTTTTTTAAATAATTGATAGCAGCCATACCTTGTCGTGCTGTATTTACACTACATATAATACTATAATCATAAAATGGTGTCAATTTTTTCATATCATAAACTCTTATATTTTTAACAACCGCTTTATTTAAAATTTTTATCACTCTATTATACATTTAATTTTCCTTTGCTAAATAATAATCATAAGCTGCTTGAGTTAAATCATAAATTTTTTTATGAGTTTGCTTCAAATACATAATTGTATCTCCTAAAGTTTTACATACAGCAGAATCTAAATCCTTCAGTGCAATCTTTCTTGTTTCAATCATCGATGCTTCTTTTCGCGTAATTTTCTCTATATAATCACTTACAAAGATAATTTTTTCCAAATTTGTCATATTTGGGCGACCTGTCGTATGATATTTAATTGCTTGTAAAACTTTTTCATCATCAATATAATACTTTTCTTTGGCGTAAATTGGCCCAGCAAAACTATGCCAAATTTGTGGATAATCAAGTAAGTTTTCCACTTCATTTGGATAATTTTTAACTAGTATATCGAGCATTTGGCTTTTATCTAATAATTTTGCAATATCATGAAATCCTGCAGCAAGGATAATTTTTTCTTTTTCAATATGTAATTGGTGCACGTTATTTAAAGTCAATGCCATTTCAATTACACCAATCGTATGATAGTAGCGAGGATGAACTATTCCAGCTACTGTAAATTCCATTTTTATTTGATTAAGAATTTTTTTCATTGTCATAATTTATCATCTCTACATCAATCATTTCATAAGTAGTTATTTTAATTTGTGCTTTGACAATTGAAAAATGAACAAAACCAATTCCACATATAAAGATATCAGTTGGTTTATCAATTTGAAAAATCATCGTTTTAAGTTTGTCTATTTTAGCTTTTTCTTCACTTGTATAGGGTGGTACAAGGAGTTTTGTTACATTTGTTTCAAATACTTTTTGAGCATTTTGTGTCTTTGTTCTATGTAAATATAATTCATTTGCAACGTAAAAACTTGCGTTTATCTTTTCATCACCAAAAAAATCAATTCTAACTAAGCCACCTAAAAAAATAGTTTGATTAGAATCCAACTGAAAAGTTCTTGTTTTGATGTATTTTTCGGCTATCAATACATTCAGTGACTGACTGGTTAAATAAGTACCAAAATGATGTGGTTCTATAATACCTGGCGTATCAACAATAAAATTTTTATCGTTTAGGGGCCATTTAATAAAATCAAGGGTCGTTTGTAATTGTGAACTAGTAGTAATTATATCTGTTTTGTAATGTAAACAAATTTGGCCAATTTTATTCATTAAAGTAGATTTACCAACGTTTGACATACCAATTAAATAGCAATTATAAAAAGACGGTTCAATTTTATTCTTCTTGTCAAAAAAGCGAGGATATTTTAATTTGTTGATTTTACTGATAATTTGACTAACAAATGAATTTTTTTTTACACTACCAAATAAAGTATCTATTACTTCTAATTGATTATTAGTTGCAAGCAAATCAATTATTTTTTTAAATTTTATAACTTTCAAATCTTTTGGCAAAAGATCAATCTTGTTAAAAATAACTAAAATTTTATTCTTCCCAACACACATCTTAACACTTGCAAAAAAGTGATTTGAAATATTAAAGATATCTACAAGTACAATAACTAGCGCTTTTTCATATTGAATCTTTTTTAATTTTTCTAAATAGTTTGCTGATTGATTATCTACTCGATATTGAAAGTTATGATTTCGAATATCGTAACATCTTTTACAATAAAATTCTTTAGGATGCGCAATTATTGTATTTTCAGGAACATATCCAGGTTTATCAGGAAAACTTGTTTGCACAATTATCCCACAGCCAATACATCTATTCATCAATATCACTACTCTTTTCAATCATTTTTTTTATCTGTTGAGTTTTTCCAATATCTATTTTTTCAAGCTGTTTTAAAATCTTTTTTTCTCTTAAACGATTAAGTTTAGTATACCACTTTTCACTTTTACGAGATATAGATTGTACTAAAATACTTGTTACGCCTAATCTATTAGCACATGCAATATCCGTTAAAAGTTGATCACCAATCAAAATTATTTCTTCTTTTTTTAACTGTTCTTTTTGTATAAAATGATTCAACTTTTTCTTAAAAGGTTTTCTAGCATAAGTTATATAACCATTAACCTTAAATTCTTTAACAAAACGACTTACTCTTTTTTTACCATTATTTGAGACAATATAAATTCGATACCCAATTTTAAGCAATTTTTGATTCAACATAAGTTGATTCTTATTTGGATATTCTTCTTCATAAGATGCGATTGTATTATCTAAATCAAAAAGTATAACTTTTTTACCTTGTGCATATAATGTAGCATAATCAATATCAAAAATACTCATAGATAGAAAAGTTGGTAAATACTTATTCACTTAATCACATCCTTGTCAACCAATACTATTATACTAAATTTTTTCTTTTTTGTCTATGATTTGGTTTTAAGGAGTGTTAAATTGATTGAACTATTAACGCTAATGATACTGCCTCTATTAGGTGTCATTAATTCGCAAAATTTTCCTGATGTATTATCAAGTGAGGCTGAAGCAAAATATCTAAATGCTTGGCGCAATAAAGATTTTGATGCACGAAATAAACTTATTGAACACAATCTGCGACTTGTTGCCCATATTGTCAAAAAGTTTGAAAATACAGGTATTGATAAAGATGATCTGTTATCTATTGGAACTTTTGGTCTAATTAAAGCTATTGATACTTTTAATTTTGAAGCCACCAATAAGCTTGCAACATATGCGGCAAAATGCATTGAAAATGAAATCTTAATGTATATTAGAAGTAATAAAAAACGCAAAGATACCATCTCTTTATATTCACCAATAGGTGAAGATAAAGATGGAAATGAAATTAGGCTATGTGATATTATAGAAGACCCATCTCCTTCTATTTGTGAAGAAATAATTTATGAAGAACGTAAAAATAAAATTCAAAATGCATTAAATATTTTAAGCAAACGTGAATATGAAATCATCTGTCGACGTTTTGGTTTAAACGGTTATGCCACTGAAACACAAAAAATGATTGCCAAAAGTATGGGCATTAGTCGTAGTTATGTATCAAGAATTGAAAAACGAGTTTTAACAAAATTATACTTACATTTAAAAGAAGATGAATAATTTGAATTTATTTATCCTTTATTATATAATATTTACAAATTGAGGTGCATGTTATGAATGCTTTTACCCGTAGTGAATTATTATTATCTAGTGAAGGAGTTACTCTTATAAAAACCAAACACGTTGCCGTGTTTGGACTTGGTGGAGTAGGTAGTTATGTGGTTGAAACACTTGCGCGCTCTGGAATAGAGCATTTTACACTAATTGACAATGATACCATCAGTATTTCCAATTTAAATCGACAGTTGTATGCTTTAACTTCAACGATTAATCAAAAAAAAGTAGAAGTCGCAAAAAATAGGACGTTAGATATTAATCCCCTTTGCCAAATTCAAATCTATGATACTTTTGTTACAAAAGAAAATATTGATACTTTTGATTTTACAACTTTTGATTATATAGTAGATGCTATTGATACAGTTAGTGCTAAACTATTACTTATTGAAAAAGCAAAATTACACAATATTCCAATTATTTCATCAATGGGAACTGGTAATAAACTTGACCCGACAAAATTTATCATTACGGATATTAAAAAAACAAAAATATGTCCGCTTGCTAGAGTCATGCGTTATGAATTAAAAAAAAGAAATATTACCGATGTTAAAGTTTTATATTCCACTGAAATACCTATTGATTTATCTAAGTCTATTTTAGAACAAAAACTTTTACAAGAAGAAAATACTACTAAACACCAAATACCAGGTAGTGTTGCTTTTGTCCCAAGTATTGCAGGAATTGAAATTGCAAGAGAAGTTATTTTTGATTTATTAAAAGAAAATAATTTTTAATTTTATTTTAAAACAAATAAAAGGCTAGTTATTAAATTAATAACTAACCTTTTATTATCCTTCTTTTATTAATTCTAAAACATCATCTACTACTTTTTTTGCGGCAACAGTTGAAAAATAATTATATTCAAAGGCATTTGTAGAACCAATAATATCAGAAATTGCTCGTATAATGATAAATTTTTTTTGATTTAATGTACAAACTTGCGCAATAGCAGCAGACTCCATATCAAAAGCAACAACATCATAATCAGAAAATCTTGTTTGTACTAAATAACGTATTGCATCATAATCATAAACAAACTGATCTCCTGATAAGATGGTTCCCTGTTTATAATTTTGTTTTTTTAAAAGTTCAACATTTGGTTTAAAATATGCTTCAAAACCTTCAAGTTGGCCATACTTATAAGAACCAGCAGACAACGATGTCATATCAACATCAGAATAAACAACTTTGTTAGCAACAACAATGTCTAATGATTTTAAATTCTTTTGGTATCCACCAGCAATTCCTGTATTAATAACAATATCAGGATGAAAGTGTTCAATAAGTAAAATTGTTGCAACACTTGCATTGACTTTTCCAATTCCAGAAATCGCAAAGATGACTTTATTATTGGCAAAAGTACCTTCATAAAAATCAATATGGCAAAACTGATGTATTTTTACATCATCAATTTTGGTCTTTAATAAAGCCACTTCCTTATCCATGGCTACAATGATACCATATATTTTCATTGATGTTATCCTTATTTTGTTAATTCATCGGCAATATCGATAATTTTTACTTCAAATTTTTCGCCATCTTCTGTATTTACTAAAACCTTGTCACCCACTCTAGCATGTAAAATAACTTTGCCAAGTGGTGATTCATCAGAAATTTTTTGTTCTAATGGATTAGCTTGAACTGTTCCTACTAATTGATATGTTTCGTCTTCAGAACCTTCCTCATCTAAGAATTTAACAGTAATATATTTACCTAAATTAGTTTTTTCATCTTCTGTGATTAAAACATAATTATTTAAAATATTTTCAACTTCTTTTAACTGTGCAGCAATAAGAGCTTGATTATTACGTGCTGCATCATAGTCGGCATTTTCTGATAAATCGCCTTGTGATCTTGCTTCTTGTAATGCAATAATATTCTTTCTTTCAGCTTCTTTTAATTCTTGATGTTTTTTTAATTGTTCTTCATAACCTTCCTTGGTTAAATATATTTTTTGTTGTGACATATAGACCCACCTTTCTTAAGTGCATTTTATTATATCATATTTGAATGCTTTTGCCAAGTAAATTATTATTTAACTTTTCTCATCATGTCATCTTTTTTTACTAAAACCGGAATTTGAATCCACAATTTTTGTAATGGATGTCTTGCCACATCAATTTCTTGATTAGTTTCAAAATCAATTATTTTATCAACTTTGCATATTGTATTTTCAAGACTAGGGCCAAAAAACTCAACCATATCGCCTTTTTCAAAATAATTACGTTGTTCAATAAGTGCCATTTGAGTTTTAGTATCATAATTGAGAACATAACCGATATATTCTTTTGTTGGATGTTCTGTTCTAGTATCATACAACTGCTCACTTGGCTGAACCATGCCATTCAAAAAGCCAACACTTGTAAGTCTATTTTCAGCTTTGTTGATTTCTTTGATATAAGATTCAAACCTTTCTTCACTAATTTCATGTTTTTCATAATATTCATCAATTAACTTACGATAACATCTAACTACCGTTGCTAAATAGTAACTTGATTTCATCCGTCCTTCAATTTTTAATGAAGAGATACCTAATTCAATTAATTTTGGGACTTGTTTAATTGCCATTAAATCTTTTGATCCCATATTAAAATATTGTTTTTTTGGTGGTAATCGTCTTGCTCCCTTATATAATATATAATTCCATCTACAAGAATGTGCACAACCACCACGATTAGCATCACGATTTGTTAAATGATTGCTAAGTACACATCTTCCTGAATAACTTGTACACATACCACCATGAATAAAAACTTCAAGTTCTATATTTGTATTTTTGCTAATGGTTTCCATTTCTTGAAGACTAACCTCTCTTGCAAGAACCGCTCTTGAACAGCCCATTTTTTCATAAAAGGCTAAGGCTTTAGTATTCGTAATCGACATTTGCGTAGAAACATGTCTTTCAATTTGTGGTACCAATGATCTAGCACGTTCGATGATAGTAATACTAGATGTAATAATCGCATCTACTTTAATTTCATTTAAAGCAAGCAAATAAGTATCAAGACTGATCATATTTTCATCATGAGGAATAATATTTGTTGTCACATAAACTTTTTTATGACGTTTGTGTGCAAATTCACAGATTTTTTTGACATCGTCAAGTTCAAAATTAGAGGCTCTTGCGCGAAGACTAAATTGTTTACCACCTATGTATACCGCATCAGCACCATATAATAAAGCAATTTGCGCCTTTTCTAAATCGCCAGCTGGAGCTAATAATTCAATTTTATTCATTTTTAGCTACCTCATTTTTTAATAACACAGATTTTTCTTTTAAAATGCCTTTATAAAACATGTCTGGATTTGTTAAAAGAAAACTAGAGTTATTTTGTAAATAACCATTTACAACTTGTTCAAAAAGTTTACTTTTCATATCCACACAACTTATAATTGCATATTCAACATTTTTTAACATAAATAATTCATCAAATAAATAATAAAATTTTGGTTCATAAACATAACTACCATGTTGATCTTCATAAATATGATAAAAATCATTACGATATTCTTCTTTTAAGTAATAATTTGGTTCATTATATGCATAATTTAAATTGCGATACAAAAAATAATTTCTTAAAAGTGGTCTTTTTGAATAAAAAATAGTTGATTTCCCAAAACCATAAATTATTGTTGGACGAGTAACTTTTTTTAACAATTCATCCATTTCATAATATGAAATTTGATTGGAAACAACAACATATTGATTTAATTTTAGAAAGAAATTAATATCACTAGCATTGGTCATATACGTATTGGCATCATACACAAGTTTATTAACATAACCTAATTTTTTGATCACCTCATATACACCCAAATCAGAGTAAAAAATGAATTTTATCTTTGGCCAGTTTAACTTTAAAAAAATTTTTTTTAAATTATCTAATTCTGATTCATGAAAAATTCTTGTAATTTGTAATGATATTTTTGCAGTGTCCATCTTTTGTAAATAGACATTTAAATCATCAATATTCATCTTAAAAATAAGACCAGAACTTACTTCTTCAAGTCCGATTCTAAGGTCTGTAATTTGTGGTTTATTTAAAAATTTTTTAAATTGTGTTAAATTTTTAGGTTCAATTATATATTTCATTTTATTTATTCCTTATTGTAATTGCAAGGCCATCACCAATATTGATAAAAATCGTTTCAAAATTCTCAAGATTAGCAAGAAAATCATTGTATTGGTCAATTTTTTCTACCATTTTAGACACATTCTTAGATAGATTTTCACGATTTTCTACACAACCATGAAATAAAATATTATCCGTTATAATGATAGATTCTTCTTTTAAAAGTGGTAAAAAGCGTTTGAAAAATTTTTCTGATTGTACTTTTGCAGCATCGATAAAAAGTAAATCATAATCATGATCAAGATTTTCTAATTCAATATCTAGGGCATCTGCAAAATGGGGTTTTACTTTATCTTGCATTTTATAAAGTTCAATATTTTTAACAGCCTCTTCATACATTGACTTATTTCTTTCGATAGTATCAATTTTACTTACAGTCTTACAACTTGCCATATGAATGGCAGAATAACCAATTGCTGTGCCAATTTCTAATATTTTATGAATTTTACAAATTTTTATAATTGTTAAAAGAACCGTTAAAGAATCATATTCAATAATAGGAACGTGATTTTTTTGAGCATATTTTTCTAAAACTTCTGTATTTATTTTGGTATGCAAGTAATTCAGTTTTGCTAAATATTTATTCATAGTTATCCTCATTAATTATTATTCTTACTAATTATATAACATTTTGCTTTTTTTTAAAAGAGAAATGAATAATTTACCACTAGTTAATTCTCAATTTGATTTAAATAATTCATCATAATCATACATCCTTCTTTATATTTACTACATTTTATATCAAAAGCCAGCATTTCTTTTATTAAAGCTTCATATAAAACAGAATCAAAAGCATACCTTAACAGTTTATATACTCTATTTTTCAAAAAGTTTTGTACCTTATTAACATTATCAAAGGTATTTATTTTATAAGTTACATAAACGCATAAGTTTTGAATAATTTCGTCAAATTTACTAAAGTTAAAATTATTAATACGTTTTAAAACATAATGATAAGCTTGAGTATTTTCAACATTAATTAAAGCAATTGCTAATAATTTTACAATTCTTGGTGAAAGGGATACTTCCCCTAAATTTTTTAAAATTTCTTCATATTTATTTTGTTTTAAATAAATGAGTCCCAAATAATAATTATAACTTTCTTTAATTTTATCATCATTCATATTTAACTCAGCGTAACAATTTTTCATTTGATTATATCCTATATTATAATTATCTAATGATTCAAGATAAAAACTTTTAAAACGATGAAGAATAATATGACTAGAAAAATAAACAACTGGTGCATCTTTAATAAATTTCATGTAATCTTTAATATAGGTTGTATATTTACCCATTAAAAAATGAATACACATTGAAAGTTCAAAAATAGTCCAATATAAAATTTCTTCATCAATTTTTTCATTCAGTAATACTTTCATTTGACGATAAGCCATATTTATCTGATTGGTTGAATAATAATATAGTGTAAGCAAATACATGTAAAAGATCTTTTCCATTTCAGAAAATTGATAACTACTGCTATCTAATTGTTCCATAACTAACGTTGCTTCTTCATAATTTTCTTTATTAATATTATCATAAAGTAGTATAAGTTCTTGTTCAATATCTAAATAATGATTGGATTCAATCATTTCATTAATAGTTTGTTGATAAGCAAGTGGCTGCTTCAATAATTTTTTCTTCATAATATCTAAAAACAAATTTGTCTTTCTTGTTTGCTTTAGATCATTGTAATCTATAGATAACTTTTCAAAAAGCATTTTCAAGTATGGCTCTTGTAATTTAACTTGATTATTTTCTAATCTTGATAGATAGCTTGTACTGCAAATTCCTTTTGATACTTCTTCTAGATTTTTCCCCTGTTCTAACCTTTTAGCTTTTAAAATCCTTGCTAATTCTTTTTGATGCGTTTCATTTAAATTAATATGAATTTTTTTATTCATAATTTTCCCCCTAATTATTTTTTTACCATTCTACTTTATCAAATTTATTTTATTTTGTAAATATTTTTTAGCAGTTTTTTTACATTTATTTTTTATCAATGACAACTAAAGCTTTTTTTAGATATTTTTTTTATTTTTAAAGCTAATTTTTTACAATTTTTTTTGATTATAAAGTTTTTTTTCATCAAAATGTCGAATTATAAAAGAAAAAGCAATAAGATGGAATTCCTCTTATTGCTTATAAAATTGTATTATATTTTTTCAATTCTTTTCGCAAAATTTTAGCATTGGGTAGATATTTTTCAAGTTTCATATGAAAGGCTTTTGAATGATTGTGAATTAAAAAATGAGTTAATTCATGAAAAATAACATACTCAATTAGAGAAGATGATACTTGTGTTAACGCAACATTTAACATAATTTTATTTTCATTGAAGTAGCAACATCCCCATTTTGATTTAGATAATTTTATTACAAGTCTAGGAAAGGTTGCTAATTCATGTTGCATTGTTCGAAAACAGCTGTATAAAATTTCTTGAAAAATTATTTCTGCGTGTTCATATCGCCACTTGAGAATCAAATCTCTTACTTGATTATATTGATTTATAGATACAAACATGATGCTATCTAACACATCAACTCGCTTTGTTTTTGAAATGTTAATTCTTAAACGATATGGTTTACCCATAAAGTATTGGATACTATCATTTTCATAACTAATTTGTTTGTCAGATATATCTTTATATTTTACCAAAATCCAGTCAATATTTTTTTCAACAAATTCAACTAAACTACTTGATTTAATTCCTAGTGGATAACTAATAACAAGCATTCCTTTTTGGTTAAATGAAAGACGAAATTTTCTTACACTTGTCATTTTTATCACATAGGGAATTTGTTTTTCTTTTAAAATTTCAATTTTAAAATCTAGTTGACTATTCATTTTTTAAGATATTTTCGATAAAAATCATATATTTTTTTTGTATCATCAAGAATGTCACTATATGATGTATCAATCACTAAATCAGCAAGTTTTGCGATTTCTTCATCAAAGATTTCATCATCATGTGCAAGTCTTACTTGAATTGATTGTTTATCGTCTTTCCTTTCTATCATTCGCTTTTCTCTAATTTTTTTCGAGCATTGAATATAAACTATTTTAATTTGATCTTTTGCTTTTTTAATATAAGCTTTTAATCCTTCTTTTTCCACAATAACAACTTTGTTACTAGATAATTCATTTTTTGCGGTACCATAATAGTTATGATTATAGCAAACATGTTCTAAAAAAAAATGATGATTGATTTTTTTAATAAATTCTTCTTGTGAAATAAAATAATAATCAATACCATCAACTTCTCCTTCGCGAGGCGCTCTTGTCGTATATGTGATCATTTTTTGCATTTGATAATCTCGAATTAAGTGATTCACAATTTGCGTTTTTCCTGATGCACTAGGGCCGATAATGATTAACATCTTATTACTCCTTAACTTTTAACGTTTCTTCTAAGAAAGATAAAAGCGTATTATGCTCTTTAAATATTTGAGCATATACTTCTTTTATCTTTTCTATTAGATGATTAATTTTATCTTTAGTTTTTGTGATACCAAAGATTTGTTGATAATTCATATATCCTACTTGATTTTTAGTGTCTTGATCATCTTCCAAATCATCTTTGATTTGAAAAGCAAGGCCATATAAATATCCTAATTTTTCTAAATTATCTAATTTTTCTTGCCCTAAATTGGCTATAATCCCAATTGCTTGAAAAGCAAGTTCAAATAAACAACAAGTTTTGTAACCAATCATTTGTTCAATTTCGTTCCAACTTTGAAAGCCGTATTTTGATTTAAAATATCTAGAGTTTGGCCATAACAAACACCTGATGTTCCCGCTTTTTCAGCAAATAATGAAATTAATGCGAGTTTATGATCTTTATTTATTTTTAATTTGGACAAGACGAAAAATGTATTAGTTAATAAAGCATCACCTGATAATAAAGCGATACTGTGGCCATATATTAGATGGTTTGCTACTTTGTTTCTTCTAGTAGTAGCGTTATCCATTTCTGGTAAATCATCATGAATTAAAGTATAGCTTTGTAACATTTCAATTGCGCATGCCACATCAAGATATTTATCAGGAAAAATATTAAATTCTTCTAACCCCAATAAAAAAATAATGGAGCGAATGAATTTACCGTAGTTTAAAAGAGTATAATTTATACTTTCTTTAAGAATTTGGCAATTTCTCCATAACTCACTTTTTTCTTCTAGTCTTGTCATGATTTCTGTACGATAATTAGAAATATTTTTTTTCATAGTATCCCTCTTTTTAGTATTATATCATATTTCTTTTTTTTTCTCAAGAAAAAATAAATAGTAACTATGATATAGTTACTATTTATTCGTTTAATTTAATTCTTTTTAAATTTAATATAAGCAATTGATGCTAAACTAATCATGAAAGCCAATGTTACAACAAAATATTTAGACTGTTTGCAAGAGCAATTTTGCTCTGTATTGGGTGTATCAATAGTTGAGTTTATTTTTTGATATATCGGATAAATCATTAGATCACTATTTACATTTGTGTATTCTTTATCCCATTTTATAAAAGTATAACCTTCAACTTTTGGAGCTGTTGGTGCAATAGCATCCTTCCCTTGTTGTATTTCTTGGACACTGATAATGTTTTCATCTTTATCATAAAAAATAACTACATAAATTATATCTATATCATAGATTGCATATAAATGATAATCAGTTGTAATTGGTGTTTCAAAATCAAAAAGTTCACTACCGTTTCCACTAAGGCTCCAACCTTTAAATAGGTAACCTGGTTTTGCTGGCGCATCGCGAAAAGATAGCAAATCACCATCTTTTACCATAATACTATACAATAATTGTCCCCGTTCATCATGAAATGAAATGGTATGAGAAATCGACCATTTAGCAAAAATTGTTGTATCTTTTGTCAATTTAATAGGGAAAGTGCATTCTTCTGTAAACTTTTCATCATAATACCAGCCATCAAAGATAAAGCCTTCTTTAATAGGTGAAGTTGGAGCATTGACATTTTCATAATGAAAATAAAAAATTGAATTAATTAGCGAACCACCATTTGTTTCAAAATGAATTTGATATAAGTTATCAAAGGAAGTATAAACAGCGGTAATGACAGTATCTTCAGTAATTACCATATAATTTTTATCCCAATGTGAGAAGCGATAGTTATATTCAATCGTTGGCTTCATGACAGGATTTTCTGGTGGTAAACATGCATGTCCATAAAGAACATCAGATTCTTTTAAAATTTCACCATCAGGATTTTTAAAGATAACATGATATGAATTAAGTTGTGGTTCATATACAGCTACAACATCTAAATCACTTACAATATTGTAATATAATTTTGTCCATCCTTTAAAGATAAAACTATATTTATCATTTGGTTCTTTTGTAAGATTTTCAGGAGCTGTTGCGGAATGACCAAACAGCACTGTTTCTTCTTTTAATAATTCTAGATTAGAATCAAAGAATCGTACCGTATAACTTTCGTTCATTAATTCTTGATTGCAAATATTGATGGTGACTTTGCAATTCACTTCATCATCTAATTTATATTTACCTTCAATAATGGCCGTACCTAAATTGCCAATTGTTAATTTTCCATTATCATCAATATTTACAACTTGACTATTGGAAGTTGACCATAAATAATCATTTAAATTTTGACTTGGTGCATCAGAATCTAAGATAAGATGTGCAGTATTTCCTTCTTCAAGATTAACACTTTCACTAACAGGAAAGGGATTTGCTATACCATCAACAGCAATTTGACAAGAAATGGTTCCTGGTGTATATTCTTCTACTTTTATAGTTGGTTCACCAAGATGATTTGTATAAGAAAGAGGTATGACATCATAAACGAAATCGCCAACTTCAGAATCAATCCAAGAAATAATATCCCTATCGCCACCACCAATGATAGCCGCGATTTGACTATTATCATATTTTATTGCAACCTTATCTTTATAAATCACATAAAATTTAGCACCATCAAGACGATCAAAACTAATACTATTGCCATTAACTATTAAATTTTGTACACTTCCTAATTTGACTTCATCAAATCCTGAAATTGCTGGCAAAATTGTTTTGTCCTTCCACATACTATTTTTTACTGCAGTCATTTGTGCTTCAGCATTATCATCCAAACCTTTATAAGCAAGTTCTAACTGAGCATAGCTGTAAACTGAAGTACCTTTTACATGACTTAAAGAACTAGTGATTTCAAGTTGTTCATATGCTTCATTTTCATTACTTAGCCACATATAAATCCCCATTCCAGCATAAAGATTGACATTTTTATGGCTAACTGCTTGATTCCACCAATTGATTAACCGCTCAAAAGGGGCAAGTGAATGATTTTGAGCCCAATAAGTCTGTGGCAAAATATAATTAATCCATTCATTATTTACCCACTTTAAAGTATCACAATATAAATATGATTCATAATGCATTTGACAACCAACTGTTGCACCAGTAGGATAAACTAAATTGCCATTATCATCAAAAACATAATCTTCAAGTGGAGTATTTGCTTCAGCCTGTGAAGTTGCATTTTTATAAACACCTGTTGGCGAAATACCAAGTTGCACAAAACGATTATTTTCAGCATTAAATTCATCTAATGCTTGTTTTAGATTATAAATAAAAGTATCTACTTGTTTTCTTCTAAAATTAGAAATCGAAAGTCCTTCTGTATTATATTTTGCTCTAGTTTCTGAATCATCAATACCATTTGCATAAAAATAATCATCAAAATGAATGGCATCAACATCATAATTTTCAACAATTTCTAAACAGGTTTCAACAATAAAATCTCTAACCTTAGGAATACCAGGGTCTAAGATTTGTAACGGGGAGCCAATCAACACATTATCTGGATTGCTAGCAGGATTATTTGGATATCCACTATAAGCACTTGCTACCTCCTCTTTTGAATCATATGTAGAACCGATTCTATAAGGATTAAGCCAAGCATGAAATTCAATCCCTCTTTTATGTGCTTCTGTAATGACATATTCTAATGGATCAAACTCTTCAAAATCTACACCAGTTAATTGGGAATTAATTTTATTAATTTTAGAATTATACCATGCATCATGATTTGCACGAATATGGAAAATCATGGCATTCATATTATAATACTCAAGCGTATCTAAAATAGCATCAATTTGGTTCATATAGTCTTGTTGGTTTTTATAACTAATATCACCAGTATAATAACTAATCCAAACTGCTCTAAATTCAGTTGTTGGTTCTTCTTTTATATATAGCGCATCTACTTTTATTGTATCTAATAATATCGCATAACTTAACAATATAATGCTTATAAAAGTCATTATAAAAATTATTATTTTTTTCATACTATCTCCTTGTTTTTTTCTATTATATCATGTATAAGATGAAAACGCTATTAAAGTGAATTAGAATTATTTTCCTTATTTTTAAATTTTAAAGAAAAACTCAGGAAAAATTTCCTGAATTTTTTATTTGTTTAATTGTTTATTTAATATCAGCATTAGGATCAAAACCAAGACGACGTAATGTTTCAATTACATATGATTCACGATATTCATCTTCTGGTTTACGATTATAATAAGAGATAAAGAATTCTTCAACAGCTTTTTCATAAGGAATATTGGCAAGACTTGCAATAATTCGCGATGAACGGTCAATTAATTTCTTGTTTGTTGGTAATACTTGAACCATCCAGTTACCATAAACGCGTCCCATTTTAGCCATTGTACCTGTACTTAAAGCATTGAAAGCAACTTTAACAAGTAAATGATACATAATATCAGTACATGTTCTAGGAAGTTCAACTGGAATTCTAATTTCATTTTTAGAAATCTTATTTGCAGGAATTTGACCAAAACGAATTACAATACCACCACTATATTTTACAAGTTCTTTATTGTACCATTCAACAACATCAGGTGTTGCAGAACCATTGATATCAATTAAAACAAGTTGCGAACATGGACGAGAGTATCTTGAAGGATCATCTTCATTACCAATAACGTACTCAAGAACCTCTTCGCTACCAACTTTTGGGGGATTGTTGATAATATCTTGGCTGGCTTTCATTTGAATATAATCTTCTTTAGTCCAATCCAACCCTTTAATTGGGCGACGGAAAACATGTTGCCATGCTACTTCATTTGGATATAGAGGATCTTTGATATAAGCCCAAGAAATTTCACTTGTATGATCATTGAACTTTCTAAAAGGTGGAAGTGTAAATGTAGGTTGACGTTCAGTTGTATCTGTCATAATGTCAAGCAAATATTTATGTGTAATATAAGTTACTAGACCATTTTGTGAATATGTATTTACTTCAAAATCAACAGCCTTTGCTAAACCTTTTAAAGCTTTACCACTTGATAATTGCTTGTTAAGAGAAACAAAAGCGTCAGCATATTCATCTAAAGTTAACATTTGTCCGCCAACTACTTCTAATTCTTGTTCAGTTAAATTTTCCTTTAACCAACGATTTGCAGCAACCTCTAATGCAGCACCTGCTACAAGTAATTCAACCGTAGTTACTTGCATACGAGTTGAACCAGAAACAGCCATATTGCCTACAAATAGCGGAATTTTTACAATGTATTTACCATTATCAATGCCTTTTTTCTTGTTTTCAGCATATTCATCTAAACATTCAAATACAGCACGGGCACGATCTAGATGAGTTCTTAAAATATTTTCAGGGTTGCAAAATAAATAATATGTTTTTACCCCAAGTTCATAGCCACGAACTGCAGATCCATTAATACTTGCAGAAAGTCCGCATTCTGAAAGAGCAACAAGTACATCACCAACACCAACACCAGCTTCATCAACTTGTTTTGCGCCAAATGTCATATAGTCTTCAAAATTTTCAACTGAACGTACTAAAGCGCGATCACCACCAGTAGTAAAACTACTAACAACTTCAGCCATTTCTAAAAATTCAAAACGATGTGCAGGAATTTTGTCAACCAATCCTTGCCAAAAACTTCTCCAAGCACCATCCATTTGAATTGCCATTCTTCCAGAAGCACCTACACTTGAAAAAACAACTTTTTTTCTTTCATCCATACAACGTTTAATATCATCAACAAAAGCTGCAAATTCAGGTGTTTTAAATTGTTCACCAGCTACTTTAGCAATATATTTATCAGCTGATAAAATTGTTTTTACACCTTTGGCAGTATCTTTTGCAATAGTTGCACTTAAATTTTTTGTAAGAGGATTAGATTGTTCAGTCGGAATCACTCCTAAATGAAATTGTTTTTCATTCTCTAGAAAGTCTTTTGTTGCTTCCTTATAATTAGTAATTGTTTTGTAAATCACAATAATTTCTCCTTTATTTTTTGATTTTAACTTACAATTAAGCGTGTTAATTATACCACATTATAGTTTTTCTTTCAAGTTATATAGTTTTATAAATCTACAAACTTCTTCATCAGTAGGTATTGCATTCATCACATAGGATTTTGTGACACTTAGAGCTGATGCAGCCATCGCATATTGAATTGCCTCATCAAGTGTTTTATTCTTTGATAGATAACTTGCTATTGCAGCATTAAAAGTATCACCTGCTCCTGTTGTATCTATTGCATTAACTTTATAAGCAGGATAATACCGGTACATATGATTTTGAATTAATATGCATCCTTTACTTCCTAAAGTTACAATTAATATATTATTGACCCTTTTAGCAAGCATTGCACCAATCTCGTCTATCAAAATATTCTTAGGTAGAGCATATAATTTTTTTAACTCTTCAAAATTTGGAATTAAAATATCTACTGATTCTAAAATATCTTTATCTTCATAAATTGCAGGTGCAGGATTAAGTATTACTAAAGTATTGTTTTCTTTGGCAATTCGTAGTGCTTCTTTTAAAACTTTGATATCTATTTCATATTGAAGCAAAAGAATATCCGCATTAATAATTTCTTGTTTAAAGTTTTCTAAATCACATATATTTAAGTTTTTAGAAGCTCCTGGATGAACAATAACTTCATTTTCACCATTTTGTGATGTAAGAATAGTGGCAACAGCCGTTCTTGCACTAAAATCTTTAGTAAAGAAGGTACGAATACCAATCGACTCTAAATAATCTGTACAACGTTTTCCATAATAGTCATCACCTATTTTTGAACAATAACTTACATCACATCCTAATTTACGACAGGCTACTGCTTGATTGTATCCTTTTCCACCTGGTTCCTCATGATAGAATTTTGCATGAACAGTAACTGAAGGTAAAGGGAAGTCATCTAAGTGCATAAATATTGATTCGCCACTTAATCCTATAATTGCAATTTTTTTCATTTGTTCTCCTCTATTTTTTTAAAATAATAATCAATTATTTCCTATCAATTTATGCTTCTAAAAAAGCTTTATAAGCTAAATATGCTTCATACACATCTGCTTTAGAAACAATTTCCATAGGAGCATGCATATTTAAAACAGCAATACCAGCATCGAGAACATTCATATTATAATTTCCCAAAATATACGCAATTGTACCACCACCTCCTTGGTCTACTTTACCAATTTCGGCAGTTTGAAAATAGATATTTTTTTCATCCATTACTTTTCTTATCCAAGCAATATATTCAGGATTAGCATCGTTTGATCCACTTTTACCACGTGAACCTGTATATTTATTAAATACTATACCACGTCCCAAGTAAGCTGAATTCTTTGGATCATTAACACTAGGAAATAGTGGATCAAAACCAGCACTTACATCACTTGAAAGCATTTTAGTATTTTCAAGAGTTGTTCTTAGTTCTTTTAATGTTGCATATCCCAACAAATTAAGAATATCCAAAATAGCATTTTCAAAAAAGAGTGAATGAGCTCCTGTGGCGCCAACACTACCAATTTCTTCTTTATCAACTAAAATGCAACAACTCGTATATTCAAGATTTTCTGCATCAAGTAATGCCATAAGTGACGTGTAGGCACATACACGATCATCGTGACCATATCCGGCAATCATACTGCGATCTAATCCATAATCTCTTGCAACACCAGCTGGTACTACTTCAAGTTCTGCTGATAGAAAGTCTTCTTCTTCAATATCATATTTTTCTTTTAACATCTTTAATATATTGGCTTTTGCAGCTTCTTTTTCAACATTTTTAAGTGGAATACTACCAAAAGTAACATCTAAGTCTTCACCTTCTATAACTTTAGCAGCAGTCTTTTGTAATTGGTCACCTGATAAATGAATTAATAAATCACTGATACCAAGTACAGGATCATTTTCTTCATCACCAATAGAGATTGTAACAGATGTACCATCTTTTTTAACAACTACACCATGTATGGCAAGTGGAATCGTTACCCATTGATATTTTTTTACTCCACCATAATAATGAGTATCTAGTAGAGCAAAATCATTTTTTTCATAAAGAGGATTTTGCTTAATATCTAGACGAGGTGAATCAATATGTGCTCCTAAAACCCTAATACCTTCCGTTATTTTCTTAGTACCTATTTGAAATAAAACAATATTTTTATTTTTATTTGTAAGGTAAACTTTATCTCCAACTTTTAAAGTTTTTACTTCAGATAATTTTTTAAACCCACGTGTTTCTGCAAGTTTTACTGCTTCATTTACGCATAATCTTTCGGTTTTACCTAAAGTAATAAATTTTTTATAGCCTTCAGCAAAATTCATAATTTCTGCAAACTTGTTATCAGTAGCATCTTTCCAAATATTTTTTGAATACATAAAATATATCACTCCTTTTCATTTCTATTGTAATCATTATATCATTAAAAAAACAACATTACAAATATTTAAATTCAAAATTTATCTTACTTTCATTTATTTCAATAATTAAATATGTTCCTCTAGTTTTATCTCTTGGACTCACAGGTGATCCTGGGTTACAAATATAAACTCCATTCATTTCTTCTAAATAATGTTTATGAGTATGGCCAAAAATAAAGATTTTACAATGCTTACTTTTAACTAATTTTTCTGTAATATGATAATACCTTTGGCCATGAGTAATAAAAATATCACCCTGTAAAGTTGGAATTACTCTTTCTATTGGATAATCTAAACCAAAATCGCAATTTCCTTTTACTGTTTGAAATGGTACAATAAGATTTTGTGAAAGTTGACTATCTCCTGCATGTAAAAATAAATCCGCATCACTATTTTCTTCTGCTATTCTATCTAATATATCTTTTTTGCCATGTGTATCACTTGTTACAACAATCTTCATTTAATTAAATGTTTGCTCCTTTTCTTTATAAATGTATTTACTAAAAATTTTGCTAAAATATGCAATCAATGGACCTGTTGCAAGAAAACTAAGTAATGTATTAAAATTAATAATATCATATCTTTTTAGAATAATTACCCCTATTAATAACGCAATGAATGTGCAAAATAAATCTATAATAATTCTTGCTAAACGATAAGATAATTTTTTAAACTTAAGTCTTAAAACAAGTGGTAATCCATCATATGGTGCAATTCCTAATCCTGCTCCGCCATATAATGCAATACCAAAACTTACAACAATTACACCTAAAATGCCATAGAAAATTTTAATAAAAAGTATATTAGAATCGAGATTTAGAAAAAGAAAAAGACGAATAAATAAATCACTAAATATCCCTGTAAATACTAAATTGATAATCGTACCAATATTTATTTCTTTTCGTAAAAATATTATCATTAAAAATAAAAAAATAGCATTAATACTTATATAAAAAAATGTGTAACTTAAATATTGATTATCAAATAAATACATAATTGAAAAAACCATTGCTGATAGAGAATCCTGTCCAACAGATGAAAGTTTATATAATGCTACACCAAGTCCAACAAACATTGTTCCTATGAAAATTCCAATTATTTTTTTTACTTTATTCATCATCTAGTCCCCTATTCAAAAAATTGTTTTATAAAAACTATTATATTTTACCTTATATAATAATATTATTTTATTTATATATAATTATATCATTTTTAATACTCAAAATCTCAATATTTGCTAAATACAATTCTTATATTTTCTAATATGTTGAATTAATTAATAAAAAATGGTATAAATATGTTGAATTAATTAATAAAAAATGGTATAATATTTTTACGAAATGTGGTGATGAGATGAGCAAAATTATTAAATCAATTACGCCAACACAATTAATAGCACTAGGTTTTATGATTGTTATTTTAGTTGGTGGTTTTTTGTTATCACTTCCTATATCCTCAAGACAACTCCAATGGACTAATTTTTTAGATTCTTTGTTTACTGCAACTTCAGCCACTTGTGTAACTGGTCTTGTAGCATATGATACTAATGTACATTTTAATCTTTTTGGTCAAGTTGTGATTCTTATTTTAATTCAAATTGGTGGTATAGGTTTCATGACAGTTTTATCAACAATTGGCATTTTTTTAAAAAGAAAAATTAATCTTCATGAAAGAAAAATCATCATGCAAGCATCCGGTTCAATTAGTACAACGGGTGTAATTGCCTTAGTAAAACGTATTGGGAAGACAACCTTAATTATTGAAAGCATTGGAGCTATTTTGCTTGCTATAAGATTTATTCCAGATTTTGGTTTTTTTAAAGGCCTCTATTATTCAGTTTTTCATTCCATATCAGCTTTTTGTAATGCAGGATTTGATATAATGGGAACTTTAGATAATGAATTTTGTTCTCTAACTAACTATGTAGGTGACTGGCTTGTAAATCTTACAATTATGTGGTTAATTGTATCAGGTGGTTTAGGATTTTTTGTTTGGTCAAATATTATTGATACTAAACTATGTTTTAAGAAGATGAAATTACACACTAAAATAGTTCTTGTTACAACAGCTTTTTTAATCATTGTCCCAAGTTTTTTATTTTTTATTTTCGAAAAAGATAATCCCAACACAATTGGAAACTTACCAATTGATACCAAAATATTAGCTAGTATATTTCAAAGTATCACCCCTAGAACTGCTGGTTTTAATACTATTGATTTATCCAAAATAAATGATTCAAGTGCTCTTTTAACTATAGTTTTAATGGCTATAGGCGGAAGCCCAGGTTCTACTGCTGGTGGTATAAAAACTACAACATTTATAGTAGCCATTTTAAGTATTATTTTTTCTGCTAAGCAACGAACTTCAATTGTTATAGGAAAAAGACAATTGGAAAATAATATTATAAAACAAGCTAGTGCTATTATTACTCTTTTTTTATTTAGTATTATTTTTGCTTCAATTATTATCATAGCTATTGATAATCTTACTCTTCTCGATGCGCTTTTTGAAACCACTTCTGCAATTGGCACTGTAGGACTTTCAAATGGTGTAGATGTAGCTATGCTTCATCCAATATCAAAATTGATTTTAATACTACTTATGTACATTGGACGTATTGGTGTTATTTCAATTGTTTTCTTATTTAATAGAAAAGGTGATAATGAGTTATTGAAGCGCCCAGTTGAAAAAATCTTAATAGGATAGGAGAAATTTATATGAAATCATTATTAGTAATAGGTATGGGTAGATTTGGAAAACATCTAGCCACAAAATTAATGGAACTCGGTAATGATGTAATGATTATCGATAAAAATGAAGAAATTATAAATACTTTGTCAGCATCTTTTACAGATGCATTTGTTGGTGATTGTACTAATCCTGCTGTTATTAAATCGTTAGGAATTAATAATTTTGATATTTGTTTTGTAACAATTGGCGATAATTTTCAATCATCACTTGAAATTACTTCTTTATTAAAAGAAGCAGGTGCAAAATATATTGTATCTAAAGCAACTGTAGATATGCAAGCTAAATTTTTAAAACAAATTGGAGCTGATGAAGTTGTATATCCAGAACATGATATGGCAATTAGATTAGCAATTAAACATAATGCAAATAATGTTTTTGATTATATAGAAATAGGTCAATCGTACGCAATCTATGAAATTCCTATTTTAAAAAATTGGATTGGTAAATCAATTATTGATATTAATGTTCGTAAAGTTCACCATGTCAATATCATCGCTGTAAAAAAAGGCATTGAACTTATCTCTTCACCTGACCCACATTACCAATTTGAAAACAATGATCATATCATTGTCATTGCAACAAGTAAAGATATTGCGGCATTGACCAATTTAATTGATAGTGAAAGAAAAGCAACAAAAAACTTTTAACAAAAAACACATTAGAAAATAAATCTAATGTGTTTTTATTTTTAATCAAAATCTTGATTCATTATTATAATATTTTTTCCCATTTAGCGTAAAGTCTTATATCACCTGTTGTACCTTCAGTAATCATCATAACTTGTTCACCTGTACAATCAGGATTTAAATACCATCCCATAAATCTATATCCTTCACAAATTGCTTCTTCTAACACAAATTCATCTGTAATATTATAAATTGTATGAGTTGTTGGTAGAATTGGCATAACACCAGTAATTTCTTCGATATGATATTTATCTGGTAAATTATTAAAAGCTGGGATAGTTGTTCCTTGTTGCCACTGATGGAAACGAAAAAAGATTTGAACTCTACCATTTGAAGTTTGATTGAATGTTTCGCTATAAGCCGGGTAACCTGTTCTAATTGCATTGAGTAAATATGCATTCATTTGTTGATACTTTATACGATAAGGATAAGTATTTAAAAAGTAATTATTATCATCAACTGGTATATAATCTTCAGAATTTGTCCCTTCAATTGGCTTATAAATCATTGTACCAATTGTTTGTTCAAAATTATATATATTGATATTTTTTAATTCTTCAATACTAGACCAAGTAGCAGTTCCGTTAGAACTAGAGTTTGTCACAATTTTATATACGTTATCAATTTTTGTAATACTAGGAAGGATACCTACACGGCTATCTAACCAATTGAATAAATCTGTATAAAATTCTTCAATAAAAGCCTCTTTACTTGGCCAACTATCGATACTTTTAATGTTTAAATTGGCATCGTAAATAATTTCATAACTTTCAATTTGATATAAAGCATTTACTTCAAAATTGCTTGTAACATTCGTAAAGGTTTTATCCCAACCAATAAATTTATAGCCTGCTTTTTTAGGATCAAATGGAGGTACAGCATTATATCCTTCTTTAACATAAGCTTCTTTAATGATGCTACCATCATTATCAATAAATGTAACTTTATATGTAGGTAAATTAGCAATTGCTTCACGATCAGGTAAAATAATATCATCTTCAGTTAGAACATCGCATGTAACAAAGTCTACACCGCAATCAATCCATTTTTGCAATTCAGATACTGATGTATATTGATTAAATGTATAGCAAGATACATCAATACCTGCTTCATGATAACGATCTATCCATTCTTGTGAATTTGGTGAGGCAATGTTAAAACTAATATCAAAATTCCAAGTTGAACATCTTTCTAGGGTAGATTCGCTTTCCATGGAATTTACTAAATATTGACATGGAATTTCATCATAACCATTATTTCTTACCCATTCTAAGCACTTATATTGTGAAGCTAAGAATATTGTTTTATCAAGCATTTCTGCATCTTCAATAACTATCATCAAATCATCCATTCTTGATGTATCATTGTTATTGATACCCAATGAATATTTTAGTTCAATTACCGCATAAACATTATATTCTTTACAAATTTGTAGATATCGTTCTAAAGTGCAAAGTTTAGTAGTATAAATTATACCACCTCGAGTTGATGTATATTCAACATCCTTAATATCTTCCCAATTCGTATTAGCAATTGCAATTCCATTGAAAGTATCATCATGAGATACTACAAAAACACCATCTTTAGTTTGTTTTAAGTCACATTCAATAGCTTGATATTTTTTAATATTAACCGCATTTATAAAAGCTTCTTCTGAATTCATTAAACCAAGGTAGCTTCCTGCATGACCAATAAAGATTAAATCTTGTCCGCTTGCTTCTAAAGCACTAAGATCTTGTTTCCATTTTGCTGTTAAAATTATATTACCAAATTCTGGAAGATTATTAACCGTTAATTCAAATACTAAATTATCATTTAAAGAAAAACCTTCAAATATAAAACCTTCTTTAGAAGGGATTGGTAGGTCAATAGGTAAAGTATTGACATTATATGTTAAAATTAATTCTTCACAAATACCACCATCTAAATCATAATCAATGTCATAATCAACAATTGTAAATATGGCCATAAATTCTAAGTTTTCTGCTGGCATCACATTTGGTACTGTTTTATCCCAGCCATTAAATTCATAACCTAATTTTACAATATCATTTGGTGGTGTTATACTTTCTTGATAAGCATAAGTTTGAACAATATCTTTTGTTCCATCTATTTTATATGTTATTGTATAATTCTTCTTAGTAAAGATAGCATTAAATTCTAAGTTTTCTGCTGGCATCACATTTGGTACTGTTTTATCCCAGCCATTAAATTCATAACCTAATTTTACA
>CALVCV010000002.1 GCA_944326155.1 uncultured Bacilli bacterium
GAAAGAAAAAAGGTGGCTAATGCCACCCTAACTAATTCTATAGCTTTTTTTGAAACCCTATATGTTTATATAGAACCTAAAAAAATAAAAAAGATTCTTTTTACTATTACAAAAAGAATCTTTTTTATTTTTTTTCGCATGTTTTAAATTTTACAGGTGTTGAATTGGGAAGCACTTCAAAAGGATGGTTAGTGTTGATACGATCAACAAATAAAACGCCATTTAAGTGATCATATTCATGTTGAAAGACTACGGCAATATAGTTTTTAAGACGCAGTTTAACATGAAGAAGTTTACCATTATCATATAAATAAGTATCAACTGTTATACGTTTAGCACGATGAATATAACCATCTACTTTACGATCAACTGAAAGACAGCCCTCTCCACTTTCAAGATAAGTTTTTTCTTCTGAATAACTTAAAAGTTTGGGATTAATCATTGGATAGAAGTGCATATTGCCATCTTCATCATTTGCAAGAATGACTAACATTTTTTTATTTAGACCAATTTGGGGTGCCGCAAGACCTACACCTGGTCTTAAGTGATATTTTTCCGCAAGTTCATCATTTTGTGAATTAATTAGATATTCAATCATACTCTTGATTGCTTTTTCATCGCTTTCTTGTAATGGCAGTTCTACATCAAGATTTTTGCCACGTAAGATAGGATTTCCTTCTTTAATAATATCTTTCATTAGAATCATAATTATATTACCTCTTTTAATAATTATACTAAAAAAAGTAAATAAATAAAATTAAAATGATTTTAAAAAAACAAAAAAGGTTCACATAGAACCTTTTTGCGACCTTTTTAAACTACCAACGTGCAGTACCTATAATTACTAATAAAATAAATAACACAAGGATTAATGCGTAGCCATAGCCACCAAAGGTGTTACCTGTGCCACAGCAAGGATTTGTTTGTGCACAACAATTGTAACCGTAGTTAGGTTGATACATAGTTTCCCTCCTTTTTTGAAACCGTTTCGTTTCTACTTTATAGTATGCATAAAACTTTGTAGTGCTTATTTTTTTGCCTAAATGAGTTTTTTTGTGTATAATAAATAGGGTGAAAAAAATGAAAACAGATAAACATTCAAAACTAAATTATGATACCAATAAAGAAGAACAATTTAATTATGATATCGACTATGATATCTTTACTACTGAAGAAATTATAAAAATTATTCATTTTTATAATAATGTCTTAAAATATAAAAAACATAAAATTAATTTTGCGACCTTAAAAAGTTCCTATTTGGAATATCGTTCAACAATTAATAGTATTGCTTTAGAAAAACAATATAATAAAAAGTTTTTTGACAAAACAGGTATCTCTATTTATCATCTTATGAATAATTTCCATTAGACAAATGATTATCACGGACACCTAAAAAACTTTCAAGATGATTGATTCTTTGATAAAGATTATTCATCTCGCGTTTTAGTTCATTTAATTCAGTTATTAGCATATTTAAATCATATTTATTGGGATATCCATCATAATAAGGATTATTGGGATTAGGATAGGACATATTATAAGGGTTATCATTTCTTTGATTGTTCTTTTTTAAAAATTGAAACATGATATTTCTCCTTTCATTTTAGTGTATGATTTTTACAAACTTTTGTCACAAAAAAATTATTTTCATAATAAATTAAAGTAAGGAGGAATTTAAATGACAAGTAAAATGGATGCCTTCCGTGATTTTGTTTCAAGATATCCTGGTATTAAACAAGATGTGTTAAATGGTACGTATACTTGGCAAAAAGTTTATGAAAATTGGGTAATTCTAGGCGAACAAGATGCGATGTGGCAAAAATACCGAACATCTCAAAATTCATCTACTAAAGAAAACCCCAATACAATAGAAGAATTATTATCGCAAACTAGTATCAAAAATTTGATTAATTATGTAAAAAAAATTGATCCTGATTCAATTAGTAAAACGCTAAATACGATTCAAAAGGTTTTGCAAATTACGCAAAGTTTTGGTAGTAGGCCAACTGGAATTTATAATAATAATTATAATAGTTGGTGGGATTAATGATAGCAAGTGTATTAGATAAAATTTATGCTAGTGAAATATATACAAATTATTTACGATATAATCCTAAGTGGTATATTTATTTAAATCAAAATCCTAGTACGATTAGTGATTTTGAAAAAGAGGTTAAAATTAATTTGAAGATGACATCAAGTGATAAAATTGCGAATTTAAAAAAACAAATTGATTTTATAAATGGTATGTTAAAGTATTTTAGTAATTAGTATGTCAAGTTAAAACACTTGACAGCTATTTTAAAATATGCTATAATAATTAAGCATTGTTATAGGAGGTATAAAATTATGGTAAGATTAAGATCACAAAGATTTGGATCAAAAAAGAATCCTTTTTATCGTATTGTAGCAACTGATTCACGTAATCCTCGTGATGGACGTTATATTGAGGTTATTGGTACATATAATCCATTAACTAATCCAGCTACGATTAAATTTGATGAAGAAAAAGTAATGAAATGGTTAAAGGCTGGTGCCAAACCAACTGATACTGTTAAATCACTATTTAAAAAAGAAGGATTAAACGTTAAATTTTTAGAAGAAAAAGCAAAAGCTGAATAGGTGATTAAAATGGCTGAACTAAATTATGAAAGCTTAGTTGCTGAATTAATCAAGCCGCTTGTAACTCATCCTGATGAAGTTGTAACAACTAGTTCGACTGATAATGATAAAATAGTAGTCAAAGCTTTTGTACATACTGATGATTTAGGAAGAGTTATTGGTAAAAAAGGTCGTGTTGCTAGTGCTATTAGAACAATAGCTCATGCGGCAGCAATCCGCCAAAAGCAAACTTTAGAAATTGAATTTGACGCAAAAGAAACTAAATAGTAAATAAGACCCCCCTTTGTCAACATGTTTGATAAGTGGTCTTTTTTTTAAGATGAATAATTTGTAATAAACAAGATATATGGTATAATATACATAGTAAATCATGTAAAAAGGGGTTCAATATGGATAAAAAACAACTTATCAATATCGGCAAAATTATTGGTGTTTTTGGTATTAAAGGTGAATTAAAGGTATATTCGGAAAGTGATTTTGTTACTTATCGTTTTCGAGTGGGTGCTCATATTATTTTAAAAGATAAAAATATAGTTGAAGAAGTGATTGTTAGTAGGATGCGTTTACATCAAAAAAACATTTTGATTGAAATTAATCAGATGAAAGATATTAATTTAGTTCAAAAATATATTGGTTTTGATATATATACTTCATTAGATGATCAACCACCACTTTCTGAAGATGAATATTATATTGATGATTTAATTGGTTTAGATGCCTTTGATCAAAATAATAAAAAGATTGGTATTGTTCATGAATTTATTGAGGTTCCCCAAGGATATATTTTAGAAATTCAAAAAGAAAATAAAAAGATATTAATTCCTTTTGTCGATGAATATATTCTAGATGTCTTAGAAGATAAAATAGTGGTAAAGGTACTAGAGTCATGTTAGTAAAATTTGATATTTTAACTTTGTTCCCTGAGATGATTGAGGGAATTATTTCAAGTTCAATTTTAAAAAGGGCAATTGAAAAGCAACTTATTGAAATTAATATTATCAATTTTCGTGATTACTCAACAAATAAACATTTCACTGTTGATGATTATGCATATGGTGGGGGAGCAGGTATGTTAATTAGTGTGGAGCCAATCCATCTTGCGATGAAAAAAATTGCAGGTTATCAAACTGCTCATAAAATTTTGACTTCACCTAGTGGTATAGTTTTAAACCAAAAAAAAGTAGAGGAGTTAAATAAATACAATCATTTTATTATTATATGTGGCCACTATGAAGGTATTGATGCACGTATCTTAGATTATGTGGATGAAGAGATATCGATTGGTGACTATATTTTAACAGGTGGTGAAATTCCTGCTTGCGCAATTGTTGATGCGATTTCAAGACTAATTCCTGGCGTAATTAGTAATGAATCAACGGTTGGTGAATCATTTAGTATGGGATTGTTAGAATATCCACAGTATACAAGACCTGCTATTTATAATAATAAAAAAGTACCCGATATTTTACTATCTGGACATCATGCCAACATTGAAAAATGGAAAAGGTATGAAGCACTAAAGAAAACCTATAAGCAAAGACCAGATTTATTAAGTAAAGTTAACCTTTCATCTGATGATCTTAAAATGTTAGAGGATATTAAAAATGAAAAAGATTAGTCTACTTATTTTAATATGTATAAGTATGTTTTTATTTATAAGTTGTAAAAAAAAGACCAACTATATAGTAGGTGAGGAAAGAGCCTTTATTGATAAAATATATGAATACATTGAAAAAAAACCAAAAGATTATTGTCTTGTCGATGTAAGAGATTTAAATGAAGCATATGGTATGGGACACTTTAGAGGATTTATAAACTATGATATTCAAAATGGTAATACGGATGAATTTATTTATAAAATTGAAAGTATGTATTCCAAAGATAAAACAATTTTTATTATCGATGAAGATGGTAGTTATGTTGAAACATTACAAAGTGTGTTAAACACTAGAG
The DNA here is from genome assembly GCA_944326155.1 of uncultured Bacilli bacterium. Taxonomy (GTDB): domain Bacteria; phylum Bacillota_I; class Bacilli_A; order ML615J-28; family CAG-313; genus CAG-313. The sequence continues at coordinate 4,579 of CALVCV010000002.1, forward strand.
GCTACAAGAAAGTAATTATTTATCTTGGTGGATATGAGCGATTAAAGGATGAAAATAAAAATGATTTTGAAATTGTAAATGGAATTGACGATTGTGGATGTTAAAAAAGGATATTGTTTGGCTACGCCAAAACTATATCCTTTTTATTTTTGGATTAACTTAATTGTATAATCTTCAATAGTAATTAATTTTTCTTTATAAAGTGCACCTACTGCTCTTTTAAAAGCACTTTTGCTCATTGTAAAATATTTTTTAATATCTTCTGGGGTTGAGGCATTTCCAAGTGATAAGATACCACCCATTGACTTTAAATAATTTAAAATGGTTATTGAATCATCTAATCTTGATTCTTCCTTTGGTTTAATAAAACTACCATTTGCCTCATTATTCTTATTAATATGAATAATACGGACTTCCACCTCTTCACCAATATGATATTTTTTTCGCATCATGCTACTATGTATATATATATATTGAAAACTATCTGTATAAAGTCCCATACCATCATCTAGTAGTTTACAAACTATGGCTTTAGCCATAATTCCAACTTTAAGAGGGGCTATTTTGAATTTTTTAATATCTTCCTTATTTATAATTCTTGCTACCAATTGGTCTTTTTTCACTTTTAAAATACAAGGTACTTTTTCATGTAATTTAGGCCATAATTGTTTATTTGTAGGTAGGTAATCTTTAGATAACAAAATATCTTTGGCAATACCTATATTAACAAATACGCCACCTTCACAGGTATTGACAACTTCAACAAAGCTTGCTTTTTCAGTTGTAATTAAAGGTTTTTCCATTGTGGCACAAAGTCGCTTTTTTTGATCATAATATAAGAAGGCATCAATAATCTCGCCAATAGTTAATTTTCGTATGGCTTGATTGAAGTGTAAAAAGATATAAGTAGATAATTCAGTATTTTGAGGACTTAAGGTATAACTAATATCGGTTTCTCTTTTTACAATAAATTTTCCAATGTTACCTATTTCTAGCATAATAACAATCTCCTTAATAGGTATTATATCATATTTTTTATAAAAATTATAAGAAAAAGCAAAAACTTTCCCTAAAAAATAATATAAATGGAAAAGTTTACTTTTTTTACTAAATATGATATAATAATAAAAAGGAGAGTTATGTATGAAAAATTTGAACAATTACATTAAAAAATTAGAAAAGAGTTTGGAAGATAAATTATTTTTCTTGAAACATATCGATATTAATGACTATTCACTAGTTGTTGAATTTGGATGCGCAAATGGTAGATTACTTAGAAGAATTGAACCTGTAATCGATAAAGAAGTCACAAAATTAGTAGGTTTTGATATTAATGAAGAAATTATTGAAATTGCTAAAATGATTTCTCCTGAAATTACCTTTTTAACAAAGTGGGATGAAGTATTAGATATTTTAAAGAATACAACTAAAAAAAGTTTAATTATTTTTAGTAGTGTTTGGCATGAAATTAATCCCCAATATTATGAAAAGATTTTTAATGAAATGAAAAAATTTACAACAATTGTAATTCGCGATATGAAAGAACCTATTCAATCAGCTGAACCCATTGATGCACCAACAAGAGACCGGATAAAAAAAATGGTACCAGAATGGCAATTTGATGAGTTTGAAGCAAAATGGGGAAGAATTGATAATAAGAAAACGCTATATCGTTTTTTGCTTATGTATACATATCTTGATAACTGGGATAATGAAATTAACGAAGATTATTTTTCTACACCATGGGCTGAAATCAATTGGACTTTAGAGAAAGACTATGATATTATTTATTTAAATTCTTATACTTTAGAATATAAGAAAACTGAAATTGCAAGAATTTTTGATCACCATATGAAAGACATTACACACCATCAAGTTATTTATACAAGAAAGTAAACTATTAGTATAGGTGATGATAATTTGTTAGTATTTGTGCTTATTATTTATTTTTCTGTCTGTTTAATTGTCGGTTTATATGTTTGGTTAAGCTATCATATTAAAAAAAAGTATTTGAATTTTATTTTAGAAAATAGTATTACTTTAGCTGAAGTAAAAAAGATTAATACTCAATATCATTTTTATGTACTGATTAGTTATGATGAAAGACATACATATGATAATGAAAAATTTTATGAAGCTATATCATGCGCTGATTATTTAATTTATCAGTTACAATTTACGAAGACTAAAATTATTACTGAAATTAATAAGGCAAAATATAATCGTAATCATATTGAAACGTATTATCAAGAAATTAAAAAAATAGAACATTTTGGTTATTTTAGACGAGAAATTGGTAAATTAAAAAAAGATAAGTTAATTAAAATGGAAAAAGAATTATTTAATAAAATGATTTTAAGACCAGAGACTTTATATAAAGTTAAAATTCAATTGATACTTACTAAAATGAGTGGACAGTTTGTTAAACGAAAAGAACAAATCTTTTTAGCTAATCAAATTGAAATCTTTATCCATGATTTAAATCAAAAAGAGGGTAATTTTTTCTTAAATAAATCGATATGGGATGCAATATGCAGAGTAGAAAGAGGCAAAGTAACCAATAAAATGCGCTTTTTTATTTATAATCGAGATGGTTATCGTTGTAGAAGATGTGGAAAAAGAGGTGACTCTAATAATCTTGAAATTGATCATATCTTACCTATTTCAAAAGGCGGTAAGTCTATAGTAGGTAATTTGCAAACCTTATGTGAAAGTTGCAATAAACTAAAAGGAACTAAAGTTATTCGTTATTAGAATAAAAAGGATATTTGATAATGTAAATTGTAATTCGTATTACTTGATAAATGATTAAAATTATGTTATAATACCAAATGGTATAGCGCTTACGGCTATATCAAAGCACGATATTCCGCTGGTATACTGAGAAAAAACGTATATGTATGAATATTGGTAGATAAGGAGAGTTTGTTATGAGTCAACAATTACTTAATGCGGTTACAAAAAGTTATATGAAAAATGATATTCCTGATTTCCGCGCTGGTGACACAGTTAAAGTACACGTAAGAATTAAAGAAGGCGAAAAAGAAAGAATTCAAATTTTTGAGGGTCTTGTTATTTATCGTCATGGAAGAAATAGCATTAGTGCTACATTCACTGTTCGTAAGATGTCTTCTGGTGTTGGTGTTGAAAAGATTTTTCCACTTCATTCACCAATGATTGCTAAAATTGAAGTTGTACGTCTTGGTAAAGTACGTCGTGCTAAACTTAGTTATATACGTTCGTTATCAGCAAAAGCTGCTCGTATTAAAGAGCGTCTATAATTTATTATGTATTAAAAAACAAATAGAAAATAATTTTCTATTTGTTTTTATTTTTTAATCATATTAGTTGACTCCAATCATAAAATAAAATATAATATAATAGTTGAACAATTATTCAACTATTCGACAAAGAAGGAGGTTATATGGATGAACGAGAATGTGCCAAATTGCAAAAACAATTATCTACATAAAGATAAAATTGAACATGCCAAGTCTTTATTAATTAACGATGAAGATTTATTTTTTGTTACTCAATTATTTAAAATTTTAGGTGATGAAACAAGAACAAAAATTTTATCAGTATTAATAGAAGATGAACTTTGTGTTTGTGATATTGCCAAAATACTTGATATGACAAAATCTGCTATATCACATCAACTCAAAACTTTAAGAATTGCAAAACTGATTAAATCAAGAAAAATTGGCAAAGAAGTTTTCTACTCCTTAAAAGATGATCATGTGTTTAAAATTTACAAAATGGCAACTGAACACGTTGCAGAATAAAGAGAGGTATTATTATGAAAAAGATTTATCAATTAGAAGATTTAGATTGCGCAAATTGTGCCGCAAAAATGGAAAGGGCAGTAGCAAAAATTGAAGGGGTTTCATCTGTCAATATTAGTTTTATGGCTCAAAAGATGACTCTTGAAGTAGAAGATTCAATGTTTGATGAAATTTTAAAGAAAGTAGTTAAAACTTGTAAAAAAATTGAACCTGATTGTACAATTGTTTTATAAAATATAGGAAAAGGATAATATGAGTAGAAAGGAAAAGAAAAACTTGACCAGAATCATCATTTCCCTTGTATTATTTGCAATCATCATGATTGTTGATAAAACAATCATTTTGGGAAATATTTTCTTTGGAAAATTTGGATGGGTTTTGCCATTTTCTTTATATTTAATAGTATACTTAATCATCGGTTATGATGTATTATGGCGTGCGATTCGTAATATTTTTCATGGTCAAGTTTTTGATGAAAATTTCTTGATGTGTATTGCTACCCTTGGCGCTTTTGCTTTGGCAATCTATTTAGGTGTAACTGGCGAAGAAATTGAAGGATTTGATGAAGCATGTGCAGTTTTATTATTTTATCAAGTAGGTGAATTTTTCCAGGGTTATGCAACAAGAAGATCACGTAAATCTATTTCAGCTTTAATGGATATTAGACCTGACTATGCCAATCTTAAAAAAAATGATACTTTTGTAAAAGTAGATCCATCAGATGTAAAAGTGAAAGATATTATTTTAGTAAATCCTGGTGAAAAAATACCATTAGATGGTATAGTTGTAAAAGGTAATACAACACTTGACACAAAAGCCTTAACTGGTGAGTCTTTACCAAAAGATATAAGTGTTCATGATGATGTGATTAGTGGTTGCATTAACTTAACATCACAAATTGAAGTAGAAGTTACTAAAGAATTCTATGATTCAACCGTTTATAAAATTTTAGATTTGGTTGAGAATGCAGCAAGTCAAAAATCAAAAGCAGAAAATTTTATTACTAAATTTGCTAAATATTATACACCTATTGTTGTATTTATAGCTCTTGCCCTTGGGATTATTCCAAGTCTTATTACAAATGAATGGTCAGTTTGGATTTATCGTGCACTTAGCTTTTTAGTTGTATCATGCCCATGTGCTTTAGTAATATCGATTCCCCTTTCATTCTTTGCGGGCATTGGTGCATCATCTAGATATGGTATTTTGGTAAAAGGTTCTAACTACTTAGAAAAATTTAACAAAGCCAACATTTTTGTTTTCGATAAAACAGGAACTCTAACGAAAGGTAATTTTGTGGTTACCAAAGTACTGCCTGCTGAGAAAAAAAATGAGATCTTAGCTTTAGCTGCCATTGCTGAACAAAACTCCAATCACCCTATTGCTAAATCAATCATCAATGCATGTTGTGTTCAAGATATAGAAAGTGGATATACACTAACCAATATAGCTGGTCAAGGTGTTGTGGCAACAAAAGATAATGATGTTATTCTTTGTGGTAATGAAAAATTAATGAAGGAAAAAGCTATTGACTTTACTCCTACAAGTGAGTTAGGTACTGTGATGTATATAGCTAAAAACAATCAGTTTGTAGGTACGATTATCATTGAAGATGAATTAAAAGATGAGACTATAACAGTTATTCAAAGTTTAAATAATATGAAAGCAAAAACCATTATGCTTACAGGTGATAATGAAGAAATTGCGAAAAAGGTTGCAACACAAGTAGGCTTAACATCTTATAAAGCTTCCCTTTTACCACAAAACAAAGTTGCTGAAGTTGAAAGATTATTAAGTGAAAAGAAAAATAAAGAAGTACTATGTTTTGTTGGAGATGGTATCAATGATGCGCCTGTTCTAATGCGATCAGATATTGGCATCGCAATGGGGGCAGTTGGTAGTGATGCCGCAATTGAAGCATCTGATATTGTTTTAATGCAAGATGATTTACAAGGTCTTTCAATTGCCAAAATGATTGCTAAAAAGACAATGCATATTGTGTTTCAAAATATTATTTTTTCTATCATTGTTAAAGTTATCATTTTAATTTTATCGGCTTTTGGAATTACCAATATGTGGTTTGCTGTATTTGGCGATGTTGGTGTATCAGTGATTGCAATTTTTAATGCAATGAGAGTAAATTCCAAATATAAACTAGTTGATAACAAAAAATAAAAACTATATTCAAATGAATATAGTTTTTTTAACGTAATTTTAAAGAATCACTTCGTATTTATATAAGCGAAGGAGGCATAGAATGAAAAATAAAATAAAAAAAGTTTTAAGAATTGGTATGTTTTTTCTAATACTATTTTTAAATGCTTGTAGTAATTCCCCTGCAATAAGTTCTAATCCCGATGCTTCCTTCAGTGACACAAGTAATACATTTTGTATGATTGATATTAGAGGAGAGGTGGTTTATCCGGGTATATATAAAATTGAAGTTGGTTCACTATTTAATGATGCAATTCAACTTGCAGGGGGAATTACAAAGAATGCAAATTTAGATGATATTAATTTAGTTGCTATTATCACTCAAAACATAAAAATTGTCATACCTTCAAAAAAAGAAGAAATAGTAGATAAAACAAAAATTAATATCAATACTTGTACAATAGAAGAATTATTAACTATTCCCAAAATAGGGATTACTAAAGCAAATGCCATTATCGCATATCGCAATGCAAATGGGTCTTTTACAAATATTGAAGAATTAAAAGAAGTAGATGGTATTGGCGATGTCATTTTTGAAGAAATTAAAGTATACATTACTATTTAGTACTTTAAAAAATAATTATTTTATTCTAATTTTTCTCATTATCCTTCTTTTTGTTATCTACCATGATTTTAATATTTTTTTAGTCATTTTCTTTTTTGTTTATTTAGTCTACCTAATAAAAAAATCTTTAAAGTTAGTAATTTTTATGTCAGTTATTATTGCTTTAATCTTTATTCATTTTTTTATTAAAATAAATATGCAAAAGCATGCTTTCACAAAGGAATTTCATGAAAGTTTCAAAGTTATCCAAAGCAAGAAAACAACTTCTTCATATCAAGTCATATTTAAAAAAGGATATGTAAAAGTAATTGGCTATAGCGAAGAATATTTACCTAGTGGGTCTATTTATGAAATAGAAGGAACTATGAGTAAAGCAAGTAAGGCTCACTTTGAGGGAGGATTTGACTATAATCAATATCTTACCTATCAAAATATTATTGGTATTATAGATATCGAAAAAATAGTTTTTCAAAAAAAAGGTTTTTCAATTTATCAAATTCATGAAAGTCTAAATCTTTATTTTAATAGAGTCTTAGAGACTTCATCATCATCAATTGTCAAAGCCTTAACAATTGGGAATAAAAATGATATGGATGAAAGTTTAGAACAGAGTATTAGCAATATTGGAATTAGTCATCTTTTTGTCATTTCAGGATTACATATCAATATTATTGCATTAAGTATCCATTTTATTTTACAAAAACTATCAATCAAAGAAAACTTGATTCAAATTTTTACCATTGGTATCTTAAGTATTTATTTTTGTATAACTGGTCTATCTATCTCAGTATTCCGCGTTATTCTTAGTTATAGTTTAAAATTTGTAGATAAGTTATTACACTACCAACTATCGCGTGTTGATATTATTTGTATCAATATTATTATTGTTTTGCTCATTAATCCATTTTACGTTTTTCAATATAGTTTTATTCTATCTTATATTACCTCAGGAATGATTATTCTTGTCAGTCATTTATTAGATTCTAAGAGTAAGTATAAGTTTATAATAGTTCCACTTAAAATTAGTTTTTTATCGCTTTTTATTACTCTTCCCATCATTATTCAAATACAGCCCGATATTAATTTTTTATCCATTATCTATAATATTTTTTATATTCCAATTATTACTTATTTTATCTTACCTCTTGCTTTTGTGGTTGCTTTTATCCCTTATTTAGAAATAGTTTTTCATCCAATCTATTTGTTTTTTGAAGAAGTAACAACTTTTTTAGCTAATATTCATCTACTAACATTTTCTTTTCCTAAAGTAAATGTTTTGTTAGTTTTTATCTACTATGTGATTCTTTATTTTATTTTGCGAGATATAGAAATAAAACGCAAGTTTTTTTTGAAACTAATAAGTTTAATATTCCTTATTTGTTTATGGAATAATATAAGTTTTTTGAATTTTTATGATGAGGTATATTTTCTAGATCTACCAAAAGGTGAAGCAATTCTTATTAAAGAGCGTTTTAACAAGTGCAATATTTTAATTGATACAGGTGAAAAGGGGTATAATGATATCATCTTGTTTTTAAAAAAGCAAGGTATCAAAAGATTAGACTTAATTATTATTACCCATAGTGATAGCGATCATAATGGAATGTTAGAATCAATTTTAAATACCTTTACAGTAAAAAATATATATTATAATCCATATGATGAAGTTACCAAAAAAGTAATTCCTCCCAATATTTTTCATCAAAGTTTAAAAGCAAATGATTACTTTGAAATTGCAAATTTACAATTTCAAGTTTTATCACCATCAAAAGACTATTCTAATAGTAATGACAATAGTTTAGTCTTACTTGCCAAGGTATTTGGAAAAAAATATCTATTTACTGGGGATATTACAAGAAAAGTAGAGGAAAAGTTATCCCTTAATCCAAATGATGTTGATATTCTAAAAGTTGCTCATCATGGATCTATTACTTCAAGTAGTCAATCATTTTTAGAAAAAATTAATTTTACAAAGCAACAAGATGAAAAAATTGCTATTTGTATGAATGGTTATTATAATCAATTTTCTTTTCCACATGTGCAAACAACTAAAAATATACAAGTAAAATTATATATTACAAGCAATAGTAAAACCATTTGCATAAGAAGAAATCAATTTTTATCTAAATACCATATAATTAACAATTGGTAAAAAAAAAGTATATTTTACTTTACCTTTTAGCATTTTTATGGTATAATAGATAACGAATTATCCTCGGAGGTGAAATTAATGGCAAACATTAAACAACAAAAGAAACGAGATATTACTAATAATAAGAGAAGATTATTAAATAATTCATTTACTTCTTCACTTAAAACTGCAATTAAGGCATTTGAAGCAGCAGTAGTAACAGGTGATAGAGCAAAAGCTCAAGAAGCATTTAACTTCGCTTGCAAGAAAATTGATAAAGCTGTATCAAAAGGTATTCATCATAAGAATTTTGCTGCACACCAAAAATCTCGTTTAGCAAAAGCCTTAAATCAAATGATCTAAATTAGAAATAAAAAATAAAGAAACTAATATATGTATTAAAACATTAATTAGTTTCTTTTTTATTTTTTAGGTAATTGTAAAAGTAAAAGATCAATTGCAACAGTTTTATCTAATTGACCGCTTTTAATTTTATAATCTAGTTCAGCCAGTTTATCAACATAATATTCTAAAGTTGAAAGTTGAAAAGACTTGGCTTCTTGGACAAGATAGTAGGCTTTGCCAGTTGAAACATTGTAGAATTTGGCAATATCACTTTGACTATAACCAAATTTTAATAAACGATAAGTTGATAACAATTCTTTAAATTTATTTGCAATCATTGAAAAAGTCGTCAGTGGATCTTTTGTATTATGGAATAAAGTAGTGTAGATTTGATAAGTTGTTTCTAAATCATGATTAATCATTGCTTTAATGAGATTATATATTTCATTATTAATATTTTTAGGTATTAATAATTCAATATCTTTTTTATAAATTGTACCACCTTTACCAATATAAGATATTAGTTTATTCATCTCTTGTGAAAGTCGTGCTTGATCATCACCAATATATTTTATTAAAAGATTTAGGGCATCATCTTTGATGTCGATATTATTACTATCAAAATTTCTAACAATCCACCCCTTTATTTCAATTTCTTCAGGTTCAGGATAGTCAATGATTCTTGCTACATTCCGTAGCGTTTTATATATCTCATTGGCCTGATAGATGGGATAATTTGTGGCATCAATCATTAAAATGGTAGAGTCAAGAGGATTTTTTAAATATTTAATAAAATTTTTAATATCTACCTTAGGTATAGTTGTAGATTTAGTTAAAAAGTTAGGATTCTTAAGGATAATAATTTTTAAATCTTCTAAAAGAGGAACAGTTATAATATCTTCAATGACTTTGGATAAATTTGATGTATCCATATCATATTTGATAATGGTTGTTTCTTTTTTCTTAAAACTTTGAATAATTCGATTCATGCGGTTTCTAATAAAAATTTCAGAAGTTCCCGTAAATAAATAGATTAAGTCATCATCATTCATATTGATTTCTCCTTTAGCATATTAATTATAGCAAAAATTACCAAAATGATAAAGTAAAAAGGCAAAAATCTTTTTTGGTTAAAAGCATATTTTGTAAAAAAAATACCAATACTATTTTGAGGTGAAAATATGAATGAAAAAAAACAAAATAAAAAAATTGTGATTGGTAGAACCGATCTAGCTAAAGATGAATATGATAAGTATCAAGCAAGTAGTTTAAATCAACTAATTGATTTTAAAAATGAAGAATTTAATCTCAATAATATTACAGTTATTAAAAATATTATTGGAAATCAGTCGGCTTCAATTTTACAAAAACAACCAGGTAATTATTATACAATTGATTTAAGTAATTGTGATATTCATGATACAAAAACCATCGATGATATTGAAAGAACTTTTGCAAGTACTTTAAAGGATATGTTAGAAAATTTACATTTAACAGGTAAAAAAGCCTTTGTTGTTGGTCTTGGCAATAGCAATGTTACGCCTGACGCCATTGGGCCATATGTGATAGACAATACGATTGTGACTAGACATTTATATTTAATTGATGCTTTATCAGAAGGGTTTTCATGTGTAAGTGCGATGTCACCTGGCGTAATGGGGTCAACAGGTATTGAAACATATGATGTGATTGAAGCAATTATAAAAAAAATTGATGTAGATTTTGTCATTGTGGTAGATGCACTAGCAACAAATGCTATAAAAAGAATCAATCGAACGATTCAATTAACAGATAGTGGAATAAAGCCAGGTTCTGGCGTAGGTAACAGCCGTAAAGAAATATCAATGAGTACCTTAGGTATTCCTGTTATTGCAATAGGTATACCAACTGTTGTTGATGCTACTACAATTACTGTAGATGCAATTCAAATGACATTAAAGTATCTTTCTTTAGAAATGGATAAAAAAACTTCTTTTGCAAATAAGTTATCTCCTACCTTAGTATATGAAGATTTAAGTAAAGCAAAAGATTTACCAGATAGTCATAAAGAAACTTTGTTTGGCGCTTTCGGTAAGTTAACAGAAAGTGAACAAAAAACTTTAATTGAAGAAGTACTTACACCTCAAGGATATAATTTAATGGTTACCCCAAAAGAAATTGATGTAGAAGTAGAAGATTTGTCAAAAATAATTGCTAATGGTATTAATTTAGCTATGCATGTAGGTCTATATAATGGTAAATAAGCATAAAATATAATGGGTGATTTTTATTAATTACAAAATTCTTATTGTAAGCATATTAATTTTATTTTCATTTTTTAATAATCTTTTATTTGGATTTGAAAATTTAAAGGCTATTCATCGTACAAGTGATGTAGAATGCTTTTTGGTCAGTATTGATTCAAATATTAAAGTCGAAAATCCTTTTTTAAGTCAGGTTAAAATAGTATATAAATATCTTGTTTTTTATCTTTTTTTCTTTGATATATCTAATCCTTCATCGGTTATTCAAATTTTAAATTATTATTAGTGATGAAAGATGAAGAAATTAGTAATTATTTTACTTATTATTACTTTTTTTATTATGGGTTTAAAATTGGGTGATAATAATTTTAATCAAAATCAACTTTTTGAAGAAGAAAAAAATCAGTTTGAAGAAGAAATAAAAAAACCAGATAATGAATATGATGCAATAGAATTAACACCTAAACCAAATATGGTCAATAAAGTAGCAAAAAAGTTTGATCAAACAATTGATAAATTTTTTGCAACAATTAAAAATTTTATAAAAAAACTCTAAGTGAAAAATACTTAGAGTTTTTTCTTTGAGCAAAAAGGAGCAATAGGAAAAAAGAATAGTGTATAATAATGATAATAGTATTTATAAAATATGGAGAGTGCTATATGTTAGAAATATCAATTGGTATAGTAATACCATTTGTAGGTACTTGTTTAGGAGCTGCACTAGTCTTTCTAATGAAAAATAAAATCAATCATTGTCTTGAAAAAATTTTACTTGGTTTTGCTTCAGGCGTGATGGTCGCTGCTTCTATTTGGTCTCTTTTAATTCCTGCTATTGAGCAATCAAATACTTTACAAAAATTATCATGGTTACCAGCAACCATTGGTTTTTTAATGGGAATGGTTTTTTTGTTACTACTAGATAGTATTATCCCTCATTTACATTTAAAAAGTGAAAAACCAGAAGGTAGTAAAACCAATTTTAAAAAAACAACAATGCTCATTCTTGCGGTGGTACTACATAACATACCAGAAGGAATGGCGGTAGGAATTACCTTTGCTAGTGCATATGCTGGTAATTTAGAAGTAACAATTTCAAGTGCTTTTGTACTTTCCATTGGAATTGCAATTCAAAATTTTCCTGAAGGTGCTATTATTTCGCTACCTTTAAAAATGGAAGGTTTTTCCAAAACCAAATCTTTTTTTAGTGGTGTTCTATCAGGGTTTGCCGAAGTATTTGGAGCTATTGTAACAATTTTACTTGCTCAAATTGTTGGTGCTATTATTCCTTATTTACTAGCTTTTGCAGCTGGTGCTATGGTTTATATTGTGATAGAAGAATTGATTCCTGATTCACAAACAGGTGGGCATTCCAATCTTGCCACAATTGGTTTTGCTATTGGTTTTGTGATGATGATGATATTAGATATTGCTTTAGGATAAAATAAAAATATTGAGGAGGATATAGAATGATAAAGCATATAGTGTGTTTTAAATTAAAAAATGATAGTATTGAATTACGCAACAAAACAAAAGAAATATTGCTTTCAATGAGAGGTAAAGTACCCATGTTAGTTGATATGAATGTTGGTATTGATTTTTTAGGATCACCAAGATCATATGATATCATTTTAGAAACATATTTCAACTCCAAAGAAGATTTGGATAAGTATCAGAATAACCCATATCATTGTGAAATTGTCAAAACGCATATGCATGCTAATACAACATCTAGTATTGCTGTAGACTATGAACTTGATGAGTTTAAATATGAAATTGTTGATCACAAAATTGGCATTGATTTTTGGAATAGCAAACAAGAACTTTTTGAAAAATTTTATGGAGAATTTTATGATTTCATTTTTCATCATGGTGGGAAACAAGATTTAGAATCGCATCAAATCTTTAACAAACAAGATTTTTATGCTTATGCTGATTGGTTTGCTGATAATCAAGATAGCTGTTATGCCATGGGTTTTTCTTTTCATAAATATTATTTAACACCATCTGAAAGTATTAAAATTGAAGATCAACCAAATACTACATTTATTGGTTATTGCTATAAAAACCACATGTTTACGGATTTTTTAAATTTCTTAATTACCTTCTTTGCATGGTGGCGAAATGATGAGGGGTGTACAACTTTCAATCCTTATAATCATGGTGATAAATTCTTTAATTCTTCATGGGCAGCTCTTGTTGATACATCAAAATTATTTTATTTAAATGCTCAAACGGTTTATCATTGGCAATCATTTAGAGTAAAATATGCATTAGATCATATTCCAGGTGTGATATTAAAACATCCTATGCATAAAGAAGATACGATGAAAGTTGCAGGATATGAATTTTTAGGTTTTGAAGAAAGAGATCATGTATTATATGCACTTTTTAAAAGAAAAGATACATATAACTATTGGGAAAAAGAAGCCAAGACAATTAGTAAAGTTGAAGTTAAAAATTATAAAAAGGTTGATCCTGCATAAAATATGAATAAAGGCTATGCATTAATTACGGGAGCAAGTAAAGGTATTGGTCTAGAAATTAGTAAATTATTTGCAAAAGATTGTTATAATTTAGTTTTAGTAGCTAGAAGTGAAGATTTGCTTAGTGCCCTTAAAAAAGAATTAGAAAGTCAGTATAAAATTAAAATTGAACTCATAACTATCGATTTAGCTGAAAAAGATAGTGCTAGTAAGATTTATAATAAGACCAAAGAATTAGGACTTAGAGTTGACTATTTAGTAAATAATGCTGGTTTTGGTGACTATGGTGAATTTGTTGATACTTCAATGGCTAAAAATCATGATATGGTAATGGTAAATATTGTGGCGTTAATGGATTTGTGTCATTATTTTCTTCAAGATATGAAGAGAAACAATTATGGGAAAATTTTAAATGTTGCTTCTATCGCATCGTTTATTCCGGGCCCACTAATGGCTACTTACTACGCAACTAAAGCTTTTGTCTTATCATTTAGTGAGGCATTAAGTAAAGAATTAGCATATACTAAAATTAGTATTACAGCACTATGTCCAGGAACAACAAAGACTAACTTTTTTGAAGTAGCAAGTGCTAGTGATAGTAGTTTGCTAAAGCATTTAAAACCCGCATCACCTATTGCGGTTGCTTTATATGGATATAAAAAAATGAAACAAAACAAAACTATTGCTATATATGGTTTCGGTAATCGAGCAATGATTTTTGGTACACGTTTTGCACCAAGAAAATTAATTAGAGATATTGCTTATAAAATTCAATCTAAAAGAAAATAAAAAGCACAATCCCCTAGATTAAATAATAGGGGTTAATTGTGCTTTTTGTTTTCTTAAGAAAGTTATATATAAAATAATTGCTACAATTGATGCGGAACAATCAACAAGAGGTTGAGAGATTACAATACCATAAATTGGTATCAAATGATTTAAGAAAATCATAATAGGAATATCGATAATCCCTTTACGTAAAAGAATAGTAATCATTGCACGTGTTGTTTGCTGTGTTGCTTGAAAAATAGTGTTAAATAAGAAAATTAAAGTAGTTAGTGGCATACTTAAACACAAAATTCTTAAGAAGTCAGTAGCAAATTCAACAGTTTGTTCATCTTTAATAAAAATGTTAACAATTGGTCTTGGTAGAAGACTAAAAAGAATGACACATATAACGGCAAAAAGAATCGAAACAAATAAACTAAATTTAATTACTGCATTCATTCTTTTTGTATCTTTTGAGGCAAAGTTATAGCCAATTAAAGGTAAAACACCTTGTGCAAATCCTTGAGCAAAAGCAACAACACATAAGTCTACTTTTTTAGCAATATTTACACCAGAAATGGCAGCAGCGCTATAAGTTGACATCAAGTGATTAATGGATGCATTGCTAAACAAAGCCATTAAAGTTAAGAAAAATCCAGAAAGGCCTGATGCTAAACTATCAAGCAATACTTTATCTCTTACTTTTAAATTTTTAAATGAAAAATTGAGTAGAGAATCTTTTTTCGCAACAATTAAATAAATAATAAAATAGGCACATGCAAGACAATTTGAAATACAAGTGGCAATTGCGGCTCCTGTTACATCTAGATTAAAAACAAAAATAAAAATTGGGTCTAAAATAATATTGATAATGCCACCCATGGCAATACCAATACTAGCAGATTGGGATTTACCTATTGATCGAATCAAATGAGAAAGGGTGTAGTTTGTAACAGAAGGTAGAGAACCTAGTATAACAACCCAAAATAAATAATCTTTTGCAAATCCTATGGTATCTTTATCGGCACCTAGTAGATATAAGAGTGGATCATTTAATAGAAACATAAATAGTGAATAAACTATAGAGAAGATAATAGACAACAGCAAACTGAGGGTCGCTGTTTTTTTAATTTTATCATAATTATTATTCCCAAGTGCTCTAGAAATAACACTAGCACCACCAATTCCAAGTAGATTTGAAAGGGCTGTTGTCATCATAAAAGCAGGATAACATATTGTAATAGCAGCCATTTGAAAAGTATCATTTAACTGGCCCACAAAGAAAACATCAGCCCAGTTATAGATGATGGTAATTAGTTGACTAATAATGGTTGGAACTACTAAATACATAACAGCTTTTGGTACTTTCATCTTTTCAAATAAATATTTTTTATTTTCAGTAATAACCATTTTGTCATCTCCTTAGTATATTTATTTTACCATATTTACAAAAAAATATAGTCTTTTTTGTAAAAAAAAGTTACTCATTTAGATGAGTAACTTAAATAGATTTTAAACAGTTGGTACTAAAAAGTATACTAAGAATAATATAGTAACAACGATAGCAACAACTGAAATTTCCCATTTAGGTTTAGTTCCTTTGCCTATTGCATATTTGATTAAATCAACTAAATATGAGAGAATAGAGATAATTACAAAAGTGATTAGACCAAGACCAATGCCATCAGTAATTGAATATGCAAAAGGCATCATTGCAATTGTAATAAATGCAGGAACAGCATTTTTAGGCGATGAAAAATCAATATTTTTAACATTTGACATCATTAAAACACCAACATATAATAAAGCACCTGCTGCTGCAGCGCTTGGAATAAAAGCAAATAATGGTAATAAGAAAATAGATAATAAGAATAAGATTGCGGCAGTTAAAGCAGTCAAGCCAGTTTTACCACCAGCAGCAACACCAGCACCTGATTCAACAAAAGTTGTAACAGTTGAAGTACCAAGTAAGGCACCTGTACAGGTAGCAATAGAGTCAGAAATCATAATTTTATCATAATTTTGAGGAACACCATTTTCATCTAATAAATTAGCATTAGCGCAGCAACCAACAACAGTACCCATTGTATCAAACATGTCAATCATGGCAAAAGTAATAATTAACATTACGCATGTCATTAATGATCCTTCAGGAAAACTAAGTCCATTAGTAAATGTCGAAGCAAAAATACCTCCTTTATCAGGATCAAAAGAGAAGAAGTTGCTAAAGTTTTCCCAAAATTTCCAAGTAATACCATCTTCTTCACCAGTTAAAACATCAATACTAGTAACACCTAAAGGCCAAGCTAGTAATGTTGCAGCAAGAATACCAAAAACCACAGAACCTTTAACTTTAAAATGTGAAAGAACTGCAATAACAACAAAACTAAATAAAGCAACTACAGCTGCTCTACCATCGCCACCTTTAGCCCATGCACCCTCAGCTGTAAAATCAACAAATTGTAAAAGAGTAAAATCATTATTTTGAACAAGATGTGCATTTTGTAAACCAATAAAAGCAATAAACAAACCAATACCAACAGGAATTGCTGAGCGAACAGGTTTAGGCATACCTGTAAAAATTAATTCTCTTAAGGTAATTATTTTACCTGTTTGTTTATTACGACCTGCAGGTACAACTGAAAGAAGTAAGAAAATGATACCACTAATTAAAATAAGTAGCATTGCATTTCCAAAAGAAAATGTAAAGCCGAAAGCACCACCTAAAATGGAGCCAACCATCGAGTTAAGTCCCATGCCTGATGCTTGTGCAAGAGGCATTTTAGCTAGTAATGCCATTAACAAAGTACCTATAACTGCACCAAGAGCAGTTGCAATAAACACTGATGACCAACGAACATCAGCAGTGCCATCCCATAACATTGAGTTAGGGTTAACAGTCAAGATGTAAGCCATGGCAAGGAATGTTGCAACACCTGCTAACAATTCCACTTTAATTGTTGAGCCAACTTTTGAAACGCCAAAAAAGCTGTCAAGCTTCCCAACAGATTTTTGTTTTTTGTCTTCCATTAATGAAAGTCCTCCTTAAAAATTTTTGTTGTAAAAAGCCATAACAGCGGTGTTATTCAATTATTCAATTGTTACCATAGTATTATCATTTACGGTGATAATGTAGAGACTTCTGAACCATATTATCAGAATTATATGACTTTTACTCTAATATTATAATGCATAAAAAATAAAATGTAAAGTAAAATTATTTGAAAAACGTTTGCCATAAAAAAAGTTAATAATTATTTGACAAAAAAATTCTTTTTTTATATAATATTAAGGGCACCCAAAAAAGGTGCACTTCCCGTTATACGGGATTTTTCTTTTTTTAGTTAAAAAATTTACATGGAAAGGGTAGAAATTATGGCAAAATATATATTTGTAACAGGTGGAGTAGTTTCAAGTTTAGGTAAAGGAATTGTTGCATCATCATTAGGTAGGTTATTAAAAAATCGTGGATTGAAAGTTTTTATGCAAAAGTTTGATCCTTATATTAATATTGATCCAGGAACAATGAGCCCTTATCAACATGGTGAAGTTTATGTAACAGTAGATGGAGCTGAAACGGATCTTGACTTGGGTCATTATGAAAGATTTATTGATGAAAATTTAACAAAAGAATCTTCCATTACATCTGGGAAAATTTATCAATCTGTTATTATGAAAGAAAGAGCTGGTGATTATTTGGGTAAAACAGTGCAAGTTATTCCTCATATTACTAATGAAATTAAGTCACACTTATTATCCGCTGAACTTGCTTCAAAGGCTGATGTCATTATTACAGAAATTGGCGGAACTGTAGGAGATATCGAATCTTTACCTTTTCTTGAAGCCATTAGACAGTGGCGAAGAGATGTAGGATATGAGAATACTTTTTACCTCCATACTACTTTAGTTCCTTTTGTGAAAGCTGCATCAGAGTTAAAAACCAAACCTACACAACATAGCGTAAAAGAATTAAGATCACTTGGAATTCAACCAGATATGTTAGTTTTGCGTTCTGAAGTTGATATTAACGATGAATTAAAAGAAAAAATTTCATCTTTTTGTGATGTAGATAAAAAAGCAGTAATTGTATCCAAAGATGTTAAAATATTATATGAAGTAGCAAGTAACCTTTTCCATCAAGGGGCTGATCAATATATTTGTGATTTTTTTAAACTTCAAACTAAAAAATCAGATATGTCTGAATGGAATCAACTAATTAAGACTATCAAAAATTTGGCAGGTGAAGTAACAATTAGTTTAGTTGGAAAATATGTTCAATTACAAGATGCGTATTTATCAATCAATGAAGCTTTAAAACATGCTGGGTATAAATATAGCAAAAAAATCAATATAAAATGGATTTTAGCTGACCTAATTACGGAAGACAATGTAGATGGATACTTAAAGGATTCAGATGGTATTTTAGTTCCAGGTGGATTTGGTCCAAGAGGTATTGATGGTAAAATTCAAGCAATTAAATATGCAAGAGAAAATAAAATTCCTTTCCTTGGTATTTGTCTTGGTATGCAACTGGCAACAATTGAATTTGCAAGAAATGTTGTAGGTATTTTGGATGCAAATTCAACAGAATTATGTGAAACAACAACAAATCCAATTATTGATTATTTACCAAATCAATATACAGGAATAAAACTTGGTGGAACCTTAAGATTAGGCTTATACAATTGCAGTATTAAAGAAAATACCAAAGCCTATGAAGCATACCAACAAACTTCAATTCAAGAGCGTCATCGTCATCGTTATGAATTTAATAATAAATATTTACACAAACTTCAAAATTCTGGTATGATTGTTAGTGGAATTAATCCCGAAACAGGACTTGTTGAGATTGTTGAAGTAAAAGATCATCCTTGGTTTTTGGCTTGTCAATTCCATCCTGAATTTTCATCAAGACCAAATAGGGCTCATCCATTATTTAGTGAATTTATTCATCATTCTATAATGTATCGTATTCAAAAGAATAAAGAATAGTGAAAATAGTTTATAAAAAAGCAGTATTTAAATACTGCTTTTTTATAGGTTAATTTTTTGTTTTTTTAATTTAGCAAAGGTTGGCATACCATTTGTATAAACAATTTTAGGCTCTTTTTGTATTAAAGGTAGCGCATATTCAATGAAATCATTTGTAATATTACATCCATCACTAGAAATAAAGTGCATAGGGACTGCTTTTACTTTATTTGCTACGCTGGATAAATCTACTAACTCATACTTTACTTTATAAGGATAAGTAGAAACTCGTTTAATGGATACCATTTTACCTGTAAAATTTAAAGTAGCATATTGAAGTGCTTTTTTGCCACAATGATATGCCTCATTGATATCAGTAAGTGATGCAATATGAGAAGAACATCTTTGAGGAATATTAAGTTCAATACTTCTAATTGGAAGATTCAATTTTTTATTAATTGCTTCAGCAATAACTTGGCCAACTCCTCCTAATTGAAGATGACCGAAATTATCGCAACTATTAAATTGACGATAAGTTAAAATATAATTTTTATTTTTATCTTTAATTCCTTCTGATAAAGCAATAAGAGCATGACCTTTCTTTTCATAAATTATTTTAACTTTATGTAAAAAGTCTTCTAAATCAAAAGGAATTTCTGGCAAATAGATTAAATCAGGACCATTATTAGAAAGACTAGCAAGTTTACTACCAGCAGTTAGCCATCCGGCATCACGTCCCATTATTTCGACAATTGTAACTTTACCTTTTTTATAACATTCAATATCTTGATAGATTTCCGCAATGGTTGTCGCAATATATTTAATACTTGAACCATACCCTGGCGCGTGATCTGTATATACTAAATCATTATCAATGGTCTTAGGTACGCCAATGACATTACATTCAAAAGCAATATTTTTAAAATATTGACTAATTTTATTGCAAGTATCCATTGAATCATTACCACCAATAAAGAAAAAGAATTTAATATCTAGTTTGGTAAATATTTCGACAATCTTTTTATACACTTTATCATTTATTTTATAATCATCTAGTTTAAAACGGGAAGAACCAAGAATTGAACTAGGTGTTGTTTTTAATAAAGATAGTGTTTCTTTACTTTCTACTGCTAAATCAATAATGCGATGTTCTAAAAGTCCATCTATACCATTTAATAAGCCATAAACATTTGTTACTAAAGGGTTTTGGAGAGCTTCTTCAATTATGCCCGCAAGACTTGCATTGATAACGGATGTAGGACCACCTGATTGACCAATTAAAACCGAACCTTTCATAAATATACCTCTTTTCCCACATATTTTAACTTAAATATTTTTTCTGGTAAAGTAAAAAGCCTTATGAAAAAAGCATTCTTTTTTTAAAAGAATGCTTTTTAATTTAATGTAATTTACTTTAAATTCAATTCTTGGTCTGCTATTTTTTCTTTTGGTAAAGTCACATTTAATAAGATACCAAAAATAGTTGCAAGAGCCATACCTGAAAATTGAATATTATTTGTAATTTTTAAGGCACCAGCACCAAGACCAATAACTAACATAACAGATACAATGATTAAGTTTCTAGTACTTGTCATATCAACTTTTGCATCAATCAAAGTCTTTAAGCCATTTGATGCAATAAAGCCATAAAGAATAAGACAAACACCACCCATAACTGCTGTTGGAATAGAAGCAATTAAAGTGGTAACAATATTACTAAATGATAATAAAATGGCAATCACAGCAGCTCCACCTGTCACCCATACAGAACCAATCTTTGTCATGCCTACGACAGATGTATTTTCACCATATGAAGTATTTGCAGGACCACCAATAAAGCTAGCTACTGCTGTAGCAATACCATCACCAAGAAGAGTTCTATGAAGCCCAGGATTTGTTAAATAGTCTTTTTGGGTAATACTACCTAAAACTTTATGATCACCGATATGTTCACAAATTGTAACAAATGATAGAGGAATAACTGATATAGCAGCTGAAAAATTAATTTGTGTCATTGTAACACCAGCACCAAGTTCCGCATCTTTCCAACCAAGGAAAATAAATTTAGGTAAACCAAACCAATTGGCTGGGTGGATGATAACATCTTTAATAGGTTCCCAATTAATTAACGTACCGCAGTCTTTATTTGGAATAAAGCTAATTAAAATGGCAGCAACATAGCCAATAATAATACCAACTAGGAAAGGAACTACTTTTAAAAAACCTTTTGCTTTAATGGAAATAAAAGCAATGGAAAACATTGTAATGATTGCAACGACAACCATTCGCCAATCATATAAAACTTCTGGTGTTTCGCCACAAATTTCACAAGGTGTTGGGGTAAAATAGAATCCAGCGTTTTTTACGGCGTTTGCCGCGAGCCCTAGGCCAATAACAATAATGGTAGGACCAATAACGACGGGAGGTAATAATTTATTAAGCCAATTTACACCGACAATTCTGATAATGATGGCAACCACAACATAAACAAGACCTACAATAACTAGACCAGTTAGAGCAGAACCATAATTACCACCCGAAGTAAGGGTTGCTGTTTGGATATAAGAGATATAAGCAAAACTTGAACCTAGATAAATAGGTACTCTTGCTTTAGTACATAGGATATAGATTAATGTACCAATACCAGAAGCAAATAGAGCAGTTGAAATAGGTAAACCAGTTAATAAAGGTACCAACACAGTTGCACTAAACATAGCAAAAACATGTTGAAAACTAAGCGCAAGCCATTTTCCAAAACTTGGACGATCGTTTGCGTCAAGAATTAAATTTTTGTCTTCTTTCATTTTTTCCTCCTTTTTATATTCCATAAAAAAAGGAGATAAAGATTATGATATAATCTAAATCTCCTCATCTCCTTTTCTATTGGTGTAAAATCATTTATTTTTAACGCTTTTAAAATAAGACGCTATTTTTAATGTTTTACTAGTCAAGCATTATAATAAAAAATTTTTTATTTGCAAATAAAATACAATTTTTTTCGTAAAAAAATGTTTTTAGAGCCTTTAATTGAAAAAAAACGTTAATTATGATACAATATCACTAGGTGATAATATGGAAAAATTTTTAGAAGAAGTAAAACGAATTTTAACTCAAATTACCATAGAAGAAAAAGAACATATTGAAAAAGCTGCCAAAATGATGTATGATGCTTTGGTTCAAGATCAATTGATACATGTATTTGCGACAGGACATTCGCATATGTTTTGTGAAGAATTATTTTATCGCTCTGGGGGATTGGTAGGGATTAATCCTATTTTAGAACCTTTCTTAATGCAACATGAGGGAGCGATTAGAAGTACAAAATTTGAAAGAATGCCAGGAATTGCCAAAATTCTTTTTGAATCCATCAATGTACAAGAAAAAGAACCATTTATTATTGTTTCAAATTCAGGGATTAATAGTGTTCCCGTTGAAATGGCTGAAATTGTTAAAGCAAATAATCATCCATTAATTGTTGTAACAAGCCTTGCTATCTCTAAAAATAGTAAGCCACGTACAAAAGATAACAAAAAGTTATATGAAATAGCCGATATTGCTATTGACAATCATATTCCATATGGTGATGGTGTATTTGATTATCGAGGAACCAAAATAGGTTCAGTATCAAGCCTTGCGAGCAACTATATCGCTCAAAGTTTAGTATTAGAAATTATCAAATTATATAATCAAAATAAGATAGTTGCTCCTATTTTTCAAAGTGCAAATACAATTGGTGGCGATGAACATAATAAAATATTATATCAAAAATATATAAATCGTATAAAAAATTTATACTAGGTAAAAAATATGGAAAATAATATATATTATTTAGTAGGAAAAATAATTGAAAACGTTCAAGATATTGAATACAATTTAATAGAAGGTACCAAAATTGCTAGAATATTAAATGTTTTTGAAAGACATAAAAAGGTATCTCCTACCTATTTTCATAAGATTGAAATGGATACCAAAAGATTAGTAGATGAAATGGTAAATATGACTTTTGGCCAATTGATGGGCATCGTACGACAAAATGAGTTTTTATCAAGTGATGATATGGATTATTTAGAAAGTTTATTATCCAAGAGAAATCAACTCGTTCATCAATATTTTAAATACAATGAAATGAATCAAGCAAGTGAAGAAGTAAAAACAAAATATTTGCTTCATTTTTTAGAAGAGGCACAAGCTTTTAAAAAATATTTAAATGATGTCATTTTAGAATTAAAGAAAGATTTAAAAAATATAATATACAAATAGGGGTTAACATGAAAGCAAAGCACGAATTATTAACAAAAAAATATATCATAACTTATTTAGCATATTTACTTGTTATTGTTTTGTATTGGTATTTTAAACTTCCTTTTTTTAACTTTAGAAGTGTGGAGTTTTATATTTATTTAATGATTGTTTTTTCACTTCCTATTGCAATCCTTTATGCATGTATTAAAAAGAAATTTGAAAAGAAAGAAAAAAATACTGTATATACTACATATATCTATAAAAAAGGTCGTTTTGAAAAAGTAACAAGAAATATTGAAGAAAAGTATCAATTTAGTACACTTGTTTTTAAAGGAATCTTTTTAGTAATTTTGTTTTTTATCATAGTCATTATGTTATTTAGTTTAACTGGCCTTAAAATTTTTAATGCTAAACGTTATGCAAATCAATTAGAGATTAAAGAAGGCAATCGTGATGATTTAAATACGGTCTTTGATTATAATGCTAAAGAAGTATTATTGCCACTTATTGATAAAGATTTAGCTTTTCGCTTAGCAGAGGCTCGTCTAGATAAATATGGTTCACAATTTTCCATTGATTATGAGAATTTTACTTTGATTAGTGTCAATCGAGGTGGTCAAACAGAACTACTTAGAGTTACACCTTTAGAATATGCAACCCCATTTGTTGCCTTATCTAGAGGAGATAAAGGCACAATGGGATATATTGAAGTAAATGTTATTACTCAAGAAGCAAAACTTATTACATACCCTGAAGGCGAAGGACTAAAATATATGCCATCTGGTATTTTTGATAAGGATTTAGATCGTCATATTCGTACTAAATATCCTGCATTAATTTATAAAAATAAATATTTTGAAATTGATAACGAAGGTAATCCATATTGGGTTATTCCTACTTTAAAAAAAGAAATTGGTGTTTTTTCTGGCGATACACCAAAAGGAGTACTAGTAGTTGACCCAAGAAGTGGTGATATGAATCATTATGCTTTAGAAGATGATACAAAGCCTACATGGCTTCAAAGAGCGGTGGATGAACAAATATTAGCTATGCAAGCTAATCATGCTTTAACATATAAAAATGGTTTTTGGAATACGTTGTTTGCTAAAAAAGAAGTATTTCAGTTAAGTGATGGATATAATTATTTTATTAAAGATGGGAATACTTATTATGTATCATGTGTTACTTCACCAAATGCTAACGATCAAACTTCAATTGGTTTTATCACAATTAATTTAAAAACCAAGGAAAGTAGTTTTTATAGTAATCCTGGTATTACTGAAATGCGTGCAAGAGAAATTGCGCAAAATGATGAAAGAGTTAAAGCCCAAAAATTATCTTCTACATGGCCAATCCTTATCACTTATCATAATGAACCAACTTACTTTGTAGTTTTAAAAAATGATGTTTTATCGCAAAAGATTGCTTTAATCAATGTTGAAGATGGAACCTTAGTTGCAATTGGGGATACGCTAGATGCTGCAAAACAAGAATATGAGTCATTACTTGCCAATGAAGGGGCAATTACGCCATCGGAAGAAGAAAAAGAAGTTGTAACAGTTACTAGAATTAGAGATTTAGGTAATAAAATTCAGTTTATGACTGTGGAACATCAAGATGTCTATTTTGAAGTAGATGTTAATTTAAGTTTAGATGCTAGATTTTTACAAATTGGAGATGTTATTGAAATTACTTATAAAAAGAATGTAGACTATAATCTAGTATTATTATTAACTAAAATTAAAGAATAAAAATGAAGTAAGCCTACTTAAAGGTAGACTTACTTTTTTTAAAAAAAATAAAAGTTAAAAACAAATAGAAGATTAAAACGTTTTCGTAAAATTAAAAATTGACAATAAAAATTTATTCATTTATAATATTGACAAATATTTTTAGCAGAAGAGGTGAAATATGAATTATAATGATAAAATTATAGGTGAAGGTTTAACTTTTGATGATGTTTTATTGGTACCCCAAAAATCAAATGTTTTACCAAGAGATGTATCTTTGAAAACGAAATTAACCAAAAATATTGAACTCAATATTCCAATTGTTTCAGCTGCTATGGATACTGTAACCGATGCTAATTTAGCTATTGCGTTAGCTCGTCAAGGTGGCATTGGCTTTATTCATAAAAATATGTCTATTGAAGAACAGGCACATCAAGTAGATTTAGTAAAAAGAAGTGAAAGTGGTATGATTACCAATCCTATAACTCTCACACTAGATTCAACTTTAAAAGATGCAGAAGAATTATTATCGTTATATCATATTAGTGGTCTTCCAGTCATTGATAAAAAGGGGATTTTAAAAGGTATTATTACCAATCGTGATTTAAAATATCTAATTTTAGATGACACAAAAGTGGAAAAAGTCATGACTAAAAATCATCTTGTGACCGCCAAAGTAGGCACTTCTTTAGAAGAAGCCAAAAAAATATTGTGAGAACATCGTATTGAAAAATTATTAATTGTTGATGAAGAATATCATCTAAAAGGTTTAATTACCAGCAAAGATATTGATAATGTGGTCAATTATCCGAATGCTTGTAAAGATGAAAAAGGACGCTTAAGAGTTGGCGCTGCAGTAGGTGTATCAGTTGATACACAACAACGAGTAGATGCTTTAGTAAAAGCAGGAGTGGACGTAATTGTAATTGATTCGGCACATGGCCATAGTGAAGGTGTGTTACAAACGATAAAAACTATTCGCCAAAAATATCCGGATTTAAATATTATTGCGGGGAATATCGTAACCAAAAAAGCTGCTGCTGACTTGATTTCAGCTGGTGCTAATACGGTTAAAGTAGGGATAGGCCCTGGTAGTATTTGTACAACAAGAGTGGTTGCAGGAGTAGGCGTGCCACAAATTACAGCCATTTTAGATGTTGTAAAAACAGCTCATGAAAGAGGCGCCTGTGTTATAGCTGATGGAGGCATTAAATTAAGTGGTGATATTGTTAAAGCACTTGCTGCTGGTGCAGATGCTGTAATGCTTGGTTCTTTACTTGCAGGATGTAAAGAAGCTCCAGGTGAAGAAGTTATTTATCAAGGTCGTCGTTTTAAAGTATATGTTGGTATGGGTTCGCTTGCTGCAATGAAAAGAGGATCAGCTGATCGTTATTTTCAAGGGAAAATAAAGGAAACAAAAAAATTAGTACCAGAAGGAATTGAAGGAAGAGTTGCATATAAAGGGGAATTAGCCGATACAATTTATCAACTTTGTGGTGGGCTTCGCTCAGGAATGGGTTACTGTGGTTGTAGCACAATTAAACAGTTGCAAGAGCAAGGAAAATTTATCAAAATTACCAATGCAGGATTAAATGAAAGTCATCCTCATGATGTTGAAATTACTACTGAGGCGCCAAACTATTCCAAATAAGGAGGTAGCAGATGAAAAATTATGATCAAATTTTAGTATTTGATTTTGGCAGCCAATATAATCAATTGATTGTAAGAAGAATCAGAGAAATGGGTGTATATGCTAACTTAGTTTCTTATGATATAAGTATTGATGAAGTAAAAAAAATTTCAAACTTAAAAGGTATTATTTTAAGTGGGGGGCCCCATTCTGTTTATGATGAAGATGCTTTTGGTTGTAACAAAGAGATTTTTGCTTTAGAAATTCCTGTTCTTGGTATTTGTTATGGCATGCAACTTATTGCTAAAACATTTGGGGCTACAATTAACAAATCGGTAACATCTGAATATGGTAAAATTCAAATTGAAGTTGATGAAAATAACCCTTTATTTCAGAAATTACCGAAAATACAAACGGTTTGGATGAGCCATGGCGATTATGTGAAAACTTTACCACAAGGCTTTTCCAAAATTGCAAGTTCAAAAAATTGTAAATTAGCAAGTATTGCAAATGAAAACAAAAAAATTTATGCGGTTCAATTTCATCCTGAAGTAAGACATACTATTTATGGAAATGAAATTCTCCATCATTTTGTTTTTGATATTTGTCATGCCGAAGCAAACTGGAAAATGGCAAACTTTATTGATGAAGAAATTGCAAAGATTCAAAACGAAGTCAAAAATAAAAAAGTTTTATGTGCGTTATCAGGTGGGGTGGATTCCGCTGTTGTTGCAATACTCATCCATAAGGCTATTGGCAATCAGTTAACTTGTATGTTTATTGATAATGGTTTATTACGAAAAGATGAAGCGTTCGCAGTGATGAAAGTATTTCAAGAAGATTTCAAAATAAAAGTGATTCAAATAGATGCTAGTAAAAACTTTTTAACAAAATTAAAAGGCGTAGTTAATCCTGAAGAAAAAAGAAAAATTATTGGTCATGAATTTATTCATATCTTTGAAAAAGAAGCCAAAAGGCTTGGAAAATTTGATTATTTAGCTCAAGGTACTTTGTATACAGATATTATAGAGTCAGGTACTAAAACTGCTCAAACAATTAAATCTCATCACAATGTAGGTGGACTTCCTCAAAATATGCATTTTAAACTAATAGAACCACTTCATACCTTATTTAAAGATGAAGTTAGAAAATTGGGATTAGAATTAGGTTTATCTAGTAAAATTATAAATCGTCAGCCTTTTCCAGGACCTGGTCTTGCAATTCGAATTTTAGGAGAAGTAACAGAAGAAAAATTAGCAATTGTTCGCGAAAGTGATTTTATTTTAAGGGAAGAAATAGCAAAAGCAGGCTTAGAAAGAGATATATGGCAATATTTTACAGTGCTACCTAATATTACTAGTGTAGGTGTGATGGGAGACCAAAGGACTTACGCATATACGATTGCTATTAGAACTGTGACATCTATTGATGGGATGACTGCTGATTGGGCCAAAATACCATATGATGTTTTAGAAAAAATTTCAACTAGAATTGTAAATGAAGTGCAAAAAGTCAATCGCGTAGTCTATGATATCACATCAAAACCACCTTCAACTATTGAGTGGGAATAAAATAATAAAAAGAGTTATCAAAACAAAAAAAGTAACTCTTTTTTATATGTAATGAAAAAGGTTTAATAAGTAAATCATGAGTAAAAAAAAAACAAAATATGGTATAATATGAGAAGAAAGTTAGGTATCAATATGAAAAAAGAATGTTGTATCAGTTATTTAAAACCATTTGCAAAAAGATTAATTGTAGGACCGATTTTTAAATTCATTGAAGCCGCTTTTGAATTAATTGTACCTATTTTAATGGCTTTAATCATTGATGAAGGAATTACAAATCGTGGTGGCGATTTAAAATATATATATACAATAGGTGGTATTATTATTGCTTTAGGTATCTTTGGCCTTGCAAGTTCACTTGTTTGTCAGTTCACCGCATCTAGAGCATCCCAAGGTTATGGGACTCTTTTAAGAAATGCAATTTTTAAAAAAATAAATAGTTTATCTATGAAAGAATTAGATAGTGTAGGTAGTGATGCTTTAATTAATATTATGACCAATGATATTAATCAATTGCAACTTGCTGTAGCAATGCTTATTAGATTAGTTGTTAGAGCACCCTTTTTAGTCATAGGTAGTTTAATTGCTTCGATGATTATTAATTTTAAAGTTGGTATAATTTTCTTTGTTATGATTGTTTTTATTTCAATCATTTTATATTTTATTATAAAAGTGAGTTCTAAAAAATACACTAAAGTACAAAATAAATTAGATGATTTGAGTGTTATTTCAAATGAAAATTTAAAAGGAGCAAGAGAAGTAAGAGGCTTTGCCATGCAAGAAAAAGAAAAAGCACGCTTTAATCAGGAAGTCAAAAACTACCAAAAAGAAGCTCTTTCAATTGCTAGAATTTCTTCCTTATTAAATCCTTTAACTTCTATTATTACCAATATTGCAATTATTGCAATTTTATATTTTGGTAGTCGAATGGTAAATAATGGTTCGCTTTTACAAGGGGAAGTAATTGCGCTTGTTAATTATATGAATCAAATATTATTAGCACTTATTGTTGTGAGTAATTTAGTCGTTATTTTTACTAAAGCTTATGCATCTTTAAAAAGATGTGATGCGCTTTTAAGCCTCAATACATCAATTCAAAATGGTGAGAAATTGGTAGAAAAAACAGATAGTAATACTATTTTAGTCTTTGATAATGTATCATTTGCTTATGATGATATAACGGAAACTTCTATCCATGATATTGATTTTAAAGTCCAAAAGGGTTCTACAATAGGTATTATTGGTAGTACTGGAAGTGGTAAATCAACCCTCGTTAAACTTATAGCACGTTTTTATGATCCTAGTACTGGTGAGATTTATTTGAATGATAAAAATCTTAAAACCTATGATTTAGATAGTTTAAGAAAAACAATTGGACTTGTACATCAAAAGGCTGTTTTATTTAAAGGTACAATTCGTTCTAATTTGCAAATGGCCAATCCACTTGCAACAGATGAGCAAATGTATGAAGCATTAAGAATTGCCAAGGCTTTTGATTTTGTTAAAGAAAAAGGCGGATTGGATGCCTTGGTTGAAGAAAATGGTAGGAATTATTCGGGTGGACAAAAACAAAGAATTACTATTGCACAAGCTATTGTAAAACAACCTAAAATATTAATTCTAGATGATTCTACAAGTGCTCTTGATTATATGACAGATGCAGAAGTTAGAAAAAATATCAAAAACTATTCACATTATTTAACCACAATTATTATTTCGCAACGGGCAAGTACCTTAAAAGATGCAAATCAAATTATTGTCTTAGATGATGGTAGAATTGAAGGAATCGGTACACATGAAGAATTATTAAAATCATGTCTTGTTTATCAAGAAATTTGTTCTTCACAAAAAGAAAGTGAGGATAAAAAAAATGATTAGTAAATTGTTTGGTTATTTAAAAAGGTATCTTTTTTTAATTATAATAATTTTATTACTTGCTTTATTTAATGTCATTGCGACTTTATTAATTCCGATTTTAATTGGTAAGGTCATCGATTTTACAATTGGTATCAATCAAGTTGATTTTGGTGAAATTAACAAAAATTTAATTTGGATTTTTGTTTGTGTTATACTAGGTAATGTGTTAGGTTATTTATATGAATATCTAATGTCACTTATATGTGAAAAAATTGTACTTAATTTACGAAATGAAGTATTCAATAAAATTTTACATTTACCACTTGCTTATATTGATAGTCATCGCCATGGTGACATTGTAAGTTTAATCATTTCTGATATAGAACAAGTATCAAATGGTCTTTTACAAGGCTTTAAACAATTATATCGTGGTATTATTATGATTATTGCGACTTTATTATTTATGTTTATTATCAAGTGGGAAGTTGCTTTGATTGTTGTTTTAGTTACACCACTTTCATTATTTGTTGCTTGGTTTATTTCTAAAAAATCACATGATTATTTTACAAAACAAGCTAAAATAAAAGGTGAATTAAGTGGCTATATCCTAGAAATGGTTTCAAATCAAAAAAATATTAAGAGTTTTTGTTATGAAGAAAAAGCCATTGAAAGATTTAAAAAAATTAATCAAGAGTTATATGATATTGGTGTAAATGCCCAGTTTATTTCCTCAACAACCAATCCGTCTACACGCTTTGTAAATGGTCTAGTATATGCGCTTGTAGGAATTGTAGGCGCTGTAAATGTTGTAAAAGACCCTATAAACTTTAGTGTTGGTATGCTTTCTTCTTTTCTTTCCTACGCCAATCAATATACCAAACCTTTTAATGAAATTTCTGGTGTAATTAGCGAGGTACAATCTGCTTTTGCTTCATTCAAAAGAGTTATAACGATTCTAGATGTTAAAGATGAAATTGACGAAGGGACCAATAGCATTAGTTTACCAGTTCATCACATTCAATTTGATGATGTAAATTTTTCATATCAAGAAAATCAACCTTTAATTACCCACTTTAATCTTGAAATTAACCAAGGTGAAAAGGTTGCAATTGTAGGTCCTACGGGTTGTGGTAAAACCACAATGATCAACTTATTATTAAGATATTATGATCCAAATAGTGGTAAAATTTATATTGATGATGTCAATACCTTAGATATTAAAAAAGATAATCTAAGAAAAGCTTATGGGTTAGTTTTACAAGATACTTGGATTTTTAAGGGTACTGTAAGAGAAAATATTGCATATGCTAAACAAGATGCTACTCTTGAGGAAGTTATTCAAGCGGCAAAATTTGCTCATGCTCATAGTTTTATTAAGAGATTGTCAAATGGTTATGACACTATCATTAGTGCAAATAGTGGCTTATCACAAGGAGAAAAACAATTACTTTCAATTGCTAGATTAATGATGTTACAACCGGATATGGTTATTTTAGATGAAGCAACTTCATCTATTGATACAAGAACAGAAAAGAAAATTGTTGATGCATTTAGTCATATGATGAAAGGTAGAACAAGTTTTATTATTGCACATCGACTGTCAACTGTTCAAGAAGCTGATAAAATCATTGTAATGAAAAGCGGTCATATTGTAGAAGTTGGAAAACATCAAGAATTACTTGCTAAAAATGGTTTTTATGCAAAATTGTATCATCAAGGTATTGTTGATATTTAAGAATAAATAAAAAAAGCACTTTGAATAAGTGCTTTTTTTATACAAAAATTGACAAAAAAATAAAAAAAATAGAAAGTAAAAACAAGGTTTTAAACTTGCGAATGACTTTTTTTTATGGTATAATATTATCAAAAGAGGTATGAATATGAATTTGCCAAATAAATTAACTATTTTTAGAATATTATTAATACCAATTATTATGATTGTATATTCAATTAGGCCTCTCAGAGAAAATTGGATATTATGGCATAATTTATCACAAGCTAATTTTATAGTCTTACTTTTAATTTTTGTTGGAGCATTGACAGATTTTCTTGATGGCAAAATTGCTAGAAAGAATAACTTAGTTACCAATTTAGGTAAATTTTTAGACCCGCTTGCTGACAAATTATTAACATGTACAGGATTTATTATTTTATTAGAACAAAATGCCCAAAATCAATTATTATCTGGAGGTGTGGCTCCTAAACTTTTGACTTGGTGGATGGTTATTATCATTTTAGCAAGAGAGTTTATGGTAACGGGTATTCGATTATTGGCTGTTGGTCAAGGTCGTGTAATTGCCGCAAGTTGGTATGGAAAAATTAAAACGACTTTACAATTTATAACCATCATCTTTTTATTAGCAGGTGGCGCAGTATACGTAGAAGGTACACATCTTTATAATATTGTGACATGGTATGATATTGTCGCAAAAATATTTATTATAGCGATGTTAGCAGTTACCATTTTTAGTGGTTATGATTATTTTATCAAAAATATTGATGTTCTAAAAGAAACTAAAAAGAAACTAAAAAAATAGGAGAAACATATGGCTGAAAAAGCAAAACAATTAAAAATAGATGATATTGAGATACCGAAAGATTCAGCAAAGGAAAAAGCATTAGCTGATGCCTTAAAGACAATTGAAAAAGCATATGGTAAAGGTTCAATCATGAAACTCGGTGATACAAACCAAGAAAAAATTGAAGTTATCCCATCTGGTTCAATTTCTTTAGATATTGCTCTTGGTGTTGGTGGTTATCCTAAAGGTAGAATTATTGAGATTTTTGGACCTGAATCAAGTGGTAAAACAACTTTTGCTTTACATGCAATTGCTGAAGCTCAAAAGAAAGGTGGTTATGCAGCTTTCATTGATGCTGAACATGCCCTAGATCCAACATACGCAAAGGCTCTAGGTGTTGATATTGATAATTTAATCTTATCACAACCTGATAATGGTGAGCAAGCATTAGAAATTGTTGAAGCCCTTGTTAGAAGTAATGTTATTGATATTATTGTTATTGATTCGGTTGCAGCCCTTGTACCAAAGGCTGAAATTGAAGGAGATATGGGAGATAGCCATGTGGGTTTACAAGCAAGATTAATGAGTCAGGCAATGCGTAAACTTGCTGGTATCATCAATAAAAGTAAAACAGTTGCCATTTTTATCAATCAAATACGTGAAAAAGTTGGCGTACTATTTGGAAGTCCAGAAACAACATCAGGTGGACGTGCTCTTAAATTTTATGCGACAATTCGCTTAGATATTAGAAGAGTTGATCAAATAAAACAAGGAACAGAAGTAATTGGTAATTTAACAAGAGTAAAAGTTGTTAAAAATAAAGTTGCACCTCCATTTAAAACAGCTGAAATAGATTTAATTTATGGTAAAGGTATTTCATATGAAGGTGAAGTTTTAGACCTTGCAACTAATTTAGATATTGTTGAAAAATCAGGTTCTTGGTTCTCTTATAATGGTGAACGTTTAGGACAAGGTCGTGAGACAGTCAAAGAAGTATTAAAACAAAATCCAGAATTAGCCAAAGAAATTGAACTTAAAGTTCGTGAAAAATTAATTGGCTAAGGATTAAGGATTATAAAATATAAAGAGGTAAAAAATGTCAAAAGTAGTAATTTTTAATCATCCCCTAATTCATCATAAACTTTCAATTATTCGTGATGAAAATACGAATACAAAAGATTTCCGTCAATCTGTAAACGAAATATCAAATCTTATGGCTTTTGAAGCTACTAGGGATTTACCATTAAAAGAAGTAAAAATTAAAACACCTATTTCAATAGCTTCAACTTATGTTTTAGATTGTGAGGTTGTTATTGTTCCTATTTTAAGAGCGGGAATTGGAATGGTTGATGGTATTCATAGCTTAATTCCTACAGCTAAAGTAGGACACATTGGGTTATATCGTAATGAGGAAACTTTAGAACCACAATTATATTATGCTAAATTTCCGCCTACCTTACCGAATGCTATCGTATTTTTAATTGATCCCATGCTTGCAACAGGTGGATCAGCAGTTGCTGCAATTGATATTTTAAAAGCACATGGTGCTCAAAAAATTATTTATATGGGTATAGTTGGTGTTGATCAAGGTATTAAATATCTTCAAGAACATCATCCAGACGTAGATATTTATCTTGCCGCAAAAGATGAAAAATTAAATGAAAAAGGATATATTGTGCCAGGACTTGGTGATTGCGGTGATCGTATTTTTGGTACTAAATAGTTTAGGAGGATTTTAAAACTATGGCAGAAGGCGAAAAGAAAAAAACAGGATGCTTAAGTGTAATTGGTAATATCATTTGGATTATTGCTGGAGGTATTTTTACCTCAATTGGTTGGTTTTTATTAGGTATTATTTTATGTGTTACCATTATTGGTATCCCATTTGGTAAGCAATGTTTTAAATTTGCCTATCTTACACTTGTTCCATTTGGTAAAACAGTAAATATTCATTTTGATAAACATCCAATTGCTAACGTTTTATGGTTAATTTTCTTTGGATGGGAAATGTTTTTATCCTATGCCGCAGCAGGGATTGCTTCATGTTTAACAATTATTGGTATTCCTTTTGGCATTCAAGCATTTAAATTTAGTATTTTATCATTTTTCCCATTTGGTGCAACAGTTGAATAAAAAAAATAAAAATTACTAAGGGAATGAAAAGCACCCCATTTCTTGGACACACTAAAAGTGTGGTATAATACAAGAAAGGGGTGCTTTTCTATGATAAGGAAAAGACATAAACTAGAATTTAAAATTGAAGTAATCAAAACAAAGATACGTGAAAAACTATCTACAAATGAAGCAACTATATGTTTTAATTTATGTACAACAATTAATGGTTATAAATAACTTACAAATAGACTTATAAGAGATTGAGAACAAATTTATCTTGAAGAAGGTAAGGAAAACTTTTTGAAAGAAAGAAAACAAAAATGTTTTATAGTTTGAAATATGAATCTTTAGATGAGTCAAAAGAAACGATATATGATGATATTTATCATTATGATAATAAAAGAATTAAAAGTAAATTAATAGGATTGAGTCAATCGAATACAGAACTCAATTCTATAGTTTTATTTATTCTTTTATAGTGTTTAAATATAGGGATTTACTGCATAACTATTAGTTTATTTTAAAATTTTATCAATCAACAAATCAACTACTGGTAAATAATCAATGGGTGGTAAGAATCCTTCTTTAATTAGGAATCCATCTTTTTTAAAATCTAAGTAACTAATACTTTTTTTTCCACCATTTAAATATTCAAGATATTTTTTATATAACACTTTTGATGGTAATAAATATACTTCATGATAAAGGGGGAATTCGATTAATAAAAAAGCAATGCCTCCCATCTTATCTATTGTAAACAAATGTTCAATTTGATGTTTAAAAATGTGGACAAAAGCAAAACTACTCGCATGACAAGACTTTGCTTCAAAATCCACATGATAACCTTTATAGATACCATTATAATCAGTTGTGGATGGCGTTCTATAATAAGCCTCAGTAATACGTGCTTTATTTCTTGCAGGATAATCTACTTTAACAACTTGAATGGGGGTTGGTTTTTTGTAGATGGAAGCAATATTGTTTTTTAAATAATACTTATTGCTTTCATTTAATTTGCTTTCAAAATCAGTACCTAAATTGGCTTTTTTTAAATTTCTTTTTTTGACTTCTAAAGTGGTAGGTTTTTTTTTCATTTGATTGGGATAGTTAATCATAAAATCACCTATAATATAAATATAATATTAAAATTATTTTATCAAATAAAATTTAATTTGTCAAAAGAACAAATTAAAATCGTTCTTGCCCTTATATTAATTGACAAATTAAGCTTTTTTTGATATAATAAATCAGTAAGAAATTATGTGTAAATACACTCTATATATAATTACATTACAAATAAATAAAAAAATTAGAAGGAGAAAGATTAATTTATGGAAATTAAATTAGTGTACTGTATTCTTCTATGTGTTATTGCGCTTGCTATAGGTGGCGTTGTCGCATGGTTTATAGCTTATAATCGTGGTAAACAAAATGTGGAAGCAAAATATGAACGCCTAGGAAAAGAAGCAACGAAAATCATTGAGG
Organism: uncultured Bacilli bacterium; assembly: GCA_944326155.1. Taxonomy (GTDB): domain Bacteria; phylum Bacillota_I; class Bacilli_A; order ML615J-28; family CAG-313; genus CAG-313. Next base: position 41,230 of record CALVCV010000002.1, read on the forward strand.
ATGCTGAAAAAGAAGGACAAGCTCAAAAAAGAGATTTAATTAAAGAAGCAAAAAAAGAAATTGCTGAATATAAGTCGGCAACAGAAAAAGAAATCTCAAATAAAAAAGCTGAACTTCAAGAAGAAGCAAAGAAATTAGATCGTCGAGAAACAAACTTAGAAAATCGATCTGACAATCTTGATAAACGTGAAAATGGTCTAATCACAAAAGAAAACAAGTTAGAACAAAGAATTGCTGATGTTGAAAAACGTAATAATAAAATAGAAGAATTAATTAGTGAACAAGAACAAAAATTAATGGAAATTTCTGGCTTAAATCAAGAACAAGCACGTGATATTGTTTTCAAAAAACTTGAGGATGATATGTCAATGGAAATGGCAATCTATGTAAAAGATACTGTTGAAAAAGCAAAATATGAAGCAAGCCATAAATCACAAGTAATTCTTGCAAATGCTATTCAACAATATGCTAATGAAACTGTTCAAGAAAGAACTGTTTCGGTAGTAACTTTACCAAATGATGAAATGAAGGGCCGTATTATCGGTCGTGAAGGTCGTAATATTCGTGCTATTGAGTCAGTTACTGGTGTTGATTTAATTATTGATGATACACCAGATTCTGTTGTTATCTCTTGCTTTGATCCAATTAGAAGAGAAATTGCCCGTCGAACCCTTGAAATCTTAGTGACTGATGGTAGAATTCAGCCACCTAGAATTGAAGAAGTATATAGTAAATGCACAAAAGAGTTAGAAAACGAAATTAGAGAAGAAGGCGAAAAAGCCGTATTTGAAACAGGTATTGGTAAAATTCATCCTGAATTAATTAAATTAATTGGTCGTTTACGTTTTAGAACTAGTTATGGTCAAAACGCACTTGTTCACTCTAAAGAAGTTGCTTTTTTAGCAGGTAAATTAGCTGTTGAAATTGGCGAAGATGAAATTTTAGCAAGAAGAGCAGGATTACTTCATGATATTGGTAAATCAACCGATCATGAACAAGAAGGCAGTCATGTTGATATTGGTATTGAAATTGCTACTAAGTTTAGAGAAAATCCTGTTGTTATCAATGCGATTGCATCCCATCATGGTGATGTAGAAGCTGATAATGTTATTTCTCATCTTGTTGCGGCAGCCGATACACTATCTGCAGCTCGTCCTGGAGCACGTAGTGAATCACTTGATAATTATATTAAGAGATTGCAACAATTAGAAGAATTAAGTAATGAATTTAAAGGTGTTGATAAGACATATGCTTTACAAGCAGGTCGTGAAGTAAGAATCATTGTTAAACCAGAAGAAATTACTGACGCTGAAGCATATAAACTTGCTAGAGATATTAAGAATAAAATAGAAACAACTATGAATTATCCAGGTACAATAAAAGTAACTGTAATAAGAGAAACAAGAGTGCAAGAAGTAGCTCGTTAGAAAGTGGATAAAATATGAAAATACTGCTCATTGGAGATATCTTTAGTAAAGCAGGCCGTGAGATGATTGAGAACCACTTAGGAGATTTAAAAAATACTAAAGGAATTCAGTTTATTGTCGCAAATGGTGAAAATATTGCACATGGTAATGGCATAACTAATAATTACTATAAATTTTTATTAGAACATCATATTAATGTTGTTACTTTAGGTAATCATTCTTTTGCCAATCATGATATTTTAAATTTTATTAATGAAGCAAAAAATTTAATTCGACCATTAAATTATCCTAAAGGTGTACCTGGAAAGGGTTATGTAACTATCAATTATAATAATTTAAAAATCACTATCTTTCAAGTGATGGGAAGAACCTTTATGAATACCCCACTAGATTGCCCTTTTAAAGCAACTGAAGAATTATTAGCAAAGGTTTCTAGTGATATTTATATTTGCGATTTTCATGGTGAAGCAACAAGTGAAAAAATTGCTTTTGGTCTTTATTTTGATGGTAAAATTAATATCATTGTAGGTACACATACTCATGTACAAACAAATGATGCTCATCTATTACCAAATGGAACACTTTATATGACTGATTTAGGTATGACTGGTGCTTTAGATGGTGTAATAGGTGTCGAAAAAGAAACAATTATTAAAAAGTTCTTAACTGGATTACCTGTCAAACACATTCCGATGGAAACTGGTAGAAAACAATTTAATGGATTAATAGTAGAAATTAATGAAGCAAATCATAAAGTGACAAATTTCGAGATTGTAAATGTAGTAAAATAATAAATGTAGGCATATAATTCATAATTGATGAATAGGATTAAATGCAGTACAATAAAATTTACTAGGGGGGACATCCAAATGGAAGTATTAAAAGTTTCATCAAAATCAAAACCAAATTCAGTTGCAGGGGCACTAGCTAATGCCTTTCGAGAAAAACAAACAGTTGAAATTCAAGCTGTTGGTGCTGGATCTTTGAATCAAGCTATTAAAGCTATTGCAATTGCAAGAGGTTATGTTGCGCCAACTGGCAAAGATTTAATTTGTGTGCCAGCTTTTAGTGACATTGTCATTGATGGAGAAGAACGCACAGCGATTAAATTAATTGTAGAATCTCGTAAATAAGTTGGCTTTGCCAACTTTTTACTTATTATGGAGGATATATGGGATTACCAACTTTGTATACACAACGTTTGATTATTAGGTCACTTTCCATTTTAGATGCTGATGATATGTATGAATACGCCAAAACGCCTTATGTAGGACCAACAGCAGGTTGGCCACCTCATACATCTATTCAAGAAACGATGTCAATTATTAAAGCAATGAGTACAATTAAAACACCTTTTGAATTAGGTACTTGGGCAATTGTGTTAAAAAGTTTAAACAAGATGATAGGAACAATTGAATTATATAACTATACACCTCATTTTAAAGCAGAATTGGGGTATTCTATTAATCCAGCTTTTTGGGGTTATGGATATGCAACTGAGGCCGCAAAAGAAGTTATGGCTTATGGTTTTGAATTTTTAGATTTAAAAAGAATAGAAGTGGGTACTTTTGTTGATAATTGTCAATCACAAAGAGTTTGTGAAAAATTAGGATTTCAAAAAGAAGGAATTGCTAGAAATGGTTATGTTAGATATGATGGAAAAATTTTTGATAAAATGATTTTTGGCATGACAAATGAAGAATATAAAAAAATATATAATAAATAGAAAGAAAATAATATGGCAAAAAAAATAAAAATGAATGAAGAAAAATATACAACACTAGTTGAGCCTTCTTTAAAAGAAGCTAGGATGCGTAAAAAAAATACGATTGAAATTAACCAGTTTTTCTTAGAATCTAAATATTTTAATTTAGGTGCTGGTAAACATTACTTATTAAAAACGTATGGATGTCAAGGAAATATGGCAGATAGCGAAAAAATTGCTGGAATCTTAGAATTATTAGGTTATGAAAAAACTGAAAATGAAGTAGAAGCAGACTTAGTACTTTTTAACACTTGTGCAATACGTGAAAATGCCGAAGAACGAGTATATGGTGAATTAGGTCGTTTTAATAAATTTAAAAAACAAAATCCTAATATGATGATTGGCATTTGTGGCTGTATGCCACAAGAAGAAAAAACGATTATGACAATTAAGAATCATTTTCCACAAATTAATATCGTTTTTGGTACTCATAATATTGCTTCTTTACCTGAGTATATATATGATGCAACAAAAAATCAAAAGAATGTTATTGATGTTTTATCAGTTGAGGGGAATATCTATGAAAATATTCCGACTATTAGGGAACATACTAAAAAAGCTTGGGTTAATATCATGTATGGTTGTGATGAATTTTGTACATATTGTATCGTGCCTTATACAAGAGGAAAGGAAAGATCTAGAAGACCAGTAGATATTATTCAAGAAGTAGAAGAATTAGCCCATCAAGGTTATGTTGAAGTTACTCTTTTAGGTCAAAATGTCAATGCTTATGGCAAAGATTTTACTGATATAAAATATACTTTTGCGAATTTGTTAAAAGATTTACACAAGACAAGTATTAAAAGATTAAGATTTACAACTTCACATCCAAGAGACTTAGATAATAATACGATTGAGGCCATGGCTTTAGGTGGAAATATCATGCCACATTTTCATTTACCAGTTCAATCTGGTAGTAACGAAGTCTTAAAACGTATGAATAGAAAATATACCAAAGAAGAATATCTAGAAAAGGTGAATAAATTAAAATCATTGATTCCTGATATATCATTTACCACGGACATTATTGTTGCTTTTCCAGGTGAGACTGAAGAACAATTCTTAGAAACCCTTGAACTTGTTAAAACAGTTGGATATGATGGTGCATACACCTTTATCTATTCACCACGTGAAGGTACTCCTGCTGCAAAATTTGAAAATCACTTAACAGAAGAAGAAAAGCATCAAAGACTAGAAAGATTAAATGAAGTTGTAAATGAATATGCTTTAAAAGGTCATCAAAAATATGAAAATCAGGTAGTTGAAGTATTAGTTGAAGGACCTAGTAAAAATAATAAAGACATCTTAACTGGATATACAAAACAAAATATGTTAGTTAATTTTAATGATAATAAAGAACATCCTTGTGCGATTGGTGATTTGATTAATGTCAAAATTACAAAGGCTTATTCATGGCATCTTTTTGGTGAAGTGATAAATTAAAATTTAAAATTTGCAAATGCCTCTTACTTATGATATAATAACATAAGAGGCATTTTTTTATAAGGAAAGAAAAGAGAATATGAAAAAGAAATGGCATGATTTTGCAAAAGGGTTACTAATTATTTTTTGCTTTTTTTTGATAGTAGAATTAGTAGGTTGTAAAAAGAAAAAATTGAATGTTGATGTAAATAGAGTCTATCAAATTACGTATCATTTAAATGGTGCTGTTGATTTAGACTTACCTACTACCTTTACTAAAAAAGATCAAATTATATTAAAAACTCCATTTAGAGCCGAATATCGATTTGATGGCTGGTATTTTTCTAGCGATTTTGGTGGGGAAAAAGTAACAGAAATAAATGGTACAATCCAAAAAAATATTGAACTTTATGCTAAGTGGAATAAAATTTACTATTTAAGTTTGGTTACAAATGGTGGTGAAGTCACAGAAAACTTCGTAGAGTTTACTAGTAATGATGAAATTATGCTTGAAATTCCTACTAAAGATAATGCAAATTTTCAAGGTTGGTATCTTTCTAGTGATTTTGAAGGGAATGCAATTACGCAAATTGACAAAGGAACAAGTGAAGATATTACCCTTTTTGCAAAATGGCAAAATATTTATAAAGTCAATATGATTTTAAATGATGGTACTTTAGATAAAGATTTGAATATATATTTTAGTGAAGATGAGGAAGTTATTTTACCAATTCCATATAAAGAAAATTATATTTTTTCAGGTTGGTATCTTGATGATAACTTTAAAGGTGAACCAGTTACAAAAATTGATCAAGGTACAACAAGAAATGTCATCGTTTTTGCAAAATGGGAAAGACAATATCAAATAAGTTATGATGTTCAAGGCGGAACGATGCCTGATATATATGATACAACTTATGTGGCAGGTGAGGAGAAAATGCTACCTGTTCCTACTAAAAATGGTTATACATTTAAAGGATGGAGCGAAAGTCCAGATAATACTTTAAGAGTACATTTTATGATTCCAATAAGTTATGAAGAAGATTTAAATTTAATAGCGATTTGGGAAAAAAGAACTTATCAAGTAAATTATATTTTAGGTGAAGAACGTTATGCTGATAAACATCAATTATTTTTAGCTTTCTTTAGTGATTTTTATAATTATATTGTTAATTATCGTGGTGATGAAGAATATTTATTAGAAAGAGGAATTACTAGTCTTAATGAATTTTTAATAACTTGTAGCAATTACACAGGTGGAGCAGCTGGTATGAGTCAAGTAGGAAATTTATTAGGCCCTTACTATATAACCATTAATGTTGGTGGCGATATCAATAATCAAACAGCTGATCAAGGATATATTGGTTATTGTTTAGAAAATAATAAATATGTAGAATTTATTTATTTTATTGAAGACTTTTTTTATTGGTGGCGACTAGATGAAGGATATACAAATGGTCCTGATGATCCAAATGGTACAGGAAGTGATTTTTTAGCATCATCTTGGGCTTCAATTGTGGATACCGCGAAATTTTTCTATTATGATAAAGATACACTGCCTTCATACTTTATTTCAAAAGGTCATGTTCCTGCTTTCTATGATCGTATTCCATATGTGGTAAATGTTGGTGAAAATCATTTTGTTTATACTTATGATTGGGAAGAAGAATTGATATTACCAACTGAACTTACTTTGGAAGGTTATGAATTTGTAGGTTGGTATGATAATCCCCAATTTACGGGTGAGGTAATAGAAGTATTAATGCCTAATATTTATCATGATATTACGTTATATGCGAAGTTTATAAAAAAATAAAATAAAAGCGACAAAGTATTAATAAAAAGGTACTTTGCCTTTTATTATAAAAATAAGGAGATTTTATAATGATTGAAGTAAAACATTTATATAAGACATATGTTATGAAAAAAGGACTATCAGTAAAAGCCCTAGATGATGTTTCATTAAAAATTGATAAAGTAGGTATGGTATTTTTACTTGGTAAAAGTGGTGCAGGTAAATCAACCTTGCTAAATGTTTTAGGCGGTCTTGATTTAGTTGATAAGGGTGAAATAATCATTAATGGTAAATCTAGCAAAGATTTTACTCAAAGTGATTTTGATAGTTATCGAAATACCTATGTTGGATTTATCTTTCAAGAATACAACATTTTAAATGAGTTCACCATTGCTGAAAATATTGCTTTAGCAATTGAATTACAAGGTAGAAAAGCAACGGATGAAGAAATTAGTGAAATTTTAGAACAGGTTGATTTGGTAGGTTTAGCAAAGCGTAAACCCAATGAATTATCAGGAGGGCAAAAACAGCGTGTAGCGATTGCAAGAGCCCTTATCAAAAAACCCCAAATTATTATGGCTGATGAACCAACTGGTGCGCTTGATTCTAAAACAGGTAAACAAATATTTGATACGCTCAAAAAATTATCTCAAGACAAATTAGTATTAGTTGTATCACATGATCGTGAATTTGCTGAACAATATGCTGATCGTATCATTGAATTAAAAGATGGTAAAGTCATTAGTGATGTAGAAAAAGAAGTAATTCCTCTTCAAAAAAGTGAAGGAATTAGCGTAATTGATAATAAAATACTTAAAATTGATCATAATTATCATTTAACGAATGAAGATTTTTTAAAAATTAGAGCATACATTGAAAAAGCTCAGCATGATATCTTCATTTCATTTGATGAAAAAAATAATGATAAGATTAAAACCGCAATAAATTTAACTGATGATGGTCAATATAAATTTGTGACTACGCGTGATGATATCAAGGCTTCTCCAAATGAAACATGTGAATTAATTAAATCTAAATTAGGATTAAATAAGGCCTTTAAAATGGGATTTTCTAGTTTAAAAGTAAAAAAATTTCGCTTAGTACTTACTATTTTTCTTTCTTTCATTGCCTTTATGATGTTTGGTGTAGCTAATACCATCAGTGTATACAATAATGTTAGAACGACCGTAAATTCCATTTCTGATTCAAAAATTGAATATGCAACCTTTGCAAAACAACAAGGTTTTGCTTATGATTATATAGATACGGATACTAGTTTTTATGTTGATAATGCTTTAATAAGTGATGAAGATTGCGCTAAAATAACGAAAGATACAAATCTTGATTTGACAAAGGTTTATGGTAGTTTGCAAAAATTTGACATGCCAAGAATCAATTATCTAACAGGTCAAGGTATATTTTTAGAACAAATTAATAATTTTACAGGCTATACTTCTATTGATAATCAATTTCTTGAAAAGTATGGTTTTACTTTAGAGGGAAGATTGCCTAATAGTGATGATGAAATTGTCATTACTAAGATTGTTGAAGATGCAATGAAAGAAAATGGTGTAAGAGATTTTGATGGCAAAGAATATAAAAATTTAAATAGTGCAATTAATTTAGAAATAGCAATTTTTGAGATGAAAATGAAAATTGTAGGTGTTGTTGATACCAATGCGAATATTGAACAATATAAAGATATCAAAGGTGATTCAATCCGTGACTTTATGGAAATTCAGATGTTAGGATCTTACTTAGATAATGGACCACATTTGCTTTTCTTTGTGCATTATGATATGATTGAAAAACTCAATACGATGTTTATTTATACGACAAATATGTTAGAGATGCGTTTTAAAGATTTACAATTTTATTTTAATAAAATCGTAGATAGTAAAAAAACGGAAAATAATACGTTACAAAATTGTGAAATATTAGTACCACAAATGCATCTTGAAAGCTTGTTTAATGCGATTGAATTCAACACTGCAGATAAAGCATATATAAAGGTTATACATGAAAATGAAGAAAATACATTTATTATGAATGACTATTATTACTATTTGTATAGCCTTTGCAAAGATGACCTAGTCACCTTATTTAATGAAAATAATCTAACTGTTTCAAGTAAGTTTAAAACTGCCTATCAAATTAAGGATCAATCTTTAGAAAAGGTTTTATATATGATTAAAGTTTTGAATGATCAAACATATGCTTCAGCGAGCGAAATTGATGCCATCATTCAAATCATGAATGATTATACAAGTGATATTGTTGTTGAAGAAGAAGAAATAATCAATCTTTTGAATCACAGAATTAAGGAATATAGTAATCAACTATATGTTGATATTGACTATACAGATGGTAAAAAGAAATATTCAAATACGTATCATGTAGTAGGTGTATCAAGCATGAGTGAGGGTATTGTTATTTGTGATGATACATTATTTACCGATTATATGGGGGAGGAAAGTGGTAAATATAAATATGTCTTTGATAAAATGCCTACTTCTAATAAAGAAATTCGTAAACTTGTTGAATATAATTATATACCGATTAAAAATATAGGTGGAATTACCTTTATTATGAAAAATGAAGTTGTTGAAAATTTAAGAGAAATTGATTCTATTTTAAAAGTTTTCTCTAAAATTTTTTTCTATGTAGGATTGGTATTTGCTATATTTGCTTCACTATTACTTCTTAATTTCATTACGATTTCGATTAATTATAAAAAACGTGAAATTGGTATTTTAAGAGCAGTGGGTGCAAGAAGTAAAGATGTCTTTAAAATTTTCTTTAGTGAAAGTTTAATTATCGCTATTATTAATGCAATTCTTGCAAATATATCGCTATTTATTGTAGTTTTTATTATTAATAATATGTTAAGAAGAAATTACAATTTATTGATTACGATTTTAAATCCAGGTATTTTACAAATTATTTTAGTATTGGGTATATCCATTCTTGTTGCATTTATTTCCAGTTTTTTCCCTGTATACTTTATTTCAAAGAAAAAGCCGATTGATGCAATCAATAATAGATAGATAATATTCTTTTTCTTTTTCAAAAAAATTTAATCACCTATTCTAGACTAATGTCATAGATTAAAGTAGGTGATTAAATGCAAACAACTGTTAAATATTATTTAGTTGGGATAAAAGGGACGGGAATGGCAAGCTTAGCTAAATTGCTACATGATGCAGGATGTTATGTAATAGGTAGTGATACTGAAGAATACTACTTTACCGAAGATGCTTTAAAAAAACAAGGTATACCAATTAAACATTTTGCAGCGGAAAACATTACAGGTGAATATTTTTATATTATAGGTAATGCTTATCAAACATCAAACGTTGAAGTACAAGAAATTATAAGACAAAATTATGATTATCTTTATTACCATGATTTTATTGGCCAAAAATTAAAACAAGATTTGATTGCTTGTGCAGGTACTCATGGGAAAACAACTACTTCATTTTTGTTAGTCCATTTTTTACAAAAACAGTGCAGTTATATTATTGGCGATGGTGAAGGAGGATATAAAGGTGGCAATTTACTCATTCTAGAAGCATGTGAATACAAAGAGCATTTTTTAAGTTATCATCCCAAGTTATTGATAATTACCAATATTGAACTCGATCATACAGATTATTATAAAAATTCTAAACAACTATTTTTGGCTTTTCAAAAACTTGCGAATCAATCTGAGAAAATTTTAGTAAATGGAGATGATAAAACTTGTCAAAAAATTCTTCATTCCAATAAAATTATGTATGGTTTTCAAAGACATAATGACATCCAAATTAAAATCCTTAGCACTACTAGCAAAGGCTATTATATTAAAATTAGCTATAGGCAAAAAAATATCTATTTAAAAATTCCTTATCTTGGAAAACATATGATTTATAATTTTGTGGCAAGTTATATGGCTACGCTTTTAATGGATAAAATACCTTACTTAGAAGAGAAAAATTTATTACCTAAAAGAAGACTTTCAACTTATTTGTTTCAAAATAGTATCTTGATAGATGATTATGCTCATCATCCAACAGAAATTAAAGCTCTTCTTGAAACATTAAGGCTTACATATCCTAAGAAACCTTTAAAAGTAATTTTTCAGCCACATACTTATGAAAGAACATTACACTTTAAAAAATACTTTAAAAAGGTTTTAAAACATTTTGATCAAGTTTATTTAGTAGATGTTTTTACCTCTAAAAGAGAAAAAAAGAATCAAAAATTACAAAAGAAGATTGATAGCTATTTCAAACTTTTCCCTAAGTATTGTAATGAGGTTTTAGAAACAATTGGTAGTCATGATGAAGTTTGGATATTTCTTGGTGCGGGAGTCATAAATGACTATATAAAAAAATTAATAAATGAAAATAACTAATACTTTTTCATAAATATTTGCATTTTACATTGCTAAAAAAAATAAATATGATATAATTTTATTATAAAAAAAAGAAATGAGGTAAGAACATGAAAGGTGATAAGCGATCAAGTCCGAATAAGATTTATGATGTTGCTGGTGCAGCTGGTGTTTCTTTAGCTACGGTATCAAGAGTTCTAAACCACCCGGAAAAAGTTAAGCCTGCAACGAGAGAAAAGATTGAAAGAATAATTAAGGAATTAGGATATAAACCCAATTTAAATGCCAAAGGTTTAGCAAGTTCAAAGTCTACAACAGTTGCTATTGTAGTACCTGAACTTACTCGTAGTTCAATTGCAGGAATGGTAGATGGAATTGCAGCTACGGCCATTAGACGAGGATATTTGATTAGATTGTTTGTAAATAATAGTAGCAATAGTGATAATCCGGTTGCTGAAGAACAAGAACTTTGGCGTACAGTTATTTCATCAGGTGTTGATGGTATTTTATATATTAATGATGAAATTGCAAGTGAATATATTGATATTATCAAAAGTGCCAATGTAAGTGTGGTTTTAACTAATACTGTTTGTACAGACTATGAAATTCCATCTGTTGCCATTGATTATAAAAAGGCAGCTTATGAAATTACCAAAGAGATGATTGAACGTGGTAATAAAAAAATATGGATTATTTCAACTATCAAAAAATATGCTGTTAATGATTTAAAGGTTGAAGGATATGAAGATGCGATGAGAGAAGCAGGCCTTGAAAGTAGAGTAATTAATGTTTCAGGTAAAACATACTTAAATGAAACGTCTTATTATGAAATACTCAAAAATGACCACCCTGATGTGGCAATTGTTGTAAGAGATTCTATGGCCGTTTCCTTTATCAATGTTGCAAGACAATTAAAAATTTCAATTCCTGATGAGTTACAAGTCATTGGCTTCCAAAATACAAAATATGCTGAATTATCTAGACCTACATTAACTTGTATCAATACACCAATTTATGAAATTGGTGAAGTTGCTATGGATTTATTAACTGATTTAGTTCATGAAGCAGAATTAGAAGAAGATTATTACAATGATTTAACTCATACACTCAATGAAGAAAGAGAAGAAAATAACATTGAAATACACAAAAATGTAGATTATAGTATTGTTTGGCGACAATCTACAAAATAGTAGATTTCTTATAGGTAAAATTAGAGACTAGGCTGGTTGGTGAAAAGTTTAGCAAATAAGAAATTGAATTATATCGGATATCAAAAGTGATTTTGATTATAATTTTCCAAAGTGCAATTGTAGTATGATTTACTACTTTTGAATTAAGGTGGTACCGCGGAACTAAATTGTTTCGTCCTTAAAACATTTTAAGGACGATTTTTTATTTATTATGATTTGAAGGAGAAACAAAAAATGAATTTATTTGAAGAATTAAAATGGCGTGGTTTAATTCACAATATTACAGATGAAAAAATTATTGATAAGATTAACAACGAACAATTAACCTTTTATTTAGGTACTGATCCAACTGGGGATAGTTTACATGTAGGCCATTTACTAGTTTTTATTTTTGCGAAGAGATTAGAAAAATATGGTCATCACCCTATTTTCTTAATTGGTGGTGCAACTGGATCAATTGGTGATCCTAAGCCTACAGCTGAAAGAAAACTTTTATCCAAAGAACAATTAGAACACAATGCTAATAGTTTATATCATCAAGTTGAAGGGTTATTTAAATGTAAAATGGTTAATAACTATGATTGGACTTATAATATTGATATTTTAACTTTTTTAAGAAAATATGGTAAATTTTTTAATGTAAATTACATGATTAATAAAGAAACAGTTAAATCAAGATTAGATAGCGGTATTTCTTATACAGAATTTTCTTATCAAATTTTACAAGCTTTAGATTTTGAACATTTATTTGCGAATGAAGGATGTTCTTTGCAAATTGGTGGTCAAGATCAATGGGGCAATATTACATCAGGTCTTGAATTAATTCGTAAAATTCATGGTGTCGATGCTGAAGCATTTGGGATTACTGTTCCACTATTTACCAAAAGTGATGGTACTAAATTTGGTAAGACAGAAGGTGGTGCAATATGGTTAGATTCTAAGAAGACTACGCCATATGCTTTTTATCAGTTTTGGATTAATACGCCAGATAATGATGTCATAAAAGAATTAAAACAGTTTACTTTTCTTACGAAAGAAGACATTGAAGTGATTGAAGAATCATTTCAAAAAGAACCACATCTTAGAGTAGCACAAAAAGCTCTTGCAAAAGAAATGACAACGATGATTCATGGCCAAGAAAGTTATGAACAAGCTGTTAAGTTAAGCGAAGCTTTATTTAGTGGTCAAATTGCTAATCTTACGAAAGAAGAAATTGAAGTGGTATTTGAAGGATTACCTAAAGTAAAAGTTGAAATCGATACACCTTTAATTGATGTACTTCTTATGTTAGGTGCTGCGTCTTCAAAACGTGAGGCTCGTGATTTTATTAGTGGTGGTGGTGTTTTAGTAAATAGTAAACAAGAAAAAGACTTATCATTTGTCATTAAAAAAGAAAATGCTATTGATTATAAATATACAGTTATCAGAAGGGGAAAGAAAAATTATTATTTAATTGAACATGAATAAAAATTTTTTGAATGAATAAAAATGAAAGAATTAGAACAATTACAAACATTAATTAATTCATTAATCACAAAAGGAGCTTTTCCTAGTGCGAATTATGTTATTGTAACACACAATCATACTTATTATGGTAGTCTTGGTAATAAAAGTTTATTGCCAACCAAAGAGGCAAACGATATTGATACCCTCTATGATATGGCATCCTTAACTAAAGTAATTGCTACAACGACTTGCATTTTTAAATTGATGGAAGAAGGTAAATTACGAACTGCTTCTAAAGTTAGTGACTATTTACCACGTTTTATTCATAAAAATGTGACAATATGGAATTTATTAACACATACTTCAGGCCTTTCTGAAGGGTTAAGTGGTCTTTTTTCTTTAAAAACAGAAGAAGATATATACAATAAATTATTCTCAATGCCACTTGTATATGAAACAAATACTCAAATTAGATATTCAGATTTAGGTTATGTGCTTTTAGGTCTTATTATTGAAAAAATTGAAAATAAAAAATTAGATGAAGTGGTAAAAGAAAAAGTGCTTATTCCTTTAAACATGTTAGATAGCACATACAATCCAAAAGATCATAAAAGATGTGCACCAACTGAACTTAGAAATGATACACTCTATCAAGGTATTGTAAGGGGTTTTGTTCATGATGAAATGTCATACCTATTAAATGGAGTAGCAGGTCATGCAGGACTCTTTTCAACTATTAAAGATATGAGTCATTTCATTCAAATGGTCTTAAATGATGGAAAATATAATAATCACCAATTTTTATCTAAATCAACCATTGATTTGATGTTCACTCCTCAAGTGCATGAACATAAAGGGGTAAAATTAAATGAAACAATTAGAGGACTTGGATGGTTAATAGGTGGTTTTGCAAGTTCTAGTGGTGATTTGACAAGTCCAAATACCATTCATCATACCGGTTTTACGGGAACGAATATTTGGATTGATCGTACAAATCAAATTGGATTTTGCTTATTATCAAATCGTGTTCATCCAACTAGAAATACAACTTTGCATATTGAAGCAAGAGCTCAAATTGCTAACTTTATTATGGCAAATTGTGAAAAATTTAAATAGGAGGAAAAAGAAAATGTTTAAAACGATTTTAGCTATTGGCGGCCACATTGGTGATATGGAACTTACAGCAGGTGGTCTAATGGCAACCAATGCTGTAAATGGTGGCAAGAATATTACACTTGCTTTAACTGCAGGTGAGCGTGGAAATCCTCTTCATCTAACAATTACAGAATATCGTAAACAAAAAATTGCAGAAGCGAACCAATTTATGAAAATGATGAATGGCGAGGCACTTATCTTAAAATATGCTGATGGCGAATTACCAGACAATGAAGAAGTAAGACACGAAGTTGCGGAAATAATCGTCAAGTATAAACCAGATATTATTGTTACACATTGGCATTCAAGTATGCATAAAGATCATAATCGTACGCATTATATCGTACAAGATGCGCAATTTATTGCAGGGGTCATTGGAAACAAAGAAGGTATACGTCATTATGCACCGGTTTATTTTTGCGAAAATTGGGAAGATGATCAAGATTTCGATCCTCATATCTATGTTGATATTACAAAAGGTTTTGAACTTTGGAAAAAAGCTCTACAGACCCAATGGTTTGTTATGAATAGTAAAGATTTTGCTTACTATGATTACTATACCTCTTTAGCAAGATGTAGAGGTGCTTTATCGAAAAAGCAGTATGCTGAATGTTTTAATGTGTTAACACATGATAAAAAAGAGGTGAGAGATGAACTCTAAATATAAAATTATTAAACCAATCTTGATTATAATTTTATGTCTTATGTTCCTACCTTATGTTTTAGTTAGGGCAGAGAACAATCGGGTTTTGATTACTGCGAAAAATCAATCAGGTGTCAAACACTTTTCTAGTAATACTTTTGTTGAAATTCCAATGGAATATGACAATGCATATGCGGAAATGCGAGGTGTTTGGGTAGCGACTGTTTATAATATTGCGATATCTAAACAAGATGGCACGAGTGAAAAAGCTATTATGGATTATCAAAATGAATTTATAAAAATACTAAATCGTATGGAACAATTTGGCATGAATACTATCTTTTTTCAAGTAAGGCCATCAAATGATGCTTTTTATGTATCAAATTTGAATCCTTGGAGTGAGTTTCTAGTGGGTAGGGGAATCAATCCAGGATGGGACCCTTTGGAATGGATGATTGAACAAACTCATAATAGAGGTTTTCGTTTTATGTGCTGGATGAATGCTTTTCGAGTTACAACCGAATCTTATGTACATAATGGTAGTGCACAGACGCTTCCGGTTGAGGAACTAGTCAAGATGAAACATAAAACCTTAAGCACTTTAGCAGAGGGCAATTTTGCAAAAGAACACCCTGAATATGTTATTGCCGGTAGCATGGATGAAAAACTGATTTTAAATCCTAGTGAACCTGCTGTTCAAAAATTTATTGTAGATACCATTATGGAGATTGTCGAAAATTATGATGTAGATGGTCTTCATTTTGATGACTATTTTTATTTAGAGGGTACTACTTCAAGCAATACAGAAAATACCAATTTTGTTGGTAAAAATTCATATATTACATCAGGTGCTGATATTATGAATGACTTGCCAAATTATTATACTTATCAAGAAGATCCTAAAAATTATGGCAAAGATGTTTTTGGTGAAACGGGCATTTATGGTATGGAAGAGGGACTTAACTTAGGCGACTTTAGACGTGAAAATATTAACATCATGATGCGTAATATTCGCCTTGCGATGGATAAATACAATCAAAAGACTGGTAAATGTGTGGAATTTGGTAGTAAACCAGCGGCAGTTTGGCGTTCTAATTCTGAATATTGTACACCTGGATCTTCACGATGTAGTGAAATTGGTTCAAATACCCATGAATATGCCTACAGCACCTATTCAGATTTATATGCTGATTCATTAAAATGGGTAGAAGAAGGCTTAGTAGATTGGGTTGCTCCACAAATCTATTATTCATTTGAAGATTTATATGCTCCATATGCTGATGTCGTTGATTGGTGGGCTGCTCAAGTAGAACGAATTAATTTAAAAAGAAGATTAGAGAATAAAAAAGATATTCGTTTATATATTGCTCATGGAATTTATAAATATCGAGATAATCCAGATCAATTTTATCGTTCAGCTGAAATTACTGATCAAATCCGATATAACAAACATTATGATTGTATTCGTGGTTCAGCAGTTTACTCATATGAAATCATGTATCAACTATTAGGTAATGATATTACATCACAATATCCAAATGCTGAAAATATTCGCTTCAACGCTATGAACATGTTTAAAAATCTTTGGACAAACAATAAAGTTTTTCCGTTAGAAATAGGCATAGATGATTCAGAAAAACTAAATGATATTAGTTATACACTAAAAGAAATGCAAAATAAAAATTTAATTTTGAATTTCAATGCAATTCAAAATGCAGTAGCATATGGCTTATATAAAATACCAAAAGAAGAACCATTTGATAAAAATAAAATTTCTTATCGCTTAGATATCTTATATGCTGGTTATGAAGAAAATAAAAAATTAACAATGGATTTGGGTATATTAGATGAGAATTATAATTATTATTTACTACCTGTTTCGACAAATGGATATACAAAAGATAATGCTATTTTAATTGATTTAGATACTAGAAATCCTAATCTTGCACCAACTGCTACAACGTTAGAAATTTTAGATTATCAAAAAGAAGTTAAAATTGGTAGTGATATTACAGTTGTCTTTACATTACCTGAAGATCCAAATGGAGATGAAGTTTTCTTTGATATTAAACTAATTGAGAATGGTATTGAAAGAACAATACAACCGACTGTTAAACAAGTAGATAATCAAATTAAATTTGTTTGGAAATCATACCTTTATGAATCAAAAAACTGTAAGTTTAAAGTCTTATTTAGTGATGGAGAATTGATTACATCAGTAGAATCAGTTTCATTTGATTTAGTGAGTCATTTTACACCATCAGTTGGTAAGATTTTACTAGATAAAACTGTCTACTATGGTTATGAGATGATACAAGTTAGTTATGATCCAATATTTGATGTAGAAGGTCTACCTTTAACATATGAGGTGAATTTAGTAATAGATAATAAAAAATATGATATTACAGAAGTATTTGAAAATGCGAATAATTATCAATTTAGTTTGACTTTACCAAATCTTTCATCAAGTAAGTGCTATATTGAAATTATCGTAAATAATGGATACCAAGTTGCAAAAAGTACATCAGATTTCTTTATCATCAATGAAAATCAAAAACCAGTAGGTGGTAGAATTATTCTTGATAAAACAATTCTTACCTCTGGCGAAAATCTAAAAGGTTCTTTTGTTTTACCAACTGATGAAGAATTATTGTCTTACAAGTTTTATCTAGTAATTGATAATGTAAAGCAAGAAATAATTTTGCCTAAGGATACTTATAATTTTGATATTGAGATACCACCTGTTGAAATAATAAGTGGCTATGTTGAAATTGTTGTAAGTGATTCTTACTATGAAGTTACGCTTCAAAGTGATACTTTTACAATACAAGATGAAGAAGTTTTTGATGATGCTAAAAAGAATTGTAAATCTTGTAAAAATCACACAGCACTTTATCTTATAACCCTTCTATCCAATTTTACAATAGGAATTTATCTATTAGCAAAACATAAAAAATATTAATATTTTAAAAAGAAAAGACATTGAATTTATCTTTTTTAAAAAAGTAATAACCAATGTCTTTTTATTTTTTAATTTGAATAGGTTGCTAAAAATATTTAAAATATGTATAATAAATGGTGGTGATAAAAATGAAAAAATATGATACACATAGTGATATAATGTTCAACCTTTATAATAGAACCATAAAGGGTGAAAAAGATGTTTTTGAAAAATATCATCTAAATGATTTAAAAAAAGGTGATGTTGTTGGTGGCATTTGGGTTATATATAGTGAAACAGATTTTGATATTCAAAAAGCATATGATGTTGCCATTGAAGCATTTAGACCATATAAAAAAGAATTTGATGTTTTGTTTGGCTTAGAGGGTCTAAGAAATGTAAAAGACATAGAGATTTTAGATCAGTTATACCAAAAAGGTATTAGACATGCTAGTCTCACATGGAATGAAGAAAATCATTTTGCAACAGGGGTTGCAGGAAATAATGCTCATGGCTTAAAAGAAGAAGGTAAAAAAATTATTCAATATATGAATAACCATAACATGGTTGTTGATGTATCCCATTTAAATATAAAAAGTTTTTATGATGTTTTAGCTGAAAATCCCAAAATTTTGATGGCAACTCATTCCAATGCTTTTACTATTAGCAATCATCGCCGTAATTTAAATGATAATCAACTAAAAGCTCTAAGTGAATTGAATGGATATGTTGGTGTTAACTCAGCGAGAAATTTTGTCTCATTTGATAAGACAAAACAAAATTTGAATGGACTTGTTGATCAAATCATTTATCTTGGCAATCATATAGGTATTGATCATGTTATGTTAGGTCTTGATATGATGCATTATTTAAGCGATTATAATAATGCAAACTTAGATGATTTAACCTGTCATCAGGATGCAATTGGTATTGAGAAAATACTTAGCCAAAGAGGATTTAGTATTGAGGAAATTGAACAAATTTGTTATAGAAATTATCAAAAAGCAATAAATTTAGTTAAAAAACAAAAGGAGAATTAGATGAAGAAAATTATTATTTGTTTAATTTGTACATTTTTACTGTATTTTAGTGGGACTTTTATTCAAGCTTCAGAAACTAGCGACTGGGTTAATACAGTTGGACTTAAAAAGTATCAACAAGTAGATACTGAATTTAGAGCTGTATGGGTATCTACCGTATATAACATTGACATTCCAAGACAAACTAATAATACCGAAGAGGCAATTAATACATGGAAATCTTATTATTTGAGTATTTTGGATAATGCTGAAGCAAACAATTTGAATGTAATTATTTTCCAAATTCGTCCTTGTAATGATGCCTTTTATCCATCTAAATATAATCCTTGGAGTGAATTTCTTTACTCCTATGGTAAAGATCCTGGATGGGATCCTCTTGATTGGATGATTGAAGTTACCCATGAAAGAGGAATGGAATATCATGCATGGATGAATCCTTATCGTGCTTCTCTTACCCAAACTAATTCAATTGTTCAAAATACAGGTGGTAGTACAACTTATGTATATGATTATGATGATGATGCATTGCAACTTGCTAAGCATCAATATTTTGATAGTTTAAAATCACAATCTGAACAAGCTTATGATGGTAGTGATGTTGATAATCCAGTTTTTGCAACAGGTGAACAATTGGAACACAATGTTGTAATGGGAACGGAAAATATGTATGTTCTAAATCCTGCAAGTGAAGAAACCATAGAACATTTAGAAAATACGATTCGCGAAGTAGTAGAAAACTATGATATTGATGGTATTCATTTTGATGATTATTTTTATCCTAATGATACAGGTTATATCAGTACAGGAAGTAATACCAATTTTAAAGGCTTAACTTTCTCAACCGAATCCCTTATTGACTATCAAGATTATGAAAATTACTTACAAATAGGTGGTACTTTAGACATCTATAATTGGCGTAGAGAAAATGTAAATAATTTAATTGAAAGATTAAGTATTTTAATTCGTAATTTAAATATTGAAAGAACAACTCCTTGTGCCTTTGGTATAAGTCCAGGTGGAAGATGGGCACCATCAGTTGAATCTTGTCCTGCTGGAAGTCATCGTGGAGCTGAAGGAGGAATGTCAGGATCTTGCAATAACTATTATTCTTATTCAGATTTGTTTGCTGATACGAAAAAATGGGTAGACGAAGAATGGATTGACTATATTTTACCACAAGCATATAGTGAACTTTTAACTGGTTATCGTGAAATTATGGATTGGTGGAGTGATGTAATGGTTGATTCACCTGTCAAACTTTATTCAGGTATGCCACTATATCAGTTAGATGAATGGGGTAATGTTGATGAAATATTCTATGAAATTAGATATAATCAAAGTGAAGGTAATCGAGTAGATGGCTATAGCATGTTTAGTTATAAGAATATGCTTACTGGCAAAGGTAAAAGTGGTATGAATTTGGTTAGAAATTCACTTTGGAAAACCAATGCTTTAACACCAATTTATGACTATTATGATTACAAACACACAGTTGAAAAAAATGCTAACGTGTTAAAAATTGAAGAATTAGACAATTTGAAGTATCGTTTATATTTTGACGAAGTAAGCGATGCAAAAGCCTATATGCTTTATAAGATTACAAGTGACGATGAAATTATAAATGGCAAGATTGCGGCATCTAAACTTTATAAGATGAATTTAGGCAATAATAATTACTTTGATATTGAAGAATATGATGAAACGACAAAATATTACTTGGCAACAGTTAGCCAAGATAATACGATTTATTTAAATAATGAAGAAGTTGATTTTAGTCTTTTAGAAAAGAATATTCCACCAGTTATTACCATTATTGAAAAACCACTTTCAGAAGTTTT
The DNA here is from genome assembly GCA_944326155.1 of uncultured Bacilli bacterium. GTDB lineage: Bacteria > Bacillota_I > Bacilli_A > ML615J-28 > CAG-313 > CAG-313. Next base: position 62,267 of record CALVCV010000002.1, read on the forward strand.
AGTATCTTCTATGGTAAATATTAAATTTACAATTAGTGATGAAAATAATGATTTAATTTCGTATAAAGTATATTTAATTTATCGTGGTAATGAAATTGAAATCACAAATATTACTGAAAAAGAAGAAATCATTGCAACATGGCATGCTTATGCGGTATCAACACCAGGTTTGAAATTCAAAATTGTAGCAAACGATGGTAAAGTAGAAACTATTTTAGAAACCGAGACTTTTGATGTTGTCGAAACATGCAATCATACATGGGTTGAAGCTACTTGTACAACACCAAAGACGTGTACAAAATGTGGTGCAACAGAAGGTGAGGCTTTAGGACATACATGGGTTGAAGCTACTTGTACAACACCAAAGACGTGTGCAAGATGTGGTGTAACAGAAGGAGAAGCCTTAGGACATAACTGGGTTGAAGCAAGTTGTGAGCAAGCAAAACATTGTGCAGATTGTGGTGTAACAGAAGGAGAAGCCCTAGGACATGATTGGGAAGCAGCAACGTATGATGCACCAAAGACATGTAAAAGATGTGGGGCAACCGAAGGAGAACCACTTTCAAGACCAAGTGAACCAAACGAAGAAAAAGGATGTAAGAAATGCAGTAAAAATAGCATTTTAAGTATTATTTCAATGATTGGTTTATTTAGTGGTGCTATTTTAATTTTAAGAAGAAAGTGAAGATAATATGAAATTAAAAAAATTTAATCAAGAAGAAACACTTAAATATTGGGATACTAAGGAAGAAATTGATATCCCGACATATCAATTTAAACAAGGTGATGTAAGAGGTATATGGGTTTCAACGGTTGCAAATATTGATACTCCAAAAGGACTTCCTGCACAGGAATATCAGAAATATTTGCAAAAGTTAGTAGAAACCATTGCCAGTTATAATTTAAATACAATTATTTTTCAAGTAAGACCTTGCAATGATGCTTTTTATAACTCTAAACTTAATCCTTGGTCAAGATATCTTACTGGAACAGAAGGTAAAGATCCTGGCTTCGATGTTTTAGCATTTGTCATTCAAGAAGCCAAAAAATACAACATTAAAGTTCATGCTTGGATGAATCCATATCGTGTAGGACAGACTGCACTTGATTTGGAGAATAAAAATATTGATGATGCGATAAAAGAATATGTAGATACTTTAGATGATTTAAATTTTGCTAAAAAACATCCTGAACATCTTGTGGTAGATGGTGCAAATAAAATTATTCTTGCACCATCACATCCTGAAGTAATTGATTTTGTTACAAAGTCAATTATGGAAGTTGCTGAAAACTATGATGTAGAAGGTGTTCATATTGATGACTATTTTTATCCATATGGTAAAATACCTTACGAAAGAGAAGAAAAGGATTATTTAAAATATCGTAAGAGTGAAAGCGAAGCTTTTGATGATTGGCGTCGTCGTAATGTTGATGAAATGATTAAAAATATTCATAATGAATTAACAAAATTATTTAATCAAACAGGTAAGAAAGTATTATTTGGCATTAGTCCATTTGCTATTTATCGCACAAGTAACAAGATAAGAGAAGATGGTTGGGAATTTGGTTCTTATAATTCAGCAAGTGCTTTACAATGCTATTCAGAATTATATTCTGATGTTTATAAATGGATGAAGGAAAAGTGGATTGATTATGTAGTTCCACAGATATATTTTTCTTTTGAAAGAACTGATGTGACTTATCATGATTTAACAAAATGGTGGAATAATTTATGCAAAAAAACTGATACCATTCTTTATATTGGACAAGGTTTATATCAAATGGGTTCTAATGAATTTTGGCAAAATCCTGAAGAAATAGCAAATCAATTAAAATTTAATTGTCAATTCGACAAAATTAGCGGTACTATCTTTTTTACTTATCGCGATTTAATTAAAGGTCAAAATGAAATTAAAGACAAAGCGTTAGATACAATTAAAGAATTATGGTGTAAATAAAAATATAAAATAGAATCTATAAATAGTTTTTATTAAAAACTATTTATAGATTTTTTATTAGTCTATTACTTGAATAAAAACGTTTTCTTTGGTATAATAAGATGAATAAAAATGGATTTTTAATATATTACAAAACTTTTTGATGAAATGAGGTGATTTCTTGCAATTATTTCCCAAGCCTAAAAAAATAATATTTAGTGAAGAAAAACTATGTTCGAAAAAGATTGGTGAATTTAGTACTAGTTTTGATGAACACTTTAACAACTTATTGCCACATATAGCAGAATTGAATTGTAAGGATGGTCTCTTTTTAAATATTATTGAAAGTCCTAACATTGTAAATGATGAAGGCTATAAACTGGTGATTCAACCTAATACTATCATTCTTGAGGCCAAAAAACCTAATGGGGCATTTTATGGTTTATTGACACTACAAGCTATTCTAAATAGTGATAATGAAAAATGTTTAGAAATAGAAGATTTTCCTGATTTAGCAATTAGAGGTGTTATGCTAGATATTAGTAGAAGTAAAGTTCCTACTCTAGAAACACTGAAAAATATGGTGATTATGTTTGCAGAATTGCGATACAATCATTTAGAATTATATGTTGAAGGCTTTTCTTTTGAATATCAAAGTTTTAAACAATTTTTAAAGGAAAAAAATTATTTTTCAGTAAAAGACTATCAAGAATTAGAAAAATTTGCTAAAAAATATTATATTGATTTAGTGCCTAATCAAAATGGCTTTGGTCATATGAGTGATTGGCTTGCAACCGATGAGTATAGACATTTAGCTGAATGTGAAGATGGATTTGAAATTTGGGGAAGTCATAGAGCTCCATCAACACTTGATCCTACAAATGAGGCTTCTGCTGAATTGGTTAAAAAAATGTATCATGATATGTTACCATATAGTTCATCTAGATATTTTAATATGAATTTTGATGAGCCTTATGAACTTGGCCATGGAAAAAGCAAAAAAGAAACTAATAAATCTTCCGTAGAAGATGTATATATTGATTATTTTAATAAGTTAGCAGACGAAGTAAGAAAATATCAAAAAATACCAATGTTGTGGGGAGATGTTTTAGTAAAACATCCAGAAAAAATCGCTAAACTTCCTAAAGATGTTATTTTTATTGACTGGGGCTATACCAAAGATTATCCTTTTTTTCAGCATGCTAAAATGTTACAAGAAAAAAAAGTAAAATATCTTTTAGCTCCTGGTACATCTACTTGGTCAACCATTACAAGTAGAATGTTAGATATGTCCATAACGATTAAAAATAGTGCACTTGCGGCGAAACATTATGATGCACTTGGTATATTGGTCACCGATTGGGGTGATATGGGCCATTTGCAATATTTACCTTCAAGTTATTTAGGATTCATATATGGTGGACTTATTTCTTGGCAAACATGTGAGTTGTATGAAGCAATTATATATTTGAAAAAAATGTTAAAAGATGATGCTTTAGTAGAAGCAATCTTAGAACTTTCTAAATATCATATGTTAGAAGGTGAGTATCGCGATTATGGAAGTAGACTCTTTAGTGCCATTTCATGGGCAGAACATGCTAATTATCAGCAAGAAAAAAATGATATTATAGAATTTTATAAAACAAAAATTTTTTCTAATTTAATTGCTAAAGAAAATTATGAATTATTAGACATATCATTTAAAAAAGTCGCAATGCTTTTAGATATTGCAAAAGATTCTCTTGATACACAAGAGATGAAAAATAGTTTAAGACTATTACAAATATTATTAGTAATAAATAAAAAATTTACAATGATTAAAAATGGCAAAATAGTAAATTTCAAAGATGAAATAAATGTTTTAGAAGATTACTTGATTGAACATAAAAAATTATGGTGTATAAGAAATAATGAAAATGGCTATGTAAAAAGTGCTAATCGAATTAAATGGCTAATAAAAGTTTTAATGCTAATGACGGGAAAGGAGAACGTATGATAAAGGCCAAAAAAATCTTTTTAAGTTTTATGGTTGTATCTATCTTTGTAATGGGACTATTATCACTTACATCATGTAATAATGATGACGAAAGTGGTAATATTATCAACAAAGATGAATTCGCAACTATAAAAAATGATTATCAATTATATAAAGAATCTAAACCACAAGTATTACCAGAAATTAATGATATTGTAATTGATGGTGCAAATTATGATCCAAATGGAATTACAACTGATGGTTTAGGTAATCCAACAAGTATTACTGAAATTGATGTTTCTAGTGAGGCACTTAATCCAAATAATGGTACAGCTGAATTAGAAAAATTAATTGAATGCTTTTCAACTGTAGATCAAAGCAGTTATACAACAGATGATTATCAATATATCTATGATTTAATTTTTGATGGGCATTCATCTATTGTAGTAACAAATACTAATAAAAAACAAACGTTAGATTCAATTGCAACTAACGCAAAGAATTTGATTGAAAATAGAGCAAGTACTACCGATAGTGTTTTAATTCATAGAAGTACTGGACAAGTTTCTTGGAAAGTTAACGTTGAAGAAGCTGGTTTCTATAACTTATATTTAAAATATTTTACTGTTTCTGGATATAGTTCTTCTATTGAAAGAAAACTAACAATTAATGGTGAAGTACCTTTTTCAGGTGCAGATAGTTTTACTTTTACTAGAGTTTGGACTGATGATCCAAAGTCTTATGATGAAAATGGTAATCTAAATGTTGATATCAATGGAAATGATATTAAACCTCAACAAATAGAGGTTTACTCATTTAGAGAAGGATATTTTAAAGATGATATGGGATATGTTACTGAGCCTTATATGTTCTATCTTGAAGAAGGCGAAAATGAAATTGCTTTACTTTCCATTAAAGAACCAATTTTAATTGATCAAGTTTTAATTAAATCAGTAACTACGACACCTACTTATGAAGAATATTTAGCTAACCTTAAAGAAAAATATGGTGAACCAAGTTTAAGCAATCAAACAACTGGCGCAATGCAAGCTGAAAAAGCAACTTATAAATCCTCACCAACTCTTTATCCGGTAACTGATCGTTCTTCTTCCAATACGAAACCATTTAGTCTAAGCAAGACTAGAAAGAATTATATTGGTGGTGAACAATGGAAAATTTTGGGCGATTGGATTAGTTGGGATTTTACAGTACCTGAGGATGGTTATTATAATATTTCAATGCGTGCTCGTCAAAATCTAATTAGAGGCATGTACTCTAGTCGTATTGCTTATATTAGTGAAGATGGTGGTACAAATCAAGTTTTATTCGATGAGTTAAATGATGTTCAATTTAAGTTTTCTAGTGATTGGCAAAATGTAACGCTTGGTAATGGTAAAGAAGATTACTTATTCTATTTTGAAAAAGGTAAAACTTATACCTTTACTTTAGAAGTAACACTTGGTGCTTATGCGCCATTAATCGAAAGAATTCAAGCTACAATTGATGAATTAAATAGAACTTATCGTCAAATCGTTGCTTATACTACTACTTCTCCGGATAAAAACCGTGACTATGAACTTACTACTAAATTCCCTGATTTAGTTGATAATTTAATTAATTATCATGATGAACTTGCAGACGTATCAAATAGTATTGCTGAAATATCAGGCGGTAAATCAGATAAAACAGGTGTTATTGATTCAATGGTAAGACAACTTTCTGATTTTATTGATAAGCCTCGTTCTATTACACAAAAATTAACATCATTTATGAATAACATTTCTTCTCTTGGCTCTTTACTTACAGAACTTAGAGAATTACCATTATCATTAGACTATATCGAAGTTCATACACCAGATATTGAACTTCCTAAAGCAAACGAAAACTTCTTTAGAAAAATTTGGAATAGTATTTGTTCATTTGTTCTTTCCTTCTTCATCGATTACACAACAATTGGTGAGATTTATGATTCAGAGCAACAAGGTGAATCAATAGAAGTATGGATGACACTTGGTCGTGACCAGGCTAATGTTGTTCGTAACTTAATTGATACAACTTTCACGCCAAATACGAATATCAAAGTTGATTTGAAATTGACAGGTACTGATGTATTGCTAAAAGCAACCCTTGCTGGAATTGGACCTGATGTAGCTTTAAACGTTGATTCATCATTACCAGTTAATTATGCACTTCGTAATGCTGTATACGATTTAACTAATTTTGACGATTTTTGGGATGTTGTTTATGCGATGCCAGATGGTGAAACAACTTGGGATAATTCAAAAGAAAATGTATATAACGCCTCCTCACTTAGACAATTCCAATTCTATTCTATCACTAATACAGATATTGAATTGGCATCTCAAGGTAATAAGGATGCTATTGATAAAGTAAATGCATATTATGCAGTCCAAGATTATGTTGACCAAAATAATATTAGTAGAGAAGACTTATTTGATAGTTCAAAATATACAAAAGAAGAATTACAAAAAAATATTAAAGGCATTTATGCTCTTCCAGAAAAACAAATATTTATGGTAATGTTTGTTCGTGATGATATTTTTGAAGAAAATGGTTGGACTGATTTAATACCAGAAACATGGGACGATGTAATTGATTTAGTAGCTGAATTACAAACTCAACAACTTCAATTTTACCTACCTGTTAATGAAACAGGTGCAAATGCATTGAATCCTGTTTTTGTTTCTATGTTATATCAAAATGGTGGCGACTTATATGCCAATGATAATAAAGAAACTGGTCTTATGAGTGATGCCGCAATGCGTTCTTTCGAATATTGGACTGAATTTTATACTTTATATTCTTTCCCTAAAGCAGCAAGTTTTGTAAATCGTTTCCGTTCAGGTGAAATGCCAATAGGAATTGCATATTATGAAACATATAATACATTAAGTGTATCAGCACCAGAAATTAAAGGTAAATGGTCATTTCATTTGATTCCAGGTACATATAACGAAGAAACAGGCGAAATAGATTATACATCAACTGCTAGTGGTACTGGTGCTGTTATTATGCAACAACCTGATGATGTATCTGCTTCTGTAAAACAATCCAAATATGATGCATCTTGGGAATTCTTAAAATGGTGGACAGGCGCTGAAACACAAGCACAATTTGGTCGCGAAATGGAAGGTATTTTAGGTTCAGCTGCGCGGCATGCTACAGCAAACGTTAAAGCATTCCAATCTCTTGCTTGGCCTCAAGAAGACTTAGACACTTTAATGTTACAATGGAGTAAAGTTCATGAAATGCCTCAAGTTGCAGGTAGTTATATTGTTGGTCGTGAAATTGAAAATGCATATCGTGAAGTAATCAATAATTACTACAATGCTCGTGAAACTTTAGTTGAATATTGTGGAAACATTAATGATGAAATCAATCGTAAACGTAAAGAATTTGATTTACCTACTGTAAATGATTAATTAGAAAGGAGAAACATATGGGTTCAAAAATTGCCGTTATAGTAATGTTAATTATCACAGCATTGATGCTAGTTTATCTTCTTATCTTGGCATTTACAGGTGGTAAAAAAGAAAAGCTTAATTTTAGAAGTAATTATCGTGCAAAAAGACAACAAGAAATTGATCGTGGAATTATAAGCCGTGAAGATCGTAAGAAAGAAAAAGAAGAACTTCGTCAAGTTTTAAAAGAAAAAAAAGCTGAACAAAAACGAAACGATGCTGAATATGATGCACAAGTTAAGCAAAATATTAAAGTTTACAAACAAGAATATCTAGAAACAAAAACAAAACTTGCACAAGTTAAAAAAGAGTATCTAGATGCTAAAGCAAAATTTGAAGTTTGGGCTAAAGAAAATCCTAATTTAGTTGTCGAAGATGATGAATTAAAACAAGCTCAAATTATGGAGGATTAAAGAACAAAATGAAAAAAAATAAAATTAAAAAAACAATTTTGTTCTTTAATAATTACTGGGAAGAAGGAGAAAATGTTTATGACAGATAAAGATAAAAATATAGAACAAACTCAATCTAACCAAGAGCAAAATTTGCAAAATGATGTACAAAATCAAAAAGTAATAAACTCAACTCCACTTGTAAAAAGTGAAATCCAACTTGAGTTTGAAGAAAAAGAAAAAGCTTACTTAGAAGCCTTAAAAGAAAATGAAACTGCAGGTTTAAAACTTAGAATAGAAAAAGATCGTGGTTCCTTATTTCGTAAAATTGATCGTTGGAGTAAACGTGGAAGTAGACTTCGCAGAGAAATTTTTGTTAAGCGACAATATTATTATTTGGTTGCCCCTTATACGATTTTATTCTTCATTTTTACCGTTGTTCCAGTATTAATGTCATTGGTATTAAGTTTCACATACTTTAACTTACTAGAGTTTCCAACATTCATTGGCTGGGAAAATTATCGAGCATTATTCGTTGATGATAAAGTATTTATTATAGCTTTGAAAAATACTGCAATCTTAGCGGTTATTACAGGGCCAGTAAGTTACATTATGGCCTTTGTATTTGCTTGGCTGATAAATGAATTAAGGCCTCTACTAAGAAGTTTTATGACATTGGTATTCTATGCACCATCTATTTCTGGTAACGTATACTTAGTTTGGAAACTAATTTTTAGTAGTGATAACTACGGATATGCAAACTCAATTTTAATGCAAATGAATATCATTCAAGAGCCAATCACTTGGTTACAAGATCCGGATTATATTATTTGGATTTTGATTATTGTTCAATTGTGGATGTCTCTTGGTGTAAGTTTCTTGTCATTTATTGCGGGCCTTCAAGGTGTTAACAGAGAACTTTATGAGGCTGGTGCTATTGATGGTATCAAAAGTAGATGGCAAGAGCTTTGGTATATTACTTTACCACAAATGAAATCGCAATTGATGTTCGGTGCTGTAATGCAAATTACATCAAGTTTAGCCATTGCGACAGTTTCCATCAATATTGCTGGTTTTCCGTCCATTGAATACGCGGGTCATACTATTATTACCCACTTGATGGACTATGGTAATACAAGAATGGAAATGGGTTATGCTTCCGCAATCGCAACAATTCTATTTTTAATTATGATTATTGCTAATTTAGTAGTTAGAAAAATTTTAAGAAGGGTAGGTTCATAATATGGCAGAAGACAAAATTTTAATTGATGATGATGAAACCGTTGCTGGTGTTGAACTATCAAAAGAAGAAAAGAAACGTCTTAAACGCCAAGAAAAGAAACTTAAAAAATTTGGTTTAAAAGATGAATCAAAAATGGGAAAAATGGAGTTATTCTTCTATAAAATTGAAAAAAGAAGAAGGATAAAAAAGAAAAAGCGTGTCAGTAGAAGTATTGTAGGTGATATTTCCCTTTTCCTTCTACTTTGCTTATTTGGTGCATTTAGTGCTTATCCGCTAGTATATTCTTTTTGTGCAGCTTTTAAACCACTTGCTGAATTATTTATTTATCCACCAAAATTGTTTTTTCAAAATCCAACACTTGACAATTTTAAAGATTTATCAATGTTAATGGAACAATCAATGGTTCCTTTCTCAAGATATTTTTTCAATACAATTTGGATTACTTTTGCTGGAACAGTTGGTCACGTTATTATTGCATCAATGGCTGCTTATCCACTTGCAAAGCATAAATTTCCTGGTTCAACTATTATTTTTTCAATGGTTGTTTACTCCTTGATGTTTGCTTCACAAGTTACAGCAACCCCTACATATATTATTTTTAGTCTTGCAGGATTAATTGATACACAACTTGCAATTATAGTACCTGCTTTTGCGTATACATTAGGATTATATTTAATGAAACAATTTATGCAAGATATTCCTACTGAACTAATTGAATCAGCAAAAATAGATGGAGCAAATGAGTTTCAAATTTATTGGCGTATTGTAATGCCTCTTGTTAAACCAGCTTGGTTAACACTAATTATTTTGTTGTTCCAACAACTTTGGAATAATGATGGTGGTTCATTTATCTATAGTGAACAATTAAAACCATTATCTTATTCATTAAATCAAATTGTTGCTGGTGGTGTAGCAAGAACAGGAACTGCTTCAGCTGTTATGTTAATTATGATGATTGTGCCAATTACAGTGTTTGTGCTTTCTCAAAGTCAAATTATTGAAACAATGGCACACTCAGGTATGAAGTAGGAGGTATTACTGATGAAGAAAAATACAAATTTAATAGGCAAAATTATTATTGTTATTTTACTAACATTAATGGTTTTTTCTCCTAATTTGTTAACTGTCAAAGCATCTAGTTATAATTATGACTTTTGGAAAAATGTTATTCCTTCAGCTGAAGGTTTAGCATATGGTGATACATATTATGGTGATAGTATTAAAAATTTAGATGGATCTGAATTAGAAAATAAAATTACATATGATAGTTTAACTGATATGGCAACTTATTTGGATAATATTTATGTTCTTGATTCTAAAAAGAATACCAGTACCCAAATTTTACAAGAACAAACAACTGGTGGTTATCATTATCCAGAATTATCTGCTAATGGTGTTAGTACTATCTATATTTTAAATCAAGATTTCCAATTAGTTGAAGCAATTAATGAGTTTAAGATTACTGATGAAGTAAAAGAAAAATTACAAAATTTTTATAATTTTTATTATGAAACTTATCAAATAGTAAATGAAAGTTTAATTTCAAGAGAATTTATTAACTTCTATGCAAATGAAGGTGAAAAATATACGCTTACACTTCAAGCTGGAACAAATGAAATTATAGTAACAGAATTTGTGTACGGTACATATACACCTTTGACTGATGGAACTGGATATTATACTTATGACAATAAACTTTTAGAGCTTGTAATAGATGGTAAAAAAATTGATCAAAAATTATGGAAATGGGAAGCTAGTACAACAATCGATGGTGCTGTTGAATATAAAATCGTTCTAGATAATAGTTTAGTTAAAAATCAAGATACAACCATCGAAGCTGAAATACTAGTACCTTCAACAGTTGGAAAATCTCCATATTTACCATATTCTAAAGATCCTTCGCAAGCTGCGGTTCGTCTTAGCAATGCAGCAGGTATTACTGTGACAAAAGATGGCATGTATATTGCGGATTCGGATAATGCTAGAATACTTAGGGCAAATAAAAATCAAGATGGTGAGTGGGTTGTAGATGGTGTTTATTTAACACCAAATGATAATATTTTCTATCAAATGTCAAGTAATATTTCCATTTTGGAAGTAAGCGGTGTAACTTTATTTCAACCACAAAAAGTTGCTGTAGACCAAACAGGTAGATTATATTGTATCGCTCAAAATGTTTATGAAGGTATTATGGAATTTCATACATCAGGTGCCTTTAATAGATTCTTAGGTAAGAATGAAGTTGTTGCTAATCCACTTAAGAAGTTCTGGACAAAGATTTTCTCTGAAACACAGATTGCTTCTCTTAACCTTGACTTGCCACCAGAGTTTACAAATATTGCAATGGATGAAAATGGATTCTTGTATGCAACATCTCACCCAGATGCTGATGCTACAACTAATGCTAACATGGTAAAAATGATTAATACATCAGGTGTAGATATTATGAAACGTAATGGGTATGTTACACCAGATGGTGATGCTGTATATTTAACAACTTCTACTGAAGAAGGTGTTATCATCGGCATGTCAAATCTTGTAGGTATTACAGTTAGCCGTAATGGTAATTTTACAATTGTCGATGAATTAAGAGGTCGTTTATTTACATATGATAACGAAGGTAATTTATTATATATAACGGGTGAACAACCTGCAGGTAATTCATCAAGTGGTAGTACAACTTTATCAAGCAGTATTATTGACCCAGTTGCGATTCGTTATTTCTATCGTGATAGTGGCTCTTTAGATGAAGAGGGTAATCCAATTGAAGAAGAAGTTTTGCTTGTCTTAGATACAGTATCTAAGAGTATCATTTTATTTGAAACAACTGAATTTGGCCAAGCTGTAAATACCGCTACTGAATTATATCAAAAAGGTATTGTTGAAGATAAATATGCTTTAAATGCTAATGGTGAAATCATTTTAGATGATAAAGGTGACCCAGTTATTGAACAATACGGAGCAGAACATTATTGGAATGAAGTTAAAAAAAGAGATGAGAATAATGCTTTAGCTAATCTTGGTATTGGTAAAGCTTTATTAAGACGTGGTGAATATAAAGAAGCAATGGATTATTTTGAACTTGCTCATAGTGCAACATATTATTCAAAGGCATATTCAGAATATCGCGATGCCATTTTGTCAAAGAACTTTAGTTGGATTATGACAGCAGTTATTTTATTAGTTGTTGTTTGGATTGTTTTATCATATCGTAAATACTTAAAGAAAAAGAATTTAACTCTAGCAGCGGCAGCTGCAATGAATGAAGAAAAAACTGCTATTTTAAGTGGAAAGGTTACTGCCTTACATCGTGAAGTAACTAATCAAGATAATGATGAAAATACTATCGAAGATAGCGAACATGTAGCAGAAGAAGAAAAAAAGAAAAAAATCGATTGGTCTAAAGTTGTAAGTAAAATTAAATACTTCTTTAAAGAAACAGTTGGTTATCCACTATATATTCTTACTCATCCTATTCAAGGGTTTACTGATTTTAAGATAGAGAAAAAAGGTAAGATGTGGGTTGCAATTGTTATTCTACTTGGATATGTATTGATGGAAATAATTGGATATCAATATGAAGGAATTATTACTAATGCTAATAATCCACAAGACTTCAATAGTATTGAAATTTTAATCTATGGTGTACTTCCTCCTGCTGTACTTTCTATAGCAAACTGGAGTGTTACTACCCTATTAGATGGTAAAGGTAAGATGAAAGAAATCTTCATGATGATTTGTTATTCATTATTTCCTATTACCGTTCTTGGATTTTTAAATATTATTTTAAGTAACGTAATGACACTAGATGAAGCACAATTTATTACATTAATTAATGTTGTTGGTTGGGTATTAACTGGTTTAATGGTATTTATGGGTCTTGTTGTTATTCATGAATATGGTGTTGGTAAAACAATATGGTCAATCATTTTAACAATTGTTGCAACATTAATTATTGCCTTTATTGCGTTATTAGTATTTGATTTAACACAACAAATGTATGGATTTGTATATTCGTTATACAGAGAAATTACAACTCGTTATTTCTAGGAGGTGAAAGAGGATGAAAAAACCAATTACAATTTGGACATATTTAAAACGTTTTTTACTAATTATCATTGCTCTTATCATAGTAATTGTGGTATCTGTTTACTTTCTAGCTACATATAAAGCATCAGGGATGAGTTTTAATAACGAATATCCTGATAACTATTGGGACAATTTAGAAGAAAAAGGTTTTGTTGATTATGATTATGCAATTAATTTAAGAGATACATCAAATACTAGAAATCCTAGTTATGTTCCTCCATATAATGAAGATGATGATTTTGTAGATCAATTAAAAACTGCAAGATATGATGTCGAGTTAACGAATATATATAATAGAATTGTTGCATTACCTGAATATGCAAGTTATGCAAATAAAGTTTTATTCGAAGAAACTTATGAAGATTTAAGTAATAAATATCTTGATTATACTTGGAATAATTATTATGAAGATAATGTTACTAATAAAAAAGTGCTTTCTAATGATCGTTTTGATTTATATATTAATATGACAAATACCCAATTTCATCTTGATGAAAAAGATGAAAATGGTAATGTAATTCATACTTGGAATTCAAATCCAACCAATCCCGATTCGGCAAAAGGTATTAATATTATTCAACAATCATTATTAACTGTAAGCTTTGTAGATGGTAGTAAAACTTCTACTAAGACGCCTATTACTTATGACTCATATACGTATGGTACAGAGATATCAACAAACAAACAAAAATATCCTAGTTATAAAATTGGTGTGATTAATGATGAAAATGGTAATCCATCAAAAGTACAAGTATATTACGCTCTTGAAGAAAAAGGTATTGACTATGACTGGTTTCCAAGGGAATTAACTAAAGAGCGATTACAAGAATTATTTGATCGCTGTAATGCTAGCGTTGCTGCATATAAAGAAGCACACAATGGTGAAATGGAAAAAGATAGTCGAGGTTATGATATTGAAGGTATGGGTTTTGCTGCCGACCATGACAAATTAGGATTATCAAGCAGAGCAAAAACTTTATATAATCAAGTAATAGATAATGTTTTTAAATTAAATCCTGATGGTAATTCTTATCGAATTACTAACTATGAAAATATGAGTGATGTTGCAATCAGTAATTTATATCGTTTCTTTTATGAGTGGTGTAAATATACAGAAGAAGATTTAGCATTAGATATGCAAGATACAGAGCATACAAATGTAAAACCAAAGATTGAAATCATTATTGAATATTCATTAAATGAAAATGGCTTGGAAGTATTAATTCCTGGTAATTCTGTGAAAACTAATACCAATGAATCTGGTGATGCATATATGGTTACAAATATTAGTGTTTTACCATATTTTACATCGGTTAAATCAGGAACTCAAGAAGGTTATATGGTAATTCCTGATGGAAGTGGAGCTGTAATGAATTTTGACAATGGTAAAACAAATTATACAGCTTACTCAAAACGTATTTATTCTACTGATTTATCATTTACAAGTTATACACTTACCACTTCAACAGATGATTTGATGTTTCCTATGTATGGATATCTTTTAACAGGAACTGAACCTACTGGTGTATTAGTAGAAGTAACAGAAGGTGCTGCTCAAGTTAGATTATCAGCAGATACATCAAATCGTGCAGGGAACAGTTTTAATTATGCGAATTATTCCATTATTTTTAGAGAACAGCAAAGAGTTGTTATTGGTACAACACAGTATAATAGAACATCTACTACGCAATATACCGATCAAGCAGCTAGTGGTGATTATCGTTTTAACTATAATTATTTAGACACTTCAAAATACGAAATAAATTACAGCGGATTAGCTAAATTTTATCGTGATTTATTACTTGAAAGAAGTCATACTTCATTAGACGTAAATGGTGATAAGACTACCAAAGCTGTATTAGATTTAGAAATTCTTGGTAGTTATTCTTATCGAGATAATTTCTTAGGAATTGGTTACACAGCTAAAGATTCTCTAACGACTATTGATGAGTTACAAAGTATTATTAATCAGGTATTGGAATTTGATATTAGTTCCACTAATATCTATTATTATGGTTGGCGTAGCCAAGGATTAAAAAATGTATCATTTAAGAATATTAGTGTAAGTAGTGAAATTGGTGGTAAGAAAAAATTATTAGATTTAATCAATTCATATAATGACAAGAATGTAAATATTTATCCACAATTAGAATTTTTAGAATATCAAGATTTCCAGGAAAGTTTTGGTAGAAGTCATTACACAGCAAGAGATGTAAGTGGTTCTTATTCTACTAAATATCCATATGAATTAAATAGTAATGTATTTAATAAAAAGGCAGATGAAATTATGGTTTTATCTCCTGCATACTATTCAGCATTTGCAACTACTTTAGCAAAAGAGTATAGTAAAGTATTAGGAATTAATACATTGGCATTAACAGGTCTTGGGTCAAAGTTATCAGGAAATTATCGTAGAAATAAAACAGTATTTAAATCAAGTGCTGTTGAAGAACAAATTAAATCTTTGGAAATTTTATATGAAAACGGTATTAACAAATTAGCTCTTGAAGCACCATATTTCTATGCTTTAGAATATGCTTCTAGTGCATACAATGTACCATCTCAATCAACACAATATGAAATTCTTGATTATTCAATTCCTTTCTATCAATTGGTTGTCAATGGTTTATTTGATTATAGTGGTGAATCTATCAATGCTAATGTTGAAGAAGGTTTTCAAGAACATTTAATGAAATGTATTGAAACTGGATCTAATCCAATCTTTACATTTACTTATGATGATTCCGCAAAATTATTATTAACAGATTACAATAGTTACTATTACACCCTTTATACAAGATGGATGGATGATGTTGAAACAATTTGTGATACACTAAATAGTCTTAATATTTATGCAGGTAGACTAGCAAAACATGAAAGACTTGATGAAAATGTTTATAAAGTTACGTATATAAACGAAAATGATATGACAAAAATTGAAATTGTTCTTAATTATCAAAGAACAAGTTGGACTTATGAAGGCGGTATTCTTATTCCTGCTAAGTCTTATAAGGTTGTATAGGAGGTTAAAATGGAAAACAATAACGTAAAAGTCAAAAAATCTTTTAAAACTCAATTACAACCTATAGCAAAAGGTTTTAAAAAAGTAATAGGATTTATTATAAAAAATTGGTTCTTTGTTCTTTTTCCTTGTAGATTATTCAAAGAATTAATTTATGATAAGATGCGCTATGAAAAACAAAAACTGTTTATTTCTTGGCTATTTTTAGCTCCTACACTTTTAGGATTCATCTTATTCTTTGCTTATCCTTTAGTAATGTCACTTTTATATTCATTTAGTTCTGTAGAACCAAATGGTACATTTCACTTTTCCGAATTTTTCGCTAAAGTAGGAACCCAATATGACTATACACAAGTTATAAGTACAGATATCTTAAATAACTATAAATATGCTTTAAGAGTAAATGCTGATTTTCCTGTAAGTTTGTGGAATACTTCTCTTAATACAGTTATTGACACAGCTGTTATTACAATCTTTAGTTTATTACTTGCTGTAATGTTAAATGGTAAATTTAAAGGTCGTGCTTTTGTCAGAGCAATTTTCTTTTTGCCAGTAGTATTTAACTCTGAAGCAATTACTGCAGCGCTTGCTGCCGCAGAAGGTGTAGATGCTGTTTTAAACTCATCTGGATCTGAAGCATTAACACAATTATTTGACCTTGAACAGTTTATGCAAGGAATTGGTGTGCCTGTACAACTTGTTACTTTCTTATCGGGTATTACATCAACAATCTACCGAACAATTTCATATTCTGGTATTCAAATATTGATTTTTTTAACTGCTATTCAATCAGTGCCTAAACATTTATATGAGGCTGCAACGATTGAAGGAGCAACAGGTTATGAACAATTTTGGAAAATTACATTACCTATGGTTTCACCAATGATTTTAACTGTTGTTGTATATACAATTGTCGACTCATTCTTAAGATCAGAAATTGGTGATGTAATGGATACAGTTTATAACAATAATGAGTATGGTTATTATGCCGCAATGTCGTGGTTGTACATATTAGCATCGTTACTCATTATGGGAATAATAGTAGGAATTTTATCAAAGGTGGTATTCTATTATGATGACAAGAAATAAGAAAAAAGAATTAAAAAAACAACATGTTCAAGAATTAGAAAATAATACACCTATAGTAGAAGAGCCAAAGGAAGATAAAAAAACAAAAGAACCTACTTGGAGTCATATTAAGCGTTTGAGTAAGGAAACTTATACTGAAATTGTATCTGATTTAAAAAATCCAGTAAAAAGAGCTGTTATGCGAAGAAAAACTTCTATGCGATTGGTATCAATTTTAAGAGGCTTTATTTTTCTTGGATTATCATTTGTCATTGTATTTCCAATTTTCCAAGAAGTTTCACTTGCTTTTAGACATCCAATTGATTTAAATAATAAGCTTGTAAATTGGATTCCAGAAACATTTAGTTTATTCAATTTTGATTTATCAAAAGTATTGTTAGATTATTGGCGAGGTTTATGGTGTAATTTAAAAGTTTCAACCATATCGACTATTTGTCAGTTATTTGCTACATCACTTGCTGGATATGCTTTTTCAAGATTAAAATTTAGAGGTAGTAACTTAATATTCTGGTTAATTATGTTAACATTAATTGTTCCACCTCAAGCTATTTCGTTAGCAAGAACTTTCTTTTTAGATGATTTTGATATTTTAAGATTTAATTTTTTTGGTTTATGGGACAATCCTGGTTTATTTGAAAGTTTATTAGGACATGGGTTACGCCTAAAAGGTGAAGGGAAAGATATCGTTTTCTATATCACTTCATTAACTGGACAAGGAATTAGAGCAGCCTTATTTATCTATTTATTTAGACAATTCTTTAGAGGCATTCCAATTGAACTAGAAGAATCGGCCCAAATTGATGGTGCTGGTGTTGTTAGAACATTTTGGAGCGTAATGCTACCAAATGCAAGAGGTGTTATTACTACTGTTGCTTTATTCGCTTTTGTATGGCAATGGAATGATACATACTATACTGGAATGTATCAAATTAGTGGTGAAACATTTCCAATGTTGACAAGAAAACTAATTTCTATGAGTGAAAGAATAGCAGGTATTATTAGTCAACCACATTACCAAGATTTCTTAGATCAAGTAGGTGAAGGTATTGCAAAAAATCCATTATTCGTTCAAGTTATCCTCAATACTGCAGCTTTAATGCTAATGGCTCCATTAATTATTGGATATTTATTTGTTCAAAGATTATTTATTGAAGGTGTAGAACGATCTGGTATTGTAGGTTAAAATAAAAAAATAAAGGAGAATGAGACAATGAAATCTGATAGAATTATGCGTAGCAAAATTTATCGATTTTTGGATTATGTATTGCGTTTGATTATCTTAAACGCACTGATTATAATTCCCTCATTCTCTTTCTTTATTATTTTTGCTACTTTAAATGAAAATAACGATGATCCATTCATATATTTAACTTTAATACCTTTATTGTTATGGTTTTTTCCAAGTATTGTTGCTTGTACAGAAGTAATAAGACAATATGAAACTAATGATACAAATACGATTTTCAAAGATTTTTTCAAAAGTTTGAAAAGGCACTATGTAAAAACTCTTTTATTATCTATTTTGATTACTATCATAATTATTATTTTTTATAATAGTCTAAACTTTTTTATAACATATATGAGTCAAGGATTTATTTATATCTTAGGTCTTTTATTTTCTATACCATTTATGGTTGCTTTTTTTATGATAGTAATACATATGATTTTAGTAATGGCTTATTTTAAAAATTTATTAATAAAAGAAATTATAAAGTTAGCTTGTATTATGGCATTTAAAGATGTATTAAATAGTATATTAATGGTGATTATTATTGTAGTATTTTTAAGTTTAGATGTTGCTTTGTATTTTGTTATGGCTATTGTAGGAATTTCACTTCCTATTTATTTAATTGTAAAGTTGTCGTATAAAAAATATATAAAAATCTATAGAAAGGTAGAAACGAATAATGAATAAAAAAATTATTTCCAAAATACTATCAGTTTTATTGGTAGTTGCTATAATGATGGGAATTGTGAAAACTTCTAGTGCAAAACTAGGTGATTCAGGGATTATTCGAATTGAAGGTGAAGAAACTATAACTGAATTATTAGGTGGTGCAAAATTACATCAACAAGATATTAGTGCTTCAATCGATGGTAAAAATGATTATTTTTATAAATATGACTCACAATATATAGAAACTTTACCGAATAGTGAAGGAATAAAAATTGTATCTTGGAGTTATCGTAATCCTGAAAAATGGCAAATGGCTGGTGTAAGTGATATTGCGGCTAACTTTGAAGAATTAAATCCTGGATGGTTAGTTGTTGGTGGTACAAATGCTGATTTTTTTAATATAAATGGTAATGGTCAAATGACTGACAATGCAATGGAAAATGGTGAAATGATCAACCCATCCCATACCACTTCTAATCCTTGGTGGCGAGGTATTTTAGGTTTTACTGAAGATAATGAGTTAATGGCTGGTGTTCCTGATGTAACAAATTATTATACAGTTCACATATATGAAGATGCGAAGGCTGAAAATGAAGAGTCAAATATTAGAATCACAGCAGTTAATCCAGCAACAATTAGCACAACGGGAGTTACGATCTTAACAAAAGATAACCTAAATCCATATGATTTAACTGGATATAAAGTTGCTGTAGGAAAATATGATATTGTTCGTCAAACAACCAATGGTGAAATTTTTGTAAAAGGATATATTAAAGAAATCCGTGATGGTAAAGCAAATGAACGCCCACTTGATTTCTATAATGATGGTACTGAAAATTTAGATTTAAGAGAATTTTTCTTAATATCAAAAGATGGTTCATTAGATAGTCTTGAAGTTGGTCAATATGTAAAAGTTCAAAAAGATTATATGAATGAATGGACAGTTGTTCAAAATAGTGCAAGTTACTATTGGAAAATATTAGATAAAGACGAAGGTGTTTTATTCTATGGTCATTCAGACCCTGAGAAAAAGCAAGAAATTATGAATAAATATAATTATGGTGGAAGTAATTTTGAGTATATTACCGCAAGAAAATCAAGATGTCTATTTGGTGTTAAAGCAGATGGTTCCTATGTAATGACAGTTATTGGTGGTACAACATCAAGTGGTATGACACTATCAGAAGCTGCTTTCTTTATGAAAGAAATTGGATGTATAGAGGCTTGGGATTTTGATGGTGGTGGTTCTGCAACTTTAATTGCTAGAGATGAATATGGTACAATTCAAACGATTAATACACCAAGTGATGCTGGAGATGGTACTGAAAGAAGAGTTGGTAATGCTTTATTAATGGTAGTAAGAGATCCTGGTTTTGCTTTTTCAATTGCTGATTCAACTCCTACTACTATAAAATTAACTAAAAAAACTGATGAGGTATTTAATGAAATGACAAACATCACGATTTCAATTAATGGTCAAACGATAAATGTAGCAGATGATCAAGAAATAGTTGAAATTGGTGGTTTAGACGCTGGTCAACAATATTTGGCTAATGTAAGTTTTACATATGAAGGTGAAAATTATTCATCTGCTATTCCTGTTCAAACTAAAGAATATGTGGAAAGAGTGTATATTGTACCTGATTCACATGGTTTTAATATTTCAATTGAACAAAGTGATGATATATTAGAATTAACAAACATTGTCTTTGATGTTGAGGGCAAAGAATACCACATGGATAATGTAACTGAATTTAGTATTGATGGATTAGTAAAGGGTCGTGAATACACGATTTCTTATGTTTGTACAATTACAAACAAATTAACAGGTATATCTTTCACAAGAGAAGTTCCTGAAGCAATATACAAGACATTAGAATATGAATTGCCACAAATTATTACATTTGAAGAAAATCGCAAAACATCAAATAAAGTATCTATTGAATATAAATACGAAGATACTGATAATTTAATTGATGAAGTATATATTTTAATGAATGGTGAAAAAAACATCTTAGATCGCGAAAGTGGTATTATTACCTTTGAAAATTTAGATTTTATTGCTAATAAGTATGTATTTGAACTTGTTATTATGTATAAAGACTTAGAAGGTAGAATTTACATGATTGAATCAGATGAACTTGTATATGAAAAAGAAGAGTGTCAACATGAATATGATAACGATTGTGATGAAGACTGTAATATTTGTGGGGAGGTTAGAGTAGTTACACATAACTGGGTTGAAGCAAGTTGTGAGCAAGCAAAACATTGTGCAGATTGTGGTGTAACAGAAGGAGAAGCCCTAGGACATGATTGGGAAGCAGCAACGTATGATGCACCAAAGACATGTAAAAGATGTGGGGCAACCGAAGGAGAACCACTTTCAAGACCAAGTGAACCAAACGAAGAAAAAGGATGTAAGAAATGCAGTAAAAATAGCATTTTAAGTATTATTTCAATGATTGGTTTATTTAGTGGTGCTATTTTAATTTTAAGAAGAAAGAAATAATAAAAATTAAGATTAATAGAGGTAAATATGAAAAAAACAAAAATATTAAAAATTTTTACGTTCTTTATAACAGGATTCATGAGTTTAATTTTTGTGACTAATGCGGTAAAAACTACATTTGCCGCAACAAATACGAATTCTGAATATGTTAATACTGTTACCGATTTAGAAACCACTGATTTATTAGGTGGAGTTACACTTTATGAACAAAAGATGACATCCTTATTAAACGGTGATGAGAAAAAAATTTTTCAAGAACATTATGTACAATGGGTTGATTTAGCAAGTTATGATAATGGTGTTAAACTTGTAACATGGACAAAACAAAATCCTGATACATGGAATGCAGCTACTACTAAAAATTGTGCAATTGATTGGGAAGCGAATCATCCTGGTTGGATTGTTGTAGCGGGTACCAATGGTGACTTCTTTCAAAATTCTGGAAGCATTACTTGGGAACCAACCAATAACTTTATGGCTGATGGTGATATGTATCGTGCTGATTATGTAGGTGGTCATCGAAAAGTAGTAGGTGTTACTGATGATAATGAAATTGTTGTTGGTGATCCTCAAATTTCTGGTTTATATCTTCAAATTATGAATGAAGATGGTGAAGTTGTTGAACAATTTCCAATGGCTGGCTATAATAAAGCCCCAAGTGATGCAGGCATTACTCTTCTTACAAAAGATATGCTTGAATCTCATGATTTAACAGGCTTTACAGTATACGAAGGAAAATATACATTATGTAGAATTTCTAATGGCTCTAATAAGACAGTATTTGTTAAAGGATCTATTCAAAAATCAAGACCTGGTACAACAAATGAAAAACCAAGACAAACAAGAGAAGTTGTTGACAATGATGGAAATACAAAACAAGAAATCACCCGTGAATTTTATCTTGTTACAAAAGATGCTAGTTTTGAAGAAAAATTAATAGAAGGTACTTTAGTAAGATGTCAACACAATTATGAGGGTTCATGGAGTGAAGTTACACAAAGCGTAGGCTATGTTCATCAAATGTTAATTGATGGTGAATCGCAATTTCAAAAATCAACAGATGCCTTTATTTATACTGATCACCCAAGAACATTCATAGGATTTAAAGCGGATGGAACACCTGTATTAATGGTTGTCGATGGACGTGGTAAAACTGCTGCCGAAAAAAATTGTGGGGTATCTTTGTTTGAAGGTGCAGAAATTATGAAACTTGCAGGATGTGTTAATGCTTATAACCTTGATGGTGGTGGATCATCTACATTAATTGTAAGAAATAACGATGGTGGATTTGATGTTGTAAACAGACCTTCAGATGGTAGTGAGCGCTCAACTGGTAATGCAGTATTTCTTGTAATGAGAGATCCAGCAATTGAAACTAGACTTGCTGACTCAACTGCTACAACAATTACAATTAATAAGAAAAATGATGAATACAGCCAAAGTGTTCAAAACCTTAAATTAACAGTAAATAATAAAACTTATGATTTCAATGATAATCAAATTATTATTGAAGGATTAAAAGAAAATACAACTTATGATGTTGCTGTAAGTTATGAAGTGGATGGTGTTGAATGTAAGAGTTCAATTAAAGCAACAACTAAAGCATATTATCCAGGCTTAGATTTTATACCACGAAGTCATGGTTTTATCGTTCAAAAAAGAAGTACAGATGAAGTATTAAGAACAGTTAGTGCAACGATTCGTATTGGAGACAATACATATGAGATGCCAGATAGTACTGAATATGAAATAGAAGGTTTATTAAAAGGAGTAACATATGATGTAAGTTTCACATATGTTGTAGAAAATACCCTTACAAAAGAGACTTATACAAAGGAAGAAGCAGTACAACAATATACAACACTAGCATACGAAATACCAGTGATAGATGAATTTGAATTTGATAGAATTAGGCCAAATAGAATAAGTGTAAAATATGGGTATAGCGATCCCGATAAACGAGTAGAAGAAGCATATATTCAAATTAATGATGAAGAAAAAGCACTAACAGATGATAGTGGGATTGAAGTTTTTGAAGGGATAAATAATTATAAAGAAGCATATACATTCAAATTAGTGATACGCTATAAAGATGAAAGTGGAAGAATATTTGAAGAAGAATCAGAATTATTAGAAGCGCCAAAGCAAGCATGTCCACATGAGTATGATGATGATTGCGATGAAGAATGCAATTTATGTGGTGAGGTTAGAGTAGCACCACATGATTGGGTTGAAGCAAGTTGTGAGCAAGCAAAACATTGTGCAGATTGTGGTGTAACAGAAGGAGAAGCCCTAGGACATGATTGGGAAGCAGCAACGTATGATGCACCAAAGACATGTAAAAGATGTGGGGCAACCGAAGGAGAACCACTTTCAAGACCAAGTGAACCAAACGAAGAAAAAGGATGTAAGAAATGCAGTAAAAATAGCATTTTAAGTATTATTTCAATGATTGGTTTATTTAGTGGTGCTATTTTAATTTTAAGAAAGAAAAAATAGATATATGAAAAGTATTAAAGATATGACATTGAAAGAGAAGGTAGGCCAAATGATTGGCCTTGCCTTCTCTGGTGATAAATATAGCCCTGAATTAAAAATGCAAGTTGAAGATATTGAAGCAGGACTAATCATTTATTTTAAAGATAATTGTGTATCACCAAAACAAATATTTGATTTAAATAAAGAAATCATTAAACATGCTAAAATACCACCATTTATTGCTTTAGACCAAGAAGGTGGAATGGTAGCTAGAGTTACTGAAGGTATTGTTCAATCCCCTGGTGCTATGGCAATCAGTGCTACACAAAATACCAAAAATGCGTATAATTTAGCAAAGAATATGGGTATTGAATTGCGTGATTTGGGATTTAATTTTAATTTTGCTCCTGTTGGCGATGTTAATAACAATCCCAAAAATCCGGTTATCAACGTTCGATCTTATTCAGAAGATCCTAAAATTGTAACTGATTATATGGTTGAGGCTGTTAGAGGATATCATGACGCCGGTTTAATGACATCAGTTAAACACTTTCCTGGTCATGGTGATACAGCTGTAGATTCTCATGTTGGGCTTCCTGTTGTAGATTTTGATAAGGAGAGATTAGATAAAGTAGAACTCTTACCATACAAAAAAGTTGTTGAATTGAACTTACCAGGTATTATGGCAAGCCACATTCTATATACAAAATACGATGATAAATTACCAACAACTTTATCAAATAAAATAATTACAGGTTTACTTCGTAATGAAATGGGTTTTAAAGGATTAGTTGTTACTGATTCACTTACAATGTCAGCTGTTTTTGATAATTTTAGTATTGAAGAAATTGTTTATTATGGATTTAATTCTGGCTGTGATATTTTATTGTTATGCGGTGCAAGAAATATTAAAATGCAAAAAGAGTTTGCAGAAACGGCTTTAAGACTTGCTGAAGAAGGGAAAATACCGCTTAGCATGATAGACAATTCTGTTGAAAGAATTTTAAAATATAAAGCCCTATATCAAGTAGGTCAAATGGCTGATAGCTTTGATGATATTAAAGGTGATTTAGAAGAACCTAGTCGTGTAAAATTAGCTGAAAAAGTTGCAGAAGATAGTATTACCTTATTGAAAAACAAAAATAATTTATTACCTATAACTAAAAAAGATAAAACATTAGTGGTTTTTCCAAAAATAAAAGTTGTTACTTTAGTTGAAAATGATGATAATACTTTAAGTTGTTTAGCAGACTACATGCCTTTTGCGGTAGATAAACACTATATCTCAATTAGTCCAACAAAAGATGAACAAAAAGATTTACTAGAAAAAGTAACTCAATATGATAAAGTTATTTATTGTAGTTACAATGCTAATTTCAATGCATCACAAGCTGATTTAATTAATAAAATAGATAAAAACAAAATTATTGTAGTTGCTGTTAGAACACCTTATGATATTAATGTATTAGATGTTCCAACCTATATTTGTGCTTATGAGGCAAGTGTTCTAAGCTTCAAAGCTCTAGCAAAATATTTAACAGGTCAAATTGATGCAAAAGGTATTTTACCTATTAGTGTCAAATAATAAAAGGAGAATTAAAAAATGAAAGTTATAGTAGTAAAAGACTATGATGCCATGAGTGAACTTGGTGCACAAATTATTGGTGATGTAATCAAAAATAATCCAAATTGTACACTTGGCCTTGCCACAGGAAGTAGCCCTATTGGTACTTATAAAAATTTAGTTAAAGCATATGAAAATAAGGAAATTTCATTTAAAAATGTAAAGACATACAATTTAGATGAATATTGTGGAATTAGTCGTGAACATCCGCAAAGTTATTATTATTTTATGCATGATAATCTTTTTAATCATGTAGATATTAACGAAGAAAATGTACATATTCCTGCAGTTTCCAATGATAATCTTGAAAAAGATTGTGAAGTATATAACAATATGTTAAATAATGTAACAATTGACTTACAATTATTAGGTATTGGTGGCAATGGGCATATTGGTTTTAATGAACCTGGAACACCATTTAACCAAGAAACTTTTATTGTTAAATTAACTGATAAAACAAGACAAGATAACAAACGTTTCTTTAATTCAATAGATGAAGTGCCTACACATGCAATTACAATGGGGATTAATAATATCATGAAGGCTAAGAAAATATTAATGCTTATCAGCGGGTTAAATAAAGCTGATACGGTTGTTAATTTATTAAAAGGGGATATTACACCAGATTTTCCTGCATCAATTTTACATAAACATCCTGATGTTACAGTAATTATTGATCAAGATGCTTACTCAAAAATGTAAAATCAAAATTAAAAAAATCATCTGTAAAGTGTAAAAAAATACATCTTTCATGGATGATTTTTACTTTTTTAGAATAAAATATCCATTTTGCTAAAAATTGTGTAAACGTTTTTAAAAAAATATACTTTTTTCCTTGCAATTGATTTATTGATATGCTATAATATAATCGCAAACGCTTTCAAAATATATAAATAGGAGGAAATATTTTATGAAAAAAGTTTTTGCTTTTTTGAGTACATTTGTGCTCACAATTGCATTAGTTGGCGTTTTTGCTGCAAAGAGTCCTGCTAAAGCGGCTGACAAATTTACAGAAGACCCAACATTATTAGAAGATGAAATTGCCGTATATATCATGGATAGTATTATGACTACTTTCCCTAACTATTATGACAATGATGCTAAAGCGGATCCAAATTGGCTAGGTGCTGCTAGAATGTATCCATGGAATGAAACTAGATTAAGAGTTGCTCAATTAGATGATAATGGACAACCAACAGGTAAATATTATGCTGTATACTTTGGTGGACATACTACTGCGGTAGACACAAATGGTGAACTTGTTATTGGTGCTGGTAAAAACATTCTATTCTATGATAAAGATGATAATGGAAATGTAGTTGCAGTAAAATATTCTGATGGTGTTAAAGCTTCATCTGGTGCAGCTTCTGACCCATCATTATCACATATGAGAACTAATATTACAGGTGAAGATATTGAATTTGATCCAACTCAACTTGGTATTGCTGATGAAGGTACTAACTACTATAATAGATCACTAGTATTCAATGCTAAAGGTCAAATTATTAGAGGTATTGGTCTTGATGAACAATATATGTCAAATGAAGGTGACTATAAATTTGCTCCTGAATTTTGCTATGTTGATGGCGTCGTTACTAAGTATGAAGAAGGTGTCGTTTGCGATAAGGTAATGGAAGCTCAATATGATGAAAAAGGAAATCCTGTTGTTGATGAAGAAGGAAATCCAGTTTATGTAGAAACTGATGAAGATAAAATGGTATATTCAAGATTTGTTTGGGAATTCTTTGAAGAAGAACCAACAAATGTTAACGAAGTTCCTTACTTATCATTAGGATGGGATCCAAATCTTTGGGACTATTGCTTTGAAAGAGATGGCGGATATATGTGTATTGCTTTCGTAGGAAAAGCTGACAATACTGCTCATAAAATTAAAGATGATCAATTAACAGCTTATATTGCAACGTTAATGGAACAAGGTTATGAAGAAGCTGAAGCTACAGAAATTGCAAATAGCACAAATCGTGCATGTACAAAACAATTTAGAGTTCCTGCTGGTGGATTCGTATATGATTACGGATATCTAGATAGAGGTCTTGCTACTACTAATGAATTTTTCTGTTCAACTGTTTTAAACGGTTATTTATATGGTAGAATGGAATTACCTAAGACAGATAACACTGGTGCTCCTGTTCTAGATGAAAATGGTGAAGCTGTAATGATTGGTATGGCTCAACAAAGAACTTATAATTTCTCTGTAACTGGTTTATCATTTGATGCTAAAGTTATTGATGATAGTTCTTATCAATTATTAAATGGTCAAAATGTTGTTGAAGTTATGCAAGGTAGTGTTTTAAACCCTGTTCAAAATATTAACTACAATGGTATTATGAGATATTGGAGTGTTGAAAATGACTTAACATCTTATACTGCTTCAAGTGAATCATTAGAATTCTATATTGATACAGTTGAAAATGGTGGTTCATCATTATCTGTAGTTGCTCCACCAACTGGTTATACAAGTATTGAAGAAATCAAAAATGATTTCTTAGCAGATGTTGCTGTACATTGTGGAGTTGATGTATCTGAAATTCCATTTACTGATGCTGCTGTATGGCATGCTTTCTGGGGTTGGGGTGAATTTATGGCAACAAATGCTGCAAATGCTACAAATGAAGATGGTACACCAAATACTTCATATCCATCAGAAGAAAAGCCTGCTTTCTTTAACGTACCAGAAAATAGAGAAAAATGGGGTTGGTTATTGGATCGAATTTATCAAACAATGTTAGCTTATCCTGGTGGAGATACTTATTCAGGTTCATTATCAAATATTCAAAATGCTGCTACAAATTTCTTCTGTGGATCACCACAAACAGTTAACTATTCAATTTGGTATTTCTTAAATGGACAAGCACATCCATATTTTGGTTTCAATTTTGCTGATGGAAATAACTCAAATTGGATTGATACTAGAACTAATTTAGAAAAATGGCAACAATATCAATTAGATGCAACTATGGCTGCTCCTAATGATAACTGGGTTATTACATATCGTGTTGTAAATACAGCTACTGGAATTTCTTCATCACTTACTATTAAATATGTTGTTGTAGATTCTTATACTCCAATTATTGAAGTAAATGCTGATAATTTATTCTATGTACCTACAATTCAAGGTGATTCAGCAGTATGCAATCCAATTGATCCGTATACTCTTGTTACTGCATTTGATGCACAATATAATGGTGTTAATATTTTAGGTAATGATATTACTCAATATGTTGAATTTGATACAGATTTAGATTTTGCAAATCCTGCTCAAGGAACTCATCCTGTAACAGCAACTATTTGGAATAATGCACATACTAAGAAAGCAAGTGTTAAATTTAATGTTGTTGTAAGTGATGTTACTGCCCCAATTGTTACTACTCGTAAAGTTGTTATTCAACAAGGTTCAGATTTCAATTGTTTAGATGGTATTGTTCTTGCAGTAGATAACGTTGATGGTAACTTAAAAGATGCTACATTTGTTTGGTATGAAGAATTATCTAATCCAGTTGATACAGTTAATCTAAACCCTGGTGAAGATATGAACTTAACAATTAGACTTAACATCTATGATAGAGCTAATAATGTTACTACAGTTAATTACTCATTAGTAATTGTTGCTGATAAATATGTTGAAGATACTTTAACAGATGCATTTGATGATCTTAGCAATGATCTTACAAGTCTAAGAAATGTTGTTAATGATATCTATGATACTCAAGAAGCTCAAGATAGAGTTATTTCTCAATTACAATCACAAATTAATGAATTATTTGATTTATTAGAAACTGGTAATGCTACAAATGCTGCAGATATCGATGAATTAAAAGACGCTGTTGCTGATGTTGCTGCGAAAGTAGATAGCGTACAAGCTTCTATGGATGCTCAAAAAGGTGGATGCAAAGGCGGTGCTGCATTAGTATTAAGTCTTGCTGGTGCTGCAACTCTTCTTGCACTTGTTCTTAGAAAAAGACATTAATTTTTAATTAAAAATTAGGAGGTGGAGGGGACTTCACCTCTTTATTTGAGAAAATATATAAAATGAAATATATAATATTACAAGATTATAAAGAAAAGAAAAATCTTTATGATTTATGGAATAGTGAATATCAAAATATTTATCCTATTTCAAAAGAATTATTTGAAAAAAATATAGCAAATGCGTCTTTAGAATATTCTTATGTAGTAATTGATGATTATAATAATTTAATCGCTTTTATTATATGTAAATTTTGGAATGATGAATATAGTATTGACACATATGATGAAAATTGTTGGATAAGTTTATTTTATGTTAAAAAGACAAATAGAAAATCGGGAATTGGAACAAAATTATTAAATTTAATTGAAGATGCTGCGAGAAAAAAAGGTAAAAAATATCTTTACCTCGGTAGAGATTATTTGAACTTTTTTCCTGGATTACCAGTAGATTTTGTTGTAAATCGTCCTTGGTTTGAAAGACGTGGTTTTATTAAATCTTATGATACATATGATGTAATTAAAAGTATGAATTTAAGTGTAAAAAATAAACTAATACTTAAAAATACAAACATTGAGTATAGAATATCTACACTTGAAGATAAGGAAAATTTAATTGCCTTCATACAAAGAAATTGGCCTGGTCGTTGGACTAAGGAGACAATAGATTATTTTGAAAACGGTGGTACAGGAGAAGAATATGTAATTGGAATAAGTGATTGTAATATTTGTGCTTTTGCCAAAGTTGGTTTACCAACAACCAAAACATTGCTTACTAGTTACAGTTTGACGTGGCGCAATCGTTTTAGAGCTCTTGGTGGCATTGGTCCATTAGGAGTGGATACCTCATATCGAAATAAAAATATAGGTTATGATATAGTTGCTTATGCTACTAATGTTTTAATTGATAATCATGTAAGTAATATTATTATTGATTGGACAGGGTTATTAGAATTTTATCGTTTATTTGGTTATGAGGTTTTTAAGTCATATACTTATATGACAAAAGAAATAAAAAAATAGAAAGGGTGAAAAAATGAAAAAAAGATTTTTAGTATTTTTACTAACAATCATAACTGTCTTTACTTTGACTAGCTGTTCAAAGAAATTTACAGTAACTTTTGATACAGATGGTGGCTCTGCAGTTAGCGCTGTTGAAGTTAAAAAAGGTAAAACAGTTGCAAAACCAGCTGACCCAACTAAAGAGGGATATACTTTTGATGGCTGGTATTTAGGGGATGAAAAATATAATTTCTCAACAGCTGTAAAAGAAGATATTACATTAAAAGCGCATTGGGAAGCTAAAACATTTACAGTAACATTTACAACAAGTGGTGGTTCAAGGGTAGATCCACAAGAAGTTGCATATGGAGGAACTGTTACAAAACCAGCAGATCCTACAAGAACAGGATTTGACTTTGCAGGTTGGTATTTAGGAACTACTGAATATGATTTTTCAACGCCTGTTACTGCTGCTATCGTATTAAGAGCACAATGGGAAGAAAAGTCAGATGTTACATATTATACAGTAACATTAGATGTTGCAGGTGGTGAACTTCCTGAAGGCCACCCTACAGATATTAGAGTTATTGAAGGAAGCACTGTGACACTTCCTACTCCAACACGTACTGGATATAAATTTGATGGTTGGACTTTAGATGGCGAAGCATTTGATGCAAATATGGAAATTCATAGGAATGTAACTTTAGTAGCTAAGTGGACTGCTGAACAAGGTGGCGCTGGTCAATATCATCCAAACTGGACTCCTAACCAAAGAACAGGAGGATGGAAGGGTAATCAATTGCCATTTAAGATTTTAGTATTGCCAGTTGAACAATTTGATCCATTTAACGCTAACTATACAGGTAGTTCTCAAGCTATTAAACAAAGACATCAACGTGATGTTGAAGCAAGATATGGTATTATGATTTCATATGTAAACTGGGATGATTCAGCTTCTTGGGGACCATCTCGTATTAAATACATTAAAGATAATCAACCTTCAGGATGGTTCAAAAATAATGATTTCTATGTTGCTAATATTGCAAGTTCATGGATTCCAACACTTGTATCTTCAGGATGTTTAGCAGAACTTGCTAGAATTAACGCACAAGGTACTGCTACAGAAGGTATTTTCACTGAAGTAGGCTATACAGAGGTATCTGAAGGTGTATATGAACCGGGTACATATGAGCAAGACCCAACTAATAACCAAGTTGTTTCTGCATCTGGAAAAGTATATGCTTACATCCAAGGTAAAGTTAGACCTGATTATTTTATGTATTTCAATGAAGATTTAATTAAAGATCGTGGTCTTGAAAATCCTGCTGAATTATGGTTAAAAGGTGAATGGACTTGGACAAAATTTGAACAATATGTACAAGAATTACAAACAGCGTTATCTTCTATTTCTGATGGCAGAGAATATTATGCATTATCAGTAGGTTATGCAGAATTTATTATTGGTGCCACTGCTGCAAGCGGAGTGAAAATTGCTACTTCTAGACCAAGTTTGAGTTTAACTTCTCCACAAGTAATCAATAAAGTTACTCAAATTCAAAGTTTAAGACAAACTGCAGCATACGAATCAAGAGGTGTTGAAGATGTTGCTATATCCTTCTTAGAAGGACGTACTGCAATCGTTCATGGTGATTTATGGTTCATTAATGATCCATCAAGATTTGATCCTGCACAATGTACATTCTCAATAGGTGCTGTTCCTTATCCTGCTGCTGATGGTCAAGGTGGCGTTCCTATTACTACATTTGATGCAAGTGAAGCAATTCTTGATTCTAACGACGAACCACTAGAATTATCTGCTGGTACCGGTGAATATATTTCAGGTTTAGATTTATCTGCATCTAGTTTCTTAGTTCCTTATACATCAACTGCTTGCGATTCAGTTCTAGATACGGAAAATGGTAAACAAGGTATCAATAATAAAATTATCTTTGCAATTATGTATGATTTATATAGTGGTTTAGGACCTGATCCAGATGTAGCACAAGTATCGGAAGATGAAGCTTATCGTAATTGGTTATTAACAAAATTTGACCATGAACTATATGCGGACGTTATTATGACTGTTCAAGACAAAACATATTTTGAATTACTTGATTTAATTTCTATGACAGCTGGTGGTGGTTCACACTTTGGTCCAGATGGATTCTGGTTATTAGCTAGTAAAATTTGTACAAATGGTACAGTTTCTGCTGCTACGGAATTAAATTCTGTTCAACCAAGATATGAACAAGCACTTAGAGATATGGGCTACGCTATCTAATTCTATAATTTGAGACAAAAAGCTCCCTAGCAATAGGAGAGCTTTTTACTTAGCTATTATGCATATTTTTTATTACTTTATCAAAGACGAATATAAAAAAATATGATATAATATAAAGTAATAAGAATTGAGGAAGACAAATATGAAACTGGATAATATTGATAATAAATATTCATCAAAGACTTACAAATTTTTTGATTTACTATATAAATTATTAGTAGTTAATCTTTTGGTTATTATTCTGTCATTGTCCATTGTAACAATGTTTCCAGCTATTGTTGCGGCAACAGCAACTCTAAAAAATAATTTAACAGAAACTGCTATTTTTAAACCTTATTTTAAAAATTTTAAAACATATTTTTTAAAATCATTTCTAATGGGAATATGTTTTTTACTTGCTTTTGCTGCAGGAATATATGGATATTTATTTTGGATTTATCAAGATTTTGGTGACAATAAAATAATGGAAATTTTCGCTCAAATAGGTATAGTGGTTATTGTTATTTGTTTGATAATTTTTACTTTTATTATTTTACATATTCCTTTATTACTTATAACTTTTAATAGATTAACAAATATGCAAATTTTTAAAACATCCATTTATATTTCTGTTAGATATTTTTTGACTACTTTAATTATGCTTGTTGCGGCAAGCATCGTTATAGGTGTTTTAATATCTTGCTTATTTGTACCTTGGATTTTAGGTATATGGATGATTATTGGGATAAGTTTACCACTATATTTGATAGTAAAAATTACAACACCTATTTATTATCGTTTTGCAAAAATTGATTTTAAGAAAATAAATGAAAAAATTGAGGAGGAAATTAGAAATGACAAATAAAAAAACTATTTTGGGAATTGAAAGAGTTGATGAATTCACATCGATATTTACTGGTAAAAGAATTGGATTAATTACCAATCCAACAGGAATTGATTCCAATTTTAAAAGTTCAGTTGATATTTTAAAAGAAAAAACTAATTTAGTTGCTTTATTTTCACCTGAACATGGTCTTAGAGCCAATATTCAAGCTGGTGAACATTTGGAAAGCTATGTTGATGATGAAACAGGTATTATGGTATATAGTTTATATGGTTCAACTCGCAAACCATCAAAAGAAATAATGGATAAAATTGATATTATGTCAATTGATATTCAAGATTGTGGATCAAGATATTATACTTTTATTTATACAATGGCATATTGCATGCAAGCATGTGCTGAATATAATAAAGAATTCATTGTATTTGATAGGCCTAACCCTATTAATTGTGAAAAAGTTGAAGGTAATAAATTAAATATTGAAAAATATCGTTCTTTTGTCGGTTATTATCCTATCGTTCAACGTCATGGCATGACAATGGGTGAACTTGCAAGATTATTCAATGAAGAATATCAAATTAATTGTCATTTAACTGTTATTCCAATGTTAAATTATGAAAGATGGATGGATTTTGAAGATACCAAGTTACCTTGGGTAACACCTACACCTAATCTTCCTAAAGTTGATACCGCATACGCATATAATGCAACATGTATATTTGAAGGAACCAATATTTCTGAAGGAAGAGGAACAACTACTCCTTTTGAACTAATTGGCGCTCCTTGGATTAAAGCTGAAAGATTAGCAGAAGAACTCAACAGCTATAATTTAAAAGGTGTTCACTTTAGACCACAATATTTTACACCTACCTTCTCTAAATATATGAATCAAGTTTGTGGTGGTGTCTTTGTCCATATTACAAATCGTAAAGCGTTTGAAGCCTTAAAAACAAGTTGGACAATGCTTTATCATATTCGTACTAAATATAAAGACAATTTTGCTATTAATAAACCCTATACAGAAGGACGTCCAACATTATTTCATTTTGAAGCAGGTGATGATACAGTTATTGAAAATAGTATTCCACTTAGCAAACAGCTTGAACAGTTAGAACTTGATGCTAAAGATTTTTATAATATCAGTAAGAAATATTATCTATATAAATAAAATATGTATAAAAAAGGAATTGCTATATATGTTGGTATGGAAAAATATTCTCTAAAAGAAAATTTAGAATATATTAGGCTTGCCAAACAATTAGGATATGAAAGTGTATTTTCATCAGCTCATATTAATGAAGCTAGTTTTGAAATTCAAGAACTGCAAATATTAATTGATGAAATTTCACAATTAGAGATGAAATTATCGTTAGATATTTCTAAAAAAATTTATAATAAGATAACGCTTCCTAAAAATATATATGCCTTACGACTGGATTATGGGTTTTCTCATGATGAAATTATTCAAATAGCTAAAGATAATAATTTTAAAGTTGAAATTAATGCTTCAACTTTTACCAAAGATGCCGTATTAAAATTATTAGATGATGGAATAAATCCTACTCAGTTACGGGCTAGTTTTAATTATTATCCAAAACGTCATACTGGACATACAATTGAATTTTGCAAAGAAATAGTTAGTTTTTATCATCAAATAGGTACTGAGGTGAGTGGATTTATCCCATCACATACTAACTATAGGCCGCCAATGTATGAAGGTCTACCAACAGTTGAAAAACATCGCAATATGAGCCTAAATTTGGCCATAGAGGAACTTAAACTTTGTGGCTTTGATGAAATTACCTTTGGTGATGCATATGCATCAAAAGAAGAGTTGATGCTTCTATCTAATCATCAAAAAGAAGAACTACTGATTGAATTTAGCCCTTATGGTGGTTTTAATCAATTTGATTATCTTTTAGGGGTATATAAAAGAAGAATTGATTTTAATAATGAATTATTAAGAATAAGTAAAAGGCAAAGTGGAATTTTACCTTTTAACGCAAATGTAAAAAGAAAACCTTATGATTTAACAATTGATAATGATTTATTTTTACGATATAGTGGAGAAATCAATATTATTTTACAAGATCTAGAACCCGATGAAAGAGTAAATGTTGTAGGCCATCTTCATCTTAGTGAATTTATGATTGAATATATAAAAAAAGGAGTTCCCTTCTGTTTTATCAAAAATTAAGATATGATTAAAAAAGAAGTTTATATATGTGTAGATGCGGGTGGTACAACTTCTAAGGCTGCCATTTTTTCTAAAGACGGAAAAATATTCAAAAGAGGCTATAGTGAAAGTGGATCACCTGCTGTAAACCATGAAACATGGTATTTTAATATTGATCAAGCAATTGAAGATGCCCTATCTAATCATCAAAATGATTATACTATTCAAAAAATTGCAATTGGGGTATCAGGTATTAGTGCTCTAAATGATAGTAATTTTGTCAAAAGATATTTTGAAGAAAAATATAGTGCTAAATGTGTAATCACTAGTGATACTATGACTGCCCTTTATGCGGTGTTAGGTGCTGGTATAAATAGCGGGATAGTTGTAATTTCTGGTACGGGAATTGCCATTTTTGGTAAAAAACAAAATCAAACTGCTTTAGCAGGTGGTTGGGGACATTTAATTCGAGAAAAAGGTAGTTCATATGCCTTAGTACATGATTTTTGTGTTAAAATGATTGATAAATATGAAGCAAGTAAACCATTTAATAGTTTAGAAAAAGCTTTTTTGAGCTATTTAAAGATAAAAAATATTAGAGAATTGAATCATATCTTTTATCAGCATACAAAAGATGAAATTGCAAAATTGAGTCTTTTTTTAAAAAAGAGGCAAGAAAAAATAATCAAGAAGCTATTTATTAAAAAAGGAAGGTTTTAAACTTGCTATACAAACCATACAAGTTATGAAAAAATTAAATTTAGGTAAAAATACCATCGTTGGTTTAACTGGTGGATTTATTGAACATGATGGTGAATATATTGTTGAAGGTTTTAAAGAATACATGGGAAAAAAACAGATACAAGTAGTTTATAAAATACATTTTAAAGAACAATTATATGGCGTATATAGATTTGCGCTTATAGATTAAATAAAGGTAGGGATATGATGAAAGCAATAGGTATGATGAGTGGCACGTCACTTGATGGCATTGATATTTGTCTAGTTGATATAAGTGGCAAAGATGATTATAACTATAAGATTGATAAGTTTCAAAGTTATAGTTATGATAAGACGTTAGTGAATAAAATTAAAGAAATATCTAAAAATGATACATCAACAGTACAAAAAATTTGTAGTTTAAACTATGAAATTGGATATGCTTATGTAGATGCAATTAAACAATTTATCAAAGATACAGGTTGTAATATGACAGAAGTGGAATTTATTGCCATTCATGGTCAAACAATTTGGCATAATCCTGGTCAAATGGATGGATATTTTTCATCAACATTACAAATAGGTGAACCAGCTGTGATTGCTTATGCGTTTAATAAAAAAGTAATTAGCAATTTCCGAACTATGGATATGGCAGCAGGTGGAAGTGGTGCACCTCTTATTCCTTTTGTCAATTATCAGTTAAATAAGAATAATTATAAGAATTTGGCTTTTCAAAATATTGGTGGGATTGGCAATGTATGCTATCTACCTAAAAGTAAAAAACTATCTGATGTGATTGCTTTTGATACTGGTCCTGGCAATATGTTAATTGATGGTGCAATGTTAAAACTCTATCATTTAGACTATGATGAATCTGGCAATATTGCAATATCAGGGAAAATTGTTCATGAAGTATTGAATGAACTTTTAGAAGACCCTTATTTATATAGTAAATATCCTAAATCGACAGGTAGAGAAAAATATAACGAAGAATATTTGGATAATTTAATTGCTAAAATTAAAGTATATACAAATAAAAATGAAGATGTTATTGCGACAATTACGGCCTATACGGCTTACACTATTATTAAGGAATACAAATTGTTTTTACCAGATATTGATGAGGTTATCTTATCTGGTGGTGGTGCACATAACAAATTTATTGTCAAATTGTTACAAAAAAACTTAAAGGCTAAAATCACAATTAGCAATCAAATCGATGCTTATGAGGCATTTGGTTTTGCAATATTAGGACATATGACATTGTTAAATAAACCATCTAACCTTCCTGCGGTTACAGGTGCTAAAAAATATGTTATTTTGGGTAATATTACCAACCCACCTTGTGAGGAGTAAGATTATGAATGATATAAATATTAAAGAAATAACAACGGAATTAAGAAATGAAAATACGATGAATATTGATACACTATCAACCATTGAAATTTTAAAAAAGATTAATCAAGAAGATAAAATTGTTCCACTTGCTATTGAAAAAATTTTGCCAGACATTAGTGTGTTAGTAGATAAAATAGTTTGTGCCTTTAAACAAAAAGGTAGACTAATTTATATGGGAGCAGGAACTTCTGGAAGAATTGGGGTATTAGATGCTTCAGAATGTCCACCTACTTTTGGTGTAAGTAGAAATATGGTTATTGGTTTAATTGCTGGAGGAAAAAAGGCTTTGGTGACTGCGGTTGAAAGGGCTGAAGATTCTAAAGAACTTGCGATAATAGATTTAAAAAAGATTAAAATATCTGCAAAAGATGTCGTAATTGGTATTGCAGCAAGTGGTAGAACACCTTATGTACTTGGTGGCGTTGAATATGCTAGAAGTATTGGAGCTATAACTGGATGTATTACAACATCTAAAAATTCTATTCTTGCAAGTAGTGTTGACTATCCAATTGTTGCAGTGACGGGCGCAGAGGTTGTGACTGGTTCTACAAGAATGAAATCAGGTACGGCACAAAAACTAATTTGTAATATGTTGACTACCACATCAATGATTAAACTTGGTAAAGTATATAAAAATTTAATGGTAGATTTAAAACCGACAAATGAAAAATTAATTTCGCGAAGTATTTCGATTATTTGTGAATTAACTAGTTATTCCAAAGAAAAAGCAACCCAGTTATTTTATGAATATAAAGATGTAAAAGCTGTGATATTATCAGATTTGTTTGATATTCATGATAAAAAAAAACTTGATGCACTACTCAAAAAATATAATCGCAATTTGAATACAATTATTAAAGAATATAAGGGGGAGTAAAAGATGAAAGTAGAATTACGTGAATTAATTTCTAATAGATATATTTTAAGAGGCCTTTTTTCTAAACCAGATATAGACTTTCAAAATATTGTAGTTATGCTACATGGCTTTACAGGTCATAAAAATGAAAATGGATATCTTTTTAAACAATTAACAAAAACTTTGACTGATATTCAATTTTCAACTTTAAGATATGATTTTATGGGCAGTGGTGAAAGTGATGGCAATTTTGAAGATTTCACTCTTTTTAGTTTGTTAGAAGATGCTAAAAATATTATTAAAGAAGCCTATTTATTAAATCATCAAAAAAAGATAATTTTACTAGGTTTTTCAATGGGTGGGGCCATTGCAAGTCGTATTGCCATTGAAATGAAAGACTACATTGAAAAATTAATTTTATTATCTCCTGCAGGTAATATTGCAAAAATCATCCATAGTCGTTTTGAAAGTAACCCAATTGATGAAAATGGTAATATTGATATGGGTGGATATTATATGAATAAAAAATTAGATCAATCATTTAGCGGATATGATTTATATAAAGATATTGAGACTTTTGAGCGTCCTGTATTAATTACCCAAGGTAGCGCAGATCGCTCAGTACCACCAATGTATAGTAAAAAATATGATGAATTATATCCTAATAGTAAATATGTATTAATAGAAGGTTCAGAGCATTGCTATACAAAAGTACCATATCGTAAGATATTAAATGACACAGTTAAAGAATTTGTAATGAAAAAATAAGGATAGGAGATTAAAAATGAATATTGTTGTATGTGTAAAACAAGTACCAGCCTCATCTGATGTAAAAATTGATCCTGTAACAGGAGTACTGATCAGAGATGGCAATAATACTAAAATGAATCCGTATGATTTATATGGTCTAGAAACAGCACTTCGTATTAAAGAACAAAATAGTGCTATAATTAAAACTATTTCTATGGGTCCAACACCCGCCAAAGCTGTTTTAGAAGAATCACTATGGATGGGTTGTGATGAATCGCTACTTATAAGTGATCGTAAGTTTGGTGGTGCTGACGTTGTTGCCACGGCATATACGCTTAGCCAAGGTATTCGCAAATTAGGTGATTTTGACTTAATTATTTGTGGTAAACAAACGACAGATGGTGATACTGCTCAAGTAGGTGCCGAAATTGCTGAATATTTGCAAATTCCTCATATAGCTTATGTTGAAAAAGTTTTAGAAGTAACAGATGAATATATTGTTGTTAGAGCGTCAATGGATAAAACAATTGAAACCTTTAAGGTTAAACTTCCATGTTTAATTACCATTGATAAAGGACATATTACACCAAGACTTCCTTCTTATAAACGTGGGAAAGAATTAAATCACATTGATATTCCCATTGTAACATTTGCGGACGTCATTGATCAAGATGAAACACACTATGGTTTAAAAGGTTCACCAACTCAGGTAGAAAAAATGTTTCCACCAACAAAAAATACTGACAAAACAATTATTAATGGTTCAGTCCAAGAACAAGTAGATATTTTGACAGAAATATTAAAAAATAAGAAATATGTATAGGTGATAGTATGGCTAAAAAATTAATAATCAATCAAGAAAAAGTAAATCAAGAAACAATAGATGCAGTCATGAAAGTTTGTCCCTTTGGTGGACTTGAGTATGTTGATGGAAAATTAAACTTTACTGCTGGTTGTAAGAATTGTGGGCTTTGTGCAAAAAAAGGGCCTGCTGGGTTAGTTACTGAGGTGATTGAGCAAGATCAAACACCAAAAATTGATAAAAGTTTATGGCGTGGTGTGAGTGTTTTTATTGAAACTGATTTAGATGGTGTTCATCCTGTTTCTTATGAGTTAATAGGTAAAGCAAAAGAATTGGCATCGGTAATTAAACATCCAGTTTATGCTATTCTTATTGGCTCTAAAATTAAAAATGATCAATATGTAGATGAAATTTTAGCTTATGGTGTAGATAAAGTATATATTTATGAAGATTCTGCCTATCAAGAATTTAATATAGAGCGCTATGCAAAATGTGTTGAAGATTTTATCAATAAAATTAAACCAACTGTAGTATTATATGGTGGTACACCTCTTGGTAGAAGCTTTGCACCGAGAATTGCTGCCCATTTTAGAACAGGTTTAACAGCAGATTGCACAAGACTTGGCATGAAGGAAAATACCGATTTAATTCAAGTTCGTCCAGCCTTTGGTGGTAACGTTATGGCTCAAATTGTTTGCCCTAATAACCGGCCTCAAATGTCTACTGTTCGTTATAAAATTTTTCCAATGCCACAGAAGGTTACACCATTTGGCGAAAAAGTCTATATGGATGTGACAGACCTTGATAAGAGTAGCAATATTGATACAATAGAAGTGAAAGTAAAAGAAAAAATCCAAGATATTTCAGAAGCAGAAGTTATTATTGCTTGTGGTAGGGCCTTCAAAACAAAAGAAGACTTGCAAATGGCTGAAGAATTGGCTAATCTTCTAGGAGGTGTTGTTGCAGTAACTAGACCACTAGTTGAAGCAGGTTGGAAAGATGCAAAATATCAAATTGGGTTAAGTGGTAGAACTGTTGCACCTAAATTAATAATTAATTTAGGCATTAGTGGTGCTGTACAATTTACAGCAGGTATGAATGGTAGTGAATTAATTATTTCAATAAATGATAATCCTTCAGCGGCTATTTTTGATGTATCGCACTATGGTATCGTTGGTGATATTTATAAAATTGTGCCTAATCTAATAGCCTGCATTAAAAA
Source organism: uncultured Bacilli bacterium (assembly GCA_944326155.1). GTDB lineage: Bacteria > Bacillota_I > Bacilli_A > ML615J-28 > CAG-313 > CAG-313. The sequence continues at coordinate 104,021 of CALVCV010000002.1, forward strand.
TGCAAAAGGTTTAAAATAGGAGGAATTATGAAAGAAGTAAAATATAACAAAATAAATCAAGAAGATTTAGCATATTTAAAAACGCTTGTTGATGAAGAAAATTTCTTATGCAGTGACGAAATTTCTGAAGATTTTCACAAAGATGAACTTGGTACTGTTAGTGGTAAACCAGATGTCATGCTTTATGTTAAAAATACGATGGAAATAGTTAATATTATGAAATATGCCAATGAGCATCTAATTCCTGTTGTTGTAAGAGGTAGCGGTACTGGTCTTGTTGGATCATGTGTACCACTATTTGGTGGCATTATCATTAATACATCTAAAATGAATAGGATTATTGAACTTGATGAAGCAAATTTGACTTTAACGGTTGAACCAGGTGTATTACTTATGGAAATTTATGATTATGTTGAACCTCGTGGTTATTTTTATGCTCCAGATCCTGGTGAAAAAAGCGCAACTATAGGTGGCAATATTGCAACTAATGCTGGTGGTATGCGAGCTGTCAAATATGGTGTTACAAGAGATTGGGTAAGAGCTTTAGAAGTTGTTTTACCAAATGGTGATGTAGAATGGCTGGGCCGCAAAGTTGTAAAAGATTCAACAGGATATCCTCTTAAACAACTTATGATTGGTAGTGAAGGTACGCTAGGTATTATCACTAAAGCTATATTGAGACTTGAACCAAAACCAGTTGAAAGCATTAGTTTACTTGTACCATTTAAAACAGAAGAAGAAGGATTAAATGCAGTGCCTGAAATTATTAAAGCTAAAGTTGCTCCTACAGCAATTGAATTCTTTGAAAGAAAGACTATCTTATTTGCTGAAGAATATTTAGGTAAAAAATTTCCAGACACAAAAAGTGATTCATATATTCTACTTACTTTTGAAGGTAAAAATAAAACTGAATTACAAGCCAATTATCAAACTGCAGCTGATGTTTGCCTAGAAAAATTGGGCGCAATAGATGTTTTTATTGTTGACACAGATGAAAGAAAAGAATCAGTTTGGAAAGCAAGAGGTGCATTCCTGGAGGCCATTAAGGCATCGACAACCCAAATGGATGAATGTGATGTAGTTGTTCCACGTAGTGAAATTGCAAACTATATTAAATTTACATATGAGCTAGCAAAAAAATACCAAATTAGAATTCCTTCATTTGGTCATGCTGGTGATGGAAACTTACATATTTATATTTGTAAAGATACATACTCCGATGAGATATTTAAAAACAAATTATCTGCTATTTTTGATGAAATGTATCAAAAAGCAAAAGAAGTTGGCGGTTTAGTATCTGGTGAACATGGAATAGGATATGCGAAGAAAAACTATATGAAACAAGTATTAGGTGAAAATCAAATTAAATTAATGCAGGGCATAAAATCAGTATTTGATCCTAATTGTATTCTAAATCCCGGAAAAGTAATAGACTAAAAAAGAGTATTAGTTAAGTTTCATACTTAACTAATACTCTTTTATTTCCTAAGTAATCCCATTCTTTTTTTGACTTTATTTAGATTCTTTTTAGCAAAGTAAGAGGCTTTTATAGCACCATCATCCAATATCTTATCTAATAATTCTTTATTATTTAAGATTGCTTCATATTTTTCTTGAATAGGTACCAATAAACTTACAATACTATCTGCAACAGCTTGTTTAAAAACACCATAACCTTTACCATCATATGCCTTTTCTAATTCTTCAATTGGTTTATTTGCGCAACATGACATAATTGATAATAAATTAGAAATACCTGGCTTATTTATAGGGTCAAATTTAATTTTGCCATCACTATCAGTTATAGCACTAGCAATTTTTTTACGAATTGCAGCTTCATTATCATCTAAATAGATAGATGCTTTTTCAAGAGGATCAGATTTAGACATTTTTTTAGTTGGATCTTGTAAAGACATAATTTTTGCACCTATTTTGGTGATTAATGGTTCTGGAGTTATAAAAGTTTCGCCAAAACGATAGTTAAATCTGTCAGCTAAAATTTTTGTTAATTCTAAATGTTGTTTTTGATCTTGTCCTACTGGGACATAACTTGCATTATATAAAAGAATATCACCAGCCATTAAAACAGGATATGTTAATAAGGCGCTTGAAACTCCGTCTACTTGTTTGATTTTTTTATCTTTATATTGAGTCATTCTTTCAAGTTCACCAATATAAGAAATTGTCTGTAGAAGATAGCCAAGTTCAGCATGTTCATGAACTTCTGATTGAATAAATAAAGTTACTTTTTCTGGATTAAGCCCACAGGCAAGATATAAGGCGGCTAGTTTTCTAACACTTTGTCTTAGAAGTAAAGGCTCTTTTGGTACTGTTATGGCATGCAAATCAGCAATAAAGACAAAAAATGCATCATACTCCATATTTTCTTGAATATTAACAAAATTTTTAATTGCACCAAGATAATTACCTAAAGTTAATCTTCCTGATGGTTGAATACCAGATACAATTGTTTTCATAATTTTTCCTCCTAAATAATAATAAAAAACTTCGTCTTAATAAAGGACGAAGTTTCGTGGTACCACCTTTTTTTAATATAAAATATATTTTATATCCTCAAAGACCTTAACGCGGTCCACTCGTAAAAGCATTTCCTCTTTTCACATCAATGTTCCATTCATACGCTATCTTGACGATATTTGCACTATCTATCGCTCACTAAACAAGAAATTATCGTATTACTACTACATTTCATATGTTTTATACTAAAATAACAATTATTTGAGTAGTAAATAATAAAATAAAAATTTCTTTTTTTACATTTTATTACTATCTACATATAATATTATACTCTTCTTTTTTTAAATGTCAATAGATTTAAAATTTGACAATCTCAAAATTTAATGCTATAATAAGTTATAATTTTTTAAAGGGTGGTATCAATGAAAAAAGATTTAGAGACATTATATAAGATTAATAAAGCAAAATTACGAATAAAAATTTTTGATGTAGTAATTATTGCTTTTGCGATTCTAACAATTTTATTGATTTTTTCATCAACATATATTTGTAACGGAAAAATATATGAAAGGACTACGACCAATGGTGTTGAATCAGTTAATCAATTATTAAGTATTGATTCAAAAATTACTTTTTCTAATCTTGCATTTGGCCTTGGTGAAGATACTGAAGAACTAGAACTTGTGCCTGTTTCACAAGATACTCGTTTTTTATTTCTGTATTTAGCACAAATTATTGCTTATATTTTTATGTTATTTAAACTTATTGATAATATGAAAGTAAATTTTATTATGAGTATTGTAACAGGAATAATTCTTTTTGTGGTCGCCGTTAGTACTATTGTCTTTATGAGTGGCTATAGCAATGATCTACAAATGATGTTTGATCAAACTATAGCAGAATTAAAAGATATCAATGAAAATATTACTTCAGTTACAGATAGTAGTTATCCTTCACGAATTGTTGTAGAAATTTCTCCTATTCCTGCGCTTAGTTGTGCGTATATGATTATATCAGGATTAATTTGCATTTATAGTGGCTTTCTTAAAAAAGGTATTAAAGAAATGGAACAAAATAAATGAGAAAAGTAAATAAAAATATTCTAATCCAAATCGCAATAAACGTAGGATTATCGATTATTATTTTTTTGACTATTTTTTTTGTAAGATATAAAATTGATCATTATGTCATTGATGCTTTTTCACTAACAGGTGCTCTTTTGCTACTATTTGCTTGTATGAAATTGGTTATTCATGCAGGAACATTTAATCTCTTAGGTTTTTGGGCTCGTAAATTTAGCGATTTTTTTAGAAAAACACCTAAATATAATTATAAATATTATGATTATGTTGAAATGAAAAAAGATGGCAAAAAAATTATTCTTTGGCCTAGTTTTTTAGTGGGTGGAATTTATTTAATTATTGGGATTATTATGATATTAATAACAATGTAAAGCTTATAGTTTTTTATAAGCTTTTTTTATAAACTATATTTTATGAAATTATCAAAAATTATAAAACTAAAAAATAAAAAAAACATCAATGTAAACGTTTTCTGCAAAAAAGTATTGACTTTTAGAAAAAAGTATAATATAATATTACTATCTTGGTAATGAAACCTAGAAAATCTTAATGAAGGAGAAAAAAATTAATGAAAAATATTAGAAGAAATTTAATGATTTGTCTTTTAGTAGTTTTTTGTTCAGTTGCATTATTTGGATGTAGTGCTAAAAAAGATTTAGATGCTGCAAATGATAAGATTGCTGAATTAGAAGCTGCATTAGAAGCTGCTAATGCTGAAAAAGAAACTACAGCTGCTAATTTAACTGCTGCACAAACAGCATTAGAAGCCGCACAAGCTGCATTAGAAGCTGCAGAAGAAGCACAAACAGCTTCAAATGAAAAATTAGCTGCATTAGAAGCTACTTATAAAGAATTACTTGCTGCGACTTGCGATAAGGAAATCGTATTTGCCAATGCAGATGAAGTATTTGGAGAAGCAGTTGAGGGTGTTTATGCTGCTGAAACAAATTATCTTTATAAATTAGAATTAGAAGTAGTGTATACATACACTCCTGAAGGTGCTGATGAGCCTACTTTCACTGCAACATTACCTGCAACCACAAGTGATGTTGTACTTGACTATATGTGGGAAACTACTTTTGATTATAATGATGGTGTTACAATTACTGATTTCACAGTAGCACCAAAATTAAAAGGTTTATACGCTGTTGTTGCTGTACTTGCTGCTGATGTAACTGATGAAGATGGCAATGTAGATCCTAGTTATGCTGCTTTAAACTTTACAAATGGTTTGCTTGCAGGTACAATGATTGAAATTGATGTTGCTGAAGGTGTACAAGTTGGTGTTGGTGATACATTTAATGCTGTTTTAGAAATGAAACCAGGTGAAACTGCACAACTTCTAGTTAGCGAAGGATTTGAAATGACTGCTGTTGAATCAAATGCTACTGCATGTGCAACTGTTTCTGCAAGTGGATTAATTACTGCTGTTGCTGAAGGTAATGCTACAATTACTGTTACAGTTAAATCTACAGAAAATGCTGAGGATGTACGTACAAAATTAGTTTCAGTTACTGTATTAGAAGCAATTGCTGCTGATCAAACAGCAGGTGGCGCAGAAGGTGCTTATTTTAACTTTAAATATGCTCCACTAGAAACACAAACAAAGATTTTAGCATATATGGAAAGAGCATTGATTAATGCTGGTGCATCTATTCCAGTATTCAATGATTCAGGTCTTATTATATATAGTGAACGTGTTAATTTTATAGCTGATGAATATGTAGCACAAATGGGTTATGGCCCTACAGCCGTTGCTCCTGATACAGGAAAAGGTGCAGGTACTGCTGATGACCCTGCATATAGAATGTGGACATCTGCTGACCCTTCTACTTTAAATCATTTGAATTATGCTGATTCAATTGAATCTGATTTCTTAACACTTACTGCTGGACAACTTATTGCATTTGATTGGAAAGTAGATGATAATGGCAAAGGAATTGGTTGGGAAATTAAACCTGAAATGCTTTCAACATTACCATATCCAGTAGATGAAAATGGTGACGCTATTGAAGATTTTAGTGGTTTACTTGAATATTCAACTTGGAAATTTGATTTACGTCAAGATTTAAAATGGGAAAATGGCGATCCAATGACTGCTGATGATTTTATCTATACATATAAATTAGTACTTGATCCTGATCTTAATATGAAACGTGCAAATTATTATTATGGTGGTAGTGCTCCAATTTTAGGTGCTGAAGCATACTTTAAGGGTGAAACAGATGATTGGTCAACAGTAGGTATTAAACAAATTGATGACTATTCATTTACATTCACATATGCTCATCCGTTAAAATTATGGGATGTTGAATATAATATATCGGGTTTCTTGTATACACCAGTTCACAAAGCAACATGGGAAGCAAGTATAGTTAATGGTACACCTACTTATGGTACTTCAAAAGATACCTATATGGCATCAGGTGCTTATAAGATTAATTATTGGGAAAAAGGAAAAGAATACCGCTTTACTAAAAATGAAAATTATTTCATTTGGAACGAAGATGCTGAAAATGTTCAAATCAGACCTTATGTATATGAAAATTATAGTTATGTAATTGTTAAAGATAACAATGCTGCCTTAGAATTATTTGAAAATGGTCAATTAGATGTTACATCAGTTCCAGCAAGTGCATATGATGAATACAAAGATTGGCCAAATCAAAAATTCTCACCTGGCGCAACTTCATTTAGACTTTCTGTAAATAGATTTACTCAAGCTGAACTTGATGCACAATTTGGTGTAGGTTCATGGGAAGCTAAACCAATTCTTCAAGAAGATGATTTTATTTGGGCATTATATTTTGGTATGGATCGTCTAGGCGTTCAAGAAATTACTAAAACTAGCACCGCATGGGCTTCTTACTTTACAAATGCATATTCTATTGTAACACCAACAGAAGACGGTGTAGATAGTACAACATATCGTGAAAGTGAATGGGGCCAAAAAGTTTATGAAGGACTTGACGAATTAGATTATGATTTATTATATGAACAATTAGGTTATTCACCAGCTCTTGCTACTGAATTATATATTAGTGCACTAGATAGCATGGTTGAAAAAGGTGTATTTGATCCTGCAAAACCTTATGAAGTATATATTGAAATTGCTTCTTTCGATGGAGCAACACATGAAGCAGTATTTGCATATGTTACTCAAAAATATAATGAATTATTTAATAGTGCTGAAGTTAAAGAAAAATATCCAAATGTTACATTTGTATCAGAATATTCACCTCAACCAGGTATGGATGTTTACTATGTAAAACAAATGTCAGGTCAATTTGACCTTGCAATGGCTGGTATTTCAGGTGGTACTATGGAACCAGCTGGTTTTATGGAATGTTTCTGTGATGATAATCGTTCTGGTTTATTACTTAACCTTGGATTTGACTCACATAATGCTAATATTTTAATTGATTTAGATTTAGATGGTGACGGTGAATTAGATGGTGCAAAATACTGGTCATTTGATGCATTATACTCTGCTTTAATGGGTGAAGTATTTGTAAAAGAAGGAATGGAAGCTACTGCTCCTGCTGAATAAAAAGTATTTAATGAAATTTACTATTTGATTCACAAATAGAAGACAATTAATTGCGCCATGAAATATTGGCGCAATTTTAATGAAAAGGAGGTAAACAATGTTAAAATATACATTAAAACGTGTTGTATTAATCTTTTTTACATTGTTCATTATATTAACTTTAGCATATATTTTGATGCAATTTACAACATCATTTGAGGAACGAGTAAAATTTTATCAAATGAGTGATCCGAAAATTTCCTATGAAGAGGCCATTAACTACGGTCAAAAAGCAGGATGGGATGACCCAATTTTAGTAAAATATTTTAATTGGATTAAAGGAGTTTTTACAGGTGATTGGGGAGTGTCTGTAGTTTATGAGGTAGGACAAAATCCATGGACAATATTAACCCGTTTTATACCATTTACAATGAGTATAAACATTTGGCCATTAATTATTTCAACACCACTAGGTTTCCTATTTGGTATTATTGCTGCATTAAGAAAAAATAAGCCACTAGATTATATTATTAGTTTTTTAGTTATTATATGTATATCAGTGCCTTCGTTTGTTTTTGTTACTTTTTTAATGATTAAAGCTTCAGATATGGGTTTACCTATACAGTTTAGCCCTGCTGATAGGGTCACGTGGAAAGATTATGTCATTCCGGTAGTTGCTTTATCGGTTGGCCCAATAGCTGGATTAACAAGAATTACAAGAGCAGAATTGACGGAAGTATTAACTAGTGAATATTTGCTTTTAGCAAGGACAAAAGGACTAAATAGATTTCAAGCAACAATTAGACATGCACTTCGTAATTCTTTACTCCCACTTGTACCATCGATTATTGGAAGTTTTGTTGGTATTATGTTTGGTTCACTTGTAGTTGAGCAAATATATGGCGTAAAAGGTGTAGGTGGTATATTATTAACTGCTATTTCTGAAACACAACCAGATCATGATTTAGCAATGGCTGCTTTGGCATTTTATACTATTATAAATTTAGTTACAATTCTAATTGTCGATTTAGCATATGGTGTCGTTGACCCAAGAATTAGAATGGGGGCAAGATAATATGAATGAAAATATGAAAATAGATAAAAAAGATTTTGAATTTGTTCAAATGAACGAAAAAATATTTGACAAAAAATTTGAAACCAAAGCTATAGGATATTTTGGTGATGCATTAAGACGTTTTAGTAAAAATAAAAGTAGTATAGTTGCTTTTGTAATTTTAGTGATTATTATTTTAATGGCAATTTTTGTACCTATTTTTAGTAAATATGATGTTGCAACTGTAAATATTGCTGAAGGATATTTACCGCCTAGAATTCCTATTTTAGAAAATTTTGGTATTGCGGATGGTACTAAAAAAATAACTGGTGTCAATGTCGATTATTTGATTAGTGTAAAAGATCCAAGAGTTGAAAATTTAGTAGATAATCCTGATAATAAAGATCCTACTTTAGACATTAAGAATTATTATTTTGTTGAATATATTAAAGGGTATGAAAACTTTAATGATCCTACTAAATTCATTGAAGAACTTAAGAACAATTCATATAAAACTACCTTCAATGATATAGTTACATATAAAGTAGATATTAAATATAATGTTTACAAAGCATTATCAAGGCCCAAATGGATGAAAAATCAAACTCGCAAACAATATTTAGAATATCAATCAAATGGTGTGATAATAAATAAAACAGATGAAGAAGGAAATACAAATGAAATGGTCATCGAATATACTGCACCAGCTGAAAATATATTAAAGAAGTTTTGCCGTGATAATGGTTATTCATTAAGCACTCCAAATTTAGAAGAATTATATTTAGAAAAAACCGGTAAGGATATTCGTGATTTATATCAATATGATATTTATATTGATCCACTCTTAAATCCAGATTTTGAAGAAATTTATCATTTTTTTGGAACAGATAATACAGGTAGAGATATGTGGGTTCGTTTATGGCAAGGTACAAGACTATCATTATTGATTGGACTATTTGTTGCAGTTGTATCTATTACTGTGGGTGTTATTTGGGGTTCTATTTCAGGATACTATGGTGGTGTTGTTGATTTAGCAATGGAAAGATTTACTGAAATTCTAACAGGTATTCCTTGGATTGTTACGATGACAATCACAAAAATGTTATTATTTGGTCGTATTAGTAATGTTCTTATTGTTGCAATATCATTAGTCCTTACTAGTTGGACTGGGACTGCTGCTATGGTGCGTTCACAGATGTATCGTTATAAGAACCGCGAGTATGTACTTTCTTCAAGAACATTGGGAGCTAACGATGTGCGTTTAATTTTTAAACATATTTTACCAAATGCCCTTGGCACAATTGTTACAAGTTGTATATTGGTAATTCCTAGTGCGATTTTCTTTGAATCTTCAGTTGCATATTTAGGTCTTGGTATTGATGCATCAACTGTTTCTATTGGTAATTTGCTAAATCTTGGAAGAGATTTAGGAATTGTTCAATATCCATATTTGACTTTATTCCCAGCTTTATTAATTTCTATTTTAATGATTTCATTTAATATGTTTGGTAATGGATTAAGAGATGCATTGAATCCTTCGTTAAGGGGGTCTGAATAATGGATAAGAACTTAGATAAAAAAATAGTAGTTAATCAAGAATTTGATGACACAAATTTAAATAATGAACAAGAAAATCCTAAGAAGTTACAGATTAAAGGTAACTTATTTAAAAGAAAAACATTACAAGAAAAATATCCAAATCCTGATACAGATATTGAAATTCCTGAATATTTGTCATTAGCACCATCGGAAGATACCATTTTACGTGTAGAAAATTTACATATTTCCTTTAGAACACCTAATGGAATTGTAAGAGCGGTAAGAGGTGTAAATTTTGACCTTAAAAAAGGTGAAACCTTATGTATAGTTGGTGAGTCAGGTTCTGGTAAATCAGTTACTAGTAGAGCTATTATGGGTATTCTAGCTGGAAATGCAATTATTGATGCAGGACATATTTTTTACGATGGAAAAGATTTAGTAGAATGTAAGGAAAAAGACTTCTATGCATTAAGAGGATCTAAAATCGGAATGATTTTCCAAGATCCCTTATCAAGTTTAAATCCTATTATGAGAGTGGGAAAACAATTAACTGAAGCATTAAGATTAAAAAATGGATTAGACAGAGAAACTGCTAAAAAAAGAGCACTTGAACTAATGAAAGAAGTTGGCATTCCACAACCTGAAAAAAGATTTAAACAATATCCATTTCAATTTTCAGGTGGTATGAGACAAAGAATTGTTATCGCAATTGCCCTTGCGATGGAACCTGAAATCTTAATATGTGATGAACCAACAACGGCATTAGATGTTACAATTCAAGCGCAAATTTTGGATTTAATTAAAAAACTTAAAAAAGAAAAAGGGTTAACTATTATATTCATCACACATGATTTAGGTGTTGTTGCAAATATGGCTGATCGTATTGCGGTAATGTATGCCGGAAAGATTGTTGAATATGGTAATGCTTCAGATGTTTTCTATGATCCAAGACATCCTTACACATGGGCTTTACTTGAATCAATGCCATCTCTTGCAACTTCAAAAAGATTATCGGCGATTCCAGGTACTCCACCTAATATGATTTATCCACCAAAAGGGGATGCTTTTGCCGCAAGAAATCGTTATGCAATGAAAATTGATTTTGAACAACAACCACCATTCTTTAAGATTAATGATAATCATTATGCCGCAACGTGGTTACTACATCCAGATGCACCAAAACTTGAAAATTCATTAAAGAATCGTTATGAAAGCCAAAGAAAATTACATCATATACAGGAGGATAATTCCCATGAATAAAGAATTAAATACTTTAAATGAAGAATTAAAAAGTGAGTATGATGGTCCAATTCTTGAGTTGAAAAATGTACGACAATATTTTCAATCAGGTTGGGGAAAAAGTAAAGTAGTTGTAAAAGCAGTTCATAACGTTAGTTTTCAAGTAAAAAAAGGTGAAGTGTTTGGTTTAGTTGGTGAATCTGGCTGTGGTAAAACAACAACTGGAAGATCAATTATTAAACTTTATAATATCACAGATGGAACTATTTATTTTAAAGGTGTTCCAATTTCACAAGGCAATCGAAGTTTTAGAATTAAAATCAAAGAACTTCGCGCTAAAATTGCTGAATTAAAGAAATTAGAGAAGGAAGCAATCGCTGAGCTAAAAGGTGATTTAGCCTTACAACAAAATGATAATAATGCGATGAATGCAACAGATAATAAAATTCAAGATGTACAAACAGATACCAATATGAAAATTGCTGAATTGAAAAAAGAAATTGTTGCAAATCTAGAAAAAATAAAAGAATCAAAAACGATTAATAAGCGTAAAAGAGAATTAATGGATAAAATGCAAATGATATTTCAAGATCCAATTGATTCATTAGATCCAAGACTTACAGTAAAAGAAATTATTGCAGAAGGCATGTATATTAATGGTATTAAAGACCATAAATATATTAGTGACAAAGTAAATGAAGCACTTGAGTTAGTTGGTCTATTACCAGATCATGCAAGTCGTTATCCACATGAATTTAGTGGTGGTCAAAGACAAAGAATTGGTATTGCAAGAGCATTAGTTGTTAATCCAGATCTTATCATCGCTGATGAACCCATTAGTGCTCTTGATGTCTCCATTCAAGCGCAAATTATCAACCTTTTAAATGATATTAGACATAATATGGGCCTTTCTATTTTATTTATTGCTCATAATTTATCAGTTGTTAAATTTTTCTGTGATAGAATAGGCGTAATGTATTATGGTAGAATTGTTGAAATAGCAACACCAGATGAATTATTTGCTCATCCACTTCATCCATATACAAAATCATTATTATCAGCAGTACCACTACCTGATCCAGATTATGAAAAAAATCGTAAAAGAATTTTCTATAATCCTAAGTTAAGAGAATTTACGGAGGATAAACCGATGATGACTGAAATTAGAAAAGGACATTTTGTATATGCTAGTAAAGCTGAACTAGCTAGATATGAAAAAGAACTAAATGGAGAAAAAGTGGAACCAGATCCTACTTTAATTGAACTAGAATAAAGTAAAAAAATAAAAAAAAAGTATTGAAAAAAATATAAAAATATGATATAATTAGGATAGAGGTGACAATAGTGATACAAATATATACTACTCCAAGTTGTGCATCATGTCGTAAAGCGAAGAAATGGTTCGATCAATACAAAATACCATATTCAGAAAAAAATATTTTTAGTATAAAACTTAGCGAAGATGATATCTTTAAGATGCTAGCAAATAGTGAAAATGGTTTTGAAGACATAATATCGACTAGATCAAAAATATTTAAAGAAAAAAAATTAGACCCTGATAGTATGAGTGTTAAAGAATTGGTTGATTTTATTATAGAGTATCCTAGTGTATTGAAACGTCCCATTATTATAAACGAAAATGAACTTCAAGTAGGTTATAACAATGAGGATATCACAATTTTTTTGCCGAAAGAATTACGTAATATTGAAACTTTTAGTGGCTTTGATAATGAAGAGCCTGTCAATATTAAATATTCAAAAAATAAATAAAAAAAGATGTATGTAGATTGAACATGTTTGATTAAAACAGACAAGTTAAAAAAAGATACTATTAAGAGTTGACTCCCTAAATTGAAAAGGAGTT
>CALVCV010000003.1 GCA_944326155.1 uncultured Bacilli bacterium
AACTCCTTTTCAATTTAGGGAGTCAACTCTTAATAGTATCTTTTTTTAACTTGTCTGTTTTAATCAAACATGTTCAACCGTCCAATCTTTTTTATTTTAAATTGTAAAATGATTTTAAGCCATCAAAGGATGCGGTAGTTTGCAAGTCATCTTCAATTCTTAACAATTGATTGTATTTGGCAATTCGGTCTGTTCTTGATAGTGATCCTGTCTTAATTTGACCAACATTAAAAGCAACAGCTAAATCAGCAATTGTAGTATCTTCACTTTCACCACTTCGATGCGAAACGATTGTAGTATAACCTGCTCTTTTGGCCATTTCAATCGCCTTTAAGGTTTCAGTTAATGTACCAATTTGATTGAGTTTTATCAAAATAGCATTGGCTACACCTTCACTAATTCCTCTTGATAATCTTGTTGTATTAGTAACAAATAAATCATCACCTACAAGTTGAACTTTTTTACCTAAGCGTTTAGTTATTTTTTTCCAACCTTGCCAATCATTTTGATCAAGGCAATCTTCAATGGAAATAATTGGATAACGTTCTACTAATTTTTCTAAATAAGCAATCATTTCATCAGAAGTTAAAAGTTTGTTTTCGCTTTTCAATTGATAAACTTTTTCTTCTGCTCGATAAAATTCGCTTGACGCAACATCTAAAGCTAAACTAATATCACGTCCTGGGGTATAGCCAGCCTTTTGAATGGCTTCAATAACTAAACTGATTGCTTCTTCATTAGAACCTAATCTTGGTGCATATCCACCTTCATCACCTACAGAGGTTGTTAAACCTTTTTCTTTTAAAATCGTTTGTAAATGGTGAAAAACTTCAGATGAGGCCTGTAAGGCTTTTTTAAAAGTTTTAAAACCATGTGGTACAATCATAATTTCTTGAATATCAATACACCAATTAGCGTGTGCTCCACCATTTAAAATATTCATCATTGGTGTGGGTAACGTATGACCAAATACGCCACCTAAATAGCGATATAGTGGCATATCATAGTAATCAGCAGCTGCTTTCGCACAAGCAAGTGACACTCCTAAAATGGCATTAGCACCAAGTTTTTCTTTATTAGGCGACCCATCTAATTTTATCATCACTTGATCAATCATCATTTGACTTGTGACATCATAACCAATAATTTCGGGGGCAATTATATCATTAACATTTGCAACGGCTTTCAAAACCCCTTTTCCTAAATAGCGAGTATTATCTTTATCTCTTAACTCTAAGGCTTCATATTCACCAGTTGAAGCACCACTTGGTACAATAGCACGACCAAAAGCACCTGATTCAGTGGTAACTTCTACTTCAATGGTGGGATTACCCCTTGAATCTAAAACCTCTCTTGCATAAATATCTACAATATATGGCATATCATTTGTCTTCCTTTCTCTTATATTACTATAGATAATTTAGCAAAAAATATACCTTTTTCTATAGTATTTTTTTATTATATTTGATATCTATCCTATATATTATACCAAAAAAAGATGATTTTATCAATTATATTATTTGCTAAAAAAGAACTATCCAAAAAGATAGTTCTTTACTATTAGTGTTTATTTTGCTAAAGCCTCAGCAACAGCTACAGCAACGGCAACAGTAGCACCAACCATTGGGTTATTACCCATACCAATTAATCCCATCATTTCAACATGAGCAGGAACAGATGATGAACCAGCAAATTGGGCATCTGAATGCATTCTACCTAGTGTATCAGTGAAACCATATGAAGCAGGACCAGCAGCCATATTATCTGGGTGAAGTGTACGACCTGTTCCACCACCTGATGCTACTGAAAAATATTTTTTACCCATTTCAATGCATTCTTTCTTATATGTACCAGCAACAGGATGTTGAAAACGTGTAGGGTTAGTTGAATTACCTGTAATAGATACGTCAACACCTTCATAATGCATAATTGCAACACCTTCGCGAACATCATCAGCGCCATAGCAATTGACTAATGCTCTTTCTCCTTTTGAATAAGCAGTACGTGAAACTTCATGAAGTTTACCTGTTTTATAATCAAAAGTAGTTTCTACATGCGTAAAACCATTAATACGTGAAATAATTTTTGCGGCATCCTTACCAAGACCATTTAAAATAACACGAAGTGGTTCTTTTCTTACTTTGTTTGCAGTTTTAGCAATACCAATTGCACCTTCTGCTGCAGCAAATGATTCGTGTCCTGCTAAGAAAGCAAAACATTTTGTGTTTTCTGATAATAACATTGCACCAAGATTTCCATGGCCAAGACCTACTTTACGATCATCTGCCACTGAACCAGGAATACAAAATGATTGTAAGCCAACACCAATATATTTAGCTGCTTCACTTGCCGTTTTTGCTTTAGTTTTAAGAGCAATTGCAGCACCTACAGTATAGGCCCAACAAGCATTTTCAAAACAAATAGGTTGAATCCCTTTAACAATATTATATGCATCAACACCAGCCTCATCACAAATTGCTTTTGCATCTTCAATTGAAGCAATGCCAAATTCATTTAAAGTTTTATTGATTTGATCAATTCTTCTTTCATAGTTTTCAAATAATGCCATGATAGTTCCTCCTATTCAGTACGTGGATCAATATACTTTGATCCTTCAGCAAATCTACCATAAGTGCCTGTTGCTTTTTTTAAAGCTTCATCAGCATTAATACCTTTCTTTAAGAAATCAGTAAATTTACCTAAATTTAAATATTCATAACCAATAATTTGATTATCTGAATCAAGTGCTAAACGGGTTACATATCCTTCAGCAAGTTCAAGATAACGTGGTCCTTTAAGTTTTGTACTATAAGAAGTACCTACTTGGCTTCTTAAACCTTTACCTAAATCTTCAAGGCCGGCACCAATAGAAAGACCACCTTCTGAGAAAGCTGATTGTGAACGACCATAAATAATTTGCAAGAATAATTCACGCATTGCAGTATTGATTGCATCACAAACAAGATCAGTATTGACAGCTTCTAATACTGTTTTACCAACAATTGCCTCACTTGCCATAGCAGCAGAATGAGTCATACCTGAGCAACCAATCGTTTCTACTAAGGCCTCTTCAATAATACCATTTTTAACATTTAATGTTAATTTGCATGCACCTTGTTGTGGAGCACACCAGCCAATACCATGTGTAAAGCCATTGATGTCTTTAATTTCACGTGAATATGTCCATTCACCTTCTTGAGGAATAGGAGCACAACCATGACTTGCACCAACTTTAACACTACACATTTCTTCTACTTCTTTTGTATAGTTCATTTTTTTTCTCCTTTAAAATTATTAAATTTTAACCATGTATATTATAAACGAATTTTAAGTTTTTCGCAAATATTACGTTTTTTTTATTTTAAGTATATGTATACATATATACCTACCCATTGTATAACTGCTCCTGCAATCACAAAAAAATGCCAAATAAAATGGGAAATTTTTTTGGGAATAACAAAGGGTATAATGCCTAACGAATATGTAATACCTCCTACTAAAATTAAAATAAAAAAACCTAAATCTCTAACTAAAAGTTGTGGTAAGAAAAAAAGTCCACTCCATCCTAAAATAATATAAAGAGGATAATGAATATACTTAAACTTACTTGGTCCAAAAACAAAAATAAATACCATACCGAAAAGAATGACAATCCACTGAATAACAAAAAATATCATTCCTTTACTTCTACCAATATAACAAATCAAAATAGGAGCAAAAGTAGCACCAATTAATAAATAAATAGCCGAATAGTCAAAGCGACGAAAAATTCTTTTTACAATAGTATTATACGGAAAAGCATGATATAAACAACTCATTAAAAACATAAAAAATAAGCCCACAAAATAAATCGTTGCACCAATATATTCTTTCGCATTTGTTGATGCAACAAGCATCAAAATATAAGATACAATCGCAAAAATGGTACCAATTCCATGTGTAACAGAATTACCAATTTCTTCTAAAATAGGTCTTTTTGGAAGGTTAGTAATTTCTTTTTTCAATCTATATCATCTCCTTCATGCTTATTTTTACTTGCTTATATATTTTACACCAGATTGTCAAAAGAAAAAAAATAATTACATTAAAAAATTAATGCAATTATTGACATAAAATATCTTTTTTATTTTGCTTTCCCGCAATTTCCACAAAAATTTCCACCTTTGTTTTGATATCCACAACTACATGTCCAAATTTCACTATCACTTCTTTTAGCCCCGCAATTCCCACAAAAATTACTTGTAATACCTTTTTGACCGCAGCGACTACAATCCCAACTACTACTATTTGAAACAACTGTAGGATGTGGATTTGCGGCCTCTTGGATAGTATTTTTTGTTAAATCCATTACAGTATTAATACTACCAAGACCAACACCAAGTTTTACAATGTCACCAAGAGCACTACTATCGCCTAAACCCAAATTTTTCGTTGCTTCAAGGCTCACTTTTCTTTGTGTTTCTTGTTGATAAGTATATCCTTTTAAACGCATTTCTTCTGCTTCAGCTTGGGCTCTTAAAATCATTGCTTCTTTATCACCTTGAGCAGCTAAAATTTTTAATTGAGCATCAGTTTGAGCTTCAACAATTTTTCTAGCTTGAGCAGCATAAGCCTCATCTTTTAATATGTTTTCTTGTCTAACACGCAAGGTTTTTTCAGCAAATTGTTGCTTTAAGCGCTTAAAATTCATATCATCATCAGGGGTAATAATTGTTGTTACATAAAATTCTGGCATCATAAGACCATATTCAGCTAAAGCAAGGTTAATTTTATCTTTCAAATCATTTGAAATATCTTCTAAATATTCATCTATTTCTAAGACATTAATATTTTTTTCTTTAATAGTTTTTGCTAAATTACTTTTTACTTTATTCATAATTAGGGCTCTAAATTTACTCATTAAATTTTCACTTAGTTTTGATTCATCAGAATTTGTTTCTTGAATGAGTTCTTTGGCTGTTCCCACAATTTTTAGTAATAATTGTTTAGCATCGCTTACTTGTAAGTTTAATTGACCATATGCACCAAGTTCAACATGTAACCCAGAAGCTGGATCAAATAATCTTACTTTTGTGTCAGTTCCCCATTTGATTCCCATATGTGTTGTCATATTAATAAAATAAACTTCTGAATGCATCATTTGTTCATTTCTAGAGATTATTTTTTGTAGAAGTGGTAATTGATTAGGATCTAAAGTATATCTACCTGCTTTAAAAGGCTCTAAGGCAATACCATCACCTAAAAAAACGGCTTGTTGACTTTCATGAACAATTAATACTGAACCATAAATAAAATCAGTAATCGGATATTTCCATACAAAGAAACGATTACTACCTTCATATTTGATGGTAATTGGCGCATTTTGTTTTTTTATGTTTTCTTTGGCAATTTGTTCTGGCACATTGATAATCGTTTCACATAGTGGACAAATACAACTTGCTAGATTTTTATTCGTATTTACTTTACAACCACATGTGGGACAAGTAAGATTTACATGGTTACTTATATCTTCAACTGTATTAATCTTATGTTTACAAACAGGACAAACTGCCTTTTCGCCTAAAGACTGATCATAAATAACAGTATTACCACAATTTTCACATTTTTTGGATGATACTTTATCTGTTTTAATTAAAATATTATATCCACATACACATTTAATCTTTTTCTTCGCAAATAACGATGTAGAAGCCTCTGTATATCGTCCACAAACTGGACATTCAATTATAAATTTAGCCATTAAATTAATCCTCCTATTATATCTAATCATCTATTGACTAGATAACTATTTTTATTCCTCTACTGTTACCCAAACCGCAGGTCTAAATCCTGCATAAAAACCATTATAAGCTATTGTATTAATATATTCAACGTTGCCTGTTTGTATATTTACACAAGCAATGGGATTATCTTTAGTATCTTGATAGGTATTCAAATACCAATAATCACGATATAAATTCATACCTGTATAATCTTCTGAATCATAATCTTTAAGAAATTTTTCGATATAAGAAAGTTGTGTAGGATATTTTACAAGATTTGTTAAAATAGGATCATTAGCATATTGTTCAAATTCTGCTAACGTCAAAGGAAAAAATGTATCTAGCGTATCTGGTTGATTTACGTTTTGCACTTCTACAATATGTGTTCTTTCATTTTCAGTAAACCAACTACTCAATTTTGTTTCCTCAGTATAAGAATGAAGTTTTTCTGTAAAAAAAGTATTGTATTCTTCAGAATAATAACTAATAATTGCCTTTGATAGTAATAAAACTTGATTTTCTTTTTGATCTAATACTATCCACTCTAAATAACTAGCATCAGATTTCTTAAAACCAGTCATAAAATAACTATCATCACGTAACTTTGGATCAATATAACCAAATTGAATGATCTCTCCCTTAGCTAAATCTTTAAATTGAATAGTTTCATACTGACTTTCTACATCTTTATAATCTCTAATTTGCATAAAATATTGACGTGCTGTTTGATAATCTTGATTTGATAAAGCCTCTATCGCTTTATTGTATTTTGTAAGATTGCTAACAGAATAGACAATACTTACTATAGAAATAATGAGTAAAACAGGAATGATGATAGATAATATTATGGTTACTTTTATCTTTCTAGATTTGGCTTTATGTTTTTGTACTTTACCAACTTGAATGATATCTTCGCAAGTAGTAAGCGCTTTTTGATATTTATCTAAACTATTCCAAGCAGTAGGATGTTCTTTTTTTATTTTTTCTAAAATATCCTTTGCTTTATATGCTTTGTCTATTAATAGATGTTGTTTATTTTGTTTAATTAATAAAGTCGTATTTGTACTTAATGGATTAAAATCTTTAAATGCCTCATTATATTGACGTTCATATAAAGTATTTAATTTTTTTTTGCATTTAGTATCTAATTCTACAATATTTTTATAATTTATATTTATCAACTGTTCTATTTTTTGCATAGCTAGTAAAAGTTGTGCTTCATTATTATCATCAGCCATGAGTGTTAAAATTTCTTGATACTTTGCTTCTTTTTGTACAAGTAATTCTTTTTTAATAACCTCTCTTTGCATTTTATCAAGGCGACTCAAAAAGTTTTCTTCTTCTTTGAAGTTACTTGCTACAATAGTATTTATCACAAATTGATTGAATTTTTCATGCCAAGGAGTAATCAACTGGCTAGCGTTTTTATATGTATCAGCTTTTTTTAAATCATCAAGCATATTTTGATACAGTTCAATAATATATTCTTCATCAGTATAAACAGAATCACAAACGACAGTTGAAAAATGCCCTTGTTCATATTTATCGAGGAATTGACCAATAGTAATTGCTACATCATAATATCTACCTTTTTGATATTCTGCCAATTCTTTTTTAAGATTTTCATCAGCATATTCATAGGCTTTTTTATAATTTTTATTTGCTGATAACATATTAGGATAAAAAATATTATCTTTTCCTAAATAAAAAGAATTACTTGTAAAATGTTTATCTAAAACAGCTTTATAAATGAAACTCTTTTTGGACTTTTTTTCATCATACATCAGCTTACCAAGATAGGCTTTGGCACATTTTGGGTCTAAATCTAACACTTTTTCAAAATATTCATTTGCTTTTTCAAAATCGTTATCTTCTAAAAACATAAATGCGCGTTCTAATAAGTTATCTATATTTGCTACAGCATTTTTTTCTATTTTTTCATCAATTACTTTTTTAGATGAAACTGGTTTATCTTGATTAAATTCAACAAGTTTTTTAATACCTCTAATTAAATCAGGTAAAAAACCTAATTTATTCATATCTTGGGCTTGCAAATGTGCAAATTCATCTGGTAAATCATAAGGATCCATATCTATATAAGCAGGTATTAAAGTTTTTTTGACCCCCTTTTTAATTAAAGCTAAATACCTACTCCATTCATTTTTTACCCAAGGAGCTTCTAAATATTCTTTTTTACTACCTATAACTACCATGACCTTAGCACTATTTAAAGCAGAGAAAATATATGGTTCATAACTTTCCCCAATATGATTTTCTAAACTAATATCGGCATAAAAAACTTTGAAACCTTCTTTAGTTAATTCATGATATAATTCATTAGCTTTAACTGAGTCTTTAGTTCTTCTACCTGTCTCATCTTTACTTTTATAACTGATGAAAACATCATAAGGTTCTTCTTGCTTTAGAATTTGATTGATATTTTTTTGAATTTTTTCAATTTCTTTTGCTTGTTGAATATATACATCTTTTTGTATTCCACTAGCATATTCTAAAGCTCTTCTATAATCGTCATCAGCTAAAATAGAAGATAATTGCATACGATTGATTGTAGGCATCATTTGATGTGTACTAGGATCTTCAACATATTCAATACCAAAACGACATAGTACAATAGACCAATATGCTTCAGCATCCGTATTATCTTCTTCAAGAATTTTTTCATAAATGCTCATTGCTTTATCATAGTCATTATTTCTTCTAAAATGATCTGCTCTATCATATAAATTACTTCGTCTATCATCATCGAGTTTCGGTAGTGTATTTTGACTATTACAATACTCACAAGTTACCACTTTCTCATCGCCTGTAATTTGTAAAGGAGCACCACACATTTTACACTTGAATATCATATAAACTTAACCCTTTCTACTATATTCAGTATCACTATTTATTTATATATATTATATATATTCTTTATATTATATATATTCTTATTTTAAAAGTCCATTATTTATTGAATTTTTTTGCTATCATACTAATACCAGTCATTTCCTTTGGCTGTTTGATATCTAGTAATTCTAACATAGTTGGCGTAATATCACCAAGGTTACCAGTTTCTCTTAATACAAGATTTTCATTGGTAATTAAAAAAGGAACAGGAGATGTTGTATGAGCAGAAAAAGGCTTATGATTTTTATCCCACATTTCATCTGCGTTTCCATGATCAGCTGTAATGATTAAAGTACCTCCTATTTTTTGAACGGCATCATATACTTTACCAATACAATCATCAACTGCTTCAACAGCTTTTACGGCTGCGTCAAAAACAGTTGTATGGCCAACCATATCACAGTTAGCATAATTCAAAATAATCGTATCATATTTTTCTTCTAAAATTGCTTCAACTACTTTATCAGTTACTTCATATGCACTCATTTCAGGTTTTAAGTCATATGTAGCAACCGCAGGGGATGGTACTAAAATACGATCAGCTCCTGGCAATTCTTTATCAATACCACCATCAAAGAAGTATGTAACATGAGCATATTTTTCGGTTTCCGCAATTCTTAATTGTTTTAAACCAAAATTAGAAATAACATCACCATACATATTATTTAACTCTTGGAGTCCAAAAGCAATATCCCCTTTAACAAGTTCAGAATAAAGCATCATTTGTACAAAGCATAAATTTTTAAATTCAACATAATTTTTTAATATAGATTTATCACTTTTTGCGCAAGTCGGATTGGTAATTGCAACACTCATTTGAATGGCTCTATCTGGCCTAAAATTAGCAAATATTACAGCATCATTATCTTTAATATTTGAGCCTTTTGTTACAATATAAGGTTTAACAAATTCATCAGTTACTTTATTTTCATAACTTTCATCAATTCCTTCAAGTAAACCTTTAACAGGGCCTTCTCCTTTTACTAATGCATCATATGCAAGTTGAATACGATCATAATTTTTATCACGATCCATCGCATAATATCTACCACTTACAATACCAAATTCAACACCTTTTATGCGTTTTTGATCAAGATAAGTTAAATATTGTTTTGCTGAAGTGGGGGGTACATCTCTTCCATCAAGGAAAGAATGAACATAAACTTTATCTACACCACGTTCAATGGCTTTATTCATCAAATATACAATATGCTCAATATGTGAATGTACACCACCATCAGACATTAATCCCATAATATGTAAAGCTGAATGATTTTTAATAGCATGATTAATGGCTTTGTCAATTGCTTCTACTTTATCTAAAACATGTTCACGACAAGCAATATTTACTCTCGTTAAAGATTGGAAAACAACTCTTCCAGCTCCAATGTTTAAATGACCTACTTCGCTATTTCCCATTTGTCCTTCAGGTAAACCTACAGCCTCTCCTGATGCACCAATGATAGTGTTTGGGTATTTTTTGAATAATTTATCTAGATTGGGTTTTTTTGCGGCAAAAATTGCATTCCCATCTGTTTCTTTACGGATACCATATCCATCCATAATAACTAACATGACTAATTTTTTTTGACTCATTTTATACCTCTTTTTCTTTTTTTATATTATTTATTATACTACTTTTTCATCTTGTTTTCTAGTTTTTTGAATTAATTGTTTCTTTTAATTTATGTGCAAAAATTTTTACATATAATATATTGATTAACCCAGCAGTAATTGGCCACTTACAAAACAAAGCTATAAGACGAATTGGTAGTTTTGCAAACATCGAAGCAACACCAAAATGAATAGCTAGATATAGTGAATTAATTGATGTAGCAACAAGTGAAGTGATGAGAACAACAAGAAATAATGGCCATATTTTTTTATAAGATTTTTTATAAAAAAAGCCTCCACTTATCCCCCAAACTACCGTTGTGAGCATCATGATAAAAGAAAAAGGATAACTAGAAAAGCCAAGACTATAAATTAAATCAGCACCTAAAGCCACAATTCCTCCATAAAATGGACCAGCAATCATGCCCGCAAGAAATAAAGGAATATCAAAAAAACTAATTCTAAATTCACCATCACCAATTGCAAAATAAGATTTAAAAACAACTCCTAACGCAAGTAATACTGAAAGAATGGCTAATGTTTTGGTTTTTATCTTAAACATAAATCTACCTCCATTTATTTTACAAAATTATACTATATTATACTAAAAAAATAAAAATGCTATTTTTAAATAGCATTTTTATTTTATTTCTTTTAAACCAAAAATCATTTTTAAAGCACTTTTTTCTAATCTTGATACTTGTGCTTGTGAAATACCTAGTTCTTCTGCAATCTCCATTTGGGTTTTATTATCATAATATCTACTATAAATGATACCTTTTAAGCGGTCATTTAATTTAGCAATTCCTTCTTGAATAATCATTTGATTAATTTTTTTATCTTCACTATCAGCATTATCTGCTATTTGATCGATTAGATAAATTTCATCACCACCATTATTATAAATTGGAGTATAAATAGAAATGGGTTCTTGGATGGCTTCTAATGCAACTACAACATCAATTTCATCTAGTTTAAGCGTGTTGGCAATTTGTTCAACACTTGGCTCTTTACCATGCTCTAAAAAATATTTTTCTTTAAATTGTAATGCTCGATATGCTGTATCTTTAATTGAGCGACTAATTCTTACAACTGAGTTATCACGCAAATATCTTCTGATTTCCCCCACAATCATCGGTACTGCATAAGTTGAGAATTTCACTCCATGCGAAAAGTCAAAATTATCAATTGCTTTAATTAAGCCCATTGCTCCTACTTGAAAAAGATCATCTAAATCAACACCTCGATTATTAAATTTTTTAATAACACTTAATACCAATTTAATATTACCTTCAACAAGTTTATCTCTTGCTTCATAACTGCCATTTTGACTTTCTTCAATTAATTTCATCGTTTCCTCAGGCGGTAATACCTTTAACTCTAAGGTATTGACTCCTGTAATTTCTACTTTATTACGCATAAAAATCCCCCCTACATAAAGTATGCGTAATAATTGCTATTTTTATGTATTTTTTATTTTTTTTAAAGCATCATTTTTAAAAGACTACTAAAAATATTAGGCGATTTTTACTAATTGTTCAATATCTTGACGCATCTTTTCAATTATTCGTTTTTCTAGTCGAGATATGTATGATTGAGAGATTCCCATCTTATCTGCTACTTCTTTTTGAGTAAGTGGCTCTACACCAAATAAACCATATCTCATAATAATAATTTCTCTTTCTCTTTTAGACAAACGCTCTAAAGCATAATAGAGATTTTGAATATCTTCTTCTTCTGAAAGTTTTGTTAAAGCAAGCGGTTCTGAAGAACCGATGATGTCCGCAAGAACCATTTCATTCCCCTCTGAATCCACACTTAATACTTCATCTAATGAATACTCTTGACGAATTTTTTGGGTTTTTCTTAAATACATTAAAATTTCGTTTTCTATACATCGAGAAGCATATGTCGCAAGTTTAATATTTTTTTCCATTTTAAACGTTTGAATGCCTTTAATTAAACCCATTGAACCAATACTAATCAAATCTTCCATATTAATTTTTGTTGATTCAAACTTTTTAGCAATAAAAATAACCAATCGTAGATTATGCTCAATTAATGTATTTCTTGCTTCAATATCGCCTTCTTTAACAAGCATAAGTAGTCTTGTTTCTTCTATTTCGTCAAGCGGCTGTGGTAATAAATTGGTACTATTGATATAATAACAAGATGATTTGATTCGTTTTAAAAAAATAAAATCTAATAGTTTACTAATTAGTTTTATCATGAACTATTCTCCTAGCAAATTATTTAAAATGATGTCATAGTTAATTTCATCTACAAAGGCATAATAAACTTCATAAAGTTTTTTATTCAATAGTAGTGGTGGACCTTGATAAATTACGATCTCTTTTTCCTCAAAAATGCTTTGGATAGTTGCTTTTTGATATTGTTTAAACTCATCTGTAAAAAAGACACTTTTGATAAAGATAATGGGGGTACCTTTAAAAGACGCCTCGTTACCAGTATCGAAATAAGCATGATATTTTTTTAAACCTATTTGAACTGAATATAACTTTTGCTTATAAAGTTTTCCTTTATAGTTTTCAATTAGATATAAAACAACAACAAAAAGCACAGTTAATCCTAATGGCAAAAAACTTTGAATATGAAAAGTAACCAAAAAACCAATAAATGTCATATTTAGTAAATAAAAAAGCACAATTTTAATTACCTTTTGTCTAAAATCGGTTTTTTTAAAAGCCACCCATCCAATAATTATGCCCATAAAATAGCGAATAGAAAAATAAAATTGATAAGGTAGTAAGTATAATAATAACATCAAAACAGATAACAAAAGGGAAAATATGAGTCTAAGAATTGATAATTTTTCTTTAAAAATAAATGCTATTGTTTGAATAAAAACTAAATTTACCAAAATAGTAGATAAAATTAACAGATCGATATAAATGATCATTCCCAACACCACTATCATTATATCGCATATAAATGGTTTATTTTGTCATAACAACAACTTATTTTTATTTTATATTTTTAAAAAAAATAAAAGGAGTTTTTTTACTCCTTCATTTTAAAAATTATTCAGTTACTTTAGTACCATCTTTTCTTGTAAAATTACCAGTAAGAATCATGATAAAATCTACAAGAGTTCCAATACCACAAAAACCAAGAGTAACAAGCCATAATATTCCTGTTCCTATTTTTCCAACAATAAAGCGATGTACTCCAAGAGAACCGAAAAACCAACATATTATTGCTAATCCAACTTTGCCCATTATATTTTCCTCCTCTTTAAATTTTTTCCCTACTGCTTTATTTACAACCACGTTATTATTTTACAAGATTTTTACTTTTTTGTCTATTATTTAAATAATTTTTTTTCTTCTTTAAACAAAGTATAAATAATATTAAATAATTTAAACATTTTATGAGAACTTTCTAATTCATCAATTGTTTCTTCTTCTTTATTATTAAGAAATTTTTGATATATACTACGTACTTTACTTTTAGTGTGAATAATAATAGATTTTGCTTCATCTTCTTTAGCTATATTATAAACTTTTTCAATAAATTCTTGATAATCATAGACTATACTATCATCAAATTCATATCTGTTTCCCATATATTCTAAAACAAAAAGTAAATAATCTACTTCATCTAAGGTTGGATAGGTTTGTTTGTTTATAGATTCATTTAGATACTTCATTAAAACTCGATTTTCATCATTTAAATTTGTCACTAAATATTGAATAAATTTTTTTGCCAGATTATCAAAATTTTCATTTTTATAAAAAGTAAAAACATACCCATTAAATTCTTTAAATTGTTTCTTAGCATCATTATAACCCCTAATCATATTTTTTTTAATAATATCAGGAGTAAAATCCATAAAAGATCCTAAATTAACCTTTGGCCTTATATAAATAACATTTGGTAAATCAAGTAAATAACTATTTTGTGGTTTGGTTCCAAACATACCTAAATCAATCGCAATAACTTTATCAGCGCCTAGTGAAAAACAAAAATCAATTGGCAAATTGTTTTTATAAAAGCCATCAACATATTTTTTATTGCCAATTTTTTCAATTGGAAAAATAGGATAACATGCGCTTGAAGCAAAAATAAATGGTAAAACCAAGTCACTATTAATTTGTTTCATATTAATTTGTTTTTCTATAAATTTGGGAAATTCAACACAAATTGTGCCAAATTCAGAATTACTATTTTGAACTTTGACAGGGTCAATATATTTTTTACATAGTTCTTTAAAAGGACCATTTTTGGCTCCCTTTAATGTACCAAATGTTTTTAAAATTTTTAATATATTATCAACATCTAATTCTGTAAATAATGTCTTATTTAAGTTTATACCATCCGTCATAATTTTATCACTATCAATTTCTAACCATAATTTTTCCAATTTCTCTACTTCATTTGTTACTACTAAAGCGCCATTAATAGCGCCAACTGAAGTGCCAGTAATAACATCAAAATGCCAATTTTTTTCTTTTAAATATTTTAAAACCCCAACTTGATAAGAACCAAGCGATCCCCCACCTGCTAGTGCTAGTCCTATTTTCATTATTCAAATCCTCTAGATTGTTGTAATTTATTGAAGAAAATAGCAGCACTAAGTGGTACTTTACGCGTCTTACGAATTGGAAGTTCTGCTCGCATAAAAGCTTGAGCACGTTCTTTAATATGATCTATATTGCGATCAGCAAATACTTTCTGCCCAAACTCTTTGCCATACTCGATACCTACATCAAACATTTTATTTAAATTTTCCGTTTGAAATGAATAAGTAGAAATATTCGCATCACATCTTGCGGCAATATCAACATCCATTACAACAATACCACTATTAATAATTTTTAAAGGTGGTAAATATCTTGGATAACAATGTAAGATGATTAAGACATCTACTTTTTTTTCATAAAAAGGAAAAACAGGAATGTTGTCAGTTGCTCCTCCATCTAGATAATAACGTTTATATTCTTTTCGATATAAACCATTTACAAATGGAAAAGTTACTGTAATATTAATAGCTTTATATAAGTTTTCTCGTGAAGTATTGTTATCAATATAAAAATAATGCGTTGCTAATGTATTTAAACATGTGCCTGTAACATACATTGGAATTTTAATTTCATTATGATTATGAATTAATTCATCTAGTATTTGATCAACTAGTTTATTTTTTAAGTTTAATTTTAAGTTAGCAGTAGTTTGAAAATTGCTATTTCGATACATATATTCTAAATAATCTAAGTTATCATTTGAAAAAGCAAGTCCATTCATTCCACCTATTGATGAACAAGACATAAGAAATATTTCTTCTGGTTTAAGATAATAAGATAATCCTTTTAAAAAACCTGCCTGTGCAGCTCCTCTTGCAAAGCCACCTCCAAGTACCAACCCTATTTTCATAATTATTACTCCTCAATACTAACTCTTGAACGCATTTTTAATATAGTTAAGGCCAAAACGTTGATGGCAATTACAATGGATATTGCAAAACATATATATATTAATAAACGTGCTTGTGGTACTGAATTAATACCAATTTCTGAAACAAAAGATAAAATAAACAAAACTGTGGCAAATACTACTAATATCAATACATAAAAAAATGTAGAAAAAATATTAAATTTTTTAATTGTTAAAAAACGAACAATTCCTGCTAAAAATTCAAATAAAATTACTAGTGGGTAATAATATCCAAGCAATAAAATTTTTTGTTCTATCTCAAGATTAAAAACAGTTTCTTTTTGATATGAAATCATAATTAATATGGAAAAAATAATTAATATTAAAAAGCTTTTTAAAAATAATAATTTGTTTTTATTTGCACTTTTCAATATAAAATCACACATAAAAAATAAAATTGTAAAAATGACTAAAAACGACCACGGCGTTAAATGAATGTTAATTTCAACTGCAATTACTAAAATAATATCTACTATCATAAAAATAACAAAAATATTGAGAGCTAGAATAAAAAGCAGTTGTTTTACAGTTAAAAATAACCAATTAAAAAAATTGATTCTTTTATCTAAAAATTGTTCTTTTTCAAAATAAGAACCACAATAAGGGCATTTATTACCAACACCCCGCATAATAAAATTACATTCTTTACAATACATATATGTCTCCTATAATTATTACTTATACGTTAATTTATTATATCATTTTTTACTACAAAATTCAATTTTATTGATTAAAATATCTAAGTTAATATCAAATAAAAACATCCTTTAGAAACACTAAAAGATGTCTAGTTTATTATTTAAAACGATTTTGAAGCCAACTTGGAACTTTGGTTTCTTTTGTTTCTTTTACTTCTTGCTTTGTTGAACCACTTTCAACATAAGGCGTACGTGGCATTTGATCTAATGTTTGTCTTGGGGTGTTGTAATTTTCTTCTTTCACTTTAACATTTTCTTCATTTTCTTTTTTCTTTACACTATCAAAGCCAGTTGCAATAACAGTTACAACGACTTCACCATTTAATTCAAGATTAAATCCCGTTCCATGTATAATATCAATTTCAGTTGATGAGGCATTTCTGATTTCGGAAATAACATCTTCTACTTCTTTCATGGTGATATCAGCATCACTTGTAATTTGCACAATCGCATCGGTTGCGCCATTAATATCTACTTCAAGAAGTGGACTGCTAATTGCCTCACGAGCGGCTTCAACTGCTCGATTAGGACCACTTGCAATACCAATTCCCATAAGAGCTGTACCTTTACCTTGTAATACAGTTTTGACATCAGCAAAGTCAACATTAATTAAACCAGGTAGTGTGATAATATCCGAAATACCTTGAACACCACGTCTTAAAACATTATCAGCCTCACTAAAAGCTTCTAAATAAGTTGTGTTCGTACCAATCGTTTCTAATAATTTATCATTAGGTACAATAATTAAAGTATCAACATAAGGACGCATTTGTTCAATACCAGCTACTGCTTGTTGCATACGACGTTTCCCTTCAAAACCAAAAGGTTTTGTAACAACACCAACAACAACACAACCTGCTTCTTTGGCATACCTTGCAATGACAGGAGCTGCTCCAGTTCCAGTTCCTCCACCCATACCTGCAGTGATAAATACTAAATCAGTATCTTTTAAAACTTCTCTAATTTCAGCTTCTGATTCTTCGGCTGCTCTACGGCCAACCTCAGGATTTGCTCCAGCACCAAGTCCTTTTGTCAGTTCTGTACCAATTGGAATTCTAACATCAGCCTTTGATAATCTCAACACTTGACAGTCAGTATTAATGGCAATATATTCAATTCCACGAACATCATTATCAATCATTCGATTTACAGCATTTCCACCACCGCCGCCAACGCCGATGACTTTTAAGACGGGTTTTGCTGAAAACATATCTTTTGGTTGATTCATAGTATTCCTCCTTTTTTATTTGTATATGCATTATAGCATATTCTTCAAATTAATTCAACTAATTTATTTAATCTTTGCAATTCGCATAACATCGCGTGCAATCATCAATTCTTCATTAGTAGGAACAACTAAAACTTTAATTTTAGCATCAGGTTTAGTAAGTTCTACATATTGACCTTTTAGCAAATTCTTCTCTTCATCAATTTCAATACCAAATGGTTCTTTCAATCTTGCACAAATATTATGTCTAGTTTCAGGTGCCTTTTCGCCAATACCTGCAGTGAAGATAATAGCATCAACCCCACCCATATAAGCATAATAACTACCAATATAGTCTACTACTTTCTTCTCTTGCATTTTTAAAATTAAATCAGCACGTTCATCTCCTTCAGCTTGTGCCTTTCTTAAATCACGAGCATCACTTGATTTTTTATAAAAGCCAATATAGCCGGATTCTTTATTTAAAATACGATTGACTTCTTCAACGGTTTTATTTTCTTTACGACAAATGAAGTCTACAACTGCAGGATCAATTGTACCACATCTTGTTCCCATAGGGACACCATCAAGCGGTGTAAGGCCCATAGTCGTATCTACACATTTACCATATTTTACAGCTGCTAAACTTACACCATTACCCATATGACAAGTAATTAAACGTAATTTTTCAATAGGTTTACCTAAATGTTTGGCAGCTTCATTGGCAACATATTTATGTGATGTACCATGAAAACCATATTTTCGCACACCATATTTTTCATACCATTCATATGGTACTGCATACATATAAGCTTCTTTATCCATAGTAAGATGGAATGATGTATCAAAAACACCAACATTAGGCACACCAGGTAAAGCTTTCATAAAAGCTCTAACCCCCATTAAATTAGCTGGATTATGTAAAGGGCCCAAATCATTAACTGATTCTACATTTTTAATTGATTCTTCCGTCATTAAAACAGAGTCATTATAAAATTCACCACAGTGTAAAATACGATGTCCTACACCTGAAATATCTTCTAATTTTTCAACAATTTTTTTATCTACTAATACTTTTAATAGTATTTCAACAGCATCTTGATGATTTTTAATCGTAACGTCTTCTTCTTCTTTTTTTCCGTCATATTTAATTGTAAAATGCGGATCTTTTAAACCTATTTTTTCAAATAAACCTTCGGTTATAACTTTTTCTTCGGGCATTTCTAATAATTGAAATTTTAATGATGAACTTCCCGCATTTACTGCCATAATTTTACTCATATCTATGCCTCCATTTAAAATATAGCATTTTATAACTTTATTTATTATACCATAAAATGGTTTTCTTTTCAATTAATATAATAGTGATTTTCTTTTTATTCTACTTTTTAATTTGTAATTTTAAGCAATATTTTCCTATTGCTTGAACTTTAAAGAAGAAAATACTAACCAATGAAAGTTAGTATTTTCTTCTTTTTATGCTAGTCTTAAAAGACGGGTTTTGGCATGTTTATTACCACTATCTGCTGCTTTTTGATACCAAGAGATAGCTGCATCTACATCTTTTTCAACGCCTTTTCCATACTCATAAAAGCTACCAAGCATATCTTGTGCCCAAGCATTCCCCTTATCTGCTGCTTTTTGATACCAATCAATAGCTTTCGCATAATCTTGTTTGACACCATATCCATATTGATAACATTCACCAAGTTTATTCATAGCACCTTCAATATTTTGCTCAGCAGCTTGTTCATACCATTTAATAGCTTGTTCATAATCTTGATTTGTTCCATTACCATTATAATAACAATTGCCTAAATTATATTTTGCAATACTATGTCCTGCAAGAGCAGCTTGTTCATACCAGTTGAAAGCTTGTTCATAATCTTGTTCTACACCACGACCATAACTATAACAATCGCCTAAACGATTCATTGAATTTTTATTACCAGCTAAAGCCGATTGTCTAAAAAATTCAACCGCTTTAGTTTCATCTTGTTCTACACCATCACCATAATAGTAGCAATTAGCAAGTTTATTTTGTGCCCATTCATTGCCTGCTAAAGCAGCTTGTTCATACCATTTAACAGCTGTTGCAAAATCTTTTTTAACACCTTCACCACGAGCATAGCAATCGCCAAGAGTGGATGCAGCAAATATATTGCCTTTTTCAGCAGCTTGGCGATACCATTTAACAGCCGTTGCAAAATCTTGTTTGACACCACGACCATAATAGTAACACTCACCTAAATAATATAATGACCAAACACTACCTTTTTCGGCTGCAAGATTAAAATATTCAACTGCTTTTTCTAAGTTTTGCACAACCCCTTCGCCCCTGTAGTAACAATTAGCAAGAGATTCCATAGCATCTACTTGATTTTGCTTGGCTGCTTGACGATACCAATATACTGCTTTACGATAATTTCTGGGTACTCCTTGACCAAAATAAAAACAATCAGCAATTGCATTTTGAGCTTCAACATTTTCAAGCATTGCCGCAAGTTCATAATAATATGCCGCTTTTTTTTCATCTTTTGCAACACCTAAACCTGTTAAATATAGTTGTGCTAAATCAACCTCAGCTTCTGCCACATCTTCTTTTGCAAGTTGTTCAAGATAATTAACAGCATTTTGATAATCTTCTTTTTCTATACATTCTTTTGCCAAATCATATCTTTCTTTTATACTAAGTTTTTTTTCATTATTATCCAAATTTTGTCTATTTGCCATACTCATTCCTCTACTTGTATTATTTTATTTTTAATGAACTATTTATTATTCTATTCTTAAAATAGCCGTATACAATTATATCATTTTTTTATTTTTTGTGTTTTTTTTTGATAATAAATTTTATGAATAAAAGGCAGTATTTTTTGCTGCCTTTTATTCATTTTTTATTTATACCCTAACTTTTGATAATGTTCTAAAAGTTCTAAAAATCTTTGATAATGTACAACTTCTCTTTGCCTTAAAAATAATAATGGTTGAATAACTTCTGGATCAGTTGCCTGTTGAATTAAATTTTCATACACAGCTCTAGCTTTTTGTTCAGCTGCCATATCTTCTACAATATTTGCAATAACATTGCCAGTTGCTGAAACATATGCTGTTGTAAAAGGCACACCCGAGGCATTTTCTGGGAATAAGTCAAAACCATGTTCAGTATAATAAGCATCAAGACCTGCTTCTTTTATCTCTTGAATAGTTGCACCTTTCATCAATTGTTTAATCATAGTCTGTAACATCTCAATATGTGCCAACTCTTCACAGGCAATATCATTTAAAAGTGCTTTACCATATTCATCAGGCATTGTTATTCTTTGATTGAAATATCGTATAGCTGCTCCCAATTCACCTTGTGGACCCCCATACTGACTAGTAATAATTTTAGCCATTTTTAAGTCTTTTTTTTCAATATTAACAGGATATTCTAATATTTTTTCATATAAAAACACTATTTATTCATCTCCTCAAAAGGCCATTTTTTTAACCATTTCCATCCTTGACCCATATTCTCTTTTGATGTTAAAACAAGTGGTCCCCATTTATTTTCTATTGACTTTTTAACTTCTATATATTTGTTTAAATATTTATCGAATAATTCTTTAGCCTTTTGATCATCTGGATGTGTATCTAAATAAAGCTGTAAATCTATTACTGCAAATAAGTTAGCTCTAAGTATATTAAATTCATCATTTTCATTTAATTTTCTTGGTACATAATTTAAAAATTGATCATATAAATCTTTGTCTAAATTACCTTTAGAAAATCCTTCTATAGGTGAATAGAATTTTAAATTTTGATTATAATTCGAATTTTTATACAATCGAATTAAATTTAAATAATTTTGATTCATTTTTTACCTCCTAAGATAATATATGCAAAGTAAATAAAAAAGAATGGGCTAATCTAGAATCTCCCATTCACATTCTAAGTTAATTTTATATTTTTGAAAAGCATCTAATTTTATCTTAGCTATTAATTGAGTCATATCTATATAAGTAGCATTACCAGTATTTATTAAAAAATTGGTATGTGATTTACTAACCATGGCACCTTTTAACTGGTATCCTCGATATCCCAATTCATCAATAATTTTCCATGCTTCATAACTTTTTCCATTTTTAAAAGTTGAGCCAGCAGATAATAAATTTAAAGGTTGATTTTCCTTTTTCTTCTTTTTTAATGTGGCAATTTTTTCTAATGGTAAGCCTTGAATATTGGCTTTTTCTACTTGAATAATTGCTCCAACAATAATACCTTTGCGTTTTTGAAAAATACTTTTTCTATAAGCAAACTCCGCTTCTTCCTTTTTATAAAATTGTAGAAAACCTTTTTCATCCAAATATATTACTTCTTGAATAATATCTTGCATTTCGGCATCATATGCCCCAGCATTCATATAGATTGCTCCACCTATAGTACCAGGTATAATGCTTAAAAACTCCATTTTAGTATATCCTTCTTTAGCTAACTCTATTGCTAATTTATTATCTTTTATACCAGCTTCAACCCAAAATTTATCAGTCGTAAGTTTGATAATTTTATTTAGATTTTTAAGACTAATAACAACCATTTCAAATTTTTTATCTGCCGCTAAAATATTAGAACCACTACCGATAACAAAATATTTAATTTGATTTTTTATTAAATACCTAAAACTAGTTATTAAATCATCTAAGTTTTTAGGAAAGTATAAACAGCCTATTTGACCCCCAATTTTGAGCGTAGTTACATCTTTGAAAGCAAGATTAGTTTTTATACCCCCTAAATAATTTTCATCAACATATTTAATAAACTGATCAATTTTATCCATTCTTTTTCTCCTTTTTCATCACTTGTAGTATTGCTTGATAAAAATTATCGGTAACTGGGCCAATGCCAAAATGATTTAATCGATATATATAACTATCATAATTATGAATAATTTCTTCCAAAGCTTCATTTAACGTTATGTAGTTCAAATCTTTTTCTTCAAGCAATTGCACAAGTCCTAGTTCACTTAAACTCTTCGCATTATAATATTGATGTTGATTGACAACATTAGGAGATGGTATAACAATTGCTGGAGTACGACTACCTAAGATTTCAAATAATGTAGTAGCACCTGCTCTACTTATTACTATACCAGCTTTGCTTAACTCTTCTAATATATTATTAGAAAAAGCCTTTATTATATAATGGTAGTCTACAGGAAGAGTATTTTTTAATTCTTCATAATACTTTTTACCTGTAATAATTGTAATTGTATATTTTTTAGACAAAGGGCTATGAATAAATTCTTTTATTACTTGATTTATTTGATATGAACCTAATGTCCCTGAAGTTACTAAAATACTTTGTTTATTGACAAATATATTTTTGGACATTTTTTTTGCATCCATAAATCTTGGATGACCCACCAAAATTGTTTTTGATGTATGTTTTTCTAATCCTAACGTATGTTTAAAAGTTGTTAATATTAAATCTGTCTTTTTTAAATTTATTTTGTTTGCCAAACCTATAACACTATTTTGTTCATGAATTATTGTTTTTATGTTTAAATGATTTCCTGCATATATACAAAGCCCACTAATATAGCCTCCCATACCTACTAACACATCTACTTTGGCTTTTTTTAGAATTTTTTTAATTAGAAATAAAATTTTTAAATCTTGAAAAATTACTTTAAAATATCCTTGCCATTTTGTCGGTTTACCATATGCTTCAAGATAATAAATTTGATCAATATTTTTATTGTTATTTAAAATTTCATATTGTTGATCCTTAATAGTAGCAAAAAAAATAATCTTAATATTTAAATCTATACTCTTTAATTTTTCGATAAAACTTAAAGCAGGCATAATATGGCCTAATGTACCACCAGCACTAAAAGCAATTACCACTTTTATTTCACCTCTTCTGTATATTGACTAATATTTAATATAATGCCAAAAAAAATTAAAGTCAATACTAGACTTGATCCACCATATGAAAGAATTGGCAAAGTTATACCTGTTACAGGTAACAAACCAATAACAACACTAATATTAATAGCTACTTGTGTAAAAAGTGATAAACCAATACCAAGAGATAGAAATTTTAAATATTTATTATCAATATGAAGCGAAATTTTAATTGTTTCAATAATAATATATAAAAAAATACCAATGATTATAACTCCACCAATTAAACCAAATTCTTCACAAATAATTGCAAAAATAAAATCATTTTGTGGTTCTGGTAAGAAAAAATGTTTTTGCATACTATGATTATAGCCAAGTCCAAATAAACCACTAGGAGCAATCGCAAAAAGTGCTTGTATGCTTTGAAAACCACTACCTAAAGGATCACGCCATGGATCTAAAAAGGCAAGAACTCTTTCTAATCTATATGGTGCACTAGCAATTAAAACAATTATACCTATTAAACCAATGGCAATTAAAAATAAAAAATATTTAATTGGTGTTCCAGCATTAAATAGCATCAAGATACAAGAAATAACTAAAACCAATCCAGTACCAAAGTCAGGTTGTAACATAATTAAACCAAAAGCGCTAATTATTAAAACAAAAATTTTTATGAATTCCAAGGGTTTTTTTAAATCTTTATGATTATTACTTAAATATTTAGCAATTAATAAAATAATTGCTAATTTCATAAATTCCGCGGGTTGAATTGAAAATGAGCCAAAGCCTATCCAACTTCTTGCCCCACCCCTTACTACACCAATGCCTGGAATTAATACTAATATCAATAATAGTAAAGCGACCAAATATATATATGTCGTTGCTTGATATATTTTACGAATATCAATATGAATAAATATAATCATCAAAGCAATGCCTACAATTGCAAAAATAAGTTGTCTTTTTAAAAAATATGCTTTATCATTAAATCGATACATAGCAACAACATTACTAGCACTATAAACCATAAATAATCCAAAAATAACTAGTACAATAATGAGAATAAATAATTTTTTATGAATTTGATGTTTTACCATTAGTACCACCAATTCATTATATGATAAAAATTCATTATTATGAAAAGACAGTTAAATACTTTTCTCAAATATTGCATCTCCAAATAGAAAAGACCATTATCTAAAGATAATGGTCTAATTGGTATTTGGCAGTACCAACATTATTATAACTTTATTAGCAAAATTTGTCAATTTTTTATAAAAATTATTTTTTCTATACAATTGTATCTCTTACCTCTGACATTGCCGGTTTATACATACTAGTAGCTTCAAGTAATTGAACTGCTGATATTGAACAATTGGCATCTACAATAATCTCAAAGGTAATACTATCTAAATCATAATTTACTAAAATTGAACTTAAATCAAAATATACTACATTTTTACCTCTTGATTCTAAATCTAAAGCAGAGATAATTATCTTTTGATTATTTATTTCTAAACTTAAAGAAATATCTTGAATATCTTCTACAATTTTATCCGATTCTAACAATTGTACCGCAAGTAAAAACTTTTTGCCATTATGACGTATATCACCTTCAATTGTTCTTTTTAGCGTATACTTAATGAAGTTTGTAGTGCTTTCGACAATATTATTTTCAGTAAATTTGGTTGTATATAACATTGCATTAGATTTTGCAATAATTTGCATTTCATTAATATGCATTTCTTTTAAAGATATGTTATCTATTTTAAAATATTGATAATTCGTGTTACTAAAATCAATTGTATAAATTTTACTATCATAACTATTAACATATATTGTATCTACTAATTGCCAATCATCATCCAAGCCTGTTTTACTACCATAAATTTCAACATTTCCTAAATTATACCCTATACTTAATCGAATAGAATGTAAACCAAATGGAATATAATCTGATATGATAAGGGTGTTATTTATGCCATCATCATAAACGTATACTACTTGATCTTCAATTTTGGCATTGTATAGATGAATATCAAATAAATTAAATTCTTTAATATCTGTAAAAGTAAATGTATTATCTTCATTTTTATCTAATGTAGTAATTCTTGATGGCGTAACCGAATAAATTTTACTTTGTTTGCTAGTTTCCATCAATACTTTATCTGCTAATTCATCCTCAATCGGTATGTTAGCAAATCTATTATTTGTTCGTTTACCTTCTACAAAGCCGCTGCTATTATTTGGATCATAATAACCTGCATCAATCACATAATTTATGATTTCATTTCGTACATTTTCTATCAATCCATTAGGAGGAGTTATAACGAAATAATATATTTCAGATACTTCTTCGTTTGTACCTAAAAATTCAGAAAATGTTTCTTTTGGAAAAATTTTTGTTTCTAAATCCCAACTAGTAAATTCACTTAATAAAAGACGATTGATATTATTGGTCGTAACTTGGTATGTACCTACAATTCTATTTGTCACAGTGCCATTTATTATTTTTTGATAATATACATCAATAACCATACCAATTGGCAAATTTCTACTAATTAAGTTTGTTTGATTATTTTCATAACTTTGTTGACTAAATTGCAAAAGGAAATCTTTTGTTAAAGATAGATTACTATTTGGATTATTTTGATTTCCACTATTATAAATATAAGAACTATCAAAAATTGTACCATCAGATGTTGTGGTTATCGTATTTCTATGATTTACAGTATATTTAAATGTATAAATGCCATCTTCTGGTAATATTTCTTCAGTTACTGAAGCAGTATTTTCGCCAATGATTAAATCTGTATTACTTACAGATGTTGCAATTACTAAATAACCAGTAATTTGTTCTGGTGGAATAAAATATAAATACATATTTTCATAATATTTTTCAATTGCTATCTCAGTAATTTGTTTTTTACCTTCTACCAATTCTATTGTAAATGCTTCAATAAAAGCCTCACCTATAAAATCTTCATCTTTGCTAAGAGTAAATACGTATCCTCTATTATTATTAATCGGAATCTTAATCGTCTCATTTACAAGATCTTCTTCATAGTAATCTTTCATAAAAGTATCAGGAAAACTACTTACAATATGTGTCCCAGGTGCTTCTACTAATTCTATTAAGAAACTCCAACGAGCATAAAAAGTAATGGAGCTAGTCACTTCAATATCTGATGAAATAAT
Source organism: uncultured Bacilli bacterium (assembly GCA_944326155.1). GTDB lineage: Bacteria > Bacillota_I > Bacilli_A > ML615J-28 > CAG-313 > CAG-313. The sequence goes on from CALVCV010000003.1 coordinate 26,735, forward strand.
TGATTCAAAACTTACGCCATATGAATTATCATTATTGGCATCATTAACTAAATAAAAACCTGTAAAAACAAAACCAAAAAGTGTTGCATCACTAATCCAAGTATTAATATCAGTTTTTATTCCATCATTAAAATAAGAATTATAAGTAGTCCCTTCAATCAATTTAAAAACTTTTTGTTCTTCTACAAAATTAGGATTGAATAGATTACATTGTAAATCAAGTGTTATAGTATATATAATAGGAAAACTTATATTAATATAAATATTATTTCTAATTAAAACCTCTGAAAGATAAATTTCATAATAACTTGCATTTTCATTAAAAGTAGTAATTTCTTGAGTTTTATCACCATCTTGATAAATTCTAATTCCATTACTTGTAAAAATATTATTTAAATTATATGTAGTATTACCAATTAAAATGTTGAAACTATTTGGAATACTACTATAATTAGTTTGAGGAGTAATTTTAAAATAATATTCACTACTACTTGTGGCATAATTTATTGATTCAATATCAGCTCCAATTAAAGTATGTGATACCCCATATTGATTCACAACTTTAAAATATATAGTCTTCGAAGTTTGTGCAAAATCTTTCAAAGTTATTTGTATACTATATGTTGTATTTGTCGCATTATTTACGCTTAAATCACCATTACTTTTGATAGATGCATAGTCACTTGGAGCATTACATATATAATTTACATATTCAACATTAGTTTCATCAATATATTGCTGTTCAGTTAAATCATTACTCTTTGATATAATTGGGATGAATTTAGTTATTGAATTATTTCTTAATAAATATGGGTTTTCCATTGTTCCTAAAGTATCATCTAATTCTTCTAAATAATAATTTAATGGTGGAGTATAATTAGCAAATGTAATATCATCTAATTCAATTTTATTAGCAATTAGATCAAATTTTAAGCCATGAATATCGTATTGATTACCTTGACCTATCTTACATACTAAATAAAAAGTCATATTCTCTTTTAAGTATGTGTTTGGAATATATGTAATAGTATAATTGATATACCCATCATTATCAAATACATAATCATAAGTCAAATTACCAATACCATTTGCTTCATTCGTTGTAATAATATTTTGATTACCATTAGAATCATATAATTCTACAATATAAATTGGTACTGTATCTACTGTTTTAAAATGAATTTGCATATAAGGAATGCCATCATATACTTTAATTTGATTGGTAATCCTTGTTGTAACTACTTTATCACCTATTGTTACTTGACTATCTTCTTCAATTTGAGAATAACCGCTTTCAATTAAATTAAATGGATAATTAGAATTTTGTAAATATGCTTTACCATCAGATGAAAAACCTGAAAAATGATAAGTATTGTTATCATCAAGATATTTAATCTCTACTAATTCAATATTATCAGTCTCACTAGTAGAAATATCCTCATTATATACAATAATCTCTCCTAAGTTAAACCATCCTGCATCAATTAATTCTTCAATACTAGTATAATCTACTAACTTAGAACTGCTACCTTCTTCTGTTGCGTTAATCCAAATACTAGCAATATTGGTTCGGCGTTCTGAATTTGTTCCTAAGTAATTAATCAAAACAGGCGAAGACATATTTCTAGTAACTGAAAAATAATGATTAGATTTAAAAACTGGTAAAATTTTTTCGCCATTAGCATCATTATAATTTAAATTGGTAAAAATAGATTGGATGCTAACATTAGATGTATTTATTTTTTTACGTGAAAAATCTAGTCCAATTCCGTTATATGATAATGGTGAAGTAATATTTTCTAAAACATAATAACTTCTAGTACAATTATCATTTGTATTGATAATTGGATAGTTTTCGTTAGCTATATTTAAATATGCATTACTATAACAATTATTAACATAAATTGTAGAATTAGTAGCTTCATAAATTATACCACAAGCAATGGATCTTCCATTTGGTGCCCTTGATGCAACAATTGAATCTATCACTACAGAATTAGAGATATTGACATTTACTGAAGTTGTTTGTGAGCAAATACCTGCAGCATATGCATTATCCTTATCAGCTGCACCACTAGTTGAAGAATTTGCATCAGACAAAATTTGACTTCCATATACATAACAATTAGAAATATCAAAAGTCCCTGACCAGGTTGCAGCACCGAGAATACCACTAGTATAGGATTCAATACGTTCATTACTTTGGGCTCTAATATTGCTATTTAAAACCTTTGAGTTAGAAAAACTTACTTTTACAGGGGAATCATGGCTATAGCAAGCTCCTACTAATCCAGCTACATATATATCTGGATTTCCATAAATATCAACTGTTGTTGCCATACCATCAATTTGTGCATTTGTAACTTTACAATTATTTATTTGAATAAGTCCTTCATATATACTTGAATTATTTTTTATAAGTCCAATTAGACCACCACAAAAAGCGCTATCCGGACTTTCATGTCCTTGCATTAGAATAATATCTGCATTTGAAGTTGAACCATTATACGAGCAATTTTCAACTTTAGAAACTTGATATAATCTGCCTATTAAACCACCAGTATAATTTTCACCAGTATAGTCCTTTCCGCCAGGAATAGTATTTTGAGTAGCTTCAATTCTAACAGTTGTACCAATAGATGTTTTATTTTCTATATCGTAACCATCAATTTGAATATTATTCATAGTTGCATTAGGGCCTCTAAAATCACCAACAAAACCACCAGTATATGCATTATTCATATCAGTTAAGGTATTTTGCGCTTCATAAGATAAACTATCAGTTTTAATTAAACCACCATTAAAATATAACGTTATATTAGAAAAACTAGAACCTACTGAATATCCAATAAATCCTCCTGTTGATAAATCGCCAATTCCCAAAGAACCCATTTCTCTAGTTGTTAGGATATTAGCATTATTAGCATAAATATTAATGTTTTTAAAAATATATTGATAATTATTATTAGAAACAAGACCAAATACTAAACCAGAAATGCAATGTTCTTTATCAGTTATCTGATTTATTTTATTGCTTGTACTACTTAAGTGATTTGCAGATCTAGTTTGATTCGCACGAACCTCAAACTTTGAAGTTGGACTAGAAATAAAAATCTCACTACGATTATTATTGTCTAATCCATCAATATTAAAAAAACCTTTTGCAACAAGTCCACCTGCTATACTTTTACCAAAAGTATTGGTAATATCTTCACTACCATTTTGAATGGTTTGAATATTGTAATTACCATTAAATAAATAACGAAAATTATATATCACTTTGCCATCAATTTCATTAGTAGTAATTGTATCTTTAAATTGCTCACCAGCATTTAAATTTTCACCAAGTACATAAGCAAAAAGACCACCTGCATATAAATTTGCTTGACTTGTAGCATCTAATGATTGGGCTATTATAGAAGATTGTTCACTAGCCATATTATCAAATTGTACTACACCAACATTTACTTGTGCATAAGTTGTATCAACACATCCTATCAAACCACCAACATATGCATTTCCAGCATTAATATTACTATGTAATATTTGTCTATTATTGCCTTTAAAATAGATATTATTGATTTTAGTTATACTATCTACATTTAAATAACCAAATAAACCACCTAAATAAATATTAATATCTGGATTATATATATCATTTCTCAAATTGCTTATGTTAATTGTAAGACCAGATATATCAACATCAAAGTAATCAATATATGCATTTTGACCATAACCAGCCAAAATTCCTGCATAAATATTGCTACTACTATTCGATTGAATATTCCAATTTTCACCATTAGCACTATACTTAACTTGATGATGGGCATTAATACCACCAGTTAATTTTCCTGCAATTCCTCCTATATAAATAGTCGTATCTGTTGTATTGATACCAGTATTTAACTTAACCATAATATTATACATTAAAGCTTGGTTAATTTCACCAGCAAGTCCACCTGCATAAATAGTATTATTTAAAATCATCCCATATTCATCTTTAGTAATTCCTATACTAGTGATAACATTTAGATTTCTAACTACTGCTCGTTCATCTAAATAACCAAACAAACCATAATAATTTGCTCCACGAGTTTCTGCAATACTAATTGTTAAAAAAATATTAGATATAGTACCATTGTTTAATCCACACATTACTCCTCTAAAAGGACGTGAACTACTGCCAATACCACTAAATTCTTGACTATATAATGACAAATTATTAGCAACTAAATAATATCCTGTTTGTACTAAATCATATAAATTGTTATTACGAATAAAAGCTGCTTTTTCTTTTGCTGTAAGAAGTAGTTTATAATTATCATAATCACTAAATAATTTATCATATTGATTGATTAAATCAATATTACTTTCTGCATTTGATTCAGTAAGAATATTACCTGTAGCAATAATATCTTGCAAAGCTAGCAAATCCTCTTCAGTTTCAATTAAAAAACGATCATACATATATTTGCCATAATCTTGGACTGTTGGATTTCTTCTTGTAGTAGAAACTATAATATTTTGATTTACATTTAAAGTAAGAATACTATTATTCGATCCATTTTCTAAAGTAGGATTGCCATTTTCATCTACAATATTCCAACTTTGAAAAATTCTTGATTCATTAATAGCACGTAAAGTAACAACAGAATTTGCATCAACAATATATGTATCTGTAGCATCCGTACTAGTTTGCATTTCTACCCCTTGTCCACTAACGTAAACACTTATGGTGGAGACTTTATTGACTATCAAAGTATATTCGCCTGCTGCACTTACACTACTCTTAGGTTGTATAACAAAAATTACAATTGTAAAAACTGCTATCAAAAGTACAACCAATGCACTAACTGATCCGATGGAAAAAAGTTTTTCATTTGCTATTTTTTTCTTCATCGTTTTGTCTCCTTTCTTTTTTATTTAGTTATGAGATTAAAAACATCTTCTGAATTCTCTTCGAATGGTAGATTATCCTTATTATTATGTTGATAGCCACCAAATGCCTCATTATATATCATATACATCTCATTATTTAATACATCTTTAACACATACTTCTACTTTGGCATCAATTTGATAATTTGTCGCAATTGGCAAAAAATCCAAATAGAAATCTGAAGCTTGTGGAACATAAATTTTAAGCATACCACTACCATATGTAGCATTATAACCAATAATATATGGTTTAGTTATATCTATATTACTAGGATTTTCACCTATGCCAATATGTATATCTTTTAATTGATTTAAATTCAATAGTAAATCTTGCCAATAAATTGTAACTAGAAAAGCTTTTGAAGTATATTCATATATTTGATCATCGATATTCACTGTTCTTTTAAAAAACATATCATCTACTTTATAATGAGAATATATATTACTTGATTGTATATAAAGGGTCTCTATTTTTGTTTCAAACAAGTCTCTTACATTATTAGAAAATACAATTAATTGATTTGATACAATTACATCAATGATAAAAACTTCACGATATGGTTTAATCAACTGTACAACAATAGAAACATTTTCTGCTCTTTGTATTTCACTATCTAATTCTCTTGTCAATTGTATAGTTACATTATGAATTTTACCAATTGCGCTAGAACCAAGTGGTTCATAAACAAAACAGTAATTTCCGTTAGTACTTATTTCGCCATCATTTTGGACAATTTCTGTTTGATATTTATAACTATCATTTCCTACTTTTTTAGGTGTTCCCCATACATCTAAAACATATAAGTCTTCTTCACCAGTTGGATTAGTAATTTCTCTTCCTTGTGAATCATAAAATTGACTAGGCTTTTGAATTACATATTCAATATCTCTTTTTGTTACATCTTCACCTAGGTAATTCATTAATTTAAAACTAACATGTCCTATATCATTTTCTAACGATAAACTTAAGTTATTACTATCACTATTAAAATAAAGTGCTGTATAAGATGCTAAAATCTCATCTTTTTCTTGCTTAATATACCTTGATGAAGTTGGATTAACTGTTATATTAATAAGCAAAATGATAATTATAAAAAACAGCAATATAAGTACTAGGTTGAGGCGTTTATAAAATCTTTCTTTTTCAACCATAAAATAATCTTCCTTTTAATCAATTTTTTACTAAATATTTGATGCTGCATTAATAAATAAATAAATAGATAACTGAGCACCGAAATAATCATCACTTGTTGTATCTGCGAGTTGATCATCTAAAATACAACTAACAACAAATTCATATTTTACTTTTTGTTCTCCAGATGTTGGTAAGACTAATGTATCAGTTAATAAAGTAAATTGATCTGTAGCCATACTACCATCAATTGGGACAGCCCGATACATAATCGTACAATCCACATCAAATGTTTCTCCTTTTACAGGCAGCGCTATAAAACCACTTGCAATAGGGATAAATTGTCCAATAATTCCATTATATTCTAATGTTTTATCATTGAAATTACTAACAAAAAAATGATATGTAATATTGTCTCCTGGCATAATATTCATAGTCTCAATTCTTTTGTGAACAATGCCATTTTCTTCATATTCTGTTTCAACACCAACAATTAATTGATCATTTCTAAATAAATCTGATCGTTCATAATTAAAGAATAGTTTATTACCAATTATAAACGTATTTTTAGTTGTAGTTACTTTAATATATTTTGCAAGAGTAGATGATGTTAAGATAACCACCAAAACAAAAATTAAATATAAAACTATAATATATTTTTTTTTCATTTCTACTCCTTTCTCATTTTTTAATTTTTTATTTTCTTTTTTATTTTTTTATCTATATAAAAATATCCTTCAATTACTAAAAATCCACCAATAACAAAAGCAATAATTCCAATAGGTGATTTAATGAAATTGACAAATTTATAATACTTAGGTAAAATAGCAATTTTTTTACCAATAATATATGTAACATCAAAAGGTTCATCATCTGTATTATTGGTTTGTTCATTGATACCTCTTGTAGTAATTGTATTACCATCACGTTTTACAATTTTATGGGTAACAGGTGTTTTGGTATCTGGCAATAAATATGTTACAGTCATTCCAACTTGATAGTCTTCTTCTTTTATTTTACGTGTAACTACTAAATCACCTATATAGATTTCAGGTTCCATACTACCTGATGCTACTTCAAAAAAAGCAATACCAAAAACAGTAGTTGGTTTATCTTTATTTATGATTCTTTTTACCAAATAGATGGAAAAAAAGATAAAAATAATCAAAAATAAACCAGCAATTAAAAAAGATACAATTTTATAAATTATTTTTAACATTTTTCTAATCTACTTGCTCGATTTTTAAATCAAAACTTATAGTACAGACAAGACCATATTCCAAATACCCTAAACTATTTTCAAAATTTTTTTTATCATTTAAAAATTTTTCATACATTTCGTATGTATATCGTTCTACTATATGATTTAAACCATCTAATGTACCATCTACTAGATAGGATTTAATTTGAGTTTTTTGTGCATCCGTTAAATCCGAATAACCAACTTTCATAGTTTGACCAATAATACCACTAGCATTAGGGAAAACAAAAGCAGGCTCTCCATTCATACCATTTTTTGAAAAATAATTCAAATATTCAAAATAATCATATATATCATATCCTATATAATATTCTTGACCATCAATTATATATGGACCTTCCATTATATTATTTGTTTGCGTTACTACTTGATAACCAAGATATGTACTTTCCACTCCATTAACATCATGAATATTATCTACAACATCCCATTTTATTCTAAACGTTTTATTTTTTTTATTATCACCAAAATCTAATGCTAGTAATTTTTCATCAAGTCCACTAAAATCACACTGTGTAGAAAAATACATTGCAACACCATTAGGTGTATCTTCTAATATTTTGTCAAATTCTAATTGTGAAGATGTTTCTAACAATAGTACTGATGAAACTGTTTCATCAATAATTTCTTCATAAGTTGCTTTTTCTAATTCGGATAATTCTAAATAAGAATCTAAGGTAATTATTTCATTATTTTCTTTATTCTTATAAGTGACAATATGGTTAATATCACTATCATATAGGTAAATAGAAAAATGAATTGGATTTTCTCCTGTTAAAAAATCCCATACAAAATAATTACTATTTGCTAAACCATCTGCATCTACTTGCAAAGTAATTTTTGATGATTTTGCAATTTTGGCATTAACTTCAGATAAATTACTAATTGTAAAAAACCAATTACCACTATCACCTGATTCTGATAAATTAAAACCTTCTCCTGTCATACTAATTTCAGTTTTATCTTTATTTAAGGCTTTAATATCCCATTTTGCAATAGTTGATACACTAGAATTAGTATCAATTAAAGTCTTATATTTAGCATTGGTTGTTGACGTAGCAATATTTTCGCTAATGGTAATTCCTAGTATAATAACCAATAAACTAAATAGTATCATATATTTATTTGTAAATATTTTCCTTGCCATTAAGCTTATCCTTTCTTTATTTTTTAATTGACATACATAATTGTAGAGGTAATTTTGATATAAATTGTATAATGTGCCGTTGCATCAATACCAATTTCTGTATCAAATTCATCATTATCCCAATCTATCCATATCCAATCTAGACGAAACTGAAGTGTTTGATTAGCTGCAATTGTAACATTTTCTAAATCTAAGTTATCCAAATTGACCCAATAATATTCGTCACCTAAAGCATATTGCCCACTTAGTACTAAACGATATTGCATTGGTAAATTACTCAAATTATCTTCATAAAATTCCATGTTTAACGTTACAGCAAAATCATTCGTGTTAGTGATATTAAAATAATATTCACCAACTTTTCCAGGATATAAAATTTTTTCTTCTACTTTATCACCAAATATATTCCACTTGTCATATAAAATTGCACCATCTTTTTCACTAATAATAAGTTCTTTAGGTTTTGCTGGATTTGTACTTACTTGTAAAATTACAAAACTTATTAAAAGGGTCAATAAAGAAAAAAAAGTACATATTAAAATAAAAATAATAGATTTTGTAGAATTAAATAAAGTTCCCAAATATATATCATCAAGTGTATAAATGTTAAAATAACTATCTAATTTGGCAACTATTTGTTTTGTAGTTTGATTATATAGGGTATACTTAATTTTTCTACCATTTAAATCATTTGGCTCTACATCAACAATCGTGTTGGAACTAAGAACTGATTTAAAGAATAATTCATCATCTGAAACAATTTGATGGCCATTTATTTTAGCAATTGTTTGTCCATTAGAATCTTTAATTGTATTAAAATATATATGATAACCTAATAATCGTTGTCCTTTTTTCTTTCTTCGCATAACGATTCCCCTTTTTATTTGTTTATATATTTTTACTAAAACATATTGTTAAAAATATGCTTTAGTAAAAATATATGTTAATCCCATTAAACTAAGTGGATATTAGGCCACAATCTAATATCCACTTAATTATGTAGCCACATATTTTAATAATAAAAAATATTAATCAATTTGAGTAAATACTAATTTTGCAGTAACAGTAATTGTGGCAGTTCCTCCAATACCTAATACTGTATCAGCCTCATCTGTATTTGGAGAAGTTGCTTCAAATGGCCATTCCCATTCAACTGTAATAGTAGTAGCCTTTGCTTTTATTGCAAGTGTTCCTGTTTTTAATGCTGTAGCACCAGGTGTAACTTTTCCACTATCAACTTTAAAAACAAGAGGAATATTGTTTTCGTTTGTAACTTCTAAAAATAACTCATATTGAGCAGTAACTTCAGATGCGTTTTTAATTGAAAATGCAAAACTACCTTTTGTTCCTGGTGCAATTTTTCCATTAGCTACATCAGCTTCATCAAGATTATCTTTTGTATCTAAAATTGTATCAAACAAATTAAATGTCAACTCTTCACTTCCCAAATTTAAAGCTTCACTATTTACTTCAAAGCCCCATTTAGCAACTGTTGCAGAATCTTCACCACTCACAGTAGATGTGTATTTAGCATAAGTACCTGAAACTAATGTTAATGATAAAATTGCAACAAATGCCGCAATAAGACCAAATGTAAAAATTTTATTTCTCTTCATAATAATCTCCTTTCTTAAAATTTATTACTAATTCTAATTTTATATATATAAATTTATATATGTATTCTCATGTGTGGCCATGTTAATACCCAATTAAGTTAAAAATTAGATTATTTCTTTTCATCTAATTTTTCATCAGATTCTTCTGATAATTGTTTTGTAAATTGTGCTTTTTCTGATTTTAATTTTGCTAATTCTAATTCAAGTTCAGCATTTTTAGATTGTACTTGTTGATTATCTTTTTTCTTTTTTAATAAATCAACTACTAATAGTATAGCAAGAGGAATGCCCAATATTACAACAATACCAAGTGGAGATCCTAAAAAATTAGCAACTTTACCAAATCCACCAATTCGTCCAGTATAAATCCCCACTATCTGATCAGATGTCACATCCATATTATCAATAGAATTATTAAAATCACCTTTCATCGTAAAAATATATTCATCTAGACTTTCTATTTTTTTTATTTCAAATATTCTATGTGTTACAACTGATCCGTCTTCCGCAATATACGTAATAATATCACCTTCAGTAAGCGTTGATGGGTCCACTTTTTTAATAAAGATTAAATCATTTTTATTAAATGCACCACTAACTATATTGCCCTCCGCATCTTTTTCAATAGTCATCGAATCAGATACTACAATTAAAGGCGCTCTATTAAAAAGCATAGGAATCTTATCAGGATCTACCCATCCTTTGATTATCAATATCATATTCATAATAATTAATGGCACAAATATAATTAATAAAACTATACCAATAATATTTAAAGTACTAATTTTTTTAGTTATTTTTGTTTTTTCTATCATGTTTGTCTCCTTCTTTAGTTTTAATAAACTATTCGTCAATAATGTACCTTAAAATCATTTATTTCAAAGGTATACCTTTATAATTTTTGTTTTTTTTAAAAAATTCACTAATTTTTTTATCAAATTTAATGAATAAATTGACTTTTATGTCAATATATGTTAATATATATATGACTATATATTTTTTTATATATTTAAAGTTTTATTATAAAGGTATACCTTTTTTAAAATTAAAAAGTTATTTCATCTACGAGTTATAATAATTAAATGTAGCAATTTTTTTATTAAAAAAATGCTTGATTTTGGTAAAGCACCCAAATCAAGCATTTTCATTTTATCCTTTTTTATTCTATTATTTTGTGAATCTATTTCTTATTTTTTTCCTATGTATCTAATTCTAAAAGCTGCTTCTTTTTTTCCAGTGTCATTATTGAGTTTTTCTTGGTTAAAATCAATCCAAAATTTAGCACCTATGTATTCTATTACAAATTTATCATTTTCTAGATGGCCATTGCAATATTTGGCATACCAATCTTTTACACTACTTTCTAAATAATCCAGTTGAGAATTTTTATTTTTTAAATAATTAGGGTAATTAAAAGTAAAATAATTTTCATCAGTAGTATCTAAATATTGGTCTTTTGTTAGTAAACTTTCTAATTCAATATTAAAACCACCAACAATATATTTCGTATCATATGGTAATGGTAACAACACTAATTTTCGCTCATTGTTATGTATTACCGCCATTAAAGGCATCTCTAATGCAATAGACATATTTTCTATATATGTATAAGCATAGTATATTTTTCCATTACTTTGAAAAGTTCTAAAGGAATAAGAATATCTTGTGCCATCAGTATTTGTTGCAATAATAATTTTTTCCAAAGACTTGGTTCCTTCATCAATTGGTAAGTAATCCTTTCCTAGTTTAGCGCCATTTTTTTCTTCTCTTTCAACACATCTTGTTTCAATAATTTCATCAGAAGTATATCGCGATAAATGAGTAGCCATTGCATCACTTAAAATATATTGATCATTTTGAACAAATTTAACAATTGCATTTGTGGAATCAGTTGAAATTCTAACATTATCCAAATCAAAATGGATAGATGGTAAATTATTGGGTAACAACATATATTGTTTGTATTCATTAGGAATTGTAATATCCACGCCATTACCCATAACAATATACTTGTTTTTTAAAAGTGAACAACTACTAATTACAAATAGTAGTATTATTATTACAATTATTGATGTTATCTTTTTCATTTTAAAAATCCTTATTACTTTGATTTAAACCATATTTTTCATAAAATTGATCTTTAAATTCTAAAAATCTTTCTTCTTGAATTGCAATTCTAATATTTTTCATAAGATTTTCTAGGAATTGTACATTATGAATACTAATCAATCTCGCACCTAAAATTTCATCAGCTTTAACTAAATGTCTAATATATGCTCTTGTATAATTCTTGCAAGTATAGCAGTCACATTCATCATCAATTGGTCTAAAATCTTCTTCAAATTCTTTGTTTTTTAAGATTAATCTCCCCTTAGACGTCATTGCGCATGAATGCCTTGCAATTCTTGTTGGTAATACACAATCAAACATATCTACGCCTCTTTCAACACCATCTAGTATTGCACCAGGTGAACCAACTCCCATTAAATAACGGGGCTTATCCTCAGGTAGACAAGGCGTAGTATAACTCAAAACTTCATTTTGAATCTCTTTTGGTTCTCCTACACTTAACCCGCCAATAGAAAAACCATCAAAAGGTAATTGTAAAAGTTCATTTGCACAATATTTTCTTATATCTTCAAAATTTCCTCCTTGCACAATACCAAATAAACCTTGTCTATCTTTATGTTTATGAGCTTCTAAACCTCTTTTCGCCCATCTAATTGTTCTTTCAACAGATTTTTCCATATATTGTCTTGTTGATGGATAGGGTGGACATTCATCAAAACTCATCATAATATCGCTACCCAAACTATTTTGGATTTCAATTGAAATTTCTGGTGAAAGGAAAAGGGGTTTACCACTTTTATGATGTTTAAAATAGACTCCTTCTTCTTTAATATCTCTAAGTTTTGCAAGAGAAAAAACTTGAAAACCACCTGAATCAGTTAGAATTGATTTATCCCAATTCATAAATTGATGTAAGCCACCTGCTTTTTCGATTAATTTATGACCTGGCTGATTCCATAGATGATAGGTATTACCCAAAATAATTTGAGCACCCGTTGCTTCTATTTCTTCTTTTGATAATGCTTTCACTGTTGCTTGTGTACCTACAGGCATAAAGCAAGGAGTATCAATAATAGAATGTGGTGTAGTAATTCTACCAAGTCTTGCCATCGATTTAGCATCCTTTTTTATTAGTTCATATTTTACTATCATTTTATTTCTCCATATTATATTATAATTATTTATTATAACATGAAGTAATAATATTATCAAGTAATAGAATTTTTCTTTACACCATTTTATTATTATTTTTTTATGGTAATATAGTTAAAACTATTTTAGATACTTTGTTTGGATTACTTTTTAAAACACAAGTAATTTCTACCACTCCTACTCCTTTAGCTGTAACTGTTCCATATTCGCTAACTGTTGCAATTGATGAATTACTTGATGTAAATGTATAATCTAATCTGGATTGACTTGGAGCATTTCCATCTAAATATAAACATCTAGTATAACCTACATGAAGTGTTGTGCCTCCTTTTTCTCCATCATTTAAAGTAACTTCTGTACCTAATGTTGCAGCACCATCAGGATCTGCAACAATATCAAATGATGATATTGTAAAAGTTGTAGATGTTGTTTTACCCACCATATCTGTAACTGTAATTACATATTCACCTTTTCGCCAAAAAATATAATTATTTTCTACACTTCCAGTTTCTACACTATTTGAATTAAAAGGCTTATAACTATAAGTCATTTGACTAACTTCAATATTATCACCATACATTACTTTCATACCGGCACTTGTAATAGTTCCTTCTAAAACAGGTGTCTCTACAAAATAATCCCACTCAACCAAATAAATCATTGGTGCTGTTTTGTCTATTGCAAATTGATACGTTTTTGTTTGATTTTTTCTATTATCACGAATGATTACTTCATATTCACCTTCATCATCTACATTTAAACTGCCATAACTTACTTCTAAATATTCACCAGTTGTCAAGTTTCTACCTTCAAACACTAAATCAATATCAGGATCTCTTCTATAATCACCATCCCTAAAATAAAGACTTTCATCATAATAATATGTGTTTGCATCAAAATTTGTAACAATACGATTAGAGGATACAATAGAACGATCTACTTTAAATGGTATCCACATTCTATCATCATATTGGGCTTCCTCATTATAGTAATGATAAACAAAATACAAATTACCTCCCATTTGATACGTTAATGTTTCACCATTGGCAATATATTGTTGTTCAATTCTTGGTTCATAAGGTACTACACCAAAACATTCAACCCAAATATCAAAATATCCACCACTTGTTTCTCCTGTTAAATCATTATATGTAACAGAAAAACTATTTGCAACAACTGAAAAACTCGTTTGTTCTTTTGATATAGGAACTACTTGACCATTATCAAATGATAAGGTCCAAGGAGTCATTTGCACTGCTGCGCTTGCTTCAACATTTTTAATAGTACAAACACATACAGTCCCTACTAACACCATAAAAAAAACAAAAAATAATCTTTTAACACTTTTCATATTTTCTCCCCCTTTTTCATATGATATTGTGTATTTATGTGAACTAGAAGATCTATTCAATTCTTCCTTCCCAGAACACAATTAAATTATATATTTTTTATATTTCAATGTCAATATATTTTTTTAATCTGTTGATGAATGAATAAATTTTATTTTTTTAACTATAAAAAAAACAATGTTTTATAAGTTTTTTTATATTTTTTTTGTTTTTTTTGTAAAAACATATCAAAATATAATTATATATAATTTTTTATGACTTATTTTGACTTTTTTCTAAATATTTAATACTAAATATGCATAAAAAAAGCATATCTATTCCATCGTAGATTAGATATGCTTTTTTATTATTTATAAGGCAATACAATTATAATTATTGATTATTGTTATATCCTTCATCTATATCAATTTTATCAGTTTTTGCCTCAATAATTTGTGTAAATTTTTTGGTAATTTTATTAGATGTAATATTTAATTCATCTTTGGACTTTTCAAGAGCATCGAAACGAGTTGTAAATTTTTCCCAACGTTTTTTAAATTGATCAAATTCTTTTTCTAATGCCACAAGTTGGTTTTCTATGGCCTTTAAATTTTTGGTCCTTTTTACTTGTTTATTAAAAAAATTAATCGTTGCAAGCAAAGCATGAAGGGTAGATGGTGATGATAAAATAACATTTTTATTACGCGCTTCATTTACGATATCATTCATATGAGTATTTACAAACCACATAATACCATCACTTGGTAGAAAAAGGATAGCAAAAGGAGCTGTGAGATTGGGGATAATATATTCCTTAACTTTATTAATATGCACCTGAACTTCTTTTTTAAATTGTTTTAAAATATCGTCTTTTTCTTTACCTGAAATTGTATCCTCTAGCAATGCTTCGTAATTACTGAATGGAAATTTTGAATCAATGCAAATTATATGATTAGGTTCTGATAAATAAACTACTGCATCAGGTCTAATCATATCGCCGTTTAAATTTTTAATTGTATACTGTTCACTATATCCATCAGGGTAATCTCCAAAAACACTAGCAAGCAAATTTGACAAAGTTAATTCTCCCCATTTGCCACGTGTTTGATTGCCTTTTAATATTTTGTTTAAATCTAATATATTGGTTTCTAAAGAACCAAGATTTTTTTGTGCCTCATCAATTTTACCTAATTTTTCTGAAAAATCTTTAAAAAAATTTTTTGAGCTATAAAGCGATTCTTTTAACTGATCATCTACTTTCTTTGACAAATCATCTATTTTTTCTTTAATATTATTGTTTAAATCTTTGAATTTATCATTAAAATCATTATTTTGGTTTATTATTCTTTCACTTAATTTGCTTAAAAGATCAATAGATGTCATGTTTAATTCATCATTTTTGGCTTTCGGTTTATTTAGTCTTACAAATATTAATAAAAAGATACCAACTACTAATAGAAAGATAATTGCAATAAGTGCCATTTCTAAAGGCGTCATAAAATACCTAATTCCTTTCTTTGATAAAAAAGTAATATATATAAATATGGCGGAAAATGGGGGATTCGAACCCCCGCAGTTGTTACGCCCTAATGGTTTTCGAAACCATCCTCTTCAACCACTTGAGTAATTTTCCACATTCATATTATAACATATTTTTTTAAATCATTCAGCATATATACTATAAAATAACGTTATTCTCACATTCATTATATATCCAATTATACTTGCTACAATTATTTTAATAGCATCAAATATAATAAAAGGGGCTATACATACTAAAAAAGTGTTTTGCAAGGTATTTTCTGTTTGTATCATATACCAAATGGATCCGATTATATAACAAACTATTGTTCCTAAAAGCATGGAAAAAGGATACCAAAAAAATTTTTGTTTATTAATGCATGTAAATAAATTAATAATCCATATACAAGGAAGAAATCCAATTATATATCCTCCCGTAATACCAAGAATTGTACCAATTCCAGCTTGAAAAGATGAAAATACTGGAATTCCGATTATCCCTATAAATATATATATTAATGTAACTATTAGACCATCTAATTTTCTAGTAACACTACCTATAATATATATAGCAAATGTCGCAAGCGTAATAGGTATTTGTCCTATGTGAATTGACCATGGTGAAACCACACATAGACATGCAGAAAGCACTGCTATAAAAGAAAGTTTTTTTATTTTCTTATTCATATCTAACACTCATTCTCGTAATTTCACCAGTTGATATTTTTTGTTTTCTACCATCAATGAATACTTCTAATTCCCCTTCTTTATTAATATTTATGACTTTTGCAATAAAGGTTTGATTATTTTTATATAATTCTACTGTTTTCCCAATTACAAATGATTTTTTTATGTATTCATCCATATATATATCATCATCAATATGATCCAAATAGGCATCAATTTGATTAATTATTTGAACAATCAATTCATTTCGTGAAATAATTTTATTTGTTTGTTCTTCAATGCTAGTTGCGATGTTTTGTAATTTTTCATCAAAATTTTGATAATACATGTTAATACCAATGCCAATAATAACATATTCTAAACTATCTTGTTCGATAGATGTTGCAGCTTCTGTTAAAATACCACATATTTTTTTAGAATTAAGATATATATCATTTACCCATTTTATTTGAGTTTTTACACCAGCAATTTGATCAATCGCTAAAGATGTTGCGGCCGCTACCAAACAAGTTATTTTTTTAGCATATGCTAAAGAAAAGGTTGGTTTAAATAAAATACTCATATATATTCCCTTTGCATAATTTGAAATAAAGGTTCTACCAAGCCTACCTCTTCCTGCAGTTTGTGCATCAGCAATAACAATCATCTCTTCTAATTTTTCATTTTTTTGTATTTTCTTTAAATAATTATTAGTAGAATCCACACTATCTAATATTTGGACATTTTTTTGTTTTATTATATGGGTTTTAATATATTTTTCATCTAATACTTTAATATCACTTTGATATATATATCCCATACGATCTACTTTTTTAATGTCATAACCTTTTTCAATTAGTTTCGCAATGACTTTGCTAACATAACTTCTACTTATATGAAGATTCTTCGCAAGACTTGCTCCACTAATTATTTTACTACTATCATTATCCTT
Organism: uncultured Bacilli bacterium; assembly: GCA_944326155.1. Taxonomy (GTDB): domain Bacteria; phylum Bacillota_I; class Bacilli_A; order ML615J-28; family CAG-313; genus CAG-313. The sequence continues at coordinate 44,517 of CALVCV010000003.1, forward strand.
ATTTTTTCCTATTTTTAATTGTTCCAAAATATATTTATAAATTGTTTCATTTGCCCTTTTCATATGTACCTCTAATCCAATTTATACTTCTTTTTTAATGCCATTGTCAACTTATAATTATATGTTGACAATGGCATTTCCTAAAACAAATTAACAAAATAATTAATATTAATTATTTTATTCAATTATTGTATAACATGTATCAATTTTTTCATATAATTCGTTAAAACTTTTTGAGTCAATTGACTGATAAATAGTTGCTACCAATAAAACATCTTCATTTATTTCGTAAAAATTACCATCTAAAAAAACATCGTATTTATTAAAAAATGAATAATAATCTTCTAAATTATCAAAAAATCGGTATATAATTTTTTTATTTGAAAATCCATTATTAAATTCATATTTAACATATATTGTTTGATTTGAACTTTTATTGATATATATTAATTCTTTATTAACTTCTGTTTTGCCAATTTCAATTACTTTTTCCTGCTGTTTATTAATATCCAAAGTAAATTTATAGTTATCTTTTTCATCTATCGAATTTTTTTGACAAGATGAAAAAGATAATATTCCTAAAATTAGTAGCACTAAAAACAAATATTTAAATATTTTCATGTGTATTTTTCTCCCTATATTTTAATAAAAAATTAGTTAAAATCATACTTATACTACAAGACGTAATATTTAAAAATATAGATAAAAATACTATATTTATATTATTATTTTTTAATTTTAATAATTCTGGAAATATACTCGTTAAAAGCGGAAACAAAATTATTATTAAAATTAAAAATAGTTTTTTAATTTGTATTTTTTTAATTAAAATCAGTAAATATATTCCAAATATAGCATAAACAACAATATGAAAAATCACATAACTAAATATTTCTATTATTGAATATGTTTCAAATATAGAACTTTCTATAACTTTAATAGGAATAGTAAAATAATAGTTTTTTGTCTCCTCATCACTATCATCTACTTTAAGAATAATCGTAGTCTCACCACTTTTTAATGGTATAATTATATTATCAACAATTTTCACAATATTGGGTACAGAATATTCATATGTTACATTTGAAAAGGTTGCATTAGGGTCAATATTTAACTCTAATTTCTGATACTCATTAATTGACAATATATTTTTTTCTAATACTGCCACTAAATATTTTGGCAATACTTCACATACTTTAATTTCAAAAGAAAGATCTAATTCACTATTTTCATAATTTTTAATATAAATTGTTGCTATGCCAGCACTCAATGCATAAAGTTGATACATATTATTAATATAAGTTATTGATAATATTTCAGAATTGCTAGTTATAACTTGATAATTATTAGCATTATTAAAATTAGGTGTAACATTAATTTCTAAATATGCCCTTTGAAAAACACTTAAAATTCTATTCGTAAAATCTATTTCTTCATAAACATCATTTTCAAGCAAATAAGTTTTGTAATTCATTATTGTAACAGGATTATATTCTACATATATTTGTTCAACATCTATTGAAAAGGTTTTATGTTTTACTATTTTACCATCATCTACTATTACGCTAATATTTGATGTCCCTTCAGCAATTGCTAACATATTGCCATTATTACCTATTGAAATAACTTCTGGATTTGATGATGTATATTTAAAATTTAATTTTTTAGATAATGAATTCGTAACATTAGTATACAGATTATAAGTTTTACCAACTTGCATTTTTAAAACTGTTTGTGCAGAAAGTTCAAAATCAGTATTTTCAATGTTAAAATCTAAAACTATCTCTTGTTCAAAATTATCAAAAAATTTGATAATAATTTGGACATTTCCAATCTCTATAAATTCTATTTCTACTAAATATTGATTATCACTATATGTAGTTGTACATGTTGCAATATGAGAATCAGTAGAATAAATTAAATAATTATTGTTGGTAGCATAAATATATGGTGTAACTATCACATTAAAACTAACAGTATCTGATATAGTAACATTATTGATACTATATTTATTTAATTTAAATGTATTATTATTTAATTTGGAGTTTTCAATAGTTATATACTCTATTTTATTATTAAAATTTTCTTTTACATAAAGTGTAAAAGTAATATTTTCTATATCATAATATTTATATGATATAGTTATTGTAGTACTTCCTACTTTTTTTCCTATTAAAAAATTTTTTTCAATTGTTGCAATTTCATTATTATAAATTTCAATACTATAATCATCTTCATCTAATAGAGTATTTGAACCTAGTAATTCAAGTTCAATAGAAGTATTCTCATCCATTTCGCATATTAAATTATTATCGACTTCTTCTAAAATAGGTTTTTTTAAAATAATTTCATCTACCATTTTAGGCTTAATTTCAAATTTCAAATTTTTATTTAATAAATTGTTATATGTACTGGAAATATTAATTACTGCTTCACCTATATCATCACAAGTGAAAGTAGCTACATATTGATCAACATTTTTAAAAGATAAGTTATCTGTAATTAATTTAAAATTTACCATTGCATTTGTTGTAACATTACAAGATGAGTTAATAGTTATAATATCACCTACATATATATCTAAAGTTTCAATATTATTTGTTACTTCCTTATTATTAACGTATATGGCATTAATATTAATATCATTAGGTACTTCAGGTGTATATGATTCGTTAGATATTTCAATATCAATAGTATCAAAATATTTACTATCTTTCAAACTTTTTACAGTGATGACAACTTTACCATTTTCTTTTGCATATACATAACCATCTTCAACATTACAAATATCTATATCACTAGATGACCACTGTAATTGTCCTAATGCAATATTACCTCCAACATTAACATCTAATTTTTTTATCTCACCTTTAATTAATTGTATAGTAGATTCATATTCATTTGAAAATTCCAATTTATTATCTTTTTCAATTACTCTAATATTTACAATATCATAAATATTAGAATCATTTTTATTGGTAACTCTAACTGTAGTCATACCACTATTTTTTCCATATACATTACCTGTAGTTGATACAGTTGCAATATTTTGATTAGTACTCAACCAATTGTAATCCCACCTGTTAGCATTAGAAGATAAATTACTAGTTAAGGTTAATTGAAAACTACTCTCTAAATATACAATAATTTCACCATTTAATTTTCCATTAATTTCTACATTTTTTAAAATATTATTATTATATGTTTGTTTACTATCTTCTTTAAAATTAAAAATGTTAAATATACCGCCCTTTTTTCTAACTGTATAAACGTCTATAGCAATTATAAACATTACTAAAATTATAAGTATTACATAAATAATATTTTTATTTTTCACTTAATCCTCCATCAACTCTTTGTGGTATTTGATTAACGTATTCCCAATTGGGTTTAAATATTATTTCAAAAGTATTTTCGATTGCATATTTGTCCCAACTTAAAGGAAAATTATATCCTTCGTAATAAACTAAAAAATTGGAATTTGCAAAAGCATTATATTCTATGATATCAACGCTTAAAGGAATGACGACATATTTAAGATTTTGACAGTTATTAAAAGCATTATATTTAATTTGTTTTACATTATCATCTATTATTAAAAAAGTTTTATCATTAGCTGAAGGAAAGTGAATTAGGACTTGACCGGTTTTATCAAATAATATACCATCTTTATCCATGAATAAACTATTTTCTTTGTTAACCATGATAGATTCTAATTTATGGCAATTATTTATCCAAGTATCACTAATAAAAGAAACATTTTTTCCAATTAAAATTGTCTTTAAATTTTTACAATCACGTAATGCTTCACTATTTATAGTAATTAAATTATCATTTATTACTAAATATTCCAAATATGGATTGGCATTAAAGCAGAAACGATCTAATAGCAAAATATTTATTGGTATTATAAAAGATGAATCTTTTTTTCCTAACGGATATACCTTTAAACTATTTTTAATTTTGTCATATAATACGCCATCTTCACTATAATAGAAACTATTATCTTCTTCAACCATAATAGTTTCTAAATTATTTGCTTTCATAAATGCATCTTCTTTAATTTTTTGAATATTTTTTCCGATAATAATTTTTATTATATTTGAATCTTCAAAGATGCAATCAATGCTTACGACTGGTAGACAATTATATCCATTAGGGATAACAATCTCAGTTTCAGTTCCCCTATATCCTTCTATATTATAACAATTATTTGTATCATTTAACTTATATATTAATCCTTCACTACCTTTTGTAATAGGTTCTAAATTCCCATAAACAACAATATCATTATTTGGTATTTTGTTTATAGAAGCTACATGGTTAAATTCTTCATCAAAATACCAATTTTTAAAGATATATCCATCAATCATTACATTTTTAATCATTGTATATTTTGAATCATATTTTAAATTAGATATTTTTTTATATTCACTGGAATTAATCATATAAGTAATGCTATATGTCCTTCTTTTATACAAAACTTCAAGTATTAATGAACCATCTAATAAAATTTTACCTTTAACATCACTATTTAGAACTTCTAATCCTTCATAAGTTTTTATTGGAGCAATAACTAACTCATCTAAGGCGCCATATAGTGTTATTGTATCAATTACACTATAATCATCATTATCAATATTTTCACTTTTATATATGACTTTATATGGAATTTTTTTTGTATCAATCCATTTTATATATATATTTAAATCTTTATCTATTTTATTTTCAGAATTAATAGGATTTTTAAAATCACTGTCTAAATAAAAACCATCAAAAACATAATTTTCTTTATATGGTATTGATAGGCTTTCTGTTGTTGAACCATAATCAATATATTGTTTTTGTGTAGTCAATTCATCTATAATAATATTAATTTCACATTTTATAATTTCCCATTTACACCAAATTGTATCATTTTCTAAAAAAGAATATTCACTACTTATTTTTTGTGTAAATTTTTCGTCAAAATAATATCCTTCTAATCGATACCCTTCTCTACTTGGGATAGTTAAATTAGAGATTGTATCTTGATAATTAATACTTTGGACTTCTTTTTCTTGATTATTAATATTCAGTACTATATTTAATGGCTTTTTTTCCCAACCTGCATATAATGTGATATCTCTATTAATTTTTGTATCAAAATTATATAAAATTGTACACTCATAATCATAATACCAATTAACAAAATTATAACCAATTTTTTTGGGCTCAAGAGGTTTTACTATTGTATCACCCCTTTTTGCTAATATTGAAGATATTTCTGTACCACCATTAGTATCAAACTCAATATTATAATATTCTATTTTTTCTTTTGTACATGAGAATAAAAAACATATAAAAATAAATGGAATAATAAAAAGTTTTTGTCTAATATTTATCCCTCCTATTCTAAAGATTTATAAATAAAAAGGAAGACTATTGTATATATTTAGGCTTCCTTTTTTGTCATTTTACTTTTATTCTACTATTTTAAAATTATTTTGTTTTAATTTTAACACTTGAAACAACTTCATCTTCAGCATTATATGCGAATACCGAGAAATTCTGAGAACCAGCAGTAAATGTATATCCCTCCATAAGTTTTGTACCATCAAATACATAGAATCCCTTAGTTACATTATATGCTAGCCACTCTTTTCCTTCGAAAGTAACCATTTCATCTGTTAATTCAGTAGTATCTTCAATTGTGCCCTTAGTTACAACTTTTATTAAAATCTTACCATCTTTAATTTCTGTTGCAAATAAACCAGTTTTTTGGGTTTCAGTATTTACAGGAATTTCTACTGTTACAAAATCAGTCAATGTTCCATAATCATTACAACTCATACCTTCAAAATATAAATTGATTTTTATCTTTGCAACATTTTCATCAGTTACAGCTTTTAATTCTAATGAATTATCTTGTACTTGTAAATATTTTGTAAAATCAAGTTCAGGAATTACTAAGTTTGTTCCTTCTACTAATTCTTCTGATCCTTCTTGTTTATCAAGCGTCCAAGCATTTGCACCATGACAAGCAATTAAATCAGATTTGGCTTCTACAGAAGAAAGAGTTCCTCTATTTCCAGAATTTATAACTTTATAGGATGTGTTTCTGCCGCTATCTACAGATGCATAAAGATTAGTAAATAGTAGTGAAGTATTTAAAGCTTCAACATGACCATAGTTATAACAATTTTCAAAAGTATAATTTCCTCTTGGGATTGCAAAAAATACACTAACTCTTGTAGACATACCAATATTATCAATATAACTATCACAATCTTCAAAAACAACTGTTGAATAAACCCATGCCCATGAGCCTTTTTCAGTTGCTGCATATTCAAGTGTAATAGGATAAATTGCATAACTTGCATAGTTATATCCGCTACTTACTGTTCCATACATATCAACATTTAAGAAACTTAGTGTTCTACCATCATATGAATAAGCATTACAACTTAAACTAATATCTTTACCATTAACAAATACTGATAAATCTTTTATTGTTGCACCTGCTAATTCACCAAAAAGATAACTAACTGGATCAAGAACATTATAAATACGTTTATTATTTCCATCAAAAACACCTTCAAAGAAGTTAATTACTGCATTTCCCATATCCCAATACATTTTTGAATCTTCTAATACTGCACTTAAATCAATATCATTCATCAACTTAAAATAAACATTTTTAGTGGATTCAAGAGTATTAATATTTACAAATTGTTGCGGTGTTGTTATCTGATAAGGATTATTTAATGTTCCATTTCCACCAGCAAAACCTTGCTCAGGATCAACTACTTGATAATCAAAATATGATGTAGCTTCACCATAAGTAACTGATGCAGTTTTATTTCCTATAGTTGATAAATCAAAATTTTTTATAGTAATAGTAACTTCAAAAGGAACTCCTGCTTGTTGTGCAGTTACATTACCATTTTCATCAGGATAACTTAACGTTAAGACAACATCTTTACCATCTTTATCTATAATTAGTACTTTCATTAAATTACCAGTAGGTTCTTGTCCTTTAACAAATGTTGTAGTAGGCATTTCAACAATACTTATTTTTTCAGCATTTTCAAATGCTCCACATCCAACTAATGCTAAACTGCTAAAACCTATAATAATTAATGATAAAAATAAATTTTTAATTTTTTTCATAATTATCTCCTTTTATTATATTTTTCTATATATATATAAATATATATACCTAATTTTATTTCATATTCCCTAGTATTTTTTACAAAACTTTATTTATACTTACGAATAAATAAATATCTTGGTTCTTCTTCTGTTCCAGTAAAAATAGAAATTTGAGAAATATCAACTTGATTACATGCCATATCTACTTGATCAACATTGACAGTATATGTTGACAAATTATTAATTGTATGTTCATATACATAACAATTATTAACAGCATCATATTTACCATCTTTTATATAAATTTTAATTTTCTCATCTGAAAGAGCAAAACCATCAAACACTTCTACTGCTCCTGTTAAACCACTAGTAACTTTAGATTTTAAAACTTGTGGCATCCACTCTATTTCTATTGAAGCATCTTTAAAATTGCTATAATTATATACATAAGTAGGTAGATATACTCTAATGGTTGCTTCATTGTTATCAAAACTAAATTCTTGTTTTACTTCCCAATCTATATCTGAAACATAACCAAAATTTTCTAATCTATAGCAATTTAGATCTTCATCAACTAATACAGCAGTATAAGTACAAATATTTTCAGATAATGATCTTCTTACTATTACTTTTTCTATTTTAGAATAGTTAATTGTAGCACTTAATAAATTTATATTAGGAATTAAATATTTACTAATTATATTTTCTTCATTTGCATTTAAAAATACTACATCAGATAAATCAGAAATAACTGCTTCTTGACCATCTACTATATTAGTATATGTTACTACTATTCCATTATTTAATTTAGCTTCTGCTGAATAATACGAAATATCAAAGTCTACACCATTTAAAAGAGTAATTACATTTAAATATGATGTTCTATCTATTTTTGCTTCCATAGCAGCCTCACTTAGTGCTTCTGGATCAAATAATACTGAATTTTTAGCAACAATTCCTGCACAAGCAACTACGTTTTTAAATGAATTAGCTTTTACAATTTCTACTGTATCTGGTATTTCAAAAGCTGTTGTAATATTTACACGAAATTCAATATTTTCTTCTTCAGCAAAAGGTTGACAAGCAGAAATTAATGTAATATTAGGAACAAAAACCATTCTAGAAACATTTAATGTAACGATATTCCCATCAAAAGTAAAAATATTATTATGTGAATTTGATAATTCTTGTAATTCAGATTTTGTAGAAAAATATACTCTATTATACATTATATTATTATCAACATAAACTGTTTGAATTGTGTCAAAAGTTGAAGCATAATTTTTAATTGACTGACGGTCAGAATCATCAAATCCCTTATAAGATAAGTTATCAAGATTATCAATAGCATTGTCTAATAAATTATCCATTTTATTTAAAATTTCTACTTTTTTTGCTTGTGAATCTAATGAACCACTATCTATACCTTCTAATGCCAATAGTGGTAAATTTCTCACTGTAAAAACAATTTTTGTTAACTCATCATCATAGGTATCAACATAACGATATTCAGGATGTGAAGATGATAATGCTTCTATACAATCTTGTTGAAAACTCTTTTTTGTCGATAAATTTTGTCTACCTGATGAACCAAAAACTTCTTCCATAGATAGAAATTTTACTTCATTTTTACTAGCATCATACCAAAATCTATAATCTTCTAATGTAGATTCTAATGAATAATCATAATCTTCAATAATACGAGAAATTTCATATGGTTCAAAATATTCACGATCCTGAAATGCTGCTTCAGCAGCCAAAACTACTGATATGTTTTTAGCTTCTTGTACACCTTTTGACACTTTTGCCTTTTTAATATAACCAGTAATAGAAGGAATTAATACCGCTGCAAGTATTCCTATAATAGCAATAACAACTATTAATTCTGTTAATGTAAATCCTTTTTTCTTTATACTATGCATACAATAATCCTTTCCAACTATGCCACTGGATAAACAGGTGTTGAAGATTCAGTCCAAGTAGAGTTATAGGTTAATTCTAAAACGCGATATGCATCATTAATTTTTCTTAATACATAAAAACTTGTAACACCATCAATATTAAATGCTTCGGCTGCAGCGGCAGAAGTAGCAACTTTTATTGGTGTAACGTTACATGAGCCATTTTCCAACAAAACATAATATTCATTTGTATCAACAATATAATATTTTTTTGTTGTTAATGTTTCATACATATTATCTGTAACATCAACTTCAGATATTAACTCTTGATACATAGCAGTTGCATCTTGCATAGCTGCTGATTCTCTAGCTTTCGTAATATAACTAGTAATCGAAGGAATTAATACTGCTGCAAGTATTCCTATAATAGCAATAACCACTATTAATTCTGTTAATGTAAATCCCCTCTTATTTTTTAAAACTTTGTTCATATTATCTTATTTTATCCTTTCATTCTTAATTATATGTTAATAGTTATAAACTATATTAACACCAAATTTTCATCTTTATGATTCTTATTTTATTTGTTATACATAATGCTTAATAATTCTTGAACAGTTGTTTCTCCTTTTAAGACTGCTATCTTACAAGTCGTATATAAATCAAGCATACCATTATCCATTGCTTTTTGCTTTATCTGACTTGTGGAAGCTTTATTAATTACTAATTCTTTTAAATCTTCAGTCATTTGCAATATTTCATGCACTCCAATTCTTCCCTTATAACCTGTATTATGGCATGCTGGACATCCTACTGATTTATATAATTTTTGCGATTTGTTAATTTTTAGTATTTCATTTTCATATTTATTAGACATATATGATTGTTTACACTCAGGACATAATCGTCTCACAAGCCTTTGAGAAATAACTCCTACTAAAGCATCAGTAACAAAATATGGTTGTAATCCTAAATCAATTAGGCGAGTTACCGCTCCAGCCGCATCATTAGTATGTAAAGTAGACAATACTAAATGGCCTGTAATTGCCATTCTCATAGCAATTTCAGCAGTTTCTTCATCACGTATTTCTCCAATCATTACAATATTAGGGTCTTGCCTTAATATACTTCTTAATGCATTTGCAAATGTTAAATTTGCCTTAGTATTAACTTGTACTTGATTTACACCAGAAATCGTATATTCAACAGGATCTTCTACAGTTACAATATTAACTTCTCCATTATTGATTTCTTTTATAAATGAATATAATGTGGTTGACTTACCACAACCTGTGGGTCCAGTTAATAGAATAATTCCATAAGGTTTTTTTAATAATTCATTAACAATCATATTTTCTTCTTTCAAAAAACCTAATTGACTTCTATCATAACTAAATGCTTTGGTATCAAAAATTCTTATTACAATTTTTTCACCAAAAGTTGTTGGTAATGTTGATACTCTAAAATCATAAGTTTCATTGTTATAAGTTTTAGTTATTCTTCCATCTTGTGGAACTCTACGTTCAGCTATATTTAATTTAGAAATTATTTTTATTCTAGTAGAAACAGCAGGGTACATTTTAGTACTAAAAGAAGTATTTTCATATAGCATACCATCAATTCTATATCTAATTCGAACAATATCCTCATATGGCTCTATATGTATATCACTTGCACCTACAGAAATTGCATCGTTTAAACATGACTCGACTAATTTTACAGCAGGTGAATTCACTAAATCGGCATCATCAATTCCAACAATATTAATACTATCAATATCCCTTTCTTGTTTATTATACTCATCAATAGTTTGCTTGATATCATTTTGAGCAAAAATTCTCGATTTAATTCTTACCAATTTTGCATCAGTACAAACAACAATTTGAGCATTTATACCAAAAATAGCATAAGCAATATTAATAGCGTCAAAATCAAGTGGATTAGATGTTGCAATAATATATCTTTTATTTAATTCATCGAAAATAAGGGGTATAAATTTATATTTAGTTATAAATTCATATGTTAAATTTTTTATAAGTTTTTCATCTATATTTATGACATCAATATTATAATATTCATAGCCAAGATAATTAGCCAGAATTTGCGATGATTGTTCTTCATTAACAATTTTTTGGGAGACTAAATATTCATTAATAATTTTTTTTTCTTCATTAGCATTTTTTAAACTATCTTGTATCTGTTGATCATCAAGTAAATTCATATTCAAAAGTTCCAGGGAAAGATCATAATTAATACTTTCTAAAATATTATTTTTCATATTATACTCCTGTCTCTATTGAATTTGATATATCAAGCATTGGCAAAAATATTGATAGTAAAACAATAATGACAATTATTCCTATTAGAATTATCATTATAGGTTCAATAAAAGCTGTTAATTTTTTTATTGCATAATCAACTTGATCATCATAATAATTACAAACTCTATTGAGAACTTCTTCAATTTGACCAGATTGTTCTCCTACTGAAATCATTTCAATCAAAATATTAGGAAAAATATTTATAGTTTCAAGACTCTTGGCAATTGATTGGCCTCTTTTGATTTCACTAATAGTTATTGCAAGTTTTTCTTCAACATAACTATTACCTAATAATTTACTCATAATTGTCAAAGCATCAACAATTGAAATACTACTACTTAACAAAGTGGAAAAACCATTTGTAAACCTTGATGTTATACTAGCTAAAATAACATGTTTTTGAATACTATAACTAATATTAAAATAATCACATCTTTTTTTTATTTTTTTATTTCGCAATAAAAGAATAAATATTATTGTCGCTAAAATTAGAGATGTTAAAATATAAAAAACATTATTTTTAATAAAATCAGAAATATTTAATACTATTATTGTTATGGGTGGTAATTCAGCATTTAGTGATTCAAAAACATCTTTAAAAATAGGCATTACATACAACGATAAAACTGATAAAATTCCAACGCATAATATCAAAAGAAAAATAGGATAGGCCAATGCACTTTTAACTTTTCTTTTTGTTTTTGTATCTTTTTCATAATATTCAGCTAATCTATTTAAAACAAGTGAAGTTTTTCCACTGAGTTCTCCTATATGAATCATATTACGAAAAAAAGTAGGAAAAGTTTTTGGATATTTTGAAAGAGATTGACTTAACATCATACCCTGCATTAAATCATAATGAACCACGTCAAGAATGGTTTTTAATTTATTATTTTTTGTATTACTTTTTAAAATTTCAATGCCTTTACTAAGTTCCACTCCAGCATCCAACATAATAGATAATTGTCTACAAAATAAAGATAGTTCATCAATCTTTATTTTTTCTAAAAAGCCAAATAACTGTGCACTTTCTGGAATTTTTTTAGAACTAATTAAATAATAATCTAGATTACTAATTATTTCTCTTAAATCATCTTCATTTTTTGCAAAGAATACGCCATGTATTACTTTATTATTTAAATTCTTTGCTTTAAATTTAAATTTAGGCATCTCTTCCTCCTATTAAAACAAACCTAAATACCATAAAATTAAATCTGGGCCAAAGAATAAACTAATCGTAAAACCACAGACAAGATAAGGGCCAAAAGGTAAAACTTTTCTCTTTGATGTTTTAAAAAATAAGATTTCAAAAACTACACCTATAATACATGCTAATACAATACCCAAAAGTTCTAATTGCCAACCCATAAAAATTCCTATTCCAAAAAATAATTTTAAATCCCCACCACCAATAATAGATTTTTGAATTATTTTTTCTATTATAATAAAAATTACAAAAATAACTATGTTAATTACTATTGAAATTAATTTATCTTTATAATCAATAATTATTTCTTGATTGTGGCTAGTTATATTAACAAAAAATAGTGATATAATACTTAAAATTAATATGATTATATTCAATACATCAGGTATGATCATTTCATTTTTATCTATATAAAAAATAACTACAAAAATTTCCAAAAGTAAAGTAACTATTATGCTAGTATAAGACAAATCAAATCTAATTAATGAAATAATAGCAATTAATAAACTGAGTATCTCAACAATAAAATATCTAATAGCTATTTTCTCTTTACAATTACTACATTTTCCTCTTAAAAGTAAATAAGAGATAATAGGGATATTTTCATACCATTTTATTTTATAGCCACAATTAGGACAATGTGAAGAATTTTTTATAATTGACAATCCTTTAGGCAATCTATAAATCAAAACATTTAAAAAACTACCTATAGACAAAAAGAATAATAAGTAAAATATTATAGCCAATATATATACTATTTTTATTTCTTTTATCTCCTCTAAAGACATACTTATAAAATATAAATACTTATTCATATAAATAGCCTTTATTCATAAAATAATAATTATCAATCTGATTATTTGATATTTCAAACTGTATTTTAGCGTAAAATTGTAAATTACTGTTTTTTCGTTGAACAATTATATCACTTTCATTATTTGTTTGAAGTTTATAAAATATAATTACATAATTCGTTTCATAATCAAATTGATATGAGGTATTAGTATCCATATTTGAAAAATTTTCAAAATTAAAATAATTTAAATACTCATACATAACATTTTCTAATTCTAATTTCAAAAGTTGCTCTCTAGAGGCTAAACTAATTTTTTGAGATGAAACATTAACTGATATAAATAATGACGTTGACAAAAAAACTAAAATAACTACAATTAAAAGCGTAATATATAGAGTTGCTCCTCTATTATTTAATATTTTTGTTTTCATATGATTAACAAGACCTTTATTCTATACAAATAGTTTTTTCTAAGCTTCTAGGCTCTATTTGATACATAAAATTATCTATATAAACTTCTATTTTTAATTGCAAATATTTTCTAGAATCTTCATTAATACTTATTTGTTTTAACATTATTTTTAAAAAATTATTTGTAACTTCAGTCGATATGTTAAATTGATTGTCATAATATATATAAATAAAATTATTTGTTTTAATAATAGGATATATCATAGCTAAATTTTCATCAAATGTTTTAGGATTTATAGTAAAAATTTCCTCTACTTGCACAATTTCATTAATAATATTATCAATCTTTTGAATACGATTTTGCGTTTTTTTAATGGATATAATAATTTGTGATATACTATAAAAAATAATAGCTAAAACAATGATAGATACTAAAACTTCTATTAATGTATCACCTTTTTTGTTTTTCATTTCATTTTGACCTTAAATTTTAAATTATCTCTTGATGTTAATAATTTACTTCTTGTTTGTAAACATTGCATAAGGATATTTTCATAATCTGTTAATAAAACACTTGAAAATTTTATATTCATACTTTGCTCCATCGAAATTTTTATAACTTTTTCAAAAATTATTTCTTCAACATTTAAATAAAAATTTTCAATTTCTTCTTGTGTTGAATATATAATTTTTTTAAGTTCTAAAACAACTGTCTTAAAAATAAATTTAAGATTTTCTTCTAGTTTTTTCTGAATATTTAAACTTTTTGAATTATCATTCAAATTTTCAATGTTTAATTCATTTTTTAATTTATCAGTACCTAATTGTATTATAGAAGAAGTTAAAAAATAATTACTTTTCCCCACAATAATTGTGGTTTGCGATTTATTAATATTTATAAACATATTAAATGTTTTTTTATTAAAAATTTTTTTATTTACTAAAAATTTTTTTATTAAAAATGGTATATATTCAACTTTCTCAATTTTTAATTGTAAATTTAAAAACAATCGTATTAAGGATAAATATATATCTCGTTGGCACATAGTATAATAAAAATCCAAAATATTTTTATTTACTCTAAATTTATTTTTTATATATACATATTTTTGATCAATATTGTTTCCATATAATTTTTTTAATTCTAAATCTAATGTTTTTCGAGAATCTACAAAATTTAATGTTGGTATTCTTATTCTCTCGTTAAATACATTAGAAATATGTAAACCAATTATAATTTTACTTTTTTTAAAATTAAGATGCGCCAAATCACTCTGAATCATGTTTATAGTATTTTCGTCATCAATTTCATTTAGCATAATTTTATAATTTAATATTTTATTTATATTTTTTTTATTCTGAGATTGGACTTCATAACATTTTAATTTAATATCATAATAATTTTCATTGTTAGTCACTAAACAAAAAATTTTTTTTCTCATAATTCCTTCTTTTAACTATTATTAATAATATTTTTTATTAATATTTCTTTCTCATTATTATCAAAATATATTTCAACCAAAATACTATTTCCGCTATAATAACTAATTTTTATATCTATTATTCTATTAAATTTTTTTATTAATTCATTATTAATATTATAAAAACTACTATTTACTTTTTTATATGAGAATATTACTTTATTTTCTAATTTTATTGACCATTCGTCTAAACTTTGATTATTTTCAATAGTAATTTTTATGGCTTTTTCATTTGCATAATCAACTATATTATTAAATTGAGAAATGATATAATTTTTTTCCTCTAATCTTTCATTATTTATATATGATATTCTATAACTTTTATAAAAAGAATTTGTTATAACTGCAATTATTGATATTAAAATTGAAATTATTGCCATACTTATAATTAACTCAATAAGTGTATAACCTTTAACATTTCTTTTTTTCATTTAATTACCATCCAAATTAATATAAGTTATATATTATATTTCATTATATATTTTTTGAATTATTTTTATATCAAATAACTAATTAAGATTTTAAAAACATCTTTATATGTATAATATTTTAAGCAAAGAAATATATTTTAATTATACATTTTTTTTGCTTTTTTGTCAATAAATTATATATTTTTAAATATAATTTATAATGGTTTTGTGCAATTGTAATAAAACATTACAAATTAAAAAAATTAAAATCAATAATTTATTGGTTAATCTTTTATAAAAAAAGTGTATTTAAAAAATAAATATACTTTTTTTAACCTTTCTACACCTTATAATAATTAAAAATATTTTTAATTATTATACCATTTATTGCCATTTGTGTCAATAAATTTAAATTTTTTTGACTATTAAATAATAAAAAAGTCTTTAAAATAAAGAGAAATATACTCTATTTTAAAGACTTTTTGTGTATTTTAATTTTTTTATAAATAGGAGTTTTTATCCAAAAATACTAAGTAGCAAACCTGCAGCAATTGCACTGCCAATAACACCTGCAACGTTAGGTCCCATTGCATGCATCAATAAGTAATTTGATTTGTCTTCTTCAAGACCAATTTTATGCACAACTCTTGCTGCCATTGGAACAGCTGATACGCCGGCTGCGCCGATCATTGGGTTAATTTTACCTCCCGACAATTTACTCATAAGTTTACCAACAAGAACACCACCTGCAGTTGCAAAACTAAATGCAATAGCACCAAGTACCAAAATTAAACCAAAGTTAAGAGCTTGATCCAATTCTTCAAGAATAGCAGTAGCACCTACTGCAAGACCTAACAATATTGTTATCATATATAGTAATGTTTTAGCTGCAGCATCAACTAAATTTGGTACAACACCTGATTCTTTAATCAAATTGCCAAGCATTAACATACCAATTAAAGCAGCACATGATGGAATTAACAAAATAACAATAATCATTACTGCGATAGGGAAAATAATTTTTTCTCTTTTTGAAACTCTTCTTGTTTCCACCATTTTAATTTGTCGCTCTTTTTTTGTAGTAAGTGCTTTAATAATTGGAGGTTGAATAACAGGAACAAGTGCCATATATGAATATGCCACAACCGCAATAGATGCACATAACATTGCGCCACCATCAGCACCAGTTAATAATTTATTTGATAAGAAAATAGCAGTTGGTCCATCGGCACCACCGATAATACCAATCGATGATGCTTCTAGAGCATTGAAACCTAAAGGAATTGCTCCAAGAAAAGTAATGAAAATGCCAAGTTGAGCAGCAGCACCAAGTAGCAAACTACTTGGACGAGAAATTAATGGTCCAAAATCGGTTGTTGCACCTATGCCAAGAAAAATTAGCGGAGGAAAAATTTCCCATTCTATTCCTTTATGAAAGGAATATAAAAGTCCTAAAGCCTCACCATTTGTACCATCATTATACAAAGATGGCGCTAGATTAACAAGAAGCATACCTACTCCAATGGGAATTAATAAATATGGTTCAAAACCTTTCGCAATTGCAAGATAGATTAATAAGCAAGCAACTAAAATCATAATTAGTCGTAGCAAAAAACTTGTAATATCAAATGAACCATTATTTAAAAATCCCATTTGGCCAAAGAAATTTTTAAATAATTCACTAATCATAAATAACTACCCGATTACGACTAAGAGTTGTCCGTTTTGAACTGTATCTCCTTTTGACACAGCAATTGATTGAATTACACCAGCACAATCGGCAACAACTTCATTTTCAAGTTTCATTGCTTCTAAAATACAAACTACATCACCTACATTTACACTATCACCAACCTTAACTTTTACATCTAAGATTGTACCAGCCATAGGAGCATTTAATTTAGCTCCACCATTAGTTGAAGCAGTTTGTGCTACAGGAGCAGGTGCTACTTTTTCAACTGTTGGTGCCTTCGTAGGAGTAGCAATAGTCGCATTACTTTCAGTAACACTTTCTAATTCTACTTCGTAAACTTTACCATTTACTTTAACTTTATAAACTTTCATAATCATTCTCCTTATCCTATTTGTTTAACACTAACAACCCTAACATTATTGTGGGTTTCATTTCGATATTCAATACTGGCTACAAGGGTTGCTACCATCATATCTTCATCAACAATATCATCAATTGTAAACACTTTTTGTGGGGCGTTTACAACTTGATTTTGTACTTTTGCTACTTCTTTTTTAGAAGTTTCTTTAGGCGCAATATACTTAAATAATGCAACAACACCCCATAAAAGTGCAAGCATCAAAAATACAATTAACATACATACAAAAGCCACTAAGCAAGCATCCACAAATGTAATGTATCTTGCATATAAGATAGTTACATTAGCATCTAAATTAGTTGTATTGGCAACTCTTGTACCTTTTTGAAAATCTTCTGTTTCATACCATCCAGCAAAAGTTAATCCTTCATTTGGTATTTCAGGATAAGAATAACCATTTGTTGAATCTAATTTTTTATTTTCTATATATATAATTTCATACTCACCAGCAGGAATTTCTGCACCTTTTAAATATAAAACTGCTGTTTTATTTTCTTCATCATTTTTAAGATAACCAATAAAAGTATAACCTTCTTTTTTTTCTTCAGTAACTACTGCAACATCATTAAACTCTTTGGTATCAAAATCCGGTCTTTTTGCTGAGCATCCTGAAAGAGTAAGCATCAAGGTCAAGATAAATAAAATTGATATTATTTTAATATACTTTTTCATACTACACCTAGCCTATCAATACTTCAAATTCTTCTACTTCATCCTTAGTAGGATTAAGCTTTGCTTTACGTCCTTCTAAGAACTTGACTGCTACATTTTCAAAAAGTGCACATGATAATACATCCTCATCTGAGTTTACAATATCAGCATATTTTTGCTTCATGGCTTCAAATTCAGGAGCAATATCATCAGCAGGGCGGTGGGTAATAATTTTTGCATCACCAATAATTTTTTTGCGTACTGCTTCATCAATAGGAGCAGGTGCTTTACCATATTCACCTTTTAAGTAAGCTTTTACTTCAGCTGGACTCATCTTATAACGTTCACCACTAATTATATTCATAACAGCTTGAGTACCAACCATTTGTGAAAGTGGTGTTACAAGAGGAGGATAACCTAAATCTTTTCTAACACGAGGTATTTCATTTAATACTTCTTCATATTTATCCATAGCGCCTTGTCCTTTTAACTGACTCATTAAGTTAGAAAGCATGCCACCTGGAACTTGATATTTTAAAATGTTAGGATTAGTTGTTAAGGCTTTAGGGTTTAAACCACCACTTGCAAGGAAACGATCTTTTACTACTGTTAATTTATCACATGCTTGTTTTAAGTAATCTAAATTTAATTTTGGATCATATTCTGTTCCTTGAAGAACATATTCTAAGGCTTCTGTACAAGGTTGACTTGTGCCACCAGAAAGTGGTGATAAGGCAGTATCCACAATATCAATACCCGCTTCAATTGCTCGCATTACTGTCATTTCGGCAACACCACCTGTGCAGTGGGTATGAAGTTCAAGTGGAAGTTTAACTGCTTTTTTCATTCTTGTAATAAGTTCATAAGCATCAGATGGAAGTAATACTCCAGCCATATCTTTAATACAAATTGAATCAGCACCCATTTTTTCAACATCTTTAGCAAGTTCAACATAATAATCAATTGTATGAACAGGACTTGTTGTATAGGATAAAGCAATTTGGCAGTGACCGCCATATTGCTTTTTATATTTATTAGTAGCATCTACTGCACTTTTTAAGTTACGTAAGTCATTTAAAGCATCAAATACACGGATAATATCGATACCATTTTCTAGCGATTTTTGAACAAATTTTTCAACTAATTCATCAGAATAGTGACGATATCCTAAAATATTTTGGCCTCTAAATAACATTTGTAATTTTGTATTAGGACAAGCCTTACGAATTGCACGTAATCTTTCCCATGGGTCTTCATTTAAGAAACGAAGGCAAGCATCAAAGGTTGCTCCTCCCCAAACTTCTAAAGCATAATAACCTGCTTTATCTAAAAGGCTTGCAACAGGTAAAATATCTTCTGTTGTAAGACGAGTAGCAAGAAGTGATTGATGCCCATCTCTTAAACAAGTATCAACAATTTTAACACTCATTTGTTTCTCCTTTTAAATTTTTATGCTATAAATTTTTATATTTTAATTAGCATTCAGTTGTAACTTTTTTAATTGCTTCTACTGCATCAGTAGGTAATTCTTCACGAGTACCCTTTAAACCATTAACATAGTCAAGTCTTGATGCCATTTGTTTTTTAACAAGTTCAAGATAATCTTGATCTTTAAAGTTAACTTCATAACCTTTAATTGGTAAATATTCAAGTTGTGTAAATGGTCCAAATGGAACAAATTTTGCTTGATGTTGAACAATTTCTTCAATTAATCCAAGTGTAACTTTTGGTGTAACTTTTGTATCAAGGAAGAAACCAGTGTTAATGATATAACAATCAACATGTTTTTCTTCAAATAATTGTTTAAAGTGTTCATAGTCTTTATGTAATTCATATAATCTAAATGGATTAGCATATGGTACAAAAACAAGTTTATTTAATTCATCAGCAGATACTTGTTCAGCTGTTGAACGCATTGTTGCAAGAGTAGCACCCATTACTGAAGCAAGAGCAGGGTCATTTACTTTTACAACTGGAGGAAGTGATTTATCCTTCATAATCCAAAAGATTGCATCAACTGGCGTGTTAAATGCATATTCACGATTTGCTGTAGCAAGAACAGATTTAACCGTTCTACCATTACCACTACAAATATCTTCAGTTACTGGTACAAGTTTACCTTCATTATTAATTGTTGCACCACAGTTTTGAATTGTTAAGAAATATTTAGATTGTGGGTTATCAAGAGGATAATCTTGTGTTTTATCAAAATAAGATTGTTCAAGAGAAATTGAAGAGCAGTCTTTATTAGAAATAATAAATGCATCATCATGTAAAACAGTTGTATCAAGTTTACCACCATGGTTAGATAAAGTAATTGTTGATTTACCAGAACCAGAAAGACCAAATACACCAATTACAGTAGATGTACCATCTTTGAAGTTGAAACGTTTTTGACCACCATGACAAGCTGTGTAACCATTTCTTTCAGCAACACTCCAAGCAAGTGTTAATGTACCTTTTTTGTGTTCACCAAAATATCTCATACCACAAATCATTGCGCAGTTATGAGCTTGATCAAATAAAGCAAGACCTTCTGGGAAACGATCTGTATACATATCTGGGTCAGAATAAATATAGATATCGCCTTCATCTAATAATAAAGATTCATTATACATCTTTGTATATTCTTCATTTACAGTTTGGAAATTTAAAATCCAAGAATATAAAGTGTTTTCATATCCCTCTGGTACAAGTAAATGTGCTTTTAGCATAAATTTCTTATCAAGACCTACATATGCTTCAGCATGATACATTTTTTTATTACGTGATGCAAAAATGACTTCACGAACATATCCAGCATAATCTTCAACATTAGTTTCATCAACTAAGCGACGTAATTTTGCTTGACGACCAGTTACTTTACCATCGTTGTAAAGTAATACTTTAGCGTCTTTTGGTAAACCGAATTTTTCTGGTTCAACAATTGGTTGATCTGTTACAATTGTACCACTTGAATTTTTTGCAAGTTCATAAGCTTGTGCAAGTGATGTAACTTTAACAACGTTGTTACGATAAAATGCAGTTTCAATTGATGTACGAATACGGCTAAATACCTTTTTATTTTGAGCACCGATTTCGCTCATAGGTAGATTGTTTTTTGTTGCCATGTTTAGGCCTCCTCTATTTATATTTTTTATTTTTAAAAACAAAATTAAAACGCAAAAAGCATACCGATGTATACTCTTTGCGCCAGCATTTTTTTGATATGTTTGCATAATTAATATACATCAAACACGCCTTTTATATTAAAAATCAAAGTTTCTTCTTGAAAAAAACCGATTCTACAAAAATATTATACCATATATATTTTTTTAATTCAATGGAATTGCTTGATACCCCATGCTTGTTTATTATAAGCTTATGTTTTGAAAAATAAAAATCAGACTAACTTCATTAATCTGACTTTTGTGTATAAAATTAAATTTTTATATTTTATTTGTCACAAAGAATTTGGAAATATCCTGCAACCCCGATCATTGCGGCATTATCTGTACAATTTTTTAAAGAAGGAACGGTGAACTTAATATTTAATTTTTCAATTTCTTCTTTCATTTTTTGTCTTAATCCCGAGTTAGCTGATACACCACCTGCAATAATCACTTGTTTTGCTTGATATTCTTTTGCAGCTTTTAAGGTTTTAGATACTAAAACGTCAATAACTGCATCTTGAAAACTAGCAGCTAAATCATTGTAATTTAAATCCTCACCTTTTTCCTTACTCTTATTGTAAAGATTAATAACGGCTGATTTTAGGCCTGAAAAACTGAAATTATAACTATCTTTTGAAAGTTTAATATGTGGTAATGGATAAACGGGATGACCAAGTTTTGCCATTTTATCAATGACTGGGCCACCAGGATATCCTACATTGACAACGCGGGCAATTTTATCATATGCCTCTCCTACTGCATCATCTAATGTTTCACCTAAAATTGTAAAATGAAAGTGCTCTTTCATAAGTACAAGTTCAGTATGACCACCTGATACAACCAAGGCAATAAGCGGGAAAGCAAAATCTGATTCTAAATAATTTGCATAAATATGACCATAAATATGATTGACCATTACAACAGGAATGTTGTAAGCAAGGCCAATAGTTTTTGCTGCATTGACGCCTACCATCAAAGAACCTATTAGACCTGGTTCACTTGTAACTGCAATATAGTCAAGGTTGCTATAGTTAATGCCTGCTTCTTTCATTGCAGCATCAATCACATATGTGATTTTGGCGATATGATGTCTACTGGCAACTTCAGGTACAACGCCACCATATTGTTTATGAAATTCAATCTGGGTATAAACAACATTACATAAAACATTTTTGCCGTCTTCAACAATTGCAACGCTTGTTTCATCACAACTTGATTCAATTGCTAAAATTTTCATATATACTCCTTCGCATAAATCAGAGCATCTTCACCATTTCGGTAATAATTAAACCGTTTATAAAGGGGCACAAAACCATTTTTTTCATAAAATTGAATGGCTTTTCCATTAGATACTCTTACTTCTAAAGTAATTGTTTTTAAAGTTGGTAAATCTAGTTTAATTTGATCTAATAATTTTTGACCGATTCCCATACGTTGGTAGGCTTCATCTACTACTAAATTTAAAATTTCTGCCTGATCAAGATAAGCATAGCGGCCAATATAACCTACCACTACATCATCAATTGTTGCAACATAAAATTTGGTAATATTGGAATTCATCTCATCAAGTAACATTTGTTTTCCTAAAGATTCCCCTAAGATGGTTTCTTCTAAATACACAATACGGTCAATATCTTCTTCTTTCATCTTTCTTATTTTAACCATTGATCTCACTTCTTAAATAATTAGGTACATAGTTAAAAACATCTTCTTCTTGATAAAGGCCTTTTTCAAATAGTTTTTTGGCTAAATCTTTATTTTGATAAAGTTCAAGACTTGCTTCTACTTTTTGATAGGTATCAAATGGCACAAGTTCATCATCAATTGCAAAAGCATCACTTTTTAAAAAAGTAATCTTTTGATTTTTAATATTTGCAAGTTTGTAGTAACTATGGTTTTTCTTGGCTATCGTGCGTACAAGATAAGTCCCATCTATTTCTAGTTTGGACACCAACATTAAATCTAATGAAGAAAAACTATAAAGTTTAATCTTTTTGATTAATGCGAGTACTTTGCAAATGGTACCAGAAATTCTAATTCCTGTATAAGAGCCTGGTCCCTTCCCAACAAAAACACTATCAATGTCATTCATCTCAACAGCATTTTGTTTTAAAAAAGTTTCTAAATTATCAATAATAGTTTCTGAATGTCTGTTTCTACTATCTTTTACTAAAGTACTAATTTCTTTGCCATTATCATACAATGCTAAATATAAATAATTGGTTGAACTATCCATGAATAATTTCATATTTTTCACCTATATTTTTGATTACTTCATCTGGGAAGTTTGTAAAAACAACCCTTCTTTCGTTTTCGTTAATACGATAGATATGAATTGACCAAGTATCAAGTGGCAATAAATCACTAATGATATCAGCCCATTCAATTACAGTTAAACCACCTTGATAAAAGTATTCTTCTAATTCAAAATCACTTTCACTATTTTGAAGGCGATATACATCTAAATGATAGAGTTTATTCATATCATGAATTTTGTTTTTAACATCATATATTTTCATAATTGTAAAAGTTGGGCTATTGATAACTTTTTCAATGCCAAGGGCAACACCAATACCTTTGGTAAAGGTTGTTTTACCTGCTCCTAAATCACCATTTAAAGCAATGATAGTAGATGGCGTTGCAAATTGTGTAATATCATATGCTAATTGTTGCATTTCCTCAACACTATTTATTTTCAATACTAGACCTTTCATGATTTTTTTCCTCTAAATAATCCAAAATTCCTAAATATATCATTTTTGCTAAAGCTTCTTTTTTTTCTTTGTTTGTTAGTAATTCTAAATCAAATGGATTGGTTAAAAAACCAATCTCAACAATGCAACCTACCTTTTTCGTATAATCTAATAAATATTTACCAGTTATATTTTTTGCTACTCTTTTATTATCAGAATCAATCAGTTGTAAATATTTCATTATCGTTGTCGCAAACTGCTCATTTTCCAAATTGAAGCTATTATAAAATGTTTGAGCACCCTTGATTGATGAAGCGCTATAAGCATTAGCATGAATTGAAACATAAATATCACATGTAGATTCATTAATCAAATTAACTCTTTTATGCATATCTTCTTTTTTGTTCTGTGCTAAGGCTTTATCAGTTGTTCTTGTCATTTTTACTTTGATGCCTGTTTTTGTAAGATAATTTGCTACATATGTAGCAACTTCTAGTGTCACATCTTTTTCTAAAATCGTACCATCAAGTGAGGTCGCTCCACCATCAAAGCCACCATGACCTACATCAATATAAACAAAAGAAGCACGATTACTAGTAGCAATCGCTTTTCTAACGGATAAAAAAGTAAGTAGCAAAACGAGTATAAATAACAAAAATAAAATCTCTTTTTGTAACTTTTTCAAAATATCACCTATAGACATTTTATTTTAGAAACAAATAGCTTATGCGTTTATTTAAAAAAATCCTGCTAAAATTGTTTTTAATTCATTTTGTTGTTCATCTGTAAGCGGAGGTAAAACACCATTTTCATTTTTTATATGGTCTGAAGTTGTATTTAGATGATATTTGGTCAAATTACCCTCATCAACTCTTACAAATGTAGGTGCATTTAAACGTTTTTTTTCTTGATCAATGGCATCTTTAAAATAGTAATTTTCTAATTGTAGATAAAGATCACGTCCTTTTGCTGTTTCTACATCACGAAGCTCTTTAATATTTAAATAGTAAATGGTTTTTACATCATTTGCTTTGGCAACTTCATTTAAAATAGGCATCAATGCTTGACACCAAGGACATTCAGGGAATCCCATTACTAAATAAAATGATGCGTCTTCTTCTAACATATCAATCACTTTATCTATTTTTATTATTTTAAAACAATGATCTTTATCAGTTAAACTAGGGTAGTCCTTCATAAGATTTCCTTTCTGACAACCACTAAAAGTAAACGTCAGCAATAAAATGATGATAATTTCTAAAATTTTTTTATTCATTCTTATCCTCTTTATATTCATCAATCCATTTTGGTAATTTTTCAGCTAATGGTTGAAAATCAATTTGGTACTTCGGAATTTTACAACGAATTCCTCTTGTTTTATGTAATTGTTTATAACTTAATTTTATACGATGGTTTTCTTCGTCAACTTCTAAGACTTTAAGACGTAATTCCTGACCAACCTTCACAAAATCATTAATATTTTTGACATAATTATCAGAAAATTCAGAAATATGAACTAAGCCATCATAATCGCCAACTACTACAAAAGCTCCATAGCCTAAAATATTGGTAATCTTACCATTTACGATATCACCGGGTTTCATATTGTTTCCTCATCTGCCACTACTTCAACGCCAATAACACCAGGTACTTCTTCTACAAGTAAAGCCTCAACACTATTGGTAATGGTATCATCACTTGATGAACAACCAATGCAAGCACCAAGTAGTTTGACGTATACAATACCATTTTCATATCGTACAAAATCTAAGTCTCCACCATCGGCATTTAAATATGGTCTTAATTTTTTAATTGTTTGTTTAATTAATTTAATAGTTTTATCATCATTCATAATGTTTCACCTTTTTCTTTTTTATTATACACCATTTTAATTTTTTTTGGGTAAAATTTGTTTTATCATTTTTTACTTTGTATAATTCAAAATTCATTTTCATATATATTGATGATGAATAAAAACGATGAAAACTATCAAAGATTAAAATTTGAGGATAAATTATCACTCATTTTAATTTTTTTAAATCTTTTAAATATTAAAGCAAACCAAATCATAAAAGAAGCTTTAGTAACTAAAAATGTAAAAGATGTAAAAAAAGCGATAAGTATATATCGCTTTATTAGTGTTAACTCTGTAATTATCAATTTATATTTTGTTAAAAGAAACTATCGCTTTTATCTTGATAAAAAGAAAGTTAACAAGGAGGCTTTTATTGAAGCAACAAGACTATTAGGTAGTATTTTCATATTAAGCGGTTCCCTTTTACTCAGTTATAGTGCTTTCTTAGATCAAAATACAACAAGTGATATAGAACTTTAAAGGGGGAGGGACTGAATGGTACCTTCTCCCATATAATAGTAATAAGGTACTTCACCTTGAACCATTACAGATGAGAGTAGTAGATTACTATGATAATCAATTTTAGATGTTTTAAGGGGAATTAGTGTTTCAATTTCAATATTAATTTTTAAATAAAGTTCAAATAAAAAATTATTTATCCCATAATTTTTAAGATCGGTATAGATATCGGTTTTATAAGACGTAACCGGCAAAACCTCAATTTTAATATCGGGACCAAGTGTTGTAAAAAGCGATCTCGAAACAAGCATTCCCAGTGGCAAATTAATATCTTTTACAGATTCTTCGATTGTGCCATCCCGTAAAAGTTTGGATAAAAGAACATTCATACTAGAGATAATTTGATTGGTTTTAGTACTATCAATATAAATGCTACTAATTTGACCTTCTGGACTATATTTATAATTTAATATATGTGTGGCAAAATCAAGTAACTTATTATCAGCTATAGCTTCTGACAAAATATCAGAAACAATTGTAGTCACTTCTTTTTCAATATAAACGTCAGCTTTACTACTAAAATAGTTATCAATGAGGATTAAAATAAAAATAGGCACTAAAAAAATAAAAAATAGAAGTAATATTTTTTTCATCTATTCACCTTCTATTTTCATTATATGATACATGATTTTGTTTTAGTCTTGTATTTTTTTGATTAAGACAACAGCTTCGCAGGCAATACCTTCACCCCTACCTACCAAACCTTTTTTTTCAAGAGTCGTAGCTTTAACATTAACATAATTACAATGAGTTAATTGTTTAATATTTTGCGCCATTTTTGCTTTAACATCTTTAAGATTAGGCTTTTCTAGATAAATTAATACATCAATATTTTCAATCACATAGTTTTGTTTTTGAAGTAATGCAATCACACTCGAAACAAAATAACTTGAGTTCATATTGAGGTATTGATCATCAGTATCTGGAAAAAGTGTGCCAATATCTCCTTTTCCAAGTGCACCAAGAATACTTTCAGTAACCGCATGATATACCACATCTGCATCGCTATGGCCCATTAAGCCAAATTCATTAGATAATAAAAGACCACCAAGATATAATGGGCGATTGGGAACAAATGGATGGAAATCAAAAGAATGACCTATTTTATTATTTTCGCTTTTTGTTAAGACATAAGTGATATATTCTAAATCCTCTTGTGTTGTAACTTTCAAATTATATCTTGATTCTTTTACAAAAGCAATTTCATAATCTTTTTCAAAAAGTTGCAATTCATCAGTCAGGTTATTATCTTTGGCATCTAAAATGGTCTGATAACACTCTTTACTAAAAAACTGAGGAGTCGATACAGCTTTAAGGGTATCACGTGAAATAGTTTGAACAAAATGCTTTTCAGTTTTTTTAATCGTATCATATAAAGTATGATACAAACTACCACATTGATATGTTTCTTTTTTTAAAAGTAAGTTATCTAAATCAGCCTTTGTAATAAGTGGTCGCGATGCATCATGAATAAAAACAGTATCAGTTGTTATATGTACTAAACCCTTTTTTACGCTTTCAAGACGTGTCTTACCTCCAGTTACAATTTGAACTTTCATTTGATCATAATTTGAATACACACTATTTGATACTTCATCTAGTAAATTTTCATGACACACGATAATAATCTTTTCAAAAGCAGGATGCGCATAAAAAACATCTAAACTATATAAATAAAGAGGTTTTTGATTAATTTCATAAATGGTTTTATTTACCATGCTATGAAAACGAACAGAATCCCCCGCCATAAGAAGAAGAACACTAGTTGTTTTCATCCTTTTTTTCTCCCAGTACAATGTCTAAAAGGGCAGATGTTTTATCAAGGCAGCTAGTAATATCTTGTCTGACAAGTTTATCTACTACTTCTAAATCGTTTTGAATTTTGGCATTTTGAGGTACACCCTGACTAACAGCTTTTTCAGCAATGCGAATAATTGAAATTAAACCATAATCTTTACGCATATAAATTGAGTCTTCTTCTACTTGGTAATAGACACTACCAATTTGAAGTCGGTAATTCATTTTGGTAATGGATAAACTATTGACAGTTTCTGCTTGTTCAATATATCCTGCTACATCATCTGGATGAATATTAGCAAAAATTTCATCAAAAGTATATTCTTTTTTGTCCGTATTGGTATAAAGACGCATACATTCAGTTGCAACATAGACCTTATTTTGAAAATCATAATACATAATGATACCTTCTGATAAACCCATCATCATATCAAGTTGTAAATAGGCATCTTCTAAATCCGTACAAGCCGAACGTACAACACTTTTTAATTTTTCAACAACAAACATTTTATCAAGATAAAAATATATATTTTTAGCAACCAAAACTTTACCAACAAAGATAGGTTGAATAATCGCATCATATTTTGTAATTGTAGTTTTGTCATCAGAAGTTGTATTTGGCATTTCAACTTCCATTTGAAATTTATATTTACGATGTTTGCTATTGCATTCTTTATATTCAGCAAGAAACTTTGCGACATAACTTAAAGAAAATTCTTCTTTATTTAAAGTTTTAATATCAAAACTATCAAAGATAAATTTCCAACCTTGCATATGCAAGATTTCTTTTTTAGGTAGTTTTGTAAGTTTTAGAAGCGTATTACTACAATCCATAATTTTTTCTTTTGGACTCATTTGAATAAAGAAATCATATTCAGTATTTTTAAGATATTCGGTAGTTTTATTACTAATTTCCATTTTTATATACAAAACGGCAACCAAATCAAATAACGTATAGGCTAAATCAAGACTATCAATTACAATCATCAAAATAATAAGACCTTGATTTAAAGTGCCAAAAAAACTAATTAAAAAGACAACAATAGTTATTAATATATCTAATAAATTAATGTGATTTAAAACCAAAAGTTTGATTAACCAAATGGTTAAAATAAAAGCTGTAAGTAGAGTAATCGAAACAATTTGACCAGCATTAAAATGAGCAAAAATTGTTATGATATTCATAAATGCTCCTTTCTATCTAACAATGAGTTGTTGTTCAAGAGAGGTTTTAAGGCTCTCAAGAGAAACATTGCCAGTAATTGTACCACCAATAGTTGTAGCAATTCTACCCGTTTCTTCTGATACAACAATTGTAAAGGCATCACTTTGTTCACTAATGCCGATTGCGGCACGATGTCTTGAGCCATAGTGTTGTGGAATATCTTTTTTTTGACTGGGTTGATAAAAAGCACTTGCACATTTGATTCTATTTCCTCTAATAATTACCGCTCCATCATGTAAAGCTGTATTAGGATGAAAAATTGTTTCTAATAATTCAAAGGTAACAAGTGCATCTAACTTAACTGCACCTTCTACTAAGGTATTTAATGTATGTTCTTTTTCAATCGTAATAATTGCCCCTATCTTACGATTTCCAAGATGTTCAGCGGCTTTTAAAAGGGTCTGAATCAATTCATCTTTTACCTGTTGATTGGTTAAAAATTCTTTGGAAGGTTTACCAATAATTTTTTTGGCAAATATTTTTTTATATTCTGGTAAATAATATAAAATTGTCATAAAACTTAGCAAAATAAAAGCCGTTAATGTAATCGCAACGCCAATTGCTGTACCCATAATGATACTAAGAACTAGTAAAGCAAAAATAACAAGATATGCAATTAAAATGTTTCTTGAGCGTACATGCTTAACTAAAATAAAAATGACAAGCGAAATGGCTAAAATAATTATGAGCAATTCAATAATAAAACTTACCCATCCATAATTTAAAGAATCTAGATGTTCATTTAAACTTTTAATCATTTGTTTTCTCCTTTTTGCGTACTTTTGATTTTATTTAAATACTTTATGATTTTTAAATTTTTCTCATCCTTGGCATAATCTAAGATGGATAAATTTTTTTCGTCCACTTGCATAATGTCAGCATGATAATTAATTAATATTTTCATGAACTTTAAATCGCCATCGGTTGTCGCAAGATGTAATGGCGTTTGTTCAAATTCACCTGTAATATTGACATCAGCACCATTTTTAATTAATATTTTAATGGCTTTAGCATTTTTTTCGCTCACCGCAAGATGTAGAGGCGAAAGATAATTATCATCACAAATATTTGGATTACAACCACTTTCTATCAATAGTTTAATCAATTGATTAAGACGGTATTCAATAGCATAATGCAACAGGGTTTTCCCCTTGTAATACCTACTATTTAAATTAATATCACTATTCTTATATTTTTTTAATAATTGTTTAATATATCTAATTCTTGGCGAAGGTTTTTTCATTTCATTTATGATGAGTGATATTTCTTTTTTATTTGTTTTAATTTTCATAAGTTTTAGCCTCTTTTGTAATTTCATCAATTACTTTCTTAAAAGAAACAAATAAATCAAGCGTATAAATCAATTTTACATTCCATCCACGTTTTTCATATTCATCATGGTAATATTGATAGTCGTCAATAAAAGTATTTAAATTTTCGTTTTCTTTACCAACAATTACAATACCCATTGGTTTTTTATTTTTAATGACTAAATCAAAGCCTCCAAAATTATCTTCAACTCTTAAGCCTTGACCAACAAGGGCCTTTTTTACATAAGGAACAATTCCTCCTTTGGGCTCTAAGATATTGACATTTTTACCAATCGCTTTTTGAATCGAAATTCTTGTATTATTATTGATAGCCTCAATACGATTTTTAATAAAATATAAGACAACACTATTATGAGCAGTAATAAAATTCTTAAAAATTAAATCTTTTAAAGAATCTTCAACATCTTTGAAATCATCATAATACATAAACACATCATTAACATAACGATTACCTTCGGTTAAAGCATTTAAAATACGAATCTTATAACATAAGATATTGATAATTTCTTCTGGCGAAAAACTATTATTTAACAAATTTACAACTGCTGTATACACTTTTCTTCTTGTTTCTTCTTTGGTTACAACAATATTAATAATATGTTCTGGGTGAGTTTTATAGCGATTGAAAATATCTTTAATAAAATCTTCAAATGTATCACTCATGACGATACTATAACGATTTTCAAACGAATAGATATATTGGTTGGTATATTCCCAACTATTATTAAACTTAGCATTGGCTAAAACATATCGACGATAAAATGAAATTGAACAAGCCTTACCAAGACGTTTCATTAACGCATTAGATACCGAAGTTTGGAATAATAAGTCACCAAAGGCAAGAGCTTGTTTACATTCTGAAAGTCTACCATATTTGTTTGCGGTCGAAAGATGGACATCATCAAGAATCACTAAATCAAAAAAGTTTAAATCTAAATCACCATTAAAGATATCTAAATCGCTAAAGAAAACTTGTGTCGTTTTCAACATAGCTTTAACAAGTTTATTGTAATTGTTAAATTCAATATTATTATAAATTGTAGGATTTTTTTTTAGTTCATTACTTTTTATAATAAGTTCTTCTAAATTTTTTCTACAATATTGTATCTCATATTTTTCAAATTCTTTTATTTTTTCAATTTCTTCTTGCGGATGATTTAAAATAGGGTGTTGAAGAAGGGCTTCTTGATAGTTTTGCAAAAGCACTGAATAGATAAATTGTTTAGAAATATTTTTACCATACTTACAACTTCTAATGCCATCAAACAAATTTTTGAGTCCATATTGTAAAAATTCTTCTGTTAGACTATTAATTTTTAAAATTGGATGAATTTGATCGGTTTTACTAATATACTGTTTAAAAAGTGTATAGTTTGCTGAAAAACTATTAGTAAGTAGTTTCGGCTGGCTACCCTTGAAGCATACCGCAAACATTCTATAAGCTAGATTCCAATCTAAGTATAAGTTATCAAGAACTCTTGCTTCATCTAACAAGGTTTCAAATTCTTTATCCTTAAAAATAGAATTGAGGATTCTTTTATCTTTTAGCATCTTGAAGAATTCATCATAGTGTTCAATAGTTTGGCCAATTTCATTAATCGTAGTATCAAGACCATGATAATATTTACCAAGATGATCTTGATACTTTTCTTTTTGTTTATCTAAAGCTACAAGTAATTGTTGATATTGCAAGTCTGCTTTAATCAATCTTACAATATCATCATAACTCACACTTGATGCACCATTAAAAATTTCTTTGATTTCATCTTTTAAGGTATCAACAGTTTTTAGATATTCATTCCAAATTTTAAGTTTTTCAACTTTATCACTAATACTGCCTTCAATGATATTGATATTGTAACTACGAAGCGTTGTACAAAGACTACTTGTTCGATAACTTTCATCTTTAAATTCTTTTAACAATGTATAAGCTTTTTTTAAATACTGAACATGATTGGGTTCTTTCATCATTTTACTTAAGAAAGTTTTAAAATATGTTTTTTGCACAACATTTAAGTTTAGGGTATATTGATAGAATTGGACAAATAAATTGACAAAATTTTCATCAAAATCTTTAATATTTAACATTTCACTTAATCTTAAGTCAATGGATTTCATCGAAGTATAATATCTTTTGATTCTTAAAATAATGTCATTAGGATCAATATGTTCTTTTTTTAACAAATGATAATTGATAAATACTTTGAATGCTTTCTCATCTTTACCTTTTTTAATAGCAGCTTCAATATTATCTTTTGTCAAGTTTTCCATCTTATAAACATACTTTGGTAAATAGGCTTTTTCTTGTTTATAAAGACTATAACTATTTACAATTTCATCACCATATTTGGTAAATAAGCCAGGTATAGTATAATAAGCTTCAAAAATTGTTTGATTAAAGTTTGTTAAAGCAATAAAATTGCTTAAACTACTAAATAAAGCATATATTGCATCATCTAACATCGTAAAATTAAAAAGTTTTGCAAGTTCTTGAGTTAGACGATTCATACGTAAGATGTTATCAGCAATTTCTTTCGAAAGTAAGATTAACTTATTATCAAAAGCAAGTAAACGATTGACAAAAAGTGCATCTTCTGATTGATAATCTTCATCTATTACAATGTGGTCAGCAACAATCATATCAAAAATATTTTTCATTCTACCAGGCTTATAAGACTTTGCAATATGAGCCTCATAATATTTATTGACACTATAATTGATATCTACTAGCCCTTGAATTTCACGTAAATCTTTTAGTACATCTTTTCTAATAGTTTCATCTTGCCACTTGTCAAGTGGCCTGATTGAGGCAAAACTATAAATATGTAAAACAAGTTTATATAAATCACTAATATTAATGGGGATATTGAGTTGATATTTACTAACAAAATTTTTTAAGGTATTATATAAGAGTTCATGCTTGTTGTATAAGTTTTTACTACGTTCAATAATATCTTCTGGCATGATATTATTATGAGAAGTTTGCAAACGATGCCAAATATTATTCGCATATAAATCAATTTGTTCAAGACAAGCTTCTATTTCTACTAGTTGGTGATAGATTAGGGATGCTTCATGAAATTCTAAGGTGTTTTCTAGTAAAATAGGTTCTAAATTAGAATATTTTTGTTTGATAATAGCTAAATACTCTAAAATGTGACTTACTTTAAAACCATGGATACGTTTTTGTAAGGCTTTAGGTAACGCAAAAATTTCACTAATAATTTCATATGAAATAGGTTTTTCATCTAAATCTTCAAAAACAAGTTCTGGTTTTTCAATTTTTCTTAAATTCTTGGTTAAATTATAGGTATATCCACTAAGACCAAGATAAGTAAAATTCTTTTCAATATCAAAAATATTATCTAGATCCTGATTGACATAAAGTATCTTTTTTCCTTTAGCAATTTGATCAGTTAAAATATTGATAATCGTATATGTTTTACCACTACCAAGGCGACCATTGATGGCTAAACGTTCCCCATCACTCGCTTTTAAAATTACATACTTTTGATTGATATTAGTAGGAAGAACTCCTTTACTATTTTGAAAATATTTATGTAGAATCATCTCTTCTGTCATTTCATTGATGGATGATTCAATTGACATATAATCTTCATCTAAAATAAAATCAGGGTATTCAACAAAAGCAATTGTAAAATAACTAGTTGGTTCGGTAGATGTATGCATAAGATTTGCAAGTGTTAAACATAAAGAATCAATATCTTTGGCTGAAGTTATTTTATGATTTTTAATATTTTCAAGAAATCTTTTTTCCTCACTATCGACAGTTTCTTTAAAGTTGGCATTTGTGTATTTGATAAGTTTATTATTGATTTGGGCATCACCATTTTTGATGATTTCTAAATGTTGATAATCAAAATCAAAAGGAATGAGTACAACTGGAGCATATTTTTCACACTGTAATTCATCGATATATTTAATTGTACCAGCAGTAAGTAAAAACTTACATGTTGAATTTTTTAGTCTTAAATTGATCAAATAATTTAATTGATAATACACATCTTCTTTTTTATCAGCTGTAATTTTTCCAATACCATCACTTAATAATTCCAAATGAACGAGTTCATTAAGAGAAATTTTCTCATTATTCAAAAAACGATTTAAGACAGCAATATCAATAATTCCAACTTCTATGAAATAACTTTCTTCTAAGATATTCATAAGATGCAGATTTCTTGATTGAATGTAATATTTTCTTTCATTTTTAATTTTCATACTCATACCTCATCATCTTTGATGCATAATACTCCACTATAGTATTTATTATATCACTATTATTTGTTTTATTAAAGTAAAATGGGAAAAAAAATCTTGCACTAGCAAGATTTTATTTTATCTGATATTTAGAATACAAATTATATAAATATTTGCTAACTTTTGCGACAACAAAAATACCATCATCTTGAAAAACAAAATTTTCAATCTGGGCTTTTTCTTTAAAAAGACTAAATACCTCACCTTTATCATAAGGAATTAAGAATTTAGCAGAAATGACATCTTGAAATAATTTATTTTTAATATAAGAGATAAGTTCCAAGAAACCTTGTTTAGTAATGGTTGATGTATTAATTTTATCCTTTGAAACGTGTGGTAAAAATATCTCATTTTTTACTAAATCATATTTGTTAAATAGATAAACAACCGGTACATCTTTCACCTCAAGACTTTGTAAGACTTGATTTGTCGTTTCAATTTGTAAATTAGCATATGGATTTGAAGCATCTACCACGTGAACAATTAAAGATGCTTCTTTGACTTCTTCAAGGGTGGATTTAAATGATTCAATTAAATGGTGAGGAAGATTACTTACAAAGCCTACGGTATCAGTAATAATAAATTCTTCATTGGTTGGCAGTTTGATTTTACGAGAAGAGGTTTCAAGAGTCGCAAATAACATATCCTTTACCAAAACGGTTTTATCCATATCCTCACCAAACATTTCTAACAGTGTATTGATACAAGATGATTTCCCCGCATTCGTATAGCCAACAAAAGTCACAATTTTTACTTCATTTGTAAGACGCATCTTACGAGCATTTTTTCTTGCTAACACAATCTCTTTTAGTTGTTTTTCTGCTTTACTAATCCGTTTTTCAATATGGCGACGATCTTCTTCTAATTTGGTTTCCCCACTACCACGTCTTGCCCCACCAGCACCACCGCCACCACCACCAAGTCTAGAAAGATCAGTATATGATCCAGTTAGTCTTGGTAATTTATATTTTAAATTGGCAATTTCAACTTGTAAAAGCGCTTCTTTAGTTCTTGCTCTTTTTCTAAAGATTTCTAAAATGAGCATCGTCCTATCTATAATATCAATTTCTACTACTTCTTGAATGTTTCGAAGTTGAACAAAGGTTAATTCTTCTAAGAAGACAACGAGGTCTGCTTGATGAAGGGATACTAAATTTCTTAATTCTTCTAGTTTTCCACTACCAAGATAAGTTGCATTATTAATCGTTGGCATATTTTGAATCAAACTATCAATCACTGTTAATTCACAAGCCTCACACAATGCTTCTAATTCTTTTATTTGATAATCAAATTCCTCATTTGTAGTATGATTGACACCTACAATAATGGTCTTAATTGGGACAATAATATTTTCCATAAGCTTATCCTCTCTTTGTTTTCTATTTTATCATATCTTAGTTTTTTTTGCAAGCCTTAAAGTAGGCGTCTAAGTTTTCTTTTTTTTGCATATAATGCCTTGTACGAAAACCCTTTTAAAAAAAGGAAACAGCGTTCTAAGGAGGAATTCATGTTTGAAACTTTCAGTACAAATGCTCTTGAGATTATTGATGATGCTTTAAAAATTGCGCGAAGCCTCAACAAAAAATTAGTAGGTAGTGAGCATTTGTTACTTTCAATGTATCAAAAAAAAGATACAATTTGTCATTTTCTACTATCAGAAAAAAATATTACTTATGATGATTTACTAGGCATTATAAATAACTTAGTCATCTTCCGTAAAAATGACAATCAAAGCCTAACCTATAGTAAAAAATTTCAAGAAATTATTTTATATGCCAAAGCGCTTGCTGAAGACTTAGGCAGTAAATATGTCTATGATGAACATATTTTTTATGTCATGCTAAAAGAAGAAGATAGTATTGCCACCATTGTTTTAGAAAAACTAGGTATTGATATTGAAGAATGCATAATTGATATTGAAGAAATTTTTAATTTTTTTGAACCTCAAAAAAAAGAAGAAAAAGCAACTCCCTATCCTTTTCTCATTAACTTATCTAATGCTCCTAAAGTACATCCTTTTATCAAACGTAGCAACTATATCGAAAAAATCATTTATATTTTATCCAAGAAACAAAAAAATAATCCCCTTTTAATTGGCAACGCCGGCGTTGGTAAGACTGCCATTGTTGAAGGCTTATCGGAAATTCTCAAAAATGAAACCATTTATCAATTAGATCTAGGTGGTATCGTTTCTGGAACTAAATATCGTGGTGAATTAGAAGAAAAAATTACTAAAGCCATGGAGTATATTAAAAATCATCATGCAATTGTCTTTATTGATGAAATTCATAATATTGTAGGAGCAGGTTCAAATGATGGATCACTAGACATTGCTAATATTTTGAAACCATACTTATCAAGGTCAGACTTTAAACTTATTGGTTCAACCACTCTTGATGAATATTATCGTTTTATTGAAAAAGATAAAGCCTTATCACGACGTTTTCAAAATGTTTATATTGATGAACCGACCGAAAAAGAAACCTATCAAATTTTAGAAGGCATCAAAAAAAGTTATGAAGATTACCATCACGTTACTTATTCAAAGCATGCCTTAGAAAAGATTATTACTTGCTCTAAACTATTTTTAATCAATAAAAATTTTCCTGATAAAGCCATTGATATTATGGATGAAGTAGGGGCAAGAAAAAAAACATCTCCCAAGTCTGTTGATCAATTAATTGATGAAGTATTAGTTGATACAACTGGTGTGAAAAAAATATCACTTAAAAAATTAAGAAAATTATCTCTCAATTACAACCAGTTAAAAATTAATTATTTAAAATTTATCAAACGCTATGAATTTAATTATCCATTAAATAATATAGGAACTATTTATGTTGAAGATGATTTTCATCCACAAGACTTAATTGATGATTTAAGTAAAGTATTTGGTTTTAAAAAAGAAATGTATTTAGAAATTGATTTAGAAAATTTTTACGATATTACGATGTTAAATAATTTAATTGGCTCTAGTAAAGGTTATGTTGGATTTGAACAAGGTGGTGTTTTATCAGAACACTTGATAAAATATCCAATGAGTTTAGTTTTTCTTAAAAATTTTAGTAGTGCTCATCAAAGTATTCAGAACTTTTTAAAGACTCTTTTTCATAAATCCTTTTTTTTAGATAATAAGGGCCGTAAAATTTATTTGATTAATACTCTTTTTATCATTTCTAAGCCTACTACTGTTAGTCATTTAACTGGTTTTATTCATCATGAAACAAAAGAGGAAATTACTAAGCTTGCAACTCTTAAAAAGAAGACTATTCCCTATCATTTAGAAAAAATTCTAAAGCAATATCATTTACCTGACAAACTATTAAAGAAAAATTCTCCTACATTGCCAGATGAAATTTTTTCTTTACTATTAGATATGAAAAAAAAGAACTAACATTTAAGGTGAAATAGTCAAATAAAAGTAAATACAAAAAGAACTTATATAAACCCTTGCTCAATTCGACAATTCGATATTGAACGAGGGTTTTATATTGTAATGAATAGGCTAATCTTTGCGTGTTCAAATATTTAATATAGTCTTTTATGGCTATATTCTATTTTTTGCTAAATAAATTTTAAAATCTCTATAAAGTTCAACCTTTATCCATCCATTCAAAGACTCGATAACAAAATTATCAGTAGGTGTTCTTGCTTGACTCATTGATCTTTTTATGACATAAATTTCTAACCTGTTTTATTTCTTATACTTTGAACTATAAATCTATATGCATAATTTGAATGATGTTTGTAGATATTTTTTATTTTTTCAGTTAGTGCTATTGTATTTTTTTTATAATTGTTTGTTGTTCCTTTACGGTTTAGCCATTTATAGTATCCGATTTTTGAAACATTCATTACTATACAAAGTGATTTAATATTAAACTGCCGAGAAAGAGTCTCTACTATTTTATATTTTTTTCTTCTTGAATATTTAGCCAATGGATTACCTGACTTACGCTTGTTTTCCAAAGCATCAATGCCACTTCATTATAAAATTCTTCCTATCTAAAAAGCATTCCTTTTGATATTCCATAATCTTTATGAATTTGAGTAATAGTTGTTTTATCCTCAACAATCATTTTAACATAAAAAAACGCAGACACGTTTCTTTTGTGTCTACGTTTATTTTATCATTTCACCTTAAATGTTAATTTTTTAATCGTTTTGTAAAATAGCCTGACAAATCTTTTTTAATTCATCATATGTTTTGATACTTACAATTGCATTTTTATATTGTTTAGATCTTGGTATAAGGCGTAAATACCATCCTGCATGAGATCGCATTTCAATAATCGCAAGATGTTCACCTTTATCTGAAATTAATCTTTGGGCGTGATCTAAAAGTGTAAAGATAACTTCTTGTTTGGTTGGTGGATTAAGTAGTCTACCTTCATTAAAATATGCATCTAATTGATTAAAAATAAAGGGATTACCCATTGCCGCACGACCAACCATAATGCCATCAACACCCGCAGCAAACATTTTTATAGCCGATTCAATATCTTTTATATCACCATTACCAATTACAGGTACTGTTGATACTTCTTTTACTTTTTGAATGTATTCTAAATTAGAAACTCCAGTATATAGTTGTGAACGTGTTCTACCATGAATCGTAATCGCATCCACTCCAGCAAGGCAAGCAAGATGGGCAACTTGATCACAGTTGATAGAGTTACTATCCCAACCTGCTCTAATTTTAATCGTAACAGGGATATCAATATTTTCTTTTAATGATTTTACAATATCATAAATTTTTTGTGGGGTTTTCATAAGGGCTGAGCCTGCTCCACTTTTTACCACTTTTTGAACTGGACACCCCATATTGACATCTAAGATATCAATGGGCGAAAGTTTGATCATTTGTTTAGCTGATGAGGTAATGCTTTGAAAATCAGAACCAAAAATTTGCATGGAAATTGGATGTTCATTTTCTTTAATTTTAATCATTTGCAAAGTCTTTGCATTTTCATAAGCAAGTCCTTTATCACTAATCATCTCTGTACAAACTAATCCCGCATGATGCTCTAGACAAATATTACGATAACTTGATGTAGATACCCCTGCCATTGGGGCTAATATAATATTATTTTTTAAATTACAATTCCCGATTTTTAACATTGGCTTCTTCTAAGTATTGTTTTAAAATTTGGATCACTTCTTCAATTTGAGCAGGTTTTAAATTATAATGGACAACAAGTCTAATAGTTGAAGATGTTTTTCCTTCTTCCCATATTTCAAACATAATATTTTTTTGTAATTTTTTAATAATATCATTATCTAAAGTGACAAAAATTTGATTGGTTTCGGTAGGCATCAAAAACTGAACATTTAGTTTTTTAAGACCTTCTGTTAACTGAGCTGCTAATTGATTTTGATATGTGCCAATTTGAAAAAATAAATTATTTTCAAATAAGGTGATAAACTGAATTCCACATAAGAATCCTTTAGCAAATAGTCCACCAAAATGTTTTAAGGAATAACGAAATTCTGCTTTTAACTTTTCATTTACAATAACTAAAGCTTCTCCCATCATTAAACCATTTTTGGTGCCACCTATATAGAATATATCAACATATTTTGCTAAATCTTGTGCTTTTATATCGTTTGTAGATGCGGTTAATGCTGTTGCTA
Source organism: uncultured Bacilli bacterium (assembly GCA_944326155.1). GTDB lineage: Bacteria > Bacillota_I > Bacilli_A > ML615J-28 > CAG-313 > CAG-313. The sequence goes on from CALVCV010000003.1 coordinate 85,424, forward strand.
ATCTTGCGCCATCAATATAAAAATATAAATCATATTTTTCACATAGTGCATGAAGCTTTTTAATTTCTTCTAGCGTATAAATAGTGCCATATTCAGTTGGATTAGATATATATAACATCTTTGGTTTCACCATATGTTCATCGGTATGTTTTAAAATGAGTTCTTCAACATCACTTCCCCAAACTTTACCATTATGATTTTTCACCACTAAAATTTTATGACCAGTCTGTTCTATTGCACCTGTTTCATGGGTATTAATATGCCCACTATCAACACAAATAACAGCTTCATATGGTTTTAGACTATGTGCAATAGCAATTTTATTTGTAATCGTACCTCCTGGAAGAAAATAGACATTCGCTTTTCTACATTTAAACGTCTCTTTAATTAAATTTACAGCTTTGGTTGTATACTCATCAAAACCATAACCATTATATGTATATTCCCTATTTTGGTTTAGTTTTTCTAAAATTAAAGGATGTGCAATATAACAATAGTCATTCTTTAAATTGATCATTTTATCTTTTCTCCTAAATATAAGTTTATATTATTTTAACATATTTTAAGGATTTTAAAAAATATTATGCTACTTTATTAAACGCTTTTTTCATTTGTTTTGCATTTTATAAAAAATATGATATAATTAAATCAAGAGGTGTTAAATATGAAAGAAAATAAACTTAATGAGGCAAAAACTACTAAGTTTGAAAATAAACAAAAAACAAAAGTTGAAAAACTTACAAACAAAGATAAGACAAAAATGACTACAGTAAAAATAGAAGGCGAAACAAATCCTAAAAAGACTCATCAACTTTCACCAAAACAAATAAATTGGTGTTTTGGAACTTTAGGTTTTATATTGCCAATTTTAGGCTATATTTTTTATTTAATTTGGCAAAAAAAACAACCTCAAAAGTCTAAAGCAAGTGGATGGGGATCATTACTTGGATCAGCATTTTATATTGTAATAACAATTATTATTATTTTGATTATTGGTAAAATACGATATCGTTAATATTTTTATTTTGTGTAGAGGTAATTTATGAAAACTTGTAATAATTGTCATCATCAAGTAAATGATCATGCTAAATATTGCCGATTTTGTGGAAGTCAATTGGAAATGATGAGTAACCTTAATCCTGAAGCAGAGGAATCAAGTGTTGGTTATAGTATTTTATCTTTTTTCTTTCCAATTATTGGCATAATCTTTTTTGCTATTTGGCATGACGAATTTCCTAAAAGAGCAAAAGCTTGCGCAATTAGCGGTTCGATCGGTTTTGTAATAGGAATAGTTTTGTTTTTTGTAATTAATTTTTTGCTTTATTTTTTCTTTTATTCTTTCTATATAGGTTTACTTGAAAAAATGATGGAATTATATTAATTATTTGTTTGTAATTTATTCTTTTTTGTGGTATGATTTTTAAAAATAATTTTATAAGGAGGTTAACATGAAAATTTGTAATAAATGTAATCATCAAGCAAGCGATGATGCTAAGTTTTGTCCTGTTTGTGGAAATTCATTTGAAGAAAAAATAAATGAAAATCAAAATAATAGCACAGATACTTCGTCTTCTAATTATTCATACTATAATTTTGATGCTATGTCTACACCACCAGTACAAGAAAGTGAAGATAAATCAAGTGTAGGCTTTGGAATTCTTTGTTTCTTTTTCCCAATTGTAGGTTTAATTCTTTTCTTAGTTTGGAAAAATGACTATCCAAAAAAGGCAAAATCTTGTGGAATAGGTGCTTTAATAGGCGTTATTGCTAATATTGTTTTATCTATATGTTATGCTATTTTACTTAGCACTCTAATGAACATGTAAAAAAATAAGCAATTTAGGAAGATTTTATTTGAATAAGAAAGCAGTTTTAATTAGCTTAATTTTAGGTATTTTAAGTACATTTTGTATATTCATTATTATAATGCAACTTTTTTTACCAAAAGAATTAAGCTTTTCTTTTGATTTAATTGGCAAAGTGCCTATATGTAATCGTAATGCAGATTCTACTTTTCATATTGGCGATTTTGTCTTTATATTGTGTTGGCGCTGTACATGCATGATTGGTTTTTATTTTATTGGCCTTGCAATTTTAAATTTGTCTAAATTACGTTTTAAGATCAAATCTATGAAACCTGCATTACTATTTATTTTGTGTTGTTTTTTAATGTTCCCCCTTATCATTGATGGCTCTTTACAATATTTTTGTACTATTGAAAGTACTAATTTTAGAAGAATATTAACAGGAAGTTTATTTGGTATTGGCATTAGTCTTTTGACAACACAATTGATTTTTTTCTTATTTGAAAAATAAAAAAAGCAAAATTTAAATATTTTGCTTTTTATTTTTTAAAATAAGCCTTCGTATCTTGCGCAATTTCTTTTCTCAAAAAGAAAATAGCAGTCAAATTGGGGATGCACATTAGAGCATTTAAAATTTCAGTTAAATTCCATATGAATTCGATTTGTAAAAAAGCCCCCATAAAAATCATAAAGATATATATCCAATTATATAATTTTTGATAAATTATTTTGCCAGCACATAAATAATCTAGACAGCGTATTCCATATAAATTCCAGCCAATGATTGTTGTAAATGCAAAAAAAATAATACAAACAAAAAGTAAGATAGCACTAAAAAAACTTGAAAAAGGTAGTCCTATACTAAATGCGGCCTCAGCAATCATGATACCCGATAAATTATTTTGCCATACCCCAGTAATTACAACAACAATGCCTGTTAACATGCAAATTATAATTGTCCCGATAAAAGTAGAAGTCATCGCAACTAGACCTTCTTTTACTGGATCATTTGATTTTACCATTGAGATGGCAATCGGTGCACTACCTAAACCCGCTTCATTACTAAAGATACCTTTTACAACCCCTTGTGTAATTACTTTTTGTAAAGTAATCCCCGCTATTGATGCCACAAGCGCTTTGGTGCTTAAAGCCATTTGCAAAATACTTTTTATGGCAAAGGGTAGTTTTTCCATATTATAGATAATTAATAAAAGACAAATAGATATATATATTAAACCCATAATAGGTACAAGCCATTCGCAAACCTTGGCAATTCTTTTTACCCCACCAATTAAAACAACTCCTGCTAGGATAGATACCAAAAGGCCAACAAATAAATTACACCAAGATACATTCAAATGACCTATAATAAAACCAGTTAAACTTTCTTTATCAAAGATATTTTTACTCGCATCCACAATGCCATTGATTTGTGTAAGTGTACCTAAACCAAGAATTGATGCCAACATACCAAAAAAAGCAAAAATTTTTGCTAATGGTTTCCATTTTTTTCCAAGTCCATATTCAATATATGCATATGGTCCACCAATTAAACGTTTATTTTCCCATCTTCGATATTTAATAGCTAAAAAGCCTTCGGCATATTTAATTGCCATTTGCAAAAAGGCCGTAATGACCATCCAAAATAAAGCACCGGGTCCACCTATAGTGATTGCGGTGGCAACAGCAGTGATATTACCAGTACCAATTGTTGCGGAAAGTGAAATACAAAGAGCTTGAAAAGTACTTACCTCACCATTTGTTTTTTCCTTTTTACCTAAAAAAGAAAAGGCCTTCTTAAGTTTAGTAAACTGGAGACCTTTTAACTGAATTGAAAGAACAACCCCTATGCCTAAGATAAATAAGACTAGTGGCATTCCCCATAAAATGTTATGAATTTGTAGAATGATATCTAAATTTGTCATTTTTTCTCCATCAAGTTATATGATTTCATATCTTGATGAGCCTACAATATAATATCCTTTTTCATCCATACCTGCTTCAATCATACCGCCATCGGTATGAATTTGTATTTTATTTTCTTTTATACGATTTAATTTTTTTAAAATAATGAAAGTAGCCATGACCCCTGTGCCACAAGCTTGGGTAAATCCTACACCTCTTTCATAGGTTTTGACATATATATCATTAGTAATTTTGACGATATCGACATTTAAATTGTTCTTGAAAAGAGGTAAGTCGCAAATTGCTTTGGCATCTTCTTGTGCCTTCTCAAAATCATCGGGAATAATAATGCCATGCCACACACCAACATCAACTAAACTGATGTGATAAGTAGGAGAATGAAACTTGCTTTCTAAACGGAGTGGTTCATCAAGATATACTCTATTATCAATATATGTAAAAAGTGGATTATTCATTCTTACATAGACCATAAAAGGAAAAATATTGATAATCTTGGTTTCAATTAAACCACAACCAGTTAATACTTGGTTTTGAAAGTCTTTAATAATTCCATGTTCATAACAATATTGAATAAGGCAGCGAATACCATTTCCACACATCGAAGCAACAGATCCATCTTTATTATATAATATCATCTCAAGTGGAGAGGTTTTAACCATCATATATCCATCTACTCTATCTTGGCAGATACCTTTTGCAAAGTTTGGATTATCATGCTCTTTTTGATACATCTCTATGATAAAGGTATTTCCACAACCACTATATATTTTCAACTCAACCTCCTATTAAATTACTCTTAATACCACGCATTTTAAATATAACGACTCTTCACTGTCAATTCTTATTGGATGATCTGGTGATTGAATTCTAAAATCAACCATTTCTACAATACGATTTGAATCATGAGATGCTTCTTGTAACATCTCTAAAAATAAAGCCGGTGTCATATGATTAGAACAAGAAAAAGTTATTAAAATACCACCTGATTTAATCATTTTTAAAGCACTTAAATTAATCTCTTTATACCCTTTATAAGCATTTCTTACAGTATCTTTAGACTTCGTAAATGCTGGAGGGTCTAAAATAATGACATCAAATTGATTTTGATACTTATTATCTCTTAAATAATCAAAAACATCTTTACAAACTACTTCAATATTAGTAAAACCATTAAGATTCGCATTGGCTAAAATATCATCACATGCTTTTTGACTAATATCTACAGCTGTTGCCTTCTTTGCACCAAATTTCAATGCATGAAGGGCAAAACCACCTGTATGTGAAAAACAGTCAAGCACATTTTTATCTTTTACATAATTTTTAAGAGCAGCGCGATTCATTTTTTGATCTAAAAAATAGCCAGTCTTTTGCCCATTTTCTAAATCAACTTGCAATAAAATTCCATTTTCTTCAATTACAACATGAGGATTAAATGGTGCATTATAAATCATACCTTTAAATTCTTCTAATCCTTCTTTTTTGCGAACAGCACTATCACTTCTTTCCATAATACCCTTGGGATCAAAAAGTTTTACTAAAGCTTTAATAATCAAATCTTTATTTATATCCATACCAAGAGATAAAAATTGAACTGATAAATATTCACCATATTTATCAACAATTAAACCAGGCAAAAAGTCTGCTTCACTAAATACCACTCGGTAATTATTTTCAAGACCTAATTGCTTTCTAAAATCATTAGCCTGTTTTATTCTTTTGAAAAAGAAATTTTCATCTAAAGTGATTTTTTCAAAAGATAACATTCTCACAATGATTTTACTAGCACAATTTAAAAAACCTCTTCCTATATAACTTCTATCATATGCATAGACATCACAAAGCTCACCTGACTTGATTTCACCTTCAAAGGCATGGACTTCATTAGAAAAAATCCATGGATGACCATTTTTAATTCTTTTTTCTTCGTCTTTTTTTAAAATTACTTTTTGCATTTTTTATACCCATTCTATTTATATATTGCTATTATAACATGTTTTATATGGTTCGTCAATTTAGACTATTTATTTTTATAAAGCTGTTTAATGCTTAAGAGTTTAATATCATCGACTATTTTACTTTTTAGCGTAAAGTTAGTTAAATCAGTTGATTGATATTTTGTATCGTCGTCTGCAAAAATAGTAATAATGCCATCAACCCCTGTTAAAACAGCTCCTAAAAAATTGGCACCGCTTGAAATGCCTACACCTATTCCTAAGGTTTCTTTTAATTTTTGAGCCATACAAATGGCATCTGTATCATCAATACTATAGATTTTATCAACAATTTCCTTAGGATATAACTTAGGTATTAAACCATCTGATAAACCTTCTATGCGATGTTTACCATGACTTATCCCCGTTGATAAAATTAAAGTTTGTAAAGGTTCAATAGCATAAATTTCGGTTTGATATTTGTTTTTTAGAAAGTGACCCATTCCATTTAGCGTACCTCCTGTACCTACACCTAAAATTAGAGCCGGAAAAAAAGATATATATTTTTCTAAATCTTTACATAGCAAAATATAAGATTTTGCATTATCAATATTCTCAAATTGTCTGGTTAAGAAAACCCCTTTTTCTTCTAATTTTTTGGCAATTATAAAAGCTTCATCAAAACTTTCGGTTAGAATTAGTTTAGCACCTAATTGTTTTAAGATATCAATACGCTCCTTACTTGCAAACTTAGGCATACATATAATTATCCTATTTCCATAAGCTTTGGCAAGTGTGGCAAGCGCAATACCCATATTTCCACTTGTTACTTCGCAAATAGGTTTATCCTTCGTTAATACACCTTTTTTATAAGCTTCATCTAATATCCGTTTAGCAGGTCGAATTTTAATACTTCCTGATAGATTTTTGCTTTCATCACATACGATTACTTTTTTTTGTTTCCCTTTATACAAATAATCAATTTGATAAAAGATACTGTTTAACAGTTTTTCTTGCTTTTTTTCCATTTTATCACCACTGATATTAGTATATGACATAATTAAAAAAACGATAAAAAAGTTTGCCTAGAATAGACAAACTTTTATTTATTTTTTATTTTAAACTTTTTCCCATACTTGCGTATGACATCACTATTTTAAAGCCAGCTTTCATGTAGATATATCTTGCATGATTATTTAATCCTGTATAAAATGTCATAAATTTCGCGCCATGCATTTTATTATAATAAGCAAGTAATGAGAATAAGGCTTGACCAAGACCTTTATTTCTTACTTCTTCTAAGATAGCAATTCCATCAAAGTGACCACGACCACTTTCTTCATTCCACATAGCACCCGTCCAGCCAACAACTTGACCATTGCGACTGACTACTAAAAATGGATATGGTTTTTCTAATTCAAGATTTTCTTTAATTACTTTTTCAAAGTCATAGATGTTAAGTTTTTGATAAAATTCTTCTAATCCATAATGCTTATTTGGATCATAGATTTCAATTGTGATACCTTCTTTTTGATTTTTATCTAAAATAACTTTAATCTTATCGTTAATTTCATAATCAACTAAATTTAAATGAAAAGCGTCTTGATAGTTATAAGGTTCATAACCACGATGGATATAAAAGAAATACTCATTAGAATTGATTCTAATTCCCGGTGCACAAGGATGATCATGATTATCAGTATTTGGAATATACCATGCATAACATGATGGTAGAAAATATGCTGCAGCAACCCTATTTCGTTTCATTTTCTTAAAGTATTGTTCAAGTTTTTCTAAAAGACTAGATCCAATTCCTCTTTTACGATAGGTTCTTTTGACAATAATTGCATTGATGATTCCTGCAACATTAGGGTTGTCTAAATATTTTTTTCTTAAATAACCAATCGCGAAACCAACAAGTAAATCATCATCATACACAACAAAAGTTGAATCGTATGAAAAATCTGGATTAGTTAGTAACTTATCACAATATTCAGCCTCTGTCATGGTTTTTAAGAAATATTCTTCAGATACTACTTCGTTCCATAAAGCACTCATGGCTTGTAAATCTTCTAATTTCGCATTTCTATATATCATTATTTTAGTTCCTCTTTTCTCTTTCGTAAAAATGCTTGAATCTGTTCTATTTGAGCTACAAATTTATCTTGCTCTTTGACATCTGGTAACATAAAGACATTGGTCTGTATTTTATCTAATGGTTGATTAGAAATAATGATAATAGACTTAGCATCTTCTTTTTTCTGGAAGAAACTTTCTGGTAAGGTAATTAATGCATCAATATGACCATATTTTGCCATCATATTATAAAATTCACTACTACCTGGTTTAGAAAAAAAAGTATTTTCAATTAAATAAATTTGAAAATGTTTATTTTCTATCTTTAAATAATGTTCAATCGCAAGATATGGAAAATATTTTACACCCTTATCATATAACTCAGAATGATATGATGTCTGTTCATAATCATAGCATGCTAGATCACTAACAATGATATCAATATGCGATGGTAAAAATGTGAGTGCATCTTCATAATACATGTTAATATCTTCTAACATCATATTTGCTTTGGCAACCGCAACCTTTGTAAATAATAAATGATTATCGATTCCTGATAATTTAATAAATGGTTCTGCATGATTGAGTAGTGTATAAGCTAAATTACCTACCCCAAAATTAAAGTCTAAAACCTCAACAATTTTTGTTTTACTAAATAATGCATTAATAAAATTGGTAATCAATAAACCAATAGTATCTGGTGTAATTAAATCAAGTGAAAAATTTAAGTTTTTAAAGCCTTTAATATCTAAAAGTAAAAAAGCTCTTCTAATTTCTTCACTATTTATGCCATTTTCATTGGCATCTAAATTAAAGGCTTCTAAACAATCATCAATTTGTTTTTTAACTTCATCGTCTACTTTTAAATCAACATCACCGATAAAGTAATCAATTACTGCTAATAAACATTCATAATAATTTAAACGACCTTTTTGTTTTTTGTAATTTGTAACTGCTGTGTTGTCTTTTTCTTCATCTATTACGCCATAATAATAAGACATAGCTGCTTTATCAAATAAATCAGCAACGCGATTAATCATGCCATCATCGACATATTTTGTTTGTAATAACTTTGGATTATTTTTTGTTCTCATTTTTTTCTCTTTCTTTCTCATAAATTGTATGTGCCACCATTACGCCAGATGCGATAGCAAAATGCAGATTGTATCCACCACATAAACCATCAACATCTAATAATTCCCCAATTACATAGGTATTTATTAATTTTTTTAATTCAAAGTTAGCATCTATCTCATCTAATTTTACACCCCCGATTGTGACTTGCGATGTTTCGAATCCATAGTTGCCGATTACATTCACCGAATAATTTTTAATTTCATTAACGATTCCCCCTATTGTTAATTCTTTTTGTTGTTTCAAATCTTTACAGATTTTATCTGCTAGCGGCATTGGTAAGATGCCATAACATAACTCATTTAAACTAGCTTTTAGACTACTATCTTTTAGTAATTCTAACGTTTGAATTAATTCATCTTGCGTTCTAAAAGGTAACAAGTCTAAAGATAAATTTAATTTTTCCTTGCTACGTGCGATGATGCTGGATGCATTCATTACTACAATTCCGCTAATGCCGTCTTTTTTAAACTGAACTTCACCTTCTTCTGTAAAGACTGGACCAAATTTATTTTGCAAAGTTAATCTAACCTTTTGCCTAATTCCGTCTAAGCCTAATACGTCATTTTTACTAGTTTTTAAACCAACAAGACCTGGCTTTATATCACTTACTAAAACATGTAATGCTTTTAATAGTTGATATCCTTCCCCATTTGAACCAAGTTGTGGAGAGGATGCACCTCCAGTCGCAAAAATGACATAATCAAATATCTCCGGCTTAAAAGAGGTACTGGTATTTATTTCATATAGACCATTTGAAAGTTTGTTCACACTTGTTACAAGTGTATCAAGTTTAATTTTGACCTGATATTCTTTTAATTTTCGCATCAATATCTCTAACACTGATTTAGAAGACTCGGTGATAGGATAAGTTCTTGAACTAGCATCATCTTTCGTAAGTAATCCCCATCTTAAAAAATCGTCTTTCAAGGCCTGATTATCATATTTCTTAAAAAGTAAACTGGCAAAGTGATGATTATATGTATCATTAGTTGGTATATTTTTATTGCTAAGATTACATTTACCATTACCACTTGCTAAAATTTTTTTACCAATTTGCTTTTTCTTTTCAAATAAAATTACTTCAGCAGAATGATGCAATTTTTCTTTCAAGCAAATTGAGGCCACAATACCAGCAGGTCCTCCACCAATTACTCCTACTTTAATCATATATACACCTCAATATATTGTCTTTTTACAAAATAACCGATTAAATATATTATACACTAGAATAGTTCTTTAGTCAAACAAACTATTATATCGATAATAAAAAACCTAGTAATCAATAAAAATTACTAGGTTTTAGACATTTCAGTGTTTTTCTTTTCGTATTAATGACAATAAATTTTCAATTGTATCAGGAATTAAATCGACAAGATTTTCCAAAATATGTGATTGCTCATCTAAATGTAGTATTTTTGCATCATTTTCTAAAATCACTAAAAAAGCAATTGGTGTAAGGGTCATTGTCCCCCCACTTGCCCCTCCAAAAGGATTTTTTTTGGTACTTGGATCTTCTTTTTGATCTATACCACCACTTATAAAGCCACATTTTACTTTTGAGATGGGTATTACAGAAACCTGATTATATGTCAACATCTTACCCATAACAATGTTGACATCAACCATTGATTTGATTTTATCAACAGCTGTATCTAATAAATTTGTAATATTATTCATATGACTATTTATATGCTTTCTCCTTCTTTTTAAATAATTTTAAAAATACTTTAAATTTTTTGATAATGGCATACCCAATTTCACCAACTAAAATAGTAGCATAGATTTCAAAATCAAGTCCTTGTTTATGATCATCTAATAATATAATTTGATAATACTCATCCTGAACATGCTTAAAACTATGATCAATGTAACTTTTAATAAGTGAGTTTAAAAACCAATTACCAAAACCAATAAACGGAAGAAAGTCAGGATTTGTACTATTAAAAAGTGGAATAATGGTTATTTTTTTTATCCTAGCAAATTCTAAAAAAAGATAGATAAAAAAATTGTTTTCTTTTACATCTTTTAATATCACATTTAGATTATTTTCAAAAATATAGGAAATAGAAAAATGGAAAGGTACGTTTTTAGAAGAATTTTTTTGAATAATTTTTTTAGTAATTGTTTTTTTAAAAAGAACAATTTTTACACATAGTGGTTCGTTATGTCTTTTAATAATTCTAACTTCTAACTTCACAAACAAAATAAAAATTGTACCTAATAGACCACTAATAATTATAAAGTATTTTAACATATTATTATTTTGGTAATTTATGTTTAATTTATACGCTAGTTATTATTAAAATTTTTATTTTTTTGATATAATACAAATGGTGATAAAAATGTTTTTTTTAAATAAACTTGCTATTAAAATGATTCATTGGTATCAAAAAGGAGATGATAGGCCTCATAGATGTAGACATATTCCTACATGTTCAGAGTATGGTCTTGAATGTTATGAAAAATTTAATTTTATTAAAGCTTCTTTTCTTACAGGATACAGAATCATACGATGTAATCCTTTAAACCGAAAAGTTTATGACCCAGTACCCCTTTCAAAAAAAGAAAAACTAAAATTTAAAGCTGCTTTAATAGAAGCAAGTATAATTGATAAAGACATTATAAAGATCAGTAAAGAAGATTTTGAAAGTGAAAAGACAAAATTAAATCAAATGATTTGTCTAATTTGGGAAAACCATTTTAATAAAAAAGATTACATAAAAAAAGAACTTATAAATGATGATGAAATTGTTCTTTTTTATGCTAAAATTAACCGGATATTATATCTTGTTAAGAAAAAACAAATTGCCTTATCCTATCGTTTTTGCAAAAATTATCTTGATTGCTATTTACTTTCTAATATATATATACATCCAAATAATTTTATAAATAATAATAAGCACCCATCTTTAAGATAGGTGCTTTGTTTTTATATAATTAAGTAAATCATCAAAGTTTCCTTTAGGATAACTTGTGATATCAAGATTTTTTTGATTAATTAAACAATCTGTGACTAAAAAAACATCCATACCAGTGGTTTTAGCTATCATATCTTCTAAAGCATCATTACCAACCATTAAGCAATCACTTGCTTTACAACCTGTTTTTTGCAAAATTGCTTCATAATATTTTGGATTTGGTTTACAATAGGACATATTTTCATAAGATGTATACAATTCAAAATCATCCTCTTTTAAGCCTGCCCATTTTACTCTTGCTATTTGTGCAATTTTAGGAAAAATCGGATTACTAGCAAGGATAAGTTTAAAACCTGCTTGTTTTAATTTAGTAATCACATCTTTTACTTTAGGATTAAAACCACACACACTTTGAGCTTTATTAAATTCCGTTTGATAAAAGTGATAAAATAAAGGTTCATCATCGTAAGCCTTTTTACCATATATACTTGCAAAACTTTCCCAAAAAACTTGTTCGTTGGTTCTTGTACCATCATTTTTAATCATTTTAGCTGTACCTTGCCAAATGGCATCAACTAAATGAGCTTTATCATAACCATGTGTTGCAAGGGTAGTTGTTAAATATTTAAAATATGCTTTGGTAAAAAGTTCTTGATCCATTGGTAAAAGCGTTCCATCTAAATCAAATAAAATATATTTCATAGTTTAGTTTCCTTTCTTATATATTTTCATTAAGCGATAAATATCATCTTGTTTCATTTCCAAAAACTCACCAAGTGCTAAATTTTGAGGTAAAACTAACTCGCCAATTTTTTCTCTTTTCAAATAGGTTACAACACCACCAACTTGATGAATCATTTTTTTTACTTGATGAAACTTCCCTTCACATATTGTAAGGTAACAACTATTTTTAGTTATAGGTTCTAATTTTGCAGGCAAAAAAGATTCATTTTTTATTTTTAGACCTTTTGCTAATATCTCGCAAGCATTGTCTAAAAGTTGTTCTTCATACTCTACATAATAAGTTTTTTGAATATGATGAGTAGGTGAACTGACAAGATGATTAAATATACCATCAGTTGTTACAATTAAAAGACCTTCAGTGTCTTTATCAAGACGGCCAACTGGAAATAACTTTTCAACTAAATGAGAAGGAAGGCTTTTAAAAAGTTCCATAATTGTTTGATTGATATTATCCTCTTTTGCGCAAACATATCCACTAGGTTTATTCAAGATAAAGTAATAGTGTTCTTGAAAAGTAAGTACTTTATCATCTAAACAAACCTCGTCTTCTTTTGTAAAAACATTAAAATCTGGGTTAGTTATAATTTTTTGATTGACTTTCACTCTTTTTTGTTTAATTAATGTTTTTACTTGTTTTCTTGTACCAACAAAAGTATCCACTAAAAATTTATCTAAACGTATTTTAAATTCTTTTTCATTCATGTTTTTAATTATATCATAATTTATAAAATTTAAACAAAATAATGCCTAAAATTTAAAAAGGTCTATGAATAAAAACATCGTTAATTCATAGGCCTTTTCAAGAGGTTAGTGTTTTTTTCTAAGTAAGATAAGTGATGTAGTAAAAATAATTGTCACAAATATATATATATATGCACTATTGCTACATGTACAATTATTTGTTTTTTGATTAAGGGTTGCTAAAGTTGTATCAAAATCTTCCATTAACATTGCCACTTCTTCTTTGGTTCCAGCAAGATTTAAATCACTTAAAATTTGTGTACAATAAGTTAGTGCTTCATCTGTTTTTTTAGATGCAGTTTCTACCTTATTAATTGCTTCATCTCTTTTTTGAATCAGTTCAGTATGGGCATTTTGAGTTGCTACTTTAAATGCTTCAACTAATGCTTCAACCTCTTTAATATTATCTAATGTTGCAATTTGTGTATATAAAGCATCTTGTTGCGTTTTAATATGCGTTTTTTCTTTTGCATTATAATCTAAATTTTCAATATATGCATTTAATTCAGTTTTAATAGCATCAACTAATGCTTCAAAATATGCCTTTTCAAATGTAACAAGTAAACTTGCTACTTCTTCAACAGTTGATGCACTAGATATTTGTTGTTTGTATTGATAAATAAGTTGTTTAACAGAAGTGAGTGTAGCATCAAGTGAGTTTAAATATGCTTCAGCATCACCAATTGCTTTACTTAAGCCTTCAATATAGGCCTCAACATCTTCTATGCATTGATTTTTGATGGCCTCAACTTCTTGTGTATCACCAGCTTCAAGAATTTCTGCTTTTGCAAGAGCAATCAATGCTTCAATATGGACTTTTTCTGCATCAGTATACCAAGATTTTACTAAATCATCTAAACTTAAGTTTACTTCATCTTTCAATGTAACAAGGGCTTCATGAAGATTTTCTACCATCTTTCTAAAGTCACTTGGTACTTGATTGATTTCAGCAATAGATGCCATTGTTCGAATTTTATCTGCTTCGCTTGTAGCAAGAACTTTAATCTTTGCAATTTCTTTTGCTGGATAAGTTAATTGATTTACATAATTGTTGATTTCAGCAATTGCTTCAAGGCGAGCTTTTTCAGCGTTTTCAAAATATAAGTTCAAAGTGTCCTCAGCTCTTGTCCATATGTATTTTACATCACTAATAGACGTTGCATTATCAATTTGAGCTTTAAACTTATCACCATTAATAATCAGTTCTGCTTTTTCATCTTCTGTAATATCCGTAAATGATAAAATCAATTCATCAATTTTTTGTTTATATTCATCTTTTGCTTCTTGCAATAAAATAGCATTTTCTTCTTCAATGGTTAAATAGTCATCAAGTTTACTCTTGGCAGCATCTACAATTGTTTGAATTTCTGTTTCATTTTCTACTTTATTGATAGCATCTATAACACTTGTTAAATAATCATTAATTAATTTTTTTGTCGCATTACTATAGTTATTAAGATCTAAATAACTATTTACTTCGTTTATTGCTTGTTGTTTTTGACTCTCTAATGCTTCTTTTAATTGATTAAGACGATCTAATGCTTCGAGTAATTTTTGGTAATTATTTACTAATGCTTTTGCTTCGTCTGTTAAATTATTATATTGATTTTGAATATTTAAAAGCATATCTTCATCCGCAAGGCTAATGTCAGTTGGAATAGTTTCTATTAATTGCATGATAAAATCAGCTTCGTCTTGTGGTGTAAGTGGTGCCTCTTCATCAACATAAGCTTTCATACCTACACTTAACTTCGTAACTGGTGCCATTGGCGCTCCCGTAATTATGCTATCTAAATAACGAACAATGATAATGGCTTCATTTGGGGCCAAAGTAATCGTCACCTCTGTATCAAAGCCATTGCCAAGCGTTTTAATCTCATCTTGGGCAACCACAATATACCCATCATTTGTAGAAGATTTGCTATCAAAAGCATCGGTTAATTTGAATGCAACATTGCCAGCACTCTTATTTACATATACACCTGCAACTGATGCCCAATTACATGCAGCAATTGTACTTGCATCGGTAATTTCATGGTAGTTACCATCAGCAATATATAAAATATTATTTTCAACTACAAATGTATGTCCAGACCAACCAATATAACCTGATCCACCCTCTTCATATGCTCCTTCATCATCAGGACTCATTGAACTTGGATCATTACGATAGAAAAGACCATTTTGATCTTTAGCTGTATAACCAATGTTTACTAAAATTTCTTGACTTACAGTAAGTTCTCCTTCTGTTAAAGTAATTATGAGCGGGATTTCTTTGGTTGCTAAATAGTTTTTGAGTCTTGTACCAGTTGTAAGATTATATAAGTTTTGATCCTCACTATTTTTATATTCTAAAGTCATATTATTTTGTAATGGAATCGTACGATTAATTTTAATATGCAAATCTAGGGTATCAATATAATCTTGTAAATTTTGTGCTACTACTTCATATTGCTTTAAAAGACTTTCAGCTTGAATTAAAATGTCAAGGTTTGTCACTTTTTGTTGTTCAGTTATTGGTAAATTATTATATAAATTACGAATTTGATTAATTGTATCTTTATTTTCATAAGTTATCGGGTTTGGTAAATTATTAATCATATTGATAATCGTTGAAGCGTCTTCAACACTCTTAATTGTTACGGCATCACTAGTTTCATTGGCTAAATTTACCGATGCAACGTAATAGTCATATGTATAAAAATCATCAACTACAATACTTGTATCTTGAATATAGTCATATACATGATCAATATTCTTTTTATCTAGCGTTTGCCCTTTTGGTACCTTATATACCATATAGCCTCTTGTATTTTCTACTGCATTAAAGCGAAGTGTACTTGTAACCTCATCATAACTTAACCCAGTTGGTGCCACTTCATCCACTAATGGTGCATAGTATTTACTGATAGCACCAGGTATTTTTTTAGCCCAATAATCATTAGAAATAAGGTTAACCGCATGATTAACAACATTACTTGATGTTGCTTTTAATGAAGAATATTTATAAAAACATGCTCCATCAAATTCTACATATTGTCCAGCATTTAAAAGTTGTAGTTGTATTTCATTTTCATTATATTTCCAATATGCATAAGATCCACTTGTACTTGAATCAGCAGCCATATAGATACCAAGTCCAGTATAGAAATTAACCTTTTTATACCGTACTGTCCAACTCCACCATTTTGTTAATTCAACAAAACTAGCAATACTATGCTCAATAGCCCAATAACATTGAGGCATAATATAATCAATCCATTCATGATTAATCCAGTTTAAGGTATCAGAATATAGATAATCATCATAATGAGCAAATCCTGAAGTATTAGAATAAGTTGGCGAAATTAAATTACCATTACTATCATAGGTCGGTGTTGCTTGATAACTACCATTTTTATAAATACCTGATGGAGATATACCAAGTTGAACAGTTTTATTATTTTCCGCATTATAAGCACGAATTTCATTGGATAATGCTTCAATGAAAAGATCAACTTGTTTCCTTCTAAAATCACCGATTGAAAGATTTTCAGTATTATATTTTTCTCTAGTTTCAGCATCATTTGCACCACTGATATAGAAGTAATCATCAAAATGAATAGCATCAACATCATAATTTTCAATCAATTCCATACAAGTATCAACAATAAATTCACGAACTTCAGGAATTCCAGGATCAAAAATAACATTACTTCCTACTTTTAATAAATTGCTTTCATCATTTGCGAGATTGACAGCAGGAAGAGGCTCTGCCGCATATTGCGAATTGGTTCCATTACCAGAAACACGATATGGATTTAACCATGCATGGAATTCAATACCACGACTATGGCATTCTTCAATCAACCATTCAAGGGGATCAAATTCATCAAAATTAACATTACTCCACCAACTAGCAAGAGGATTCAATTCTGATTTATATAAAGCATTGTTATGGGTACGAACATGGAAAACGATAGCATTCATTCCCATTCTATCCATATCATCTAAAACATTGTTCATCATTTCTTTAAATTGAGTCTCACTAGTATATCCTGAGATGTCTCCTGCAAAAACCGTTACCCAAGCTGCTCTTAATTGATTCGTTGGGTAATTATATTCGGAAAGCCGGTATACTTTTTCATTTGTACCACGATAAGTAAGATCACTACCTGTATGTGTTTTAATGACTTCTAATCCATCTTCTGCATATGTTTTATTTTCCTGTACACCAAATAAAGCACATACAAAAACTAATGTCAAAAGCATCAAAATAAATTTTTTCATCTTTTGCTAACCTCCTTGTACTTCACAATTATATTATATCATATTTATAAACAATGTCAAAGGCGATTGCAAGCGTTTTTATGGAATTATTAGGCTAATTTCTAAATTTTTTCATAAAAGTGGTTTTTTTACATATAATCATACTAAGAGGTACTTATTTTATGAAATGGTTTAAAAGAGTTTTACAATTTATTTTTGTTGTTTTTATGTATTTTTTGCCTTCTTTTATTTTTAAAACCGACTTAGCGTTTTATGATCAATTAGAAGGTCCTAAATTGCCTAGTATTGTTTTTCCTATTGTTTGGAGTATCATTTATGTTTTAATGGGTATTTTTATTGTGATGCTTTTTGAAAATAAAAAAAAGTATAATAAAAAAGATTTTACTAGAGTCATTATTTTTTTGACAATTAATTATTTGATTAGTTTTACCTTTCCTTATTTTTTCTTTGTAAAAGAAAGTTTGTTCTTAGGTTATTTAATTACACTACTTAGTTTTCTTACCATTACCCTTACCACTATTGAATCGCTACTACTTTCTAAAAAATATGCCCTACTACTTTTACCTTATGTAATTTGGGGCATTATTGCTTCTGTGTTTGCTATTTTATTATATTTAAACAATTAAAAAAGTGTAGGTTCTCTACACTTTTTTAGTGGAAATTATCACAAAACAAATTTTACTGAATAGTAATCAAATTTCCAGTTATTTTTAATTTCATTTCATAATATTTTTGTAGTGCTTTACGCATATAATCAATATCTTTTACACCAGTTAATTCCATCGTTGAATGCATTGCAAGTTGAGGAAGACCCAAGTCAACACAAGGAATACTAACATGAGATTGTAAAATCGCGCCAAGTGTACTACCACCTCTTTGATCACTACGATTGGTATAATCTTGCCACTTTACATCAATATCATTACACATTTTTTTAAAAATTGCAGCACTTAACCCATCAGTTGTATATCTTAAGGCTGCTTGATGTTTAATCACAATTCCTTGATTCATCAAAACAACATGCGTAGCATCTGCCTTTTCTTGATGATTAGGGTGTTCGGCATGAGCATTATCGGCAGACACAAGAAGCGAATTGGCAAGTAATTGTTGATAGTCTAACGCCAAAGATTTTGCTATTCTTTTGATTACGTCAAATACAAATGAAGAGTTCGCAGCATTTGCAGAGCCACTGCCTACTTCTTCATTATTTAATATGACTGACATCGCAATATTTTGATTATCTGCTTTCATTAGGCTATCAATGCTAAGATAAGCACATTCTAAATCATCTAATCTTGGTGCCAAAAGATATTCTTTATTCGCTCCAACTAGTTCTGCCTTTTCTTTATTATATAAAAATAATTCTGTTGATAGTACTTTATCAATCGGAACATATTGACCTAATACATCTTCAAACGACTTATCATTACTACCGAGAAGTGGAAGCATATCAATTTGTGGATTAAACTTATTTTCTTGAGCACGATTTAGATGAATTGCCAAACTTGGAATGACTATTGTTTCATTAAAATTAACCAATTTTTCCTGAATTGTTAAACCTTCATCAATAAATACTCTTCCAGCAATACCTAAAGGTCGATCAAGCCAACTATAATCAATCATGCCACCATATCCTTCTGTATTGAGTTTTATATAAGAAGTTCTTCCATCTTTAATTGTTGGCTTGGGTTTTAATTTATAAGAAGGTGAATCACTATGACTTGCAACAATATGAAATCCTGTAACATCTTTATTAGGTACTTTAAAAGCAATTAAACTTGAAGCATTACGAATGACATAGTAATTTTTACCAGCCTCAAGTTGCCATTTTTTATCTTCTTCTAACTTTAGAAATTTACCAGCTACTAACTTTTCTTCTAGATTTTGAATAGCATGATAACAAGTAAATGATTTTTCTAAAAATTCAATTAATTCTTTCATTAAAAAACAAAATTTCCTTTCACAAATATTGGTACTTTTTTACCATCATATGTATACCCCGTAATTTCCATATCACTACTACCAAACATAAAATCTACATGAGTAAGTGATACATTATACCCCCGACTAACTAATTCTTCTTCGGTTTGCTTGGTTCCATCTTTAATATTCATCGAATATGCATTACCTAATGCCAAATGACAAGAAGCATTTTCATCAAATAAGGTATTATTAAATAAGATATTTAAATTAGAAATAGGTGAGTCATAAGAAATTAAAGCTACTTCACCAAGTCTTGATGAACCCTCATCTAGTTCAATTAAACTCTTTAAAGCATCATATCCTTCTTTCGCATCAAATTCAACTACTTTACCATCTTTAAAGATTAAGTAGAAATCTTTAATTAAAGTTCCTTGATAATTGAGTGGTTTTGTACTCACAACCTTACCATTCACTTTATCTTTATGTGGCATTGTAAATACTTCTTCGGTTGGAATATTGGGAACAAAATAAACACCATTACCACCCATTTCTCCTCCACCTGCCCAAATATGAGATTCAACTAAACCTATTGTTAAATTAGTTCCTAAACAATTTTCAAAATGAAGTTCTTTAAAATTATATTCATTCATCTTCTTGCTATGAAGTTCTAAACGTTTTGTATGTTCTTGCCACTCTTTTTCTATATCATTATCTAGTGTAACACGTGATGTATACATGATGGCATCAAATAACTTATCCCATGCTTCTTCAACTGGTAAATTAGGGAAAATCGTTTTTGCCCAAGCATCATTAGGGTATGCAACAATCGTCCATTGTGATTTACTAGAACTATAGTGATTTTGGAAAAAAGTTGTTTTAGGCCCATTAGCACGGCTTGCAATTAATAACCTATTTACATCGACACCTTTTAAGGCTTCTGGATTTCTTGAGTCAATAACAATACGACAAGCGTTATGCTCAACCATATATTTCATCTTTAAGAGATCCCATTCAGGCATTTCTTGTAATGTTTCATCACTTACGTAGGTATAATAATTTTTGGTCAATACATCATCTTTCCAATCGACATAAACTTTTTTAGCCTTCGCAAGGTATGCTTCTTCTTGAATTAGTCTCACAAGAGGGGCAGCATGTAAATCAGATGTAATAATAACAACTTGGCCTTCTTGAACATTAGCACCAATTTTTACTGCAAGGCGAGCCAATTTTTTCGTTAGTAATTCTTTTTTGTTCATATTTTTTTCTCCTTTTTGTAATTTTCAATTTGTTCATTTATATTGTTTAGATATTCATATCTTTCATACATATAATCAAGCTTTTTTTGTCTTTCCTCAATCTCTTTTTGTAAATCCAAGGCTTTTAAATATTCACTACCTGCTAAAAATAAAGCTTCATTTAATTGCTTTAACACATCTTCTTCCATTAAAATTTTATTTTCAATTTGATCAAACTCTTTTTTTTCAGATGATGTAAAGTGAGGAATATTGTTTGCTAGCTGTATTTTTGCGGTATGTTTTTTTTTCTCTAGCAAAGATGCATCCTTAATATAATCACTAATCAAGCCTGTATATTCACTAATTTGCTCATTTTGATAAATAAAGTTATGGTTTACAACCTTATCAAGAAAATAACGATCATGTGATATCACAATAACAGCTCCTTTAAATTTTTCTAAATAATCTTCTAAAATTTCTAATGTATAGATATCCAAATCATTGGTCGGCTCATCTAATAATAAAATATTGGGATTTGTAATAAGCGTTGCAACTAATTGTAAACGCCTTTTTTCACCACCTGATAAAGTTGCAATTTTACAATATTGTTGATTTTTAGAAAACATAAATTCTTCTAATAAATTAGAAGCATTCATCAAACCACTTGGTGTATCAACAACCTCTTTAATTTTTTTAATATAATCAATAATGCGAAGATTCGGATCAAAGCTTGCATCTTCTTGTTTAAGGTATCCAATTCTAACGGTTTCCCCAATTGTAATACTACCACTTTCAGGCTGAATTTGACCCATAATAATTTTAAATAAAGTTGTTTTTCCACTACCATTTTTTCCTACAATACCAAGACGATCAAGTCGTCTAACATTATAAGAGAAATTTGTGAATAAGATTTTATTCTCTACTTTTTGTGTCAAATTTTCAATAATAATAGTTTTCTTTCCTAATCTTGTAAATTGGGAAAAAAAAGCCATTTCCTTATTAAGACCATTTAACTGATTATTTTGAGATGAAATTTCTTTTTCTAATTCTTCAAAACGCATTAGGCGATCTTTTGATTTAGTAGAACGAGCTTGCGGATTAAGACTAGCCCATGCAGCTTCTTTCTTAAAGAGAACTTGGAGTTTTCTAGAATTTGCAAGCACAGCTTGCATTCTTTGTTCTTTTAGGAGTAAGTAATTTGAATAATTTGCCTCATATAAATATATATTACTTTGTTCAATTTCTAATGTCTTTTTGGTAATTCTTTCTAAAAAATAACGATCATGTGTAACTAATACCAAAGCTTTAGACCACTTCAATAAAAATTTTTCTAACCAGTTAATCATCCAAATATCTAAATGATTGGTTGGTTCATCTAAAATTAATAATTCACAAGGTTTTAAAAGGGTAATTGCAAGGGCAAGTCTCTTTTTTTCGCCTCCTGATAAATTTTTAATGGGTTTATTATATTCATTTAGTCCAAATTTCGTAAGTATCGTTTTTACTTCATAATCATCTTTTGCTTCACTTTGTCTTAAAGCTTCATCTAATATTGTTTCCTTTAAGTTAAAACTTGGCTCTTGAGCAAGATAGGATATTTTTAAATTACTTTTTTTGTATATGATGCCATCATCAATAAAATCATCTTGATAAATGGCTTTTAATAAAGTTGATTTACCAGCACCATTCATACCTACAATACCAATTTTATCATTTTCATTAATCGTAAAGGAGACTTTATTGAGAATGATTTTATCTAAATATTTAACAGATACATTATTAAATGTTACAAGCATATTTTTTCTCCAATATTTATTATATCATATGCATATTAAAATATAAGTAATTTTACATAAAAAATAAAAAACCATAACAATTTGTTATGGTTTTACTTTTGATTGTTTTTTGCAAGACTTGCACGTTTATTGAAACGATCAATACGGCCAGCTGCTTGAACAAATTTTTGTTCACCTGTATAGAATGGATGACATTTTGAACAAGTATCAACACGAATTTCACTCTTAGTAGAACCAGTTTCAAAAGTATTCCCACATGATACACAAGTTACAGTTACCTTTTGATATTTTGGATGTATTCCTTCACGCATAATTTGACTCCTTCCGCCATGATTTGGTTATCTATTAAATCATAGTAAGTTGTTAACCTTTATTATTATAGCAAATTTTATTGTAAAAGTCAAATTTTTTAATTTATTTTATAAAAAAGGATAAGAGAAATCCCTTATCCTTTTAAATTTTAAGCATTTGCATTAATATATGCAATAGCCTCGGCAATGAAAGTAATTCTTTCGTCCGTTAAGTATTCTGGGTTATAATAATTTGCATCAGCTTCATACTTATTGTATTCTTCGAAGAATTGACTATCTATTACTCCTGCTAATTCTAGTTGTTCTTGCATATTAGGATTTTCAGCCATTGTATTTACAATGATTTGTAAAATAGATCCTCTTAATGCTACGCAATTTTTACTAGCTAATAGTAAATTTGCAAGAGCATTAGCATCAGTAGTATTATAAACTAAGTTAAAATCAAATTCTTCTGCCGCATTAGTGAAATATTTCATTTCAGTTAAAACATCAGTAATTGCATATGCTTCTTCTAACCAATCACGATTACTTTCCATATTAAAGAATGCACCATTTGTTATTTCAACAACATTATTATTTGTTAATTTTTTAACCCATGTCTCTGGATTTTTAACAATTGCAAAGACACCTGCTTCACTATTGTCTCTTTCACCAAAAAGAATTGTCATTAATTCAATATTTTCATTAATGGTTAATGTCAATCCCTCAGGTGAACCAAAGCCATTATTTACTAAAATGTTATATCCATTAAATAGTTTTTCAAATTCACTAGCCCACATATCTGGTGTAAACTCAGGATCATCAAAATCAATGATACCTTCATATTCATCACCAAGATTATTTTCAATATATTCACCATATATTTGTGGTAATAATTGTTGTCCTACAATTGACTTGCTCATTGCGTCAACCACAACAATCAATTGATTTTGAACACTTTCATCTTGCATAATTTCTGGAGTAATATGCTCTAAGTCAACATTATCCATATTTGTGAAATCAACAAGTGCATATAAAGCAGTAATTAAAGCTTCTTTTTCAACTGACCAATCAGTTATAGTAGTAAAATCAAATACATAATCTTTAAATAAAACTACTTGTGACATACAATCTTCAATAATCTTATCTTCAATACCATTTGCAAATTCCAAATGTAATATAATGTCGATTAACTCAACGGCAATTCCAAAATTATCTTCTGTAATACCGCCATTTAAATGATTGCTTGCTACAACAAGTCGCAAAATATCGTCAATTAAAGCATAGTCGTTAACTAAATTATCGTCAGTGTAATGAGTATCAAATAAACGATTAATATACACATCATATTTACCATCACTAACTTTATTTGTCACATATTCAATAACTTGACGGCCAATGAGTGGTAATAATTTGGAGTCTTCAAAATATGGTGTTGCATTAGCAAGAGCACTAAAGAATGTATTGTTCATGTAAGTATTTTTATCAGATGTAACAAGATCTGCCAAAGCATCCTTAAGTTCATCTAGCGCTCCTTCAAGACCTTGATATTCCTTATCCCAATCAACATCACTAAAGTCTGTATCTTGGACATCAATACCTGCAAATAACAATGTAAACTTGAAGATATCATCAGTATGTTCAGCAAATGAATCACTATGAATTATCGCATCAGCAAGAGCTAAAATAGCATCAGTATTACCAAATTGAATATTCTTATTGAATACACCTAAATCAGATAATGCATTAAGTACAGCAAATGTATCTGGTAAGAAGACATTAACAAATTGATTATTATCAACACCTTCTAAAATATTCAACTGATAAATATCCTTAGTTAAAATTGTAACTATACCATTTAAGATAGGCATTGCCAATTGTGATACAGCACTAATTTTCATCGCTTTTTCAACACAAACTTGAATAGCTGCTTGAACAGCTGAATCACCTAAAGCTGATAAATCGTTACCTTTAAATTCAGCTTGATAATTCTTCACAAAGTTTAACATTTCTTGAATTGCGGCTCTAATATCATAAATTTCTTCTTTTGTAGGAATATTATCATATGATAATTTTACTTGACCTAATTCATATAAATTAGCTTTAAACTTATCAATTAGTTTTTGCATATTTTCTGTAGGTGTAAAGACATCTGTTAATAAAACAAACAAACGATCAGTATTTGTACGATCTGTGAAATCAACAACATCATTGCTGAAGAATCCAGTATCTAACATAGCCTCTAATGTTTCACCAAATTTTACAGAAAGTGTATATACTCTAGTTTCATCAAATCTAGCATAATAAGAATCATCTAAATACTTATCAATAGCTTGATCTACTGCCCAATTAGACACAGCTACAAATGAAGAAGTTTCAATCATACCATTATATAGATTAATAACGGCACTCATTAATTCTTCATTACCAAAGCATGTGAAGTCTAATACTAAATAATTTGTCAATGCTTGAATAGTCAACATTTCTTTAGCATATTGCGCCAAGATTTCACCATCAGCTTTTAGATTAATGCCACTTACATCTATAGTAGATGTATCAAAGCTAGATTGTACTTTGTTACCTAATTTAACGATTGCAGGAAGTTTTTGTTGTAAGTAGTTCAATGAGAAGAAAGCTC
Source organism: uncultured Bacilli bacterium (assembly GCA_944326155.1). Classification (GTDB taxonomy): domain Bacteria; phylum Bacillota_I; class Bacilli_A; order ML615J-28; family CAG-313; genus CAG-313. The sequence continues at coordinate 110,853 of CALVCV010000003.1, forward strand.
TAATTGCTTCTGCTGCATACGCTTGACACTCTGGTGTATTATAATTTTCCTTAATTGTTTCAGGAAGTAATTTAATATCATATAATGCACGAGTAGTAACAGCAATATAATGCATATCTTCATTTAAATTATCTACTGTATAATCTGTCAAATCAGCAAACTCGCTATAATCTGTAGGAATTCGATCTAATAAATATTTTTCATAAACAGGTTTAAACATTTGATCGAAAGCAACAGAGTTGTCAAGAGCTTCAACAACAAGTACAGCACGCTCTAAATCAATTGTATTATAAATATTTTTAGCTTCATTTGACATATCAGTTAATGACATCTTAACAAAATCATTGACATAGTCCTTAATTTCACGAAGAGTATTTATATCATAATCTAAAGTAGCTTTTAAAGTATTTGCAACTATTACTTTTAATTGTTCTTTTTCATAATACCAATCAACACTACTAAAATCAATATTTGTTGTATCAATTTTAGCAAAATCTAAAACTGATAATACCAATTCAGAATTGTCTTGAACCATATTCAATTCATAAATTGCATCAATGATATTAACAATTAAATCAATCTTTTCAATATCAGTTGTTGTATTATTTACAGTTGTAACAGTCATTCCTGAATAATCATAATTTTTTTCATCAATTATTCTAATGATACCAATATCTGCAAGTAATCTTACAACAAGTGCAGATTGTAGAATATCTTCTTTCTTTTGTGCAAGAGTTAATTCATCAACCTTTAATGCATTAGCAATATCTTGATATTGTGTAGGAAGTTTGCTAGTTGCAAAATTGAATAATTCATCAAATAAGATTGGCAGAGCAG
>CALVCV010000004.1 GCA_944326155.1 uncultured Bacilli bacterium
ACCCCCGTTCAGTACAGAACTGAACAGGGATTTAATTAATTACTTTTTTGTGTCTACATTTACTTGACTATTTCATTGTAAAACAATTATCCTTTTTTTTTGGTATTTCCCTTTCTTCTTGTGTTTTGATAGGGATATCTATAATAATTTGGATAATATCCATAATATGGATAAGGCATTCCATAATAAGAATGATAAGTTGGATATTTTTTAATTTTTGATGGCTCTATTTGTTCTTGAGTAACTAAACTTTCATCTTTTTTTGGCGTTTTTGGTACTTCGCCCTCTATGATATTAGTATTTTCTTCCTTTTTTAAATAATCATCTAACTCTAATTTTGGATAATATTCTTCAATAAAAGGTTCAGTATTATCAAGCTCTGCTTGAATCATTTCGGGAATTTGCGGTAATCTTAGTTTTGTACCAGGAATTAGATGATCCCAATCTTTGATATGTTGATTGATTTTTATAATTTCTTCAACCGAAAGGCTATAAAGACCAGCAATTTTTTCAATTTTTTCATTAACTCTTACAATATGTGTATTCATTAATTTCATTCACTCCCTAAAAAAATCGTTGGACACCAACGATTTTTAACTTTCATTAATGAAATCTTCATTAATTTCGTTTTCAAAATTATCGATGGTATCAAATGTATCATTACAATTATATACGTTTACCATCATCTTCGTTTCACCGATAATTTCAGCAAGTGCATCGAATACAACTTCAACTTCAATATTGCCTTCTTTGATGCAAGCATTCGTACAAGTAGGTTGTTGTAATATTCTAACTATCACATCTTTATGATCAGTTGTCGCATCACAAATAATATCCCTTACTTTAATGATGCCTTGATAGGTAGTTTTAGCACGGGCAACTTCGGTTTGCGTATTATTATTATATGCATACCATATATTGATCTCAAAGTTTCCAAATAATTCCACTTGCTTTTCATTTTGAGTAGCCTCAAATTCATGATTTATTACCCAACAACCTAAAACACTAAATGGTGGATTATTTGGAGTTATCGTTTCACAAATTCTAAATGTCTTACGACCTTTGGCAAGTACGGCTCTAGTAACAATCTCGCGAACTTCACTCATCTATATCCCTCCTCAATAAAGTATATGAAAGGTTTTAGAAACTGGTGACAGAAAGATTTAATTTAAATGATACAGTATATTGTATGCACAAGACTGGTATTTAGCACCAATAGAATTTAATTTATCTTTTTATGAAATTCAAAAAGTACAACGCCATCATGAATAATTAAATATTCTTCATCTAAGATTAAATCTCTTGCGTCAAACGCTTCAATATATAACTCTAGTCTTTCATTTTTATTTATAGTTTGAAAGATACCAATATAAGTATAGGACTTATTATAATAAGTTTTTGAACTTTCTAAATTTACTAAAGCCATTAGTTGAACTTCATCTTTTTGTTCTGGTAAAAATCTTTTATTTTCATCTAAAGTTTTGATTGTCCGATATGCTATTACAACAATAATGGTGATTACCGCTAAAAAGGCAAGCGCTAAAATGAGTATAACAATGAAAATGATTTCATCCATTTTATCCCTCATCACATTATAAAACTTACATATTCATAGCTGTATAAATTGCATTTATAATCGTATCTGAAGTATCTTCTGAATAACACCAACACATGATGCCAACTCCTTCCATACTTTCAGCATATTGATATTTAGCGATAATTGCTTCGGCGCTATCATATGTTACAAAAATACCATCTACACTGCTATATAAATAAGAACCAACTAATTTATTTCCATCATATTCTGTAAATTTTTGATATCTTCCTGTTTGAATTAAAGCTTCAATCGCATTACCATATAAGGTACCTGAGGCAAAAGAACCAGGAATACCACTAATTTGAATTAAATTTCCCGATATACCAAGATGTGGGTAAGCATTATCAATAAGCTGACCAGTTACTTTATAAGCCTTACCATAACCAGCACTACCAATAATAATTTTTTCTCTTGATAAGCCTAATGAAGTAAGTCTTTGAACACCATAGTCACAGCCAAAATTATAACCTTTATCATACTTTGATTGATAAAGTGGTGAAAGATGGGTTGTTACATCCGTTTTATTCATATCATAAGACATAATATTGATATAATCAACATATTGATTTAAGGTGACAAAATCAAAACGATCGCTAGTAGTACCCCATGAAGATGCAGGCACAGCTGCGCTTAAAAAATAAGGACTACCATTAGCTGATTGTCTATTGGTCATTTCAGCACGTAAATCTTTCATTAAATTATTCATGCCTATCGCATCCACTTTAATATTACTAGAAACAGTTTCCCAGTCAATATCTACTCCATCAAAATTATATTCTTCAACTAAATTCATTAAATTATTAACAAATTTTTGACGTAAAGTAGGACTTTCGGTAATGGTCATGAAGGCTTGACAAGTTGTTGAAGATACACCATTGACACATGCTATTATTCTTACATCATTATTCTTTAAATCTTTTACTTCTTCTAAATAACTAGGATCACTTATTATGCATGTACCATCAGCTTTAGGTTCAATAAAAGAATAATAAATAATATCTAAAGTTTGTTTAGTTGTTTCAGAAAAAATTGTACCTTCTTTTTTATAACGATCATTATATTGTTTATACGCATACATCGCACCAGTAGAAAAATATGTTGCTACAGGTGTAGATGGAAGTTCAGCAAATAATACAGGATCAACTGTTATATTTTTAGATTTTTCTTCAGTTGTACCATTTTTATGATGAATTTTAACACTAATGGTAATAGTTTGTTGACGATGGGTTTGATAAACTTTCGAAATTCTACCAATTCCATTTTCAATCGTATATAATTTAGGATCAGATGAAGACCATTCAAATGTAGCATCATTATTTTCTAAAACTAAGAAATCTTTGGTGTTTGAAGTTGCAATATCACTTACACAATCTAAAATTTGATTCGTGGCAATTTGACTATTATCAAGAATCCATTCTACATATAAAGTAACAGGACCTGCAACAGTTGTAATAACATCACCATAACAATTTTCATTTGTATAAAAACCACCAAAAATATATCCAGTTTTTTTAGGTGTACCTAAAACAACCATTCCTTTATACATACCTTTAGAAAGTTGCTCATTTATTGCTACTACACCATCTAATGTACCACCATCAAGATAAAACAATACTTCATATTCTTTATTTGCAATTAAGTCTGCTAATTTTTCTTCAGCCATCACTAATTTGTCAAGATTTGTTACATATACTTTGACATCTTCTTTTAAAGCATTATATTTATTTCTCACGTTAATAATGCTATCTTGATCACTAAAAGTAATTTCATCAACATTAGGCAAAGCATCAATTAAATTACTTACAATACTTGCTTGCTCCTTATAAGTAGCAATCGTTTCAAGTTCTTCAATTTTTGTTTCTAAAGATATTAGTTTTTCTAATAAAGTAACATATGGTTTTGCCTCTTCATCTAGACGATTATACCAATTTCTAGCATTTGATACTTGTGCTTTATCATCTAATGTAACATCTTCTACATCAGGTAAAATAGCAATTAATTCATCTACGTGTTGGGCATCTCCTTTTAAACTTTCAATGTGCTTAATAATTTCCATTTTTTCTTCGGCTGCAACCAATTTATCAAGATTTGTAACATAAGATTTTACTTCATCAGCAAGACGTCCATACTCATATCTAATTTTTTCTAATAGTTGTTTATCTGCAATTGTTAAATCTTCAATATTTGGTATACTATCAATCATCTCAATAATTTCTACCGCTTTTTGCATATTACTTGCAATTTCTTCTAATACTAGCATTTGAGATTCTAGAATTTCTAATTTATCAAGATTTGTAATCGCTTGTTTTTGACTAGTCGTCAGTAAGTTGTACTTATTTCTTGCATCCTCTAATAAAGGTTTGTCATCAATGGTTAATTCACTAAAAGCTGGTAAATTATCAATACATGTAATGACTTCTTGAATCTTTTTTTCTTCATCTTCTAAGGCTTGAATTTTAGATTCTAAATCGACTAATTTATTATAGTTTGTAACATAGTTTTTCGCACCTTGTGGTAGTTCATCATATTTATTTCTTACTTCTACTACTAACGCTTTATCAAATAACGTGATTTCTTCCACAAGTGGTAAATATTCAATACTTCTAATAACCGATTTGGCAAGATTTTGATATTCTTGTGTTTGCTTTAACACTTCAATGGTATTCATAGCTTCTTTCAATTTTTGATAATTAGTTACTTTTGATTGATATACCTCTGGTAGGGCACTATATGAATACTGAATTTGAGTTACTTTCATATCATCATCTAAAGTAATCTCGTTTGGTAATTCTTCAATAGCTTGAATAATATTATTCACTTGTAATAAATATTTTTCTTCTTTATTTTCTTTACATGCTGTTAAGCCTATCATCAATACAAATAATAAAGAAAACGTGATTACAATTTTTTTCATTTTAATCCTTCCCTTCTTTCTTTTATTATAGCGAAATTTTTGGTTTTTTGCTATTTTTTTGCAATGACAATTTTTGCAAAAAAAATCCTACCTTATAAGGTAGGATTACTCTTCTTCGTCTTCATCTTGTTCTTGAACTTCAACTTTGACTTTACCCACACGCATACCTTCAACCGCTGTGATGGTAACAATAAAATTTGCAAATTCAAAATGATCGCCAACTTCAGGAAATTTCTCTAAGATATCTGTGCACCAACCACCAACAGTTGTATACTCTGATTCAAAGTCACGATCATCATAATCAACAAGTTCAAAAAAGTCATAGATATTCATATCACCATCTACTTCATAAAGATTTGGTGCAAGTTCGCGATAATCTAAAACTACTTCGTCGGTTTCATCAAAAATATCACCGACTAATTCTTCAACAATATCTTCAGCGGTTAAGATACCCATAAAACCACCAAATTCATCTACAACAATAGCAAGATGTTGGTTTGTCTTTTTAAACTTGGTTAAAATATTGGATATGTGTTTAGTTTTATGCACATACATTGGCTCTGTTAACATAGAACGTAAATCAATTGCTTCACCATTTAAGATTTTCTTCATCAAATGGGTTGTATTTAAAATACCAATAACATGATCGATGTTATCTTCATAAACAGGAACTCTTGAATAGCGAAAGATTTGAGGATTTTTTAAAATTTCTTCTTGATTATCATCAATGTCAATTGCAAAAACATCTACTCGTGGAATCATAATTTCATGTGCTGTCACATCTCTAAAATCGATTGCAGAAATAATTAATTCTGCGTCATCTTCATTAATGACTCCTTCTTCTTCTAATTCTTCAGTTATGACATTTAGTTCATCATCAATTTCTGATTCTTCAATATTTTTGGGTGTCCATGCTTTAGAAAGTAATTTAACAAATCTAGTAACTAAAAATGTTACAGGGAAAAAAATAAATTTAAAAATTTGAAATGGTTTCACATAAATTAAACTAAGAGACAAACTGAATTTATTAGCTAAAGCTTTAGGTAAAATTTCTCCAAAGATGAGTACTACGATTGTAGCAATTACTGTTGCCAATGTAGCTCCTAGTTCTTCTCCAAAATATGCAACAAAAATAAGCGTTGAAAGAGATGATACTGCAATGTTAACTAAATTATTACCAACTAAGATTGTTGACAAAGCTTCAGAAAAATTATTTACAATTTCCATTGCTTTAGTAGCTTTTTTATTACCTTCATTTATTTTTTTCTTAAGTTTAATTTTATTTACACTCGAATAAGATATTTCACAAGAAGAAAAGAAAGCTGACAATATAATTAGAATTACAATTAAAATTATGAGGATAATTAGGATAGACGTTTTCACTATTTATTCCCTCCTTTTATTGATAATTCTTTTTGAGATTCACCAACAAGTTCTTCTAATACATCTTCCATTGTAACAATACCTATAAGTTCATTCATATCATTGTACACAATAGCCATATGATTTTTTTTATTTTTAAAAATTTCAACCATTTCATTTAATGAAGTATAGTCTTTTACTTTAATTACATCAGATATAGATTGTTTTAAAGCAAATTTTTTTGAATTAATAGCTAATTTTAAAAATTTACGAATATTTAAAATACCTACAATATTATCAGGATTATCAATATAAACTGGAATTCTAGAAAATTTAATATCGTTAATACTTTTTAATATTTCATTTCTTGATAAACTATTATAATTAAGAGATATAATATTTTCTTTTTTTGTCAGTATACTTTTAAGCGTAATATCGTTAAAATCAACTGCTGCTTGTATGATATCACTTTCTTCACCATCAATTAATCCTTCTTCTTCACCATAAACTACTATATCTTTAAATTCATCTTCAGTTAATGTAGTCGAATTATCTTTAATGCGAAAAATTTTTTTGAATAACCATAGCACAAAATTAAAAATTAACATAATGGGATAAGTTATAACATATGTAATAACTAATGGATAACTTAAGATTTGTGCTAATTTATCTGAATTAGCTTTGGCAATATTTTTGGGAATAATTTCTCCAAACATAAATACTACAACTGTCATAACAATCGTAGATACTGTGGTTGCAATACTTTCATTATTTATCAAACTTAGTGCAATTAAAGTAGCAATTGAGGATGATGTAATATTTACAATATTATTGCCAACTAAAATAGAAATAAGTGATTGATCATACTTTTTTAAAATTTTTAATGTCAATTTTGCACTTTTTTTACCATTTTCAGCTTTTATTTTCAATCTTACACGATTACAGCATGTAAGCGCTGTTTCTACAGCTGAAAAAAATGCACTGCCTATTATTAATAAAACAATTACACCAATGAGCGGTAAACGATTTGTATTATTAACTAAATAAAAAAATTTCGATAAGGGGACCAGCGGATCCATATTTTTTTCTTCAACTCCTTCATGCATATAAAAATATATACACTCATCAATTATAACAAAAAAGAAAAAATAGTCAAACATATTGTAAACATTAAATAATAAAAAGTAAAAAATTTATGCATTTTTTTTTGCATATTTTCATAATTTTAGTATAATGAAATATATAACAAAGAGGTTTTTATGAATATTTTATTATCAATTTGTATAACAACTTTTATTTCCGGTGTAATAGGCACAGGATTTGGAGGTTTAATAGGTGCTCTTTTCAAAAGAAATTCAGATCGAACGGTTTCTTTACTATTAAGTTTTGCAGGAGGCGTAATGACAAGCATTGTTTGCTTTGATTTATTGCAAGATGCAATTCACCCAGCTAAAAATATTGATATTAACATTTTTATTGTAATAGCAGGATTATTTGCAGGCTATATTGTTGTTTTCTTATTAAATTATTTTATTGATAAAAAAACAGCTCCTCAAGTAAATAAACCACATGATCACCCAAAGACTGCAGATGACTTAGATGAACTTATTCATGCTGATCATTTTAATACACATAAAAGTAATAATGATTCTAAAGCTTCCCTTTTTGCTGCAGGTATTATTATGGTTTGTGCAATTGCCCTTCATAATATTCCAGAAGGTATGACGATTGGTGCATCAGCTGTTAATTCCAATAGTGCTTTAAATAGCAGTGCCCTTGCCCTTGCGGTACTGATTGGACTACATAACATACCAGAAGGAATGGCTATTAGTGTTCCTTTAATTAGTGGGGGAATGCAAAAGTTAAAAGCCGTTTTATTAACTGCTCTTTCCGGTTTACCAACCGTTTTTGGTGCTTTAATTGGTTACTGGATTGGTGATGTTGGTCCCCTTGGCTTATCGCTTTCTTTGAGTTTTGCAAGTGGTGCAATGTTATATGTCGTTTTTGGCGAAATTATTCCGCAAGCATTATTAATGCATAGGTCTAAATCCCCAGCTTTTGCTGTAATCATCGGTTTAATTGTTGGACTTATAATTATTTATATTTAAAAATTAAAAAAGTATAAACGTAAAAGTTTATACTTTTTTTCAAAAATAAATTAGCAACTTTTATTTTTGTTAATTATTACAAGAACTGCTATCTTCCTGTAACGTCTTTTTACAATTTTTTAGCATTTGGTCCATTGAATCACTAACATTTTTCATCAGTTTATCAATTTTTTGCTTATTAGAGACAATCAACCATGCACTTAAAACTGTCATTGCTCCAGCCGCGAATGGAACGATCGATGATTTCATTTTTGTCACCTCTTTGACTAAAGTAGCATAAGTAGATTTTATCTGTCTAGTTAATAGTTCTAAACAAAGGGAATATTATATGTTCTCCTAATAACGAATCAAGATACTTTCTTTATGCAATATTATTATGTAAAATTTTTTTCTTCATCATACAAAAAACTTTTACCAATATTATACATTAATTTTATTAAAATCTTCTAGCTTTAATTCGCTAAATACACTACCTAATTCATCCTCATCCTCAGCAAAAGGATTTTCTTCTTTCTTATCTAAATCTTCATTATAATTAACATATTCGATTAATTTATTTTTTAAAATTGTCTTACGATTATTTTCTACTCTTCTAATAGCTTGCTTCATCATCTGCACATCACCAATTAAAATTAAAATCTTTTTGGCTCTTGTAATTGCTGTATAAATTAATTTTCTTTTCAACATAATAAAATGTTTAGAAGAAATCGGCATGATAACAATATCAAATTCACAACCTTGAGCCTTATGAATACTGATGGCATAAGCAAGGCTTAAATCTTCTAACTCATCTATCGTATACTCAACAATAGCTTGATCAAAAACAACTTTTAACCCTATGATTTTTAGATCTTTAAAAATAAATGACTCAATATAGCCAACATCACCATTCATAATACCTTTTTCTGCTCTATTTACAAGTTGAATAACTTTATCATTTTCTCTGAAGACTTGGCCAAAATGTTTGATTTCAAACCTATCTTCTTCTAAAGGATTGATGAGTTCTTGAATTCTAGCATTTATTTCATTAATTCCACAATCACCTTTGTACATCGGAATTAAGATTTGTAAATCTTTTTTAATATCATATCCTCTAGATATATATCGTGATGTCGCATCCACTAAAATCGTAGAAAGATGCGCATTATCAGTTGCAATAAAAACGCGATCATTTAATTTATCTAAAATATTATCCGATAAAATTCCTTCGTTAATATGATGAGCAAGTTGAATAATACTTGAATTTTCAGCTTGGCGATGAATTTTTGTAAGTCGAATCGTCTTAATTTCTCTTGAATCAATCAAATCTTTTAATACTTGACCGGGTCCTACACTTGGTAGTTGATCAACATCACCTACAATAATAAGTCTTGCGTCATCTTGCATGGAAGTGATTAATCTTGAAGCAATTGGTAAATCCATCATTGAGGCTTCATCTATAATAATTAATTTGGATATTGTTTTGTTATATTTAGAATAAGTAAAATTATTACCTCCCGTATAACCTAAAAACTTATGAATGGTCATTGATGACATGTTCGTTGATTCTTTTAAGCGCTTTGCTGCTTTTCCTGTTGGAGCAAGCAAAGCGATATAGTCGGCAAGTAGACTATTATCTTTATTTAATTTGAAAAACATTTCAATAATTGCTTTGATAATTGTTGTTTTACCAGTACCTGGACCACCTGTAATAATAATGATAGGTTCAGTAAAGGCGCTTAAAATGGCATTTTCTTGTTCTTTACTAAACTCAATATGAGATTTACTTTTAATTTTGTAATAATTACTTTCAATATCTTCTTTCTCATAAGTTATCATTTTATGTTCAATATCTCTTTTATCTTTTAACATTTTGGCAAGTTCCAAGGCTAATTCTAACTCTTGCATATACATTTTATAATCAAAGATATTTTTATTTTGATCAATAAAAAGTTTTTTTTCTTTTACTAAATGTTCTAAAACTTGTTCATAACTTGTTGCATCAATTTCTTTAGTCAAATATCGTGTAATTTGATCATATAAATCCATTTTAGCAATATAGCTATTACCAAGATTATATAATGTTTCATGTAAAACATATCCAACAAGGGCATTTAGTCTTACAAGGCTATCCTCTTTAATCCCAATTTTTAACGCAAAAACATCATTTTTCTTAAAGCCAAAACGTTCAATCTTTTCCATTAAAATATAAGGATTTTCTTGGACTATTTGTTTTGCCATATTACCAAATATAGATATAATTTTATGCGCCATATCAAGACTTAAACCATTATCTAAAAAATAGACAACTGTTTCTTGATTGATTTGATCACTTAAAATACCCATTCGAATAATCGATTTTTGCTTATTTGTTATTTTAAGACCATCTAAGGCATCTTCATTTTCTTGAATGATGCTTAGGCAGTTTAGTCCTAATTTATCAATAATCATTTTGGCAATTTTAGGCCCAATACTAGGAAACATGTCACTTGATAGATAACTAATAATTCCCAATTCGGTTTTGATCAACTTTCTTTGAAAACGTGTAAATTTAAATTGTAAACCATAATTTGTATCTCTAACAAAATCGCCATCAAAACTATATTCTTCGGATGTTTGAGGTTCACGATCAAAGGAGCCAACTAATGTAATGGTATTGCCAACAATTTTGCTTTTTTTCATCGCAATGGTTTTATCTTTATAATCGAGTTCTAATATAACAACTGTATATCCATTTTCAGGATTATAGTAATTCACTCTTGTAATAATACCATGAATTGTTTCCATATTTTCCTCTCCTATCCTATATAAATTAGAACAAACGTGTTTTATTTCTAAGTGAAATAAAGCACGTTTTATTTTTTAGTATTTTCTTAAAACATCATTCATATAAACTTGATTAATGGTTCCTCCACCTAAACAATATTCACCATCATAAAAAACACAAGCTTGACCAGGCGTAATCGCTTTAACAGGTCTACTACATTTTACTTCTAAAGTCGTATCGTTAATCCATGATACGCTTATGTCTTCATCAGGTTGACGATATCTAAACTTGGCTTGCATCTTTTGGCCATTAATAAAACGTTCATTAATAATATTGACATCTGTTACGATTACCCTATTGGCATATAAAAGTTCAATATCGTTTCCTTGACCTACGATTAATTGATTATGAAGGGTATCTTTCCCACATACAAACCATGCCTCACCTGGTCCACCGATATGAAGTCCTCTTCTTTGACCAATTGTGTAATACATTACACCATCATGCTTACCAACAATCTTGCCATCAGTTGAAATAATATCACCAGGATTTGCAGGAATATAATTCATTAAGAACTCTTTAAAATTTCTTTCGCCAATAAAACAAACACCTGTTGAGTCTTTTTTGTCAGCAACAACTAAATTATATTTTCTAGCAAGCGCTCTTACATCAGGTTTCAGCATGTCTCCAATAGGAAATAATGCTTTAGCAAGTTGGCTAGAACTAAGTTGTGATAAAAAGTAAGTTTGATCTTTATTACTATCTACACCTCTTAATAAATAATGCGTATCACCATTGTGAATAACTCTTGCATAGTGTCCCATGGCAATATAATCAGCACCCAATTCAATCGCTTTATCCAAAAAAGTCTTAAATTTAATCTCTTTATTGCATAAAATATCAGGGTTAGGTGTTCGATCTTTTTTATATTCTTCAAGGAAAAAAATAAAAACCGAGTTCCAATATTCTTCAATAAAATCGACACGATGAAGCTTAACACCTAATTGTTCAGCTACTTTTTTCGCATCTTGGTAATCTTTTTCTTGTGGGCATACATCATCCATCAAATCAGGATTACCTAAAATATCGTTGTTAACAGCAGAATCCCAGTTGCGCATAAACATAGCTTCAACATCATATCCTTGTTCTAACAATTTAATTAAACTTACACTACTATCAACGCCACCAGATAAACCGACAATTACTTTTGGTTTTCTTTTTTCCATTACTTTTCACCTGCCTTTAATTCTAAAATAATATCTCTAAGTGTCATTGCTTCTTCAAAATTTAATGCTGCTGCAGCATCTTTCATTTGTTTTTCTAATTTCTTAAGAATATCTTTTTGTTCAATCTTAGACATTTTTTTAAATGATGCTACATTGATAATTTCATTAATATTTTCATTTATTATATCATCAGATTCAATTGATAAACTTTCACCAATTTCTTTTTGAATTGTTGTTGGAATAATATGATGAACAAGATTATATTTTTCTTGAATATGTCTTCTTCGATTCGTTTCATCAATTGCTTTTTGCATTGACTCCGTCATGTTATCCGCATACATAATGACACGACCATTTTTATTACGAGCTGCACGACCTATTGTTTGTATTAACGATCTTTCACTTCTTAAAAAACCTTCTTTATCAGCATCTAAAATGCAAATCAAACTTACCTCAGGAATATCTAAACCTTCTCTTAATAAATTAATACCAACAATTACATCATATATACCTTGGCGAAGTTTCCGAATAATTTCTAAACGATCTAAAGCTTTAATCTCAGAATGTAAATAAGCAACTTTTATGCCACTTTCTTTTAAATAAGCAGTTAAATCTTCACTCATTTTAATCGTTAAAGTCGTAATCAAAGTTCTTTCATGTTTAGTATTTTGTTTTCTAATATCATCAAGAATATAATCAATTTGATTTTGAGTTTTCCTAACTTCAATTAATGGATCAAGTAGACCAGTTGGTCTAATGATTTGTTCAATAATTTCATAACTACGAGCCATTTCATAGTCACCAGGGGTAGCAGAAATATAAATAACTTGCTTAATTTTTTGTTGAAATTCTTCAAAATTAAGAGGACGATTATCAAGTGCTGATGGTAGACGAAAACCATAATCAACTAAAGTTTGTTTTCTACTTCTATCCCCATTAAACATTCCCCTTATTTGAGGGATAGTAACATGTGATTCATCAATAACCATCAAATAATCATCACCAAAAAAATCTAATAAAACTGATGGAGTTTCTCCTGCTTCTCTTAAACTCAAATGTCTAGAATAATTTTCAATACCACTACAACTACCAATTTCTTTTAACATTTCGATATCATATTTAGTTCTTTGTTCAATCCGTTCTGCTTCTAATAATTGACCGCGTTCTTTAAAATAAATTATGCGTTCTTCTAATTCTTTTTCAATTCTTCTAATGGCTTCTACTTTTTTATCTTCACTTAAAATAAAATGTGTTGCAGGAAAAATAGAAACAATATCAGTTAATTTAGTTACTTTACCTGTGACAACATCAAAATAAGCTATGCGTTCTATTTCATCATCAAAAAAGGTTACCCGAATTGCACTACTACTTTCACTAGTTGGAAAAATGTCAACATTATCACCTTTTACTCTAAATGTTCCTCTTTCAAAAGTAATATTGTTACGTATAAATTGCATAGATACTAATTTTTCAAGTAAAACGTCTCTTTTAATAGTCGAAGCTTTTCTTAATACCAACATCGAGTTTTCATAATCTTCAGGATCTCCAATACCATAGATACAAGAAACCGATGCCACAATAATGGTATCTTTTCTTTCTAAGATGCTTTGGGTTGCCGCATGTCTCATTTGGTCAATTTCATCATTAATACTTGAATCTTTTTCAATATACATATCTTTACTAGGAACATATGCTTCTGGTTGGTAATAATCATAATAAGAAATGAAATATTCTACACGATTTTCAGGAAAAAGACTTTTAAGTTCTGCATATAATTGGCCTGCTAAGGTCTTATTATGGGCAATTACAATTGTTGGTTTATTAACATTATTAATAACATTAGCAATGGTAAAAGTTTTACCTGTACCCGTTGCGCCAAGAAGTGTCTGCTCTGGTATACCAAGGTTAATATTGTCTGTTAATCGTTTAATTGCTTCAATTTGATCCCCCATTGGTTGATAAGGGGCTATTAGTTTAAACTTATTCATTTGTTATTTCTTCATATATACGACATTTTTGGGATTTTTTAAATCATACAAAATGTTAATATATTGTTCTTGGGTTTCAGTATACATAAAAGAATTCAAATGAGCTTTAACAAGTTCACCTTTATTATTATAGAATTCAATTTCGATTAACGATTCTTTATTCCCTTTAATATCTTTATTGCGACCGAATTTAAATGTCTTTACTTCAGCCATGCATTTTGCGCCATACAATTTTAAATAGTTCTGGTTTTCCTCTTTTGATGCGGTAGTTAGTCTTTCAATCAAATATGGAATCGTTACAATATACATAAATAATGGTAACATATAAATTAACATTGAAGAAAAATCAACACAACTAAAAATATTTTCTACATTGGTATTGGTTTCATTAAAAATGTTGAATCCCCCAGAACGAATAATTAAAGTTGTAAACCAACCTGTCATAAACATGCCAACAAAAGCTAAAAATGCATCAGTTACGATTGGAGCAGCTTTAATTTTAATTTGATTTCCTTCTAAATAAGTTGGAAAACAAGTAACTCTTTTTAACTCATCAACTTTAGGGTAATAAATTTCTAATTCTTGGTCAACATAATATTGATCATTAAAAGCTTTTTCACTAAACTCAAAATAATCAACAAATTTGACAAAATTAGTTGGTGATACATATTCTACTTTTACAAAAACACGCTTCTTTTCACGAATAATTTCAACAACTTTAGCCTTGACTGCATTATATTCTTTTTTCATACCATTATTTACTTTTATAGCACGAACTAAGTTAATAATAAAACATACAATATAGCCTAACATAAAGGCTACAATACAAATGTAATAAATTATGCTTAAAGCAACGTTCATAATTTCCTCCTATTTATGATATTCTTTATGATTGATTATCGTTAGTGCACGATATATTTGTTCCATTAAAATTAATCTCATTAACTGATGAGGATATGTCATATCAGAAAATGATAAAGCAAAGTCACTGCGTTTTTTGACTTTTTCACTTAGCCCATTCGAACCACCAATAATAAATGTGACAATTGATGTGTTATAAATAAATTGTTTTTCTAGATATTTACTAAAAGCAATGCTATCTAGTTTTTTGCCTAAGATTTCTAAAGTAATAACATATTCATCACTTGTAATTTTGCTTAGAATTTCGATACCTTCGTTTTCAATATTTTTTGAAATATCAAGCGTATTATACTCTTTTAATTCTAAGATTTGTAATTTTTGAAAACCCTCAATTCTTTTTTTATATTCATTTATACCATCAACTAAAAATTGTTCTTTTAGTTTACCTACACAAATTACTTTAATCATTATTTGACCTCAATGATGGGTAAAACTTCATATTGTTTAGCTAATAACACTTGGCAAGGTATTTGACCATTAAATGCTTTCAATATTTCATTATATGCAATACTTTCTAAATTACACTCTTCACTTAAATGTGAAAGTATAATAACTCTAACATATTGATAATTAAAGTCTTTTAGATAATTTGCACATTGAGTATTGGATAAATGACCATGGTCAGATAAGATTCTTTGAATCAAAGGCCAAGAACGTTTGCTTTCCTTTAACATTTTCACATCATGATTCGATTCAATTGAAATGACTTGTAAATTGGCAATAATCGATAAATACTCCTCAGGAATATATCCAGTATCAGTAATATATCCATACGTTTTATTACCCAATCCTATTTCTTTAAATAAATAGCCAAAGCAAGAACTAGCATCATGTGATAATTTAATTGGTATCATAAATATATTATTTAAATCATAACGATTATTTTCTTTAATTAAATAGATTGGTAAACGACTGAGTTCTCCTCTTAATCTAGCATTTAAGACTTGATAAACTGCTTCACTTAAGTAAATTTTAGCATGCGTTTTAGTTGCCACACTCACTAAATATTTAATATGATCAATGTGTTCATGTGTTATGAGGATTGCGTCAATTTTATTCAATATTATTCCTTTTGATAAAAGGCGATTCTTGATTTGTAGATAACTAATACCTGCATCTATTAAAATTTTACTATTTTTTGTTTGTATATAAGTAGCATTCCCTTTAGAACCACTTGCTAGTACAATTATTTCCATAGTCCCTCACCAATAATGAATTATATCATATTTGCAAGTTTTTAGCAAACAAGAAAATAAAAAACCTCTTTTTCAAGAGGCTTATTTCACATGTTTTTTAACTAGAATCCCCAACATGCACCAATAATAGCAAGCAAAATAAATAGAACTAAGATAAAAGCATAACCATATTCACCACGACATTGATTCATTATTTTTCCTCCTTTCATGATCGATAATGCGCTATCATTTTACACTTTTAATGTATGATACAATTTAGCATATGGTTATAACTTTTGCCCATTAGGTTAATTTCACATTAATTTCACATTACAAAATATTTTTTAAAAAAAGACTAATTTAGTTAGGAAAAATAGATTTTATAAGTTGAAATTTTATGTAAAAAATGTTAAAATATATATGTTAAAAATTTTTTAATTTCAAGAAAGGAAACACAAAAATGAAAATTTTTAAAAAACTATTGCCAGTTGTAATAGGACTTTCTACTATTATTGTTCTTGCAATTATCCTTGTTATTGTTAGTGCAACAAATAGTAAAACACCTAAACTAAGTAATGGTGATGAAAGTTATTTACAATTTAGCAATCTAAATGTAACAAAGCAAAATCTCTATGATGCTTTAAAGAAAGATTATGGCGTAGTCGAATTAACTCGTCTAATCGATAATTATCTTTACAAAGATGAAGTAGCAAAAGTAAAAGATGAAGATTTAATTCCTTACATTGAAGATGACATCTATGGTGAAGATTTTAAAGGTGATAAACAAAAAGAATGGAATGATGTAATTGAATCATTAATCATTACAGGTGTTATCGCAAAAGCCGATGCTGATGAAAACGATGCATACAATGCATATGATAGTAAAGTATGGACTAAAGTAAAAGATTATTATCGTTTACAATATGCTAAAGAGCAATGGGCAAAAGCAGAATATCTAAAGAGATATGAAGCAGATCGCAAAGCAGAAGGCAAAACTGGCTTATTTGACGATGAAGACATTGAAGAATATTTTGAAGATAATTTTGGTAAAACTTCAATTGGTTTATTTATTCCTTTTTCAAGTAAAGCTGCTGCTGATGCAATGATGAAAAAATATGGTATCAATCCTGATGCTTCTAAGACATCATCAACAAGTAATCAATTAGCTGGTTGGGTAAAATCGACATTTGATCCTACTAAAAAAGAATATCCTACACTTCATGATTACTTAACACCAGATGAAGTTATTGCCGCATTTATCGGTATGTATAATGAAGTTTGGGCATATACCAACAATGGTGATGATATTATTACTTCTGAATATTATACAACTTCTGTTAGTGAGGCAAAAACTTTACAATTAGTAAAAGTTGCTTTAGATGAATTGATGAAAGAACAAAGAAACATCAAAGGTGACTTAAACTTACCATTAGAAGTTGTAATCAATGGTTCTGATGCCAATGTTACAATTGAATGGAATAAAATAGATGAAGAAAACTTTAAGTTAAATCCTGAAACTGGTGCATTAACAGTTACACGTACTACTTCTAATGTTTCAAATAAAGTTAACGGAACACTTACTTATGGTACTACTACTCTTGATGTATCTTATGATATCACAGTTACAAAGACAAGTACTGATGATACAGAAAAAGCAACAACAATTGATGTTGAAGTTGAAGCTTTAGATGCAGTTTTAGATTATACATTTTCTTTAACTAATGATATTTCTACATATTCTCAATTCATTTGGGAAGTAACAGATGATAATGATTATGCAGAATATTTAACATCTAATTCTACAAAATTAACTTATTCTGATGATGCTGCAGAATTCTATAAATCTTATTCAATCAAACTTAATACTGTTGGCGATTATTATTGTTTATTTATTAAACTTGGTGAAGGTGAAGAACCTACACTTGAAAATTCTCGTGATGAAGTTATTGCGCAGATGACTGAAGACTTATATAAAGTTGGTACAAATGAAAAAGCTAATCTTGAAAGAATGTACTATGTTAGACGTCAAGAAAGTGGCTTAAAGATTTATGATAAATTTATTGAAGCTATTTATGAATATAACTACAATACTTTCTTTGGTACTACTTTAGATGAAGATAATTTTGATGAATTCAAAACTACTCGTAAGAATAAAACTAAAGTTGTTGCTGTAATTGATGGCTTAGAAATTACACCTGATCAATTATTTGCTGAAATGTCTACAAAATATGGTGCTACATATATTAAGACATTCATTGATCAATATTATATTATCAATAGTGATTTCAATGATGTTTACAATCCTTGGAAAAATATTATGGATGAAGATTATATTAAATCTTTATTAAAATCTGATATTTCTTCATTTAAACAAAACTTTGAACTTGATTATTTCACCTACGAATATTTATCATACTATGGTTATATTCCTAACTTCCCTGCATCATATGGTTGGAAAGACTTTATCCATGACTACTTTGGTGCTAATTCTGAAGAAGAATTATTAATTAATCGTAACTATGGTGGTAAAATCTATGTTGATGTTTTAGAAAAATATATGGAATCACTTTATACTTTCCAAAATATTAAAGATGAAATGGATAAAATTAAAGACGAAGTTTATAAAGTTGATGTAATGAATTTAATCATTTCAGTTGATTATGATTATGATGGTAATCCTGATACTAAGATTGTTGAAAGTAATAAAGATGACGAAACTGAAGAGAATTGGACTCCAGAACAAATTGCACTTGCTGAAGAACTTGCTCAACTGGTTATGACTAGATATGATGAGGTTTTAGCAACAGGTACAATTGCCGAAAAACTTACTGAAATGGTAAATGTTTATAATGAAGCAAGTTATGAAGTGATTGAAAATCCAACTTCTTTACAAGAAGCATTTGGTAAATTTAAAGTTGCTGGTTTAAGAATCGAATTTGAAAAGTCTACAAGTTATGATCATACATCTTCTTTAGTAGAAGAATTTAAAGATGCAATGCTTGAAATTTGGAATTATGCAAACGATAATGGTCTTGTTTACGATTCAACAGCTGCTGCAGAAGATTCAAATTATACAAATCCAATTGTTGAAGCTTTGAAATACAATATTGTAAACCCAGATCACAATTATACTTTTGCAACATCTTATGGTTTCCACGCAGTAGCAGTTGAAAAAGCATATGATTTTGTTGAACAACCTACTGAAGATGAAATTAAATTATTTGAAGCTTCTACTAATCTTTCTGATGCTCAATCAAATCTAACTACTACAAAGACAAATTTAGAAAGTGCTTCTGGTAACGAAACTGCTGTTGCTTCTTATAAAGAACAAATTAAACAATTAGAAGCTGAAGTTGATAAATATGCAAAAGAAGTAAAAGAATTACTTGTAAAGCTTGATTTAAATCTTGATGACTTTGATGAAGAAAACAAGACTTACAAGATGGACGAAGATATTAGTGAAAAATGTGAAACTTGGTATAACAATGCTAAAACTGAAGTAGAAAATTATATTGTTGAAAAAGCAATCACAAATCAATTAAAAGAAGATCTTGATTCTATGAAATTTGCTGAAGGCTTTAATAAAGAACAATTGTTATATTATCTTGATTATCTACTAGAAAGTTATGCTGAGGAGAATTAGGATGGTGCTTAGAATGAAAAACTTTAAAAGAATTATCGTTATTATATTAGCAATTTGTGCTGTTGTTGCTGCAACAGGTTGTAAAAAGTGTTCAAAAGATAAAAATCGCCTTGTACCAACTATTTCCGATCCTAACGGAACATATATTAAAATTGGTGATTATACCGTTACTAAAAATGATGTTTACTTTCAATTATTGAACTCATATGGTACTGAAATTTTATTAAATATGGTTGATGATGCCCTTCTTCCTCAACTACAGACTAGTGATGAAGCTGGCTTTCAAGAATATCTAGACGATATTATTTATGGTGATGAAGAAAAAACTGATGATGTAAAACAAGAATTTCTTGATAATTTAATTTTATCAGGCTTAAGTAAAAATCCTGAGGATGACAATTATTATGAAACATATTATCGTTTAATTTATCGTCGTTTACAATATGCTAAACAATATTTTAAAGATAATATGGAAGAAGACTACTTTACAGATGATGAAATTGAAACTGCTTTTGAAAATGCTTATCGAAAAACAAATGATTTAATCATTATTAGATTTGATTCTCGTAATGAAGCAAATTATTATATGACAAATAATGGTATTGATTTGAATTATTTAAATACTGGTTGGCAAAAAACCGATGGTACAAAATTTACTGATGAAGAAGTATTAGCAATTTTCGAAAATATCTATAAAGATATCAATTCTGTTAATAAAAGTGGAATTCAAACTTATACTTATGAAGATTTACAAACTATTAACTCGTCTTTAGCAAATACTGTGTATAACTGGACAGAAGGTTATTATTCAAAAGCTCCACTTCTTTATAGTGGCAACTTATATCTAGTATATAAAAATGCTGAATCTGGTAACTTAGATGAAGATGGTAGTGTTGTTACACTTGAAGGTAAAAAAGATGAAGTAATTGAGAGTTTAATTGAAACTGAAGTTTCTAGTGCTTATACAACAATGACTACACAATTAAATCAATTAGATCATAAATTGAAAATCTATGATGCTGGCTTACAAAATTTCTATAAAGTAACTTATGATACTGTATACAAAAATTTAGGCTATGCAACTGATGAATATGATGCTTTTGTTCCTACAACTGAGCAAAGTAATGTAAATGTATTTAGTTATGAATTAAATGGTCAAACAATTAATGTCACTGCAGAACAATTCTACAATGAACTCGTTAAATATTATGGTGTATACATTGCTGCTCTTTACATCAAACAATATATTGTTCTAAAAGACAATGGTGTTTATAATCTTGCCACAGGAACAATTATTGATAAAGATAAATATGATGATTATTATGAAGAAGAAATTGCTGAATACAAAGAAGCATTTGAAGATGGTGAATATACTTCTCTTGGTTATGCTCCAAATTATGGTTGGAACAATTTTGTTAGAGATTATTTAGGTTTATTATCTGAAGAAAAGATTTTATTAAATCTTGATTCAACTTTATATGATGAAGGTCTTGAAGATTTCAAAGAAACATTATATTTAGTTGAAGAAATTAAAAATGAAGAAGGCGAAGTTACAACTCCTGTTGACGCAAAAGTTCAAGAAAAAATGGAAGAAATCTATAATAATTACTTCAATGCTACAGCTGTAGGTGTTAGCGTTTATTATGATAAAGATTTAGATAACAAAGCAGATGAATTAACAGAAGGAAGCGTGGAGGCTTTATTAGCTGATAAATTACTGCAAACAATTTACAACGAAGCAATTAAAAAAGAGGATACAATTGTAAATGCTTTAACTGATATTATTCTTGAATACAATATTACAAATAAGAATGCTAACAACATTTGGTCAGAATTTAAAACTGTAGGCTTAAAAGTAAAATTAGTTACTAGTACCACATATAACGCCTCAAGTAACCAAAAGGAAGCAATTATTAATCAACTTCGTAATCAATATAATAGAGTACTTGCTTATAGTGATGAAGAAACAGGTACTGATCTTTCAGGTCAAGATTTAAGTAAATCCTATACTTATACTAAAAATGATGTTACTTATACTGTTAAATCAACTGATTTTATTAATGTTTCTGATGATGAAAACGATTTTGTTCTTTCAGAAAATACAGATTATTTATTCTTTATTACAAAGATTGTTAAACCTTATTATATTACATCTTCTAATAAGACTTACAAACCTACACGTGCTCAATATGAAAGTTACATAAAAAATTCAGCCAATACAACTACAGCTGTTAAGAATTGTATAACTACATATTATATTCCTGCAATTAATGCTTTAGCAAGTGATGATATTGTTAATAATGCTTTGATGGATGAATCCATTGAATTGTTAACTAATATTACTTTCAATAACAAAACATTACTTGAAGAATATATTAACGCATGTAAGATTGTAAATGAGGATGCAGAATAAAAGAATCTTATTAAATAGACAAATCAAAAATATTCTCAATATTTTCATTAATTAAAAAAGGATTAAGTCATTGACTTAATCCTTTTTATTTGTTTTAATACTATGCTTTTAACTTAGGTACATAAATACTCTTACGATTTAAACTGGCAATTGGTGCTGAATAAGATCCAGGAGTGGTTTTTAAAGTCTCAGCACTAATTGGCGCCATTTTCGAATCTACTAAATCAATGAAATGAAGTGCAAAAGCTTCCATCATTCCTGGTTCTTTAGGAGACCCAAATTCTAACTCACCATGATGAGAGGCAATTAAGTGACTTAAAGCCCGATATTCTTCAGTTTGTTGTACTTGTTGCTCTTTGGCTTCAACCGCTAGCATTTGAAGTCCAATAACGATATGACCTAATAAATTACCATCTTCAGTATATAGTGGTGATTTGGGACCAGTTAATTCTTTTGTTTTACCAATATCATGAAGTAGTATGCCGGCATATAATAAATTAGCATTCATACCAGGATATACTTCTAAATATTTTTCTGCCATTCTTAGCATTGAATATGTATGGTAGGCAAGCCCATTGAAATAATTATGATGCATAGACATTGCAGCAGGAAAAACAAAGTAATCATCAGAAACTTTGGCAATTAAACCAACAACTAAATTATATAAAGTTTTATTTGTTATTTTATAAATAAAATATCTTATACCATTTCTTAGTTCTTCTTCATTCATCGGTGCTGAACGATAGAATTTTTTATCCACAATTTCTTCATCTGTTGCAACTTTGATGCTGTTAATGACAAATTGTTGTTTACCTGCATATTCGTTAATATGAGCAGTAAAAAAACAAACTTTACCTGGTGTAACTTCATTTTTCTCAATCAAATTTACGTCCCAAGCTCTTGCATCAATATTTGTGTCACCATCCGATAATGTTACGCTATAATAAGAACTTTTATTTGGCGTAAATCTTTTTTGAATAGCCTCAACCAAAGCGTAAAATTCAACATCATCACCGACTTTCATATCCATAAACTTTTTCATTAGATTAGACCTCTTTCATTTAAAATACGATATTTTTCGTTATTTCTTAGTAAAAATTCTTTAACTTGCTGTTTGATTTCTTCGCTTTTAATTCGTTGTTCTCTTTCGGATAATTCATAATAATTTTTATAACCTTTTAAATAAATTTTATAAAGTTGCAAAAAATCCTCTTTGTAATCCGTATTTAAATTTTTTAACTCATCATCTGTCAAACTTTGTTGCTTATTATATTGTGCTTTGCCACTTAGTTGTTCATAGTAATAAATATCAGCTGGGACTTGATTCCATGCTTCTTCTTTAGCATCAGTTGGTTCCTTATAATCATCATATACTTTTTGATACAATTTGGTTTCCTCTTTAGCATCATCAAAATAAGCATCATCAACTGTTTTTTTAGTTGCAAAAATACCAGTTGATGTTTTAGGTTTTGATGAATTAAACATATTTTTGGTCAATAACTTGGTGATTTCGTTTCGTATAAGTAAATTTTTATTTGGTAATTCTTTATTTACAATCATCGTTAAAATTTCCGATTTAATTAACGAAATCAGTGAAGTTTCTGATCCTACTAGGCTTATCAATTCACGATTGGTAAAATCAATTTCTTTTTCACTATGAATGGGTAGATGTTTATATATCTTTTTAATTTGTCGTTTTTGATTGTGATATTTATGATTATATGCTTTACAAATGCGATTAGCAGCTTGCAAATCATCGTAATTAATTTTAAATACCATCATTGGATCGACTTGATTAACTGATAAGTGTTGTGATAATTCAAATAATTTTTTAATCTCTAGCAATTCTTCATGCTTATGACCAGTATTATCAGGAATGCTACCCATAATCCTATATAAAAGTGTCATCTTTTCCATCATTGTCAATTTTTTATAACTTTTAATTAAAAGTCTTGTCCAATAGGAAAAATTAGGTAAAAACTTAAATAGATTATTATCATTAATGATCTTTAAAGCTTTAAGACCATATTTTTCACTTAGAATTCTATTCATTAACTTAATAATTTTTAATTCACTTAATTCTTTTAAAAACTGCTTACTTTTTCGCATGCCTCTTTCAGTATTAGTTTCAACTTCAAAACCAAATTTAGCAACCAAATATAGGCCTCTTAAAATTCTTGATGGATCATCTTTAAAACGTCTTTTACTACTACCTATTACTCTTACAATACCATTTTCTAAATCTTTTTGACCTTCTACCAAATCAACAATCGTAAGATTAGGAGTAAGAGCCAAAGCATTAATCGTATAATCTCTTCTAATAATATCTTCAACTAATTTTTTAGAATAATGCACATCTTTAATTTTAAATTTTACATATTCCTCAGTACGAAAAGTTGTAATTTCATATTTAAAGCCTGAATCCTTAATTATAATAGAACCAAGAGATTCATAATTTGTATCAATATCATAGTCGGCAAAAATATCTTTGATAGCAGATGGCATAGCATTTGTTGCAATATCAATATCGTTAAAATCAATATTTAAAACAAAATCTCGAACTGCGCCTCCAACAATATAAGCTTCATAAGTTTTTTCTTTAAGGGTTGAAATGATATCTAAACCTTTTTTGAAATACTTATACATTTCATAATTTCTTTCTTTTAATGATTCTAAATATAAATTTTTTTCGTCCATGATATCACCTCTTTTTTTCTTGGTCTATGAATCTATATTTTATACATTAAATCTAAACACCATAATATCACCATCTTGAACGACATAATCTTTTCCTTCAAGACGAACTTTGCCTGCTTCTTTTACTTTAAGTGGTGTACCATATTCTATCAAATCATCATATGAATAGGTTTCAGCACGAATAAATCCTTTTTCAAAATCGCTATGAATAACTCCTGCGCATTGAGGAGCAAGCATGCCCTTTTTAAATGTCCATGCGCGACATTCTTTTTCACCTGCAGTAAAAAATGTACGAAGACCAAGTAAACTATAGGCCTCACGAATGACTTTATCTAGTCCACTTTCTTCTAATCCTAAATCTTCTAAAAACATTTGACGATCGCTATCATCTAACATACTTAGTTCTTCTTCAATCTTTGCTGAAATCATGACAACTTTAGAGCCTTCTTTTTGCGCATATTCCTTAACAGCATCTACATACTGATTTCCACTAACAATATCATTTTCACCAACATTCGCAATATATAAAATAGGTTTCATTGTTAAAAATTGATAGTTTTTGATATAGTTTTTTTCCTCTTGTGTTAATGGAACTAATCTTGCTGGAAGACTTTGTAAAAAAGCCTCGTGAAGTTTTTTCAAAATTTGATATTCAAAAATAGAGTCACTATCAACTTTAAGAAGAGCTTTCTTTTCAATTTTTGGTAATCTTTTTTCAACTACCTCTAAATCAGATAAAATTAATTCTAGATTAATAACTTCAATATCACCAATTGGATCTACCTTACCATTCACATGAATAATATTGGCATTATCAAAGCATCTTACCACTTCACAAATTGCATCTACATCACGAATATGGGATAAGAATTGATTCCCAAGGCCTTCACCCTTACTTGCTCCTTTAACAAGGCCTGCAATATCTGTAAAAGAAAAAGTTGTAGGGACCACATTTCGGGGTTTAATAATTTCCACAATTTTATCTAATCTTTTATCTCTTACTTCTACAATGCCAACGTTGGGTTCAATTGTCGCAAAAGGAAAATTTGCGGCCAGCACATTGGATTTTGTAATAGCATTAAATAATGTTGATTTACCAACATTAGGTAAACCAACAATTCCTGCTGTTAAACTCATAATTCACCTCTATAGTATAAATATTATTAAAACAATTAATACATTTAATATTCTCATTATAATATTAATTAAAATATTACGATTGGTATACATATAAATGCCTGTTGAAACTAAATTAATGATAAGACTTGCAATAGCAATTTCTAAAGACATAATCCATGCAATCTCAAAAATGGTTACAACAACACTCGTGATAAAATAGATTGCTTTATCAGATAGCATCGTTTCATCTAGCGCATCTATCAAATACTTGCGACCTAAAATTTCTAAACATATACTTGAAAGAATACTACCAACAGCAATTTTAAAAATACAAACGCCTTGCCAATCAAAAAAGATAGCATTACCACTTTCTAAATATTGAATAACATATTTGGGAAGTACTAAGGTAATATCTGATAGATTGCTCATTATAACAACAATCGCAATGGTTAAAACTGCAACTACAGCACTACCTATAATTTGATTTTTATTTATCTTTGGGAAATAGCTTTTAATATCTTTTCTAAATGAAACAAGCATTACAATAGTAGCAATAATACTGCTATAAAACAAACTATTCGTCTGACAAAAAAGATTAGTATATCCATTCCCATTATTCAATTTGTTTTCAATTAAGGCAAAAACAATTTGAAAAATACCACTTAATGCAAAGCCCACTAAAGCATATAAAGTAAAACTCATTTTAAATTTTCCTACTGGATCAGGACCATAATCACCTGTTACCATAGCTCTATGCATACGCTCACTATATTCTCCACAATTCGTACAATATTCTTCATTAGGATTTAAAACACGATAACAATTTTTGCATCTTATTTTCATTTTATCACCTTTTTTACTATTATTAGTATGTTTATTATAACATAAAGCAGAAAATTTGTAAATCATTTAATGTTTTTAATTTTTATGTGATATAATATAAATAAGAGGTATCATATGAAAGAATTTTATCCAATTATAATTTTAACCTGCAAAAAAATTGTCCTTCTAAATTCAGATTATTTAATAATTCATTCACCTATTGAATTACTTGATAATTATCATATAAAGTATAATGAGCAAATTATTTCGTTTGATTATTTGATTTTTGATAATATATGCCTTATTACAAATTATTTAAATAGCAATATTTTACATGACAACACAATGCCAATTACTAATTTTTTTCATGCCACATCAATTGAAAATATTTTTTATAGTGAAGATATTTTTGATACTATTGATATAATTAAATATGAAGAATTTTAAATTAACAATTATTATGATAATTGTTAATTTTTGTTTTGTATAATATTTTTTTTTATTGGAAAAATATTATAGGTGATATAAGATGAAAAAGCATTTTTTGAAAATATGTAAAGTATTAATTATAACTTCAACTTTATTATTTACAATTTTACTTTTGACAATCGCTATTATCACAACGAATATGAACTATCAATTACCTGAAATTATGAATGTTGAATTATATGATAACAATAATCATAAATATTTAAGTTACTCAAATGGTAAAAAACAATCTTATGTTAAACTTGATGATATCTCTAAATATCTAAAAGAAGCTTTTATTTCAATTGAAGACAAACGATTCTTTAAACATCATGGAATTGATATCGTTCGTATGGGTGGTGCACTTTTAAAAAATATTAAAGATCAAAATTTAACAGAAGGTGCCTCCACTATTACTCAGCAATACGTTCGTAATCTATACTTAACTACTGAAAAAACTTGGAAACGTAAATTAAATGAAATTTTAATCTCTTTAAATATTGAAAAAAATTATACAAAAAATGATATTTTAGAAGGTTATTTGAATTCAATTTATTTTGATCATGGTATTTATGGAGTCGAAGATGCAAGTATCTATTATTTTAATAAACATGCTAAAGATTTAACTTTAGTCGAAGCAGTTGCAATTGCTAGTATTCCAAAAGGTCCTACCCTTTATTCGCCAATTAAAAATCCACAAAATAACAAGGAACGACGTAATTTGATTTTAAAAGAAATGTTTGATGATGGATTAATTAGCGAATATGAATATATCACATCTAGTAATGAAACGCTAAATTGTATTGGTAACAATCCTAATGATGATGTTATAAATGCTCCTTATTTTCAAGATTTAGTCTTACAAGAACTAAAAAATATTCCAGAGATTAAAGGTAAAATGGCTGGTGGATTAAAAGTATATACCACCCTTAATACAAGTCTATATAAAGCCATAAATGATAGTATGGAAAAAAGAATGCCTGATTCAAATATAGAAGCGGCTATTTATGTAATGGAACCAAAAACAGGTAATGTATTAGCCGTCGTTGGTGGCAAAGACTATGAACAAAGTACCTACAATAGAGCTATTTCTAGCATTCGTCAACCTGGATCTTCAATCAAACCTTTTTTATATTTGACCGCTTTAGAAAATGGTTTTACAGTTGCCACAACATTTACAAGCGAGCCTACTACCTTTTATTATGATCATACAACCTATTCACCAACCAACTATCAAAATATCTATGCTGGCTTTGATGTATCGATGGCTTACGCACTTGCTACAAGTGATAATATTTATGCGGTAAAAACACATCTTTTTTTAGGTTGCAATAAAATGGTAAATACCTTAAAGCGTTTTGGCTTTTCTGGTGATATACCTGCCATTCCATCGCTTGCTTTAGGTGTAAAAGAAGTTTCAGTTCAAGAATTAACTGAAGCCTATAGCATTCTTGCAAATGGCGGAAAACAAGTAACTCCAACCATCATTACAAAAATAACAGACATGGATGATAATCTATTGTATGTAGCCAAGCCTAAAACCAAAACAATTGCAAATTATAGCGATGTTTATCTATTGAATGAAGCAATGACCTCGGTTTTTGATAATCAAATGACTTATAATATAAGACCAACTGGAGTTGCAATTAAAAGTTTACTTACTACCAAATATGCTGCTAAAAGTGGCTCTACCGATACTGATAACTGGATGGTTGGTTTTAATCCTGATATTGTCGTATGTGTGTGGAGTGGATATGATGATAGTAGAATCATTCTTTCTACAAGTGATACTAAGTTTGGTAAATATATTTGGGCCGATACAGTTGAAGCCTATTATAAAATTACAGGTATTACACCTTCTTGGTATGAAATACCTAGCGATGTAATTAGTGTAGAAATCAATCCAATAACAGGCTTTTATGCAGCATTTGGTGAATATACCAAACCAATGTATTTTAAAAAAAGTAATCTACCATGGTTTATAAATATGGAAACGACTAGGAATCAGTCCTAGTCGTTTTTCAAATATGTTGCAAAAACTTGATTTACTACACTTGCGGGAATTGCAAAATTTAATCCTTCAAAATGATCCCCTAAATCACCAACAAGTTTCCATGTATTAATGCCAATAAGTCTACCATATATATCATAAAGTCCACCACCGCTGTTGCCTGAATTAATTGCTGCATCATGTTGAATAAATGTATGCACAACAGATTTTCCATATAAATCTTCTTCTTCGATTAATCGATTAGGACTACTTACTGATCCAATCGTAACCGTATTATAAAAACTTTCTATATCATATGGTGAACCTATCGCAATTGCATATTGACCTGTAACAAGAGTATCAGTATAAAGAGTTGCAACATTTAATAAAATTCCGCTATCAAAAGCAATTAAAGCCAAGTCATAATCATCATCATAGCTAACAAGCATGGCATCAATATATTGATTATTGCCAATATATACACTAATATCACTTGCGCTACTTGTATCTGTTACATGACGATTGGTTACTACTAAATAACGATAAGTATTATTATAGTTTTGACTTCTTTTGATAATGACACCACTACCCATACTTTCGCTTGCTGTAAAGATGCTACCACTAATAACTCGAATTGCTACAGTGGATGATGCAGCGATTTCAGAAGCTTGAACTAAAGCATCTTCAATATCATTTACTGTAATTGTTTGACTATATTCTATATATTTATTTTCAATTTCATTAATTATTTTATTTTTAAATAGTTGTTGAATACTACAACTACTTATAAACAAACAACTTATAAGAAGAAAACACATTCCTAAAACAAACATCAATTTCTTTTTACTCATATTTATCACCAAAAATTCTTTTTACATTGTTCAATATATTTTTTGCCATTACATCAACTGATATACCTTTTATATTTGCCATTTCTTGTACAATTAAAGGAAGGTACTTGGGCCCATTTTCACTACCTCTATAAGGATGTGGTGTTAAATAAGGTGAGTCAGTTTCAGAAACCAAATATTTGCTATCTATCTCTCTTACCACATCTTTCATATTTTTACCATTTTTAAAAGTAATAGGACCTGAAATTCCAAACGAAAAATTCAATTTAATATATTCTTTTGCCATTTCCACACTACCACTATAGGAATGCATAATACCCCCAACTTCTTGAGCTTTATTTTCTTTTAAAGTATCAAAAGTAATTTGCTGGGCATCTCTACTATGGATAATAAGTGGTAATTTTAATTTTTTTGCAAGTTCAATTTGTTTTACAAAAGCATCCTTTTGTTCTTCTTTGGTCGTAATATTCCAATGAAAATCATATCCAACCTCACCAATTGCAACAACTTTAGGCTTTTTTGCAAGTTCTTCTAGTTGTTGGTACTCCTTATATGTATATTCTTTAATTTCAGTTGGATGAAATCCAACTGCCGCATAACATCCTTCAAGCTGATTTGCAAGTTCAACAGCTAAAGTGGAAGTTGGTAAATCATATCCTACAATAATCATTTTCTTCACGCCTACGTGATAAGCATCTTCTAATACTTCGTCTAAATGTTTGAAGATTTCATCATTATTTAAATGTACATGGGTATCAATAAACATCTTGTCCCTCCATTATAATTTATCTTTTAATATTAATTATACTCTATTATTTTTTTTTTGCAAAAAAGAATACTTTAAAAAATATTGGTTTTAAAATTAAAAAATTTATTGTAATATATAACTATTGCAATAAATTTTTATTTCATATAACTATTTTTATGTTTTAATGACTGATTTTTTGAATAACTAATTTGGCAATTTTTTCAGTTGCATCTAAATACACATTTTTTTCTTGTGCCTCTTGCATTTTTTCAAGTTCACCCTTATTTTCTAATAAATCAATACCTACCTCTACTAACTCTTCAGCTTTAGGTGCCGATATAGACATCCCTAGTTGATTGAAAAAATTCTTATTTTCAGTTTCACATCCTGGAATAGGAAATGTATGGATTAGTGGTAAGCGGGCAGCAGCCGCTTCCGTTGAACTTAATCCTCCAGGTTTAGTGTAAATCATGTCACAAGCTTTTAAATATAAATCCATCTTATCAGTATGCGAAAGAATCAAAAAACTTTTATCTTGACCATAAAACTTTGTTAATTTGAAATATATTCGTTTATTATTACCACAAATAACAACAATTTGATAATCTTGTTTGTCTTTTCTATGATTAAACTTTTTGACAAGTTTCACAAGTTTACCCGCTCCCATACTGCCACCAAGTAATAAAATAATTTTTTTTGTTTGTTGCAAATTTAGTTCGTTTCTTGCTTCTTCTTTTGATATGCGATTTAAAAGTTTAGGTGAAAAAGGTATACCAATTGGATATAATTTTTCAACAGGAATGCCACGTGATGTAAAGTCATTCATTAATAATTCATGAGGAATAATATAAAAATCACAATTAGTTTCTTCCCAAAAAGGTGTACATGTGTAGTCTGTTGCAACACCAATAAATGGTGGTAACTTTACACCTTGTCTTTGCATATATGTTAAAGTTTCAGCAGGAAATAAATGTGTCATAAGAATTGCATCATAATGATGTTCTTTTAAATATGGCGTTAGATACTTTGCCATTTTTTTATTTGCTTTATAAATTGGAGATTCTTTGGTATGTTTGCTAACATACATACCTATTTTATAAAGTTGACCAAAGGCATTTGGCATTATTTTTACGAGATTAACATAAGAATTGGCCACTCGTTTAGCAACTTTTTCACCAGCTAAAGTTAAATAATCAAACACTATAGCTTCATGTCCCATTTTTTCAAATTGTAATTTTAGAGCATTTGCAGCAGCATCATGGCCACCACCTGTTTTACAAGATAAAATTAAAAATTTCATATTAACGTTTTTTAAAGGCGAAACGCACTTCAGTTCCTTCCATCGTTTTAAAAGTTGATAGATGTCTTGTGATAACTAATGATACAATCATAAAACATCCAATAAAAATAGAAATAGATTCAGCAATAAAAAGGCTTGTAATAATAAAGCATAAAAATGATACTAAAACTCGCAAAACATGCGGTTTAAAAATAATGATTGTTGAAAAGAAAATTAACCAAAATGCAAGAACGACACCAAGTTTTATATTTGGGAATAATCCTAGTAAACTACCAAAACTTACTGCAATGCATTTGCCTCCATCTCTAAATTTGGTATAAATGGGATAGGCATGTCCCAATACTGGCGAAATCATAATGAGTGAAAATAACAAATGATTAGTACTAACAAAATTTTTAGCTAAAAAAATTGGTATAAAACCTTTTAAAAGTTCTAAAAGTAAGGTGCACATTCCACAAATAATACCGCCTTGGATGAAGGCATTAGCAGTACCTGGATTATTATCTTTACTATCTTTTTTAGTATCTACATTTTTAAAAATTTTCGGAATTAAATACCCAAATAAAATACTTCCAAGTAAATATCCTGTTATAATAAACATTAAGTACAATAAATATATCTTACTTCTTTCATTTAATACAAAATTGTTATAAAACATATTAATAATCATCCTTACTCATATAATCTATTTAATATACGTATAAATTCTTGTGAGTCATGTTCACCTAATTTATTAATCATTTTATCAATCGATGTTGAAATATCATTAATAATCTTTTTTGCAATTTTCTTACCTTTTTCTGTTAGTTTTATAATGATTTTTCTTTTATCTACATCATCAGTAATTCTTTTAATATAAGCTTTTTTCTCTAAATTTTTAAGTGTTGAGGCAACCCTACCACTAGTCAATTGTTGAGTTTCACATAAATCACCGGGTGTTAAATTTTTATGATAATTTTCTTCATAAATAAACAAAGTTTGCAAAATGCCACTTTCACCTTTTTCTAATTCTTTAACCAAATTAATCAAATGATTTTTCTTTTTAAAGATATTTATAAATTTTATAATTAATTCTTTATTATTCATTTTTTTCACCTATTTATCTTCTACTAGAAGATATTATACCATGATTGTATTATTTTGTCAAATTATGTAGGGTATAATAAAAATCTACTAGAAAACTAGTAGATTTTTATTATTATTATTCAACAGGATCTTCAACAATCATGTTGGCAAGAGCTGCTTTAACATCTGCACTCCATTTGCTATTAAAAGTTCCAACAAAGAAATTAGTTTGACCATTAGGAATGTAAATCTTAAATTCTTCAGGAACACTTGTAAAAATATTTTGATACATAGAAGTGATTTGTGCCGATGATGTATAACGAATACCTGTTAAAGTTGTATTTGTAAAAGCATTTGCGTCAATTGATGATAATGTACCAGTTGTATCTTTTAAGATTGTAGCAACGCCATTAAAGTTACGATTTGCAACTACTAATGTGTAATATGTAGAAGTTGCACTAGCCTTACGGTAAATTAAATGATCAATTTCAAAGAAGAATTCATTGCCATCAGCAATTATGATTTCAGTAACATTTGGACAATTAGCAAATACACCTGAAGCAAAATTATTGGTATCAGCAAGTAATGTTACAGCACCTGAATATTTTGCTGGAATAAATTCAATCTTTGTGGTAGTTTTTTCACTTGTAGTTGTTTTTGAGTATAATACACCTTCATTAACAAGATATTTTGTAGAACCATCTTCTACAGTGATTGTTTCAAGATTGACTAAGTTTGCTAATGCATTTACTTGAATTGATGTAACTGTACTTTTAACTTCAAATGTTGTTAAAGACTTATTAGGTACAAGATATAATGTGGTCTGTGATTTATTATATAATGCACCATCAATACTTGAATAATTCTTATTTGCATCACTAACATTAATTGTAACTAAATTTTCACACCCTGTGAACGCATTTAAATTAATGTTTGTAACACCTTGTGGTATATATAATGAAATAAGACCTTTACAATTTACAAAAGCTTCTTCGCTAATTTTTGTTAATGTAGAAGGGAAAGTTATAGAAATTAATGATACGCAATTTTCAAAAGCATTAGATTCAATTGATTTAAGTCCTTCTGGAAGAGCAACTGCCAAAAGATTTTCACAATCTTTAAATGCAAAAGTACCAATATGATCAAGAGGTCCATTAATGTTAACTCTCATTAAAGCTGTGCAACCTTCAAACATTGATGATGTAACTGCTGCTGTATTAGCTGGTAAACTAATTTCAACTAAAGACGTACATCCAGCAAAAATATTAATACCAAATGTTAGTGTTTCGCTTTCCGCTGTACCTAAGAAAGTAACTTCACTTAAATTTGTACAGCCTTCAAATACGCCAAATTCAATATTTTCAATTCCTTCAGGGATAACTACACTAGTAATAGTTGTATTATTTTTAAATAGATTTTCACCTAAATTTTTAACTTCAACACCATTAATTGTAGCAGGAATTACAATATCACCTGATAAACCAATTGCATCCACAATAGCTTGTGTTTTACTATCAAATTGAAAAACACTAACCCATTGAGCAACCAAAGTAATATTTGTAACTACAGGTTTTTCAAAATCATAAGGTTGACCATTTAAAGTCCAACCAATAAAGTGATATAAATCACGTGTTGGATCATTTGGTCTTACAAAAACTGTGCCTACTTCTACTTCAATTGGATTGATAGTAGTACCACCATTAGTATCAAAAGTAATTGTTACAGTTCCTGAAGGTACTAAATCTGGATTTTCAATAAAAAACTGTTCAAATGCTAAAGCGATTAATTCTTTGACTGTATTACTTGAAATTGTTGCTCCAGACACTGAAACAAATGAATCATCTACTGTTGTACTTGTTGCACCATTTAATCCCATGTCTTCGCCGTTAAAGTTTTCACCTTTTCCTATTGTGTCAGATTGAGTTGTTACCATATTAACAATCTTTCCTTCTTCATCTAAACCAACATATAGTTTTACAGTAGTAAATCTGTTTTCTTTTTCAAGATAATAAATTGTTACTACTTTTCCATCCTTTGTTGCTGTGTACTCTGCTTTTAAGTTTTCTGTTGGTGTTACTTCTATTTCTGCGAATTCTGCACCTGAAACTATTAATTCTAATTGTTCCAATACATCACTTGGAATTGTTGGTTGTTGATTATAGCCTCCAAGTTCAAATGCTAAAGCGATTAATTCTTTGACTGTATTACTTGAAATTGTTGCTCCAGACACTGAAACAAATGAATCATCTACTGTTGTACTTGTTGCACCATTTAATCCCATGTCTTCGCCGTTAAAGTTTTCACCTTTTCCTATTGTGTCAGATTGAGTTGTTACCATATTAACAATCTTTCCTTCTTCATCTAAACCAACATATAGTTTTACAGTAGTAAATCTGTTTTCTTTTTCAAGATAATAAATTGTTACTACTTTTCCATCCTTTGTTGCTGTGTACTCTGCTTTTAAGTTTTCTGTTGGTGTTACTTCTATTTCTGCGAATTCTGCACCTGAAACTATTAATTCTAATTGTGCAAGAACTGAACTTGGAATACTACCTGCTGCAGCATCATCATATTTTGCGACAAGAACAAGATTTGAAGTTACTTCTTTACTAAAATCATATTCTTTATTGTTTAACATCCAGAAAACAAAAGTTTTGTCTTCAATGATAGGTGCTACAACTGGTGTTGCAACGCCACCTTCTTCTACAAAGTATTTTGCAAATTCTTTACTATTTACCTCGAATTTTACTTCGAAATAGGTTCCCAAATTTCTTTTTTTACAACTTATAAATGTAAATGAGAAAGCAGCAACCATTAAAAGTAATAATACTTTAATAAAAGTCTTTTTCATATTTCCTCCTAATTTTATCGATTATTACTATATTATATTACAACTTTTTTTGACATTTGTTAAATGTTTTTTTCATATATCTACATATAAATGAGTATATATATTTTAATATATAAATTGCATAAAAGCCTCCCTTACGAAATCATAAGGAGGGCTTTTAGTCTTTTCTTGCTGTCTAATATAATTACTTTGTTAGACAATTAATTTTCTAATTCAGAAACTGAACCAGCACCAACTGTTCTACCACCCTCACGAATAGAGAACTTAGTACCTTGTTCAACAGCAATTGGGTGAATTAATTTTACAGTCATTTGTGTATTATCACCGGGCATTACCATTTCAGTTCCTTCTGGTAATTCAATTACACCTGTAACATCTGTTGTTCTAAAATAGAATTGAGGACGATAATTAGAGAAGAATGCAGTATGACGTCCTCCTTCTTCTTTTGTTAAAACATAAACTTGTGCTTTAAATTCAGAGTGTGGCGTAACTGTTTTAGGTTTTGCAAGAACTTGTCCACGAACAACTTCTTCACGTGCAATACCACGAAGTAATACACCAATATTGTCACCAGCTTCCGCTTGGTCTAATAATTTTCTAAACATTTCAACACCAGTAATAACTGCTGAACGAGTGTCTTTGATACCAACAATTTCAACAGTATCACCAACTTTAACTGTACCACGTTCTACACGTCCTGTAGCAACTGTACCACGACCTGTAATAGAGAATACGTCTTCTACTGGCATCAAGAATGGTTTATCTGTTTCACGAACTGGATCAGGAATATATTCATCAACTGTATCCATTAATTTTAAGATGACTTTCTTAGCTTCAGGATCACCTTCAAGAGCTTTTAAAGCTGAACCACGAATAATTGGAGTTTCATCTCCAGGATAGCCGTATTCATTTAATAATTCACGAACTTCCATTTCAACTAATTCAAGTAATTCTTCATCGTCTACCATATCGCATTTATTTAAGAATACAATTAATTTAGGAACACCTACTTGACGACTTAATAAAATATGTTCACGAGTTTGAGCCATAGGACCATCTGTTGCAGCAATAACTAAGATTGCACCATCCATTTGAGCTGCACCAGTAATCATATTTTTAACATAATCGGCATGTCCTGGACAGTCAACGTGTGCATAGTGACGTTTTTCAGTTTCATATTCAACGTGACAAGTATTGATGGTTATACCACGAGCTTTTTCTTCTGGAGCACCATCAATTTGGTCATAAGCCATTTTTTGTGATAAGCCCTTTTCTGCTAATACTGTAGTAATAGCAGATGTTAAAGTTGTTTTTCCATGGTCAACATGTCCAATAGTACCAATGTTTACATGGGGTTTTGTACGTACAAATTTTTCCTTTGCCATTATAAAAAAATCTCCTTTTATTTTTTATTTCATTATTATTTTATTACAAATTCTTTTTTTTTGCAAGTAAAACGTAAGTTTTTATTATTGAGCGTTACGTTTTTTAATTACTGCTTCTGCAACATTTTTTGGGCACTCTTCGTAGTGGTCAAATTGCATAGTATAGTTACCACGACCTTGAGTATTTGAGCGAAGAGCGGTTGCATAACCAAACATTTCAGCAAGTGGAACAAATGCTTTAATAGATTGTGTTTTGCCTCTTGCTTCTTGTCCATCGATACGTCCGCGTCTTGTTGATAAATCACCAATAACTGTACCTACATATTCATCTGGAACAATTACTTCTACTGATTCAATTGGTTCTAATAGAACAGGTTGACATTTTTCAGCTGATGCTTTGAAAGCCATACCGCCAGCAACTTCAAAGGCAATTTGGCTAGAGTCAACATCATGATATGAACCAAATACTAATCTAGCTTTAATATCAATTGTTGGGAATCCGGCAAGATTTCCGTTAGAAAGTGCATTTTCAATACCTTTGTTAACTGCGGGAATGTATTCACGTGGAATAACACCACCAACAATTTCATCAACAAATTCGTATCCTTTACCAGGATTTGGTTCAAATACAACTACGCAGTGACCATATTGACCACGGCCACCTGATTGACGAACAAATTTACCTTCGATTTCAGCACTCTTTTTAATTGTTTCACGATAAGATACTTGTGGTTGACCTACATTACATTCAACATGAAATTCTCTTCTCATACGGTCTACAATGATGTCTAGGTGTAATTCACCCATACCTGAAATAATTGTTTGACCAGTTTCAGAATCTGTATATGTTCTAAATGTTGGATCTTCTTCAGCAAGTTTTGAAAGAGCAACTGACATTTTGTCTTGATCACCTTTTGTCTTAGGTTCAATTGCAACTGAAATAACAGGTTCTGGAAAGACCATTTTTTCCAAAATAACTGGAAAACTAGGATCACACATTGTATCGCCTGTTGTTGTATCTTTTAAACCAACAGCTGCAGCAATATCGCCAGAGAAAACTTCTTTAATTTCAGTACGATTATTTGCATGCATTAAAAGAATACGTCCAATTCTTTCACGTTTATCTTTAGTTGAATTTAATACATATGAACCTGATTCTAGGTGACCTGAATAAACTCTAAAGAATGTAAGTTTACCTACATATGGATCAGTCATCACTTTAAATGCTAATGCTGCAAAAGGAGCATCATCATCTGAGTTTACGACAACTTCATTACCATCTTCATCATGTCCTTTAATTTGGGCAACCTCAACTGGTGATGGAAGATAATCGATAATAGCATCTAAAACCTTTTTAACACCTTTATTTTTAAATGCAGTTCCACAAAGAATTGGGAAGAATTTTACAGAAAGTGTACCCTTGCGAATAGCAGCTTTTAACATCTCTTCACTAATTTCTTCACCTTCAAGATAAGCCATCATTAACTCATCATCAAATTCTGCTACTGCATTGATTAATTCATCACGATATGCTTCAGCTTCATCTTTTAAATCTATAGGAATTTCAACTTCTTGTCCTGCTTCATCAATACTGCCTTCATCATATATAAAAGCTTTCATTGTTACAAGATCAATGATACCTCTAAAATTATTTTCAGCACCTATTGGATATTGAATAGGGTGAGCATTTGCTCCTAAACGATGATCTAATGATTGACAACTATATTTAAAATCAGCACCAGTTTTATCCATCTTATTAATGAAAACAAGTCTTGGTACAAGATATTCAGTAGCTTGACGCCAAACAGTTTCTGTTTGAGGTTCAACACCTGCTTGAGCATCTAGAACTGTAACAGCACCATCTAGTACCCTAAGAGAACGGCTTACTTCAACAGTAAAGTCAACGTGTCCTGGTGTATCAATGACATTAATTTTATTACCTTTCCAAAAAGCAGTTGTTGCAGCAGAGGTAATTGTTATACCTCTTTCTTGTTCTTGTTCCATCCAGTCCATTTGAGCAGCACCATCATGGGTTTCACCAATTTTGTGTATTTTTCCTGTATGGTATAAAACTCTTTCTGTAAATGTAGTTTTACCTGCATCTATGTGAGCCATAATACCGATATTACGTGTATGTAATAATGAATATTCACGAGCCATTGTATTTTAATCTCCTATTACCATTGATAATGAGCAAATGCTTTATTTGCTTCAGCCATACGATGAGTATCTTCACGTTTTTTAACAGCGCCACCTAAACCATTAGCGGCATCCATTATTTCTTTTGCAAGTCTTTCTTCCATAGTTTTTTCGTTGCGAAGACGAGCATAATTTGTTAACCATCTTAAACCTAGAGTATAACGTCTTACTTCTCTAACTTCTACTGGTACTTGATAATTAGCTCCACCTACACGGCGAGATCTAACTTCTAATTGTGGCATAATATTTTCTAAGGCTTGTTTATATACTTCTAGTGGATCACGACCAGTAGCTTTAGATACACGATCAAAAGCACCATAAATAATTTGTTGTGCCACACCTTTTTTACCATCCAACATTACACTGTTAATTAATCTTGTTACAAGTGTTGAATTATAAATTGGATCAGGTAATACTTTTCTTTGAGCGACATG
The DNA here is from genome assembly GCA_944326155.1 of uncultured Bacilli bacterium. Lineage (GTDB taxonomy): Bacteria > Bacillota_I > Bacilli_A > ML615J-28 > CAG-313 > CAG-313. The sequence goes on from CALVCV010000004.1 coordinate 40,023, forward strand.
TCCTTTACGAGGCATGAAGGTTCCTCCTTTCTACATTTGTATATTAATTTTATTTTTTATATTATTTTTTTCCAGCTTTAGGGCGTTTTGCACCATATTTTGAACGGCCTTGTCTACGACTTTCAACACCTGTAGTATCAAGTGTGCCACGAATAATGTGATAACGAACACCTGGTAAGTCTCTAACACGACCTCCACGAATTAATACAGTATTGTGTTCTTGTAACTTATGACCAATACCTGGAATATAAGCTGTTACTTCAATACCATTGCTTAAACGAACACGGGCCATTTTTCGAATAGCAGAGTTTGGTTTTTTAGGTGTCATTGTGGTAACACGTGTACATACACCTTTCTTTTGTGGGCAATTAATTGTTGTTGCAACTTTCTTTAAAGAATTAAAACCAATTCCAAGATGTGGCGATTTAGATTTTCTTACCTTATCTTCACGTGAGTTACGTACTAATTGATTAATTGTAGGCATCTTCTTTTCTCCTTTCATATATTAGTTATTGAGGTATATTCCACATTTCCGCGTGTTTCAATACTTCAAAAAATATAGTCTTGACAAAAGTCAAAACATAACCTCTAATATTATACTGATTTCTATATTGAAAGTCAAGTTAGATACTTAATTTTTTACATTTATCGAAAATAGTATTCCAAAATGTACTAAATCTATACCATAAATTTCGAAAAAATAAGAAACCTCTAATACTTTGGAGATTTCTTATTTATAATAAATTTATTCTTTATTCTTTTTTAATTTTACTACTTTACCGCCTGTCAGTTCTATCATCTTAACTGCATCCAAAGAAAAATCATGTGCCTTAATAGTAAGTGCTTTATTAAGAGTTCCTCTTGCAAGCACTTTTATAAAGCAAATCTTATCATCGATTAATTTTTTCTTTTTTAAGAGATTAATAGTCACGATATCATTTGCTTTAAAATTACGTGAAATAGTATCAATATTGATAATACCTTTCTTACTACCATAGATAACTTCATCTTCGTCCTCTTCTTCAATCAAATGAGTTGCTAACTCATCAGATACGATTTCTTTAACCTCTGTAGCCTTAACTTCTTGTCTTTTAAGTTCTTCCATTTTTGCTTTTTCTTCTGCAAGCCTTTTTGCTTCTTCTTTTGCTTTTTCTTCTGCAAGCCTTTTTGCTTCTTCTTTTGCTTTTTCTTCTGCAAGCCTTTTTGCTTCTTCTTTTACCATAGCATCATCTAACTCGTTATTTTTATCTATTACTTTTTTAGTTCTATCTTTTAATAAATGTTCTTTTTTTTCAATTAATTCATCACTACATTTTTTTTCTCGTTCTAAATATGTTTCATTTGTTGATTTTTTTCGTTTCAAACCTATTTTAGCCATCTAAATCCTCCTTAATTTTTATTTTTATCCATTTTTATTTTAAATTATAAATTTTAGAATATTTTTCTTTTAAATATTCTATATAATATTGAGGATTAAATTCTTCTCCTGTTACCATCAATAAAATTTCTTTTGATGTTTTCGAGCCAGCATATTTATGGACTTTTTCTTTTAACCAAGCATTTACTTTTGTTAATTTTTCTTCACCAAAAACTTCATCAACATCAAGTTCTTTTTTCATTTGATGGAATAATTGTGCACCATATGCACTTCCTAAAGCATAAGTAGGAAAATATCCAAAAGAACCTCCTGCCCAATGTACATCTTGTAAAATACCTTTTGTATCATTCGGTACATCAATTCCTAAATATTCTTTATATAATTGATTCCAAAGTTTAGGTAATTCATTAATATCAATTTCTGATGACATAATTGCTTTTTCCATATCATATCTTACCATTATATGAAGTGGATAAGTAAGTTCATCAGCTTCAGTTCGAATTAGACTATTTTCACTTTTGTTTACAGCATGATAAAATTCATCTACTGTAATATCTTTTAATTCTTTATCAAATATTTTTTGTAAAATTGGATAATGCCTATTCCAGAATGATTGACTTCTACCTACAATGTTTTCATAAAAACGCGATTGTGATTCATGCATAGCCATTGTAGAACCACCACTTAAAGCGGTATCATCATATTTTTTATCGCATTGTCTTTCATAGGTAGCATGTCCTAATTCATGTATCATTGAAAAGATACTTGAAGTTAAAATATTTTCATAATAGTGACAAGTTACACGTACATCAGTTGTACCATATCCTGATGTAAAAGGATGTTCTGATTCTTTAGTTAATCCATAATTTTGATCAAAGCACATAACATCCATTAAATATTTGGCAAATTGTTTTTGTTTATCAACATCATATGTTTTATATACAAAAGCATCATCAATCGGCTTTAATGTCATTATCTTTTTAACAAAAGGAACTAAGTCTTGTTTCAAAGCTGTAAAAAAGGCATCATATTCTTTTTGAGTAAAACCTTTTTCATAATCATTTAAAAGTACATCATAGCCCTTTAATCTATCTGTTTCTAGATAATGAATATACTTTTTTTGCCATTTAATTATTTCACCAAGCACAGGTGCAAATAAAGCATAATTATTCGTTAACTTTGCTTCACACCAAATGCTATTGGCTTTAGCAAGTAACTTTTCATATTCGACCAATTCTTTTTCAGGAATCTTTAATTCTTTTTCTAATTCTTCCCAAACTTTTGTAATTTCAACTTGCAAGTCACTATCTAAATAATTTTTATTATCATATAAAGTTTTAACTGCCTCTACATATTCTTTTGAATGAGAAACTTCTAACATCATTGCGACAAGGTTACCAATTTGTTTAGAACGTTCTTCCATACATCCTACAGGAGCTTCTGTTTCACTATCCCAACTAATTACATACATAGCATAATTAAAAGCATTTAATTTATCTCTTGTGGTTTTATAAATTGTTAAAGCTTTTTCCATTAGTCTGCCACCTTTACCTTATCAGCAATAATTTCTTCTAATGCAATACCAATACTTTTAGAATTTTTAGTATCCGGTAAAAAACTCTTATGAGATTCATCAATTTCTTTTGCGCGTTTAGCTGCAGCAATCACTAATTTATATTTAGATGAAGATTTATCTGTTAATTCATCGATTGATGGATATCTAAGGCCATCTTTTTCTTGATTTATATTTTCCATATTCATATGTTCATTCCTCCATTAATTTATAATAACCTTCAAGTGCTCTTTCACATCTAGCATGTTCAGCACGAATAATAGCAATAATTTTATCAACAGCATTTTCTACTTCATCATTAATTACAATATAATCATATGATGAAGCTAACATAATTTCATTTTTCGCCTTTTGCAAGCGTTCCATTATAATATCGCTTGTCTCAGTTCCACGATTGGTTAATCTTTTTTCTAAAACTTTCCATGATGGTGGTGCAATAAAAATAAATACAGCTTCTTGCATTTTTGATTTTACTTGTAAAGCACCTTGTACTTCAATTTCTAGCACAACTTCTTTCCCCGCTTTTAATTTTTCAAATACTCTATCTTTGGGAGTACCATAATAATTATTTACAAATTTAGCATATTCTAGTAAATTACCTTTTTTGATTTCTTTTTCAAATTCTTCTTTGGTAACAAAGAAATAATCTTTACCATCAACTTCTCCTTCGCGAGGTTTTCTTGTGGTCATCGAAACCGAAAAATCTAAATTATGGCCTTTTCTTTCAAATAGTGCTTTGCGAACTGTTCCTTTTCCTACTCCTGAGGGACCAGAAATAACAATTAACAATCCTTTTTCATTAAGTTTCATATGTTTCTCCAAATGATGTTTATTTAAATTATTTTATCACTTTTAGTTTTTTTTTTCAATAGTTTTGTTATTTTTAATTTTTTGTTGTATAATAAAGTATATTTTTATAAAAGAAGGTGTCTAAAATATGCCATACGATGGAATACTGATTCACTTTTTAATTGAAGAATTTAATACGCTACTAATTGGTGGTAAAATTAATAAAATCATTGAACCTAATGCATTAGATATCTGCTTACAAATTCGCTCTAAAGATCAAAAAGATGGAAAAATTAAAAATTATCAACTTTTTATTTCCTCATCACTCGATATGCCTAGAATCTATTTAACAAAACAAAGAATTACTTCTTTTGATACACCTAAAAATTTTTGTATGTTATTAAGAAAATATCTTGAAAGAGGCTTGATTTATAAAATTGAACAAATTGAAAATGATCGTATTATCATTTTTTATATTGAATCAGTTAGTGAATTAGGTGATAACAATCAATTTCGTTTAATTATTGAATTAATGGGTAGAAATAGTAATATTATTTTAACTGATAAAGAAGGCATCACCATTGATGCAATTAGAAAACTTTCACCATCTGAAGATAGCAAAAGATTAATTTTGCCAAAAGCTTTATATGTTTTTCCCCAATCGAACCAGTCAGTGAATCCTTTTTTATTAAAGGAAGATACGTCTTACCAATTAGATGATTTACAAGGGGTAGCAAAAATTACAAAACAAGCCATTAATAATTTAAATTTAAATATTGTTAACTATCTAAAAAAACCTCTCAATCCTACAATTTATCAAATTGATAAAAAGTATGATTTTTACGTCTTATCACTTTTTCCTTGCCCAGTTGCTAAAGATGGTTTCAGTAGCATTAGTGATATGCTAGAAACTTTTTATATAGAATATAAAACCATTTATAATGACAAAGCTAAAGCATTAAAAAAAATAATTAGAAATAAAATTATTCACTTACAAACCAAACTTGATAATTTAGAAAATGATTTAACGTTAGCGAAAGATAATTTAAAATATAATAATATTGGTATTTTATTACAATCTAATTTGTATAAAGTTAAAAAAGGAATGAATAAAATTATTGTAGATGATTTTTTCCATCAAACCAAAGTAGAAATTAGCCTTGATCCTTTACTTGAGCCTAGTAAAAACCTAAAGTACATCTTTGCCAAGGGAAAAAAAGCCAAAAATGCTTTAGTTATGATCCAAGTTCAATTGGATATCACTCATCGTGAGATTCAATATTTAGATGAAATTTATAATCAAATTGATTTTGCTAGTAATATCGATTTAGAAGAAATTAGAAGCGAACTAATAACGAACAAATATCTAAAAGATAAAAAACAAACCCAACCTAAACATAAGAAGTTAACTATTACAAAATATACCTTAAATGGTAATGAAATTTTAGTTGGTAAAAATAATATTCAAAATGACTATATTACCCATAAATTAAGTAAAAATTATGACTGGTGGTTTCATGTAAAAGATGCTCCTGGATCTCATGTGGTCTTTAAAATGCCTATGGTTGATTATGTACTAACCGAACAAGATATTCGGTATTGCGCAAATCTTGCGGCAAGTTTTTCAAAAATGAGTACTTCATCAAGCGTTCCCGTTGATTATGTACAAATCAAGTATTTAAAGAAAATCCCTGGCATGAAAGGTTCTAATGTTACTTTTACCAATAATAAAACTATCTATATTGACCCAAATATTAAAGTTTAATCTTTTATTATTATTAAGCAAGAGTAACAATAAATTTGGTTGCGACCATCATATAAAGTAGCTATGCTATATTTTATATCGATAATTTCATCATTTTCAAGATGCATTAAGAAATCATTAACTTTTTTCTCCAAATCTAATTCATGTTCTTCATCAAAAACTCTAATATACATAAAAGCCCCCTAAATAAATGATATACATTGTTATACCATTTATTTAGGGGGTTTTTTGTCGTATTTACATTTATCTTTATAAAAACAATCTTCACAATGAGGATTTTTAGCTAAGCATTTATAACGGCCCATAAATAAAAATAAATGATGGGCTTGATGCCATTTTGCTTCATCAATCAAAGACATTAATTTTAACTCTACTTGTAAAACAGAGTCAGTTTTTTCAGTAATGCCCATACGTTTTGTTACGCGTTCAACATGTGTATCTACTGGAATCCTTGGAATATGATAGCCTTCTGTTAAAATCACATTAGCTGTTTTTCTACCAACTCCTGGCAAACTTTCTAACTCTTCTTGAGTATGAGGAACTTCACCATGATACTTTTCAACTAAGATTTTACTTAAAGAAATAATATTTTTACTCTTATTGTAATTTAATCCTATCGATTTGATAATTTCTTTAACATCATTTATATCTGCTAAAGAAAGACGCAAAGGATTTGGATATTTGGCAAAAAGGGAAGGTGTTACTTTATTTACTGCTTTATCAGTGGTTTGAGCCGACAAGCTTACCGCCACCAATAGTTCAAATAAATTATGATAAACAAGTTCACATTTTGCATTAGGAAATAATTTTGCTAAATTTTCTAAAATAATAGTTACTTCATCTTTTGACATACATTGCATCCAACATCTTTTTAATATCTTCATCGTATTCTACAGTTTGTCTTTTACTTTGGACTTTGTGATTGGCCAAAATGGCGTCCGCATATTTTAAGTGTAATTTTTTAACTTTTAAACTTTCTAAAACGGCTTTTTTAATTTCAGTATAACTATATCCATAATCAATCCAAGAATTGATAATTGCTAAATCGGCAGGAGAACAAGGTTTGGCGTATGTTGCCTCAATATGTAAAACAATTTGGCTTAACATATCTTGTCGATTTTGAAAATCACTACGTTCATCTTGATTTAAAATAGTCGCTAAGGCTTCATACACCCCATCAAGGCTAAATGCTTCAACACCATTATCTAAGCTGATTTCAATATAACCTTTTTGTACTAAACCTACAACAAGATTTGATATTTCATCTTCGCTTAAAGTCATCTTAGTAGTTAAATCATTGATGGATAAAATATTATCATGCTCATCTAATTTACGAAATAAAAAGATTAAAACAATTGCCTCTGCTTCACTTAATTTTAATTGTTTATAATGATTGATAATTTCTTCGGTAAAAGAAATTGTTTTTGCTTTAATCAATTTGGCAACTGATGTCATAAATTTTCTCCTTTCTTTTTCTCTTTAAATTTTTACTTTTCATAGAAAGTAAAAATAGATTTTTACTAGGATTTTTATTTTTTATAAATTTCTTTCTTTAAGACCCCAATATATGGTAAATTACGATATTTTTCATCATAATCTAAGCCAAAACCAACGACAAATTCATCAGGGATAATGAATCCCACATATTTAGGTATAACTGTATAATCAAGTCTTCTTGAAGGCTTATCTAACAATGTTGTAATTTCTAAAGAGGCTGGTTCCATTTGTTCAATAACTTTTTGGATTGCCGCAAGCGTAAGTCCTGTATCAATAATATCTTCAACAATAATTACATGACGATTTTTTAAAGAAATAGTTGGTACGTGTAGTAGTTTTACTTCTCCAGTTGTTGTTGCGCCATGATAACTAGATGCACGTAAGAATTCATATTCAATAGGTAAAGTAATTTTTTCGCATAAATGAGCAAAATATGAAATACTACCCTTTAAAAGACAAATCATGACTAAATCTTTCTCCATATAATCTGTTGTAATTTGACTTGCTAATTCAGCAATGCGTTTGTCTAATGCATCTTCAGTAATTAAAACTTTTTCAATATTATTGTTAATATCCATAATTATTTGTTTTTTTCCCTTTCTATTATACTTCTTGCAATCTTTACACCATTAGCACCTGCTTGCGCAAGTCCTCTTGTAATACCAGCTCCATCGCCACCAACATATAAGTGATGAATTTTAGTTTCAAAATGATTATCTACAACTGGACGATCACTATAAAATTTGGCTTCTACACCATAAAATAGGGTATGGTCGCTAGCAATACCTGGCGTAATATAGTCTAATACTTCAACCATTTCAATTAATGATTTCATTACTTTATATGGTAAAACAAGTCCTAAGTCACCAGGAACCGCTTCTTTTAGGGTTGGTTTTACAAAACCTTCATCAATTCGTTTTTTCGTTGATCTTCTACCTTTTTTGATATCACCAAATTTTTGAACAATTACCCCACCATTACTAAGTTGATTGGCAAGACTACTGATTTCTTCAGCAAAACCATTTGGATCTTTAAAAGGTTCATCAAATTCAAGTGATACAAGCAAGGCAAAATTGGTATTGTTAGAGCCTAAACGAATATCGTTAAAAGCATGACCATTACATACTTTTACTCCATGATGATTTTCAATAACTACATGGCCACTTGGGTTAGAACAAAATGTTCTGACAGTTGTACCAACACTTGTTGTATAGATAAATTTACCTTCATAAAGGTTTCGGTTAATCTCTTCCATAATAATATCATTTGTTTCAACTCTAACGCCGACATCAACACGATTGTTTTCAAATGAGACACCATGTTTAGATAAAACATCAACTAGCCAGTTAGAACCTGCTCTACCTACACATAGCACAACATAATCAGCCATTATCTTTTCGCCATTTTCTAAAATTACGCCTTTGACTGATGAAGATTCAACAATAATTTCTTCAACTGAAGTTGCAAATAAATACTCTAGATGAGGTTTCATATCTTCATATATATTCTTTAGAACTTTTAAATTAATTTCAGTACCTAAATGTCTTACTTCACTTCTTAAAAGTTTTAAACCTCTAGCAATACCCCTTTTTTCAATATCTAACACTTCTTTGGTATAAGGATTTGTAGTTTCTTTTGGAGCACCGTGCTCTAAATTGATTTGATCAACATATTTAATTAAATCAAGAACTTCTTCATCATCTAAATATTCGCCCATCCAGCCACCGAATTCATTGGTAATATTAAATTTGCCATCAGAATAGGCACCACATCCACCAAAGCCTGAGGTCATTGCACAACTTGGATAACATGTTCCTGTTTTTGTATTTGGACATTTGGTAACTTTTTTCTCAATGATAGGACATTTTCTTGAATAAATATCATTCCCTTTATCTATCAATAATACTTTTAATTTATCATTTTTAGTGATTAATTCATAGGCACAAAAGATTCCTGCAGGTCCTGCGCCAACTAAAATTACATCATATTTTTTTCCCACTTTACCACCTACATTATTTTTTCTCTAACAATTGTTTGCTTAATATCAGGGCCAACTGAAACTATCACAACTTTCACCCCAATTAATTTTTCAATAAAAGCAATATATTTTTTAGCATTTTCTGGTAAACTATCATAATCTTTTACATTACTGATATTTTCATCCCAGCCTGGTAAAGTTTCAAAAACGGGTTCACATCGTTCAAAATCACTTATACGAGCAGGAATAGTATCAATTACTTTACCATCTAAACGATAAGCAACACAAACCTTTATTTTTTTAATACCAGATAATACATCAAGCAACATTAAAGCAAGACCAGTTAACCCATTAATGTTGGCACTATATTTTAGAACAACACCATCAAACCAACCAATTCTTCTTGGCCTTTTGGTTGTTGTACCATATTCATGAGCTGTCTCACGAATATATTTGGAAGTCTCATCTTCAAATTCAGTAGGAAAAGCGCCACTACCAACTCTTGTTGCGTAGGCTTTAGCCACACCAATAATTTCTTTAATATTTGTGGGTCCAACACCACTTCCAATACAAACACCTCCACCTGATGGGTTAGATGATGTAACAAATGGATAAGTACCAAAATCAATATCTAAAAGAGCACCTTGAGCACCTTCAAATAATAATTTCTTGCCTTTTTTTACTTCATTGTTCAAAAGACTAATCGTGTCTGTTACATAGGGTTTGATTTCATTTGCAATTTGTTGATATTCAGCATAACTTGCTTCAACATCAATTGTTTGACCATGAAGTCTTGCGATTTGTTTATTTTTTGCTTTTAATGTTGTTTTGTAAATATTTTCAAAATCTTTACTAATAAAATCACAAACTCTAATACCTTGACGAGACATTTTATCAGTATAACATGGACCAATTCCTTTTTTAGTTGTACCAATTTTACTAGTTCCTAATGCTTCTTCATTTAAGCCATCTAATTCTTTGTGATAATCAAAAATAACATGGGCACGATCACTAATATATAAATTATCACATGCAAAGCCTTTGGCTTTTAAATTTTTTACTTCTTCTAAAAAAGTTTTAGGATTTAAAACAACGCCATTACCAAGAACATTTTTAATGTGCAAATTAAATACGCCTGAAGGAATAACATGAAGTGCATAGGTATTTCCCAAGAATTGGATAGTATGTCCTGCATTGTCACCACCTTGATAGCGTACCACAACATCAGCTTTTTGACTTAAATAATTGGTGATTTTACCTTTTCCCTCATCTCCCCATTGGGTTCCTACAACAACTATTGCATTTTTCATTTTTTACTCCAATCCAAGGCGTTTGTAAATTGTATCCACGCCTTTTAAATAAAATTTTATATCAAAGCATTTTTCTAAATCATCTTTTAGGATATCTGCTACTTTGGTGTTTTTAAGTAATGTTAAAAGATTTTGATCAGAATTTAATGCTATCATTGCTTGTTCTTGAACTAAATCATAGGCTTCATTACGACTTATACCCTTTTCTACTAATGCGTTGACCACATGGCCTGAAAATAATGCTCCATTGGTTAAATGTATATTTTTCAACATTTTCTCAGGGAAAACTGTTAAGTTATCAAGAACAATCTGATAACGATTTAACATATAATCAATTAGTGTAGTTGCGTCTGCCAAAATAATTCTTTCAGCAGATGAATGACTAATATCTCTTTCATGCCATAAGATATTATTATCAAATGCGACAATTAACTGACTTTTTACAACCCGTGCACAACCACAAATATTTTCAGAAGCAATTGGATTTCTTTTGTGAGGCATGGCACTAGAACCTTTTTGCCCTTTGGCAAAAAATTCTTCTACTTCTTTTACTTCACTTCTTGATAAATGACGAATTTCAACCGCAATTTTTTCAAGTGTAGAGGCAATCTGAGCAAGTGTATACATATATTCGCAGTGACGATCTCGTGATAAAACTTGTGTTGAAATTTTAGCAAAATCTAAATTTAGTTGAGCACAAGCAATTTCTTCTACAACACAAGGTGTATTGGCAAAATTACCTACAGCACCACTTAGTTTACCCACTTCAACCACTTTTCTTGCTCTTTTAAAACGGTCTAAGTTACGCATCATTTCATCATACCAAAGTGCCCATTTTAAACCAAATGAGGTGACTTCCGCATGCATGCCATGGGTTCTACCCATACATGGCGTATCTTTATATTTTAAAGCTTGCCTTTTTAACATTTGAATAAAAACTTCTAAATCTTTTTCAATAATTATATTAACTTTTTTTAAAGTAAGGGCTATTGCGGTATCTACAACATCCGTACTAGTAAGACCATAGTGAAGCCATTTTCCTTCATTTTGCATATGTTCTGTAACGGCTTTTAAAAAAGCAATTACATCATGGTGGGTTACTTTTTCAATTTCCACAATTCGTTCAACATCAAATGTAGCATTTTGAACCATTTTTTCATAATCTTCTTGGGGAACTACACCAAGTTTGCAATAAGCATATGATGCAGCAAGTTCTACTTCTAGCATTTGGGTAAACCTACTTTTTAGGCTCCATAAATCTTGCATTGCCTTTCTTGAATATCTTTCTATCATATTATCACCACTCAATTTACTACTAAAGTCAATTCATATTATAACAAATCTTAGTCAATTTAACAATCAAATAACTGACAAAATATTATCTATTTTTATATTAGATTAGACGCTCTTTTTTTTAACTTTAAATTTTCTACAATATCTTGATAGGTGAGTAAAAGTACTTCACTATTTTGCAAGCCTTCAGCAACAATACCAAAAGTATCACCTATAATTACATATTTAGTAATTTTAGCACTTTTATCAACTGGTACTTTGGCAAGATGTTCTAGCAAATAGTCAATTGGATTATCTTCTTTTGTGAATTTGATGACTGATGGATCAACAAAATAAAGGGCAATCGCTTCTTTTAAGGCTTTATTTTCATAAACATAAAACGTAGATTTATCATCTTGATTAAGTTTTTCGTAAACATAAGCCAATTTTTCATCTACCAACCAAAGATTAGTTTTATTAGAAAAGGTATCTTCACCTGGTATAAAATATGCTTTTACTAATTCTTCAACCGATAAATTAAATTTTAACAAACGTTCTAAAATATCGCCAGCAACAGCTCTTTTTAAAATGAGATTGGCAAATTCACTATGTAAATTTTCACTAAGTGGTCCCACTAATTTTAAAAGTTTGTCTTTAGCTTCAGATGAGCCTTCTTGAAGAGTTTTATGAATTCTATCATAATTTTTTTGATTAAACTTTAAATTAAGGCGGCTTAATTCCATCGATAATTTATCTTTGTTCAAAGCAATGTGATAGGAAATATTTTTTAATTCATCAGGTGCGTATTTGGTCAAATATTTATATTGTGGACAATACGATTCAATATAGTCAAAAACTTGATTATTTCGAAGATTAATCATCGGTTCTAAATAATTTGTTAAAAAGGAACGCATTTCACTATATACTAGTTCATATAAATTAATAGCCAGTTCAAAATGAGGAAATTCTTCGTCTTTTTCATTTTCAAAAATAACATTACTAAAATATGTTCTTTCACTATTTACATCCTTATCAAGGAATTCACCACTAACATAACACTGATAAATTGCCTTTTTACCATCAATTGCAAAAAAGTTCGGAATATCTTCAATATTGGTAATATCATAACTACAAACTACTCTATTTTGAGCACATATATATATTTTATGTTTAGAAGTTGTTGTGGCATGTAAGAAAACATGTCGAATGTCGAATTCCACATTATTATAACTGATTCTTTTACTTTGAGTTTTAATAAATTTTTCTTTTTCAAAAAAATGATTTAAATTTATTTTATCTATTTCATCTTCAATATCAATTTGTGGCATTGAACCAATTACAAAATATGTTGCAAAGTGTTCGATAATTTTGCTTGCAATATCTTTGAGTGAAACCTCTGTAACTGGTCGATATTCAGGATATAAATTACGTAGTAAAATGCGGGTTTCAATTTCCGTATTGCTGTCTACTTCTTTTACGGTTTCGTTATGAATTTCATCATCAATATTAAACTGAAAACTACGTTTATATTTTTTGCCATTTTCTTCAAATATACTTGTAACATATATCATTTCAAATGCTTTTAACCAGTTAATACGTCCAACACCTTTACCACCACGTTCAATTTTATAATCGGAATCACTAGTAATGAAAGATTCATAGTTGCATTCAATAAAACCAATCCCATTATCTATAATTTCAATCGCAAAAATACCAGAAGTAAAGTCTGCAATCCGGTAGCTATCTCTTTCAATTCGAATTTTAATAAACGAATTAATAAAATGATGGTCTCTTTCTTCAATTGCTTGGATGGAATTCATGATGGCCTCAAATAATGGCACAAAGGAATCACCAGTTGCTAATTTAAAATTTCTTACCCGATTTTTAAAATTGAATTTCATAACTAATACCTCAACTTTTATATCTTTTGACTTGTTTAGTATAACAAATTTCATCTTTTTTTGCAAATAATATAAAAAGTTATGTTATAATAGTAATATATATAAAATTTTTAAATTCAAGGAGTTACAATGAATACATTAATTTGCCTAGTTCGTCATGGTCAAACTGACTGGAATAAACAATTTTTAATTCAAGGGCGTTATGATATTCCCTTAAATGATGAAGGTCGCAAACAAATTGCAAAAACTATCTTGCGCTTAAAAAATTATGATATTAAATGGGATGTTTTTTTAAGTAGTCCCCTTATAAGAGCCAAAGAAACATGTGAGATTATTAAAAAAAATCTTGGATATCAAGAGAATGAAATTATCATTCGCAACAATTTAATTGAACGAGAATTTGGTGAAGCTGATGGCATTCAAATTAATGATGCGGTATATGCTCGTATTTTAAAAAATGACTATGCAAATATTGAAACTTCAATCGCAATTAGTAAGCGAGCGCTAGATGAAATTATGGCTATTGATAAAGCACATGCTGGAAAAAAAGTATTAGTCGTTACCCATTCTCACTTCATTAAAGCTTTATTCACCCAGCTTGATTCCACCTTAACTTTTCAGTCTTTTTTAGCAAATGGAGCTTTAAATTTTTTAGAAATCAAAGATGGTAAAGTGATTCGTTTTGCTTTTAATCAATAAAATTTATAGTTTTTTTAATATGCAAATATTTCCTATGAAAATTAAAAAATAAAACGTTAGCATAACTGTTTTTTTAGTATGTCTAACGTTTTTTTTATTTTAGTTATTTTTTAGAATAACCCTGAAATTTTACCATTTTCATCGACATCAATTCCCTCAGCAGCAGGTACTTTTGGTAATCCTGGCATTGTCATAATTTTACCTGTTAAAACAACGATAAAGCCTGCACCAGCACTAATTTTAACATTTCTTATGGTTACTATAAAATCAGTTGGTGCACCTAATTTTGTTGCATCATCAGAAAAGCTATATTGTGTTTTAGCAATACAAATTGGTAATTTGCTAAATCCTAATTCAGTTAAACGTTTGATTTGTTCTTGAGCGTTTTTCAATATTTTGATATCACTACCACCATATACTTTGGTGACAACCGCTTTAATCTTTTCTTCAATTGATAAATCATCCATATAACTAAACTGGAAGTCATTTTTTTCTTCACAAAGTTTGATAACTTCTTTAGCAAGAGCAATACCACCTTTACCACCTTCTGCCCAAACAGTCGATAACACAACATTCACACCAAGTTCTTTGCATTTTTTAATAATTAATTCAACTTCTTTATCAGTGTCAGTTGGAAAACGATTGATTGCAACAACCGAAGGTAGTTTATAGACATTTTTAATGTTTGATACATGTCTTAAAAGATTAGGAATACCTGCCTCAAGTGCCTCTAAATCTTCCTTTGCTAAGGAATCTTTTGAAAGTCCACCATGCATTTTTAATGCTCTAATTGTAGCTACAATGACTACTGCATCAGGTTTTAAACCTGCTACGCGGCATTTGATGTCTAAGAATTTTTCTGCACCAAGGTCAGCACCAAAACCTGCCTCAGTTACCACATAATCACCTAGTTTTAATGCAAGTTTTGTTGCAACCACCGAATTACAACCATGAGCAATATTTGCAAATGGTCCACCATGTACCAGTGCAGGTGTATGTTCTAAAGTTTGAACAAGATTAGGTTTTAAGGCATCTTTTAATAATGCTGCCATTGCACCTTCTGCTTTTAAATCATGAGCAGTAACTGGTTTATCATCAGTTGTATAACCAACAATGATTCTACCAAGACGCTCCTTTAAATCAGTAATCGAATTAGCAAGACATAAAACTGCCATAATTTCTGATGCAACAGTAATATCATAACCATCTTGACGCTCAACGCCATTAAATTTACCACCTTGACCATCTGTAATAAAACGAAGTTGGCGATCATTCATATCGACACATCTACGCCAAGTAATTTTATTAATATCAATACCTAATTCGTTTCCTTGATAGATATGATTATCTAACATTGCAGCAAGCAAATTATTTGCGGCACCGATTGCATGAAAATCGCCAGTAAAATGTAAATTAATATCTTCCATTGGGACAACTTGAGCATATCCACCACCAGCTGCTCCACCTTTGATACCAAATACGGGACCAAGCGATGGCTCTCTTAAGGCAACCATAACATTTTTACCAATTGCTTTTAGACCATCAGCTAATCCGATAGTCGTTGTTGTTTTACCTTCACCTGCAGGAGTTGGGGTAATTGCAGTTACAAGAATCAACTTACCATTTGGTTTTTTTAAATCTTTCATAATTGAAAGATCAACCTTAGCTTTATAATTGCCATATTGTTCTAAATACTTTTCATCAATTTTGGCTGCCTTGGCAATTTCTTTAATGTTTTCGGGTTTGACCGATTGTGCAATTTGAATATCTGTTAACATAGTTCATCCTCCTAATATTTTACTATTTTTTATTCTTAATTGATAGTTTAAATTATATCTTTAAATAAAAATTAAAAAGTAATAGCACAACTTACATTTGGATATGGTATTTTCATTATAAGTGTACCATCTTCAACATCAATAAAACTGATATTATTCGAATTTTTATTTAAACTAATAATATACTTCTTACTGTCATCTAATATCATATGTCTTGAATGTTTCCCATAAACATCAAACATCGTTTGATAGATAAGCAAATGATTTTTTAATTCATAGACAGTAATCTTTTCAAGTCCTCTATTGGAAACGTATAAATGATGATTATGAACCAACAAAGTTGCACCATAACTTTCTACATCAATATGATTTAAAGTAGAAATAACTTGTAGCAATTTTTCTTCCTTATCTAATACTAAAACCTCATTGGAATATTCACTTACGACATATGTATATCCATCATACATCATCCCATGCCTTGGGCCTGTTTTTTTAGGTAATATTATTCTTTTTTCTAAATTTAAGTCTTTATTACATCTATAAATCATATCACCTATAATATTGATAATATATACTTTTTCTTCATCTTCACTTAGATATACACAATGACACTTTGATGGGAAATGAATATCTTTTATATATATAAGATTGCTAAAAAAACCTCCATCAAAATCAATTTTCATATAGGCGCCATCAAAGTAACTTGCACCATAAATCCGCTTGTGTTTTTTGGAATACACAAGATGAGTTAAAGATTCTCCAGGTATACTCATCCTTGACAATTCGATAAGACTATTACCTTTTATTTGATAAGATACAAGAGCTAAAGGCTCTTTGGTATAACTAACAATAAAATCATCTATCTTCACAAAAAAAGTTGGTTCATTTAACTTTTTTTGATCTAATATTTGATATGTTTTTCTTTTTATATCAACATCCAAATAAGAAAGTGCAAATTCATCTGTATTATAACTTGAAACTATCAATTTCATATTTTAATCCTTTGCTATCTTTTAATGAATTATATCTATTTTACCATAAATAGTTATCAAAAGCAAAAAAAATATCTTTCAAATAGTTAATATGACATATTTGAAAGATATTTTTTATTATTTTTGGGTTGCAAATTTAAGATAGGCTTTTTTTACTTCTGTGGTATCAGCCATCTGTGTTTGATACCAACCCTTTTGCTCCATCTTTTGATAAATTTCTGATTGCATAATAAGTAGTTCATTTAAACTATTGTGAAACGTCGAAAGGACATAAGGGGTAGATGATTCAATTGTTCCATGCATATATAAATCACATAGTCCTTTACTAACAAGTAGTAAATCTTCCATTAATGTTTTATCTTCCACTTGTGGCACCTCCTAAAACATTTAAAAATCTTGTCTCTAAAGCTTGATTTTTTTGACTCAAAGTTTGAACAAAGGCTTTTAAAGTTGGATCTTGAAGATTTTGTGCATATATATCACAAAGGGTTTTCATGTGTTTAAGATGTCCTAAAGCATCTTCAACATACAATAATTCTTTTTCTGTCATCGGTAAATCCTCCTTCAAAATTATTTTTAGCAGAATTTACCTTTTTATACATTCACGTTTCTTTTTTTAGTTAATACTTTTAATCATTAATTTGCACATTAGATTAGAAAACTCTACACTATTTTGAAGTTTAAAGCCTTCCATCAAAAGAGCTTGATTATATAAAAGATTAGCATAGTCTTTAATATCTTCAGGATTTTCACTATATAATTTATTTAATGAAGTAAATAATTCATGATTAGGATTGATTTCCAAAATTCTTTCGGCTTTAATCTTATCATTTGTTGGCATAGCCTCAATTACTTTTTCCATTTCAAATGAAACACCATCGCCGCTTACTAAGCAAACAGGAGAATCAACAAGACGCTTTGATAAAACAACATCTTTAACCTCTTCTTTTAAAGCATCTTTTAAAGCCTTTAATAACTCTTGGCTATCTTTTTGTTTTTCCTCCAATTCTTCTTTTTCTTCTTTGGTCGTAAAATCATCTAATGTAGATTGGTTAATTGATTTAAATTCATGGTCATCATATTTATTTAAAATCTTTAAAAGAAATTCATCTACATCGTCTGTTAATATTAAAACATCATAGCCATATTTCTTAACAATATCCATTTGAGGCATTGATAAAACTTCCGCTTTTGATTTGCCTGAAGCATAATAGATGTCTTTTTGGCCTTCTTTCATTTGTTCAACATATTCTTTAAAAGTAATCATTTTATCAGAATTTACACTACTATAAATGAGTAAATCCTGTAACATTTCTTTTTTAGAACCATAATTTTCATAAGCACCAAATTTTAAATTAATACCATAATTTTTAAAGAAAGTAAGATATTTATCAAAATCTTCTTTTTGAAGACTTGCTAATTTATTTATAATCTTCTTTTCAATATTTTTTTGCATTAATGTTAATACTTTATTTTGTTGTAACATTTCACGGCTAATATTAAGTGATAAATCACTAGAGTCTACAACACCTTTGACAAATCGTAAGTAGTCAGGAATTAACTCTTTACATTTATCCATGATAAATACGCCTTTAGAATAAAGTTGAAGACCTTTTTCATAATCAATAGAATGTAAGTTACGAGGAGGTAATTGTGGAATAAATAAAAGTGTGTCATAATTTATATTACCTTCAACATGAAACATTAGATGTAGCAAAGGTTTTTCAAAATCATAGAACTTTTGCATATAGAACTCATCTAAGGCTTCATCTGTTACATCACTTTTATTCTTTTTCCAAAGAGGAATCATTGAATTTAAAGTGGTAAGGTTTCTCACTTCATCATATTCACCTTCAATTTCTTTTCCTTTATCATCTAGTTTTGGTTCTTCTTTGGTCATATACATTGTAATTGGATATCTAATATAGTCAGAATATTTTTTAACCAAATATTGAAGATTATATTCATCTAAATATTGATCAAAATCAACGTCTAGTTTGCCTTCTTCACCTTTAATATTATCTTTTAAATATAGAGTAATAGTTGTACCATCTGTAACTTTACTTGATTCTTCAATTTCATAAGTATCTTCACCAGTTGAAGTAAATAAGTATCCTTTATCACTAAATGGTGACTTGGTATCCACTACTACTTTCTTACTAACCATGAAACAAGAATAGAAGCCAACACCAAATTGACCAATGGTTTCAAGTGCATCTTTGTGTTCGTCTTTACTATTTTCTAGGTTTTTAATAAAATTGAGAGTTCCTGATTTGGCAATAGTACCTAAGTTATCATTTACTTCATCATAGGTCATTCCAATACCATTATCAGAGATGGTTAAAGTTCTTGCCTCCTTATTTATCTCAATATGAATTTCATAGTCATTACGTTTGGCAAGTGAATCGTCAGTTAATGATAAATAATGATACTTATCAATTGCATCAGATGCGTTAGACAATAGTTCTCTTAAAAATATTTCTTGATTGGTATAAATAGAATTTACCATTAAGTCGAGTAATCTTTTGGATTCAGTTTTAAATTCTTTAATTTCACTCATATGTTTTACTCCTTTAGCACTCAGATTAAATGAGTGCTAATATTATTATACCCATTTTATTCCATTTGTCAATAGGTTTAGCATTTTTTTTTAAAATAAAAAACTGAAATTTAAATTTCAGTTTTTATAATTCTTTTTTCTCACGAATTAAAATAGTTCCCTTACAGCCATAGATTTCATCATTCCAAATGATGTCGCCCACTGAATCAACTTCAATTTGACCAGATAAAGGATTTTTAATACTATCTACATGACCTTTAATTGTCGCATGTACATCACTATTTTCAAACGATAAATCAGTTTTCACCATTGTACAATCTTCAAGTATTAAATTTTGGCAATAACAAAGAGGTTGTGTACCTTCTATTGTACAATTGATAAAGGTAATATTTTTGGCATACCAAGCAAGATATTCGCCTTTAACATAGCAGTTTTTGATGACAACATTTTCACTATGCCAAAAAGCATCTTTTGTATCTAAAAAACTATTCTCAATCGTTAAATTTTTACAATATTGAAATGAATACTTACCAGTAAATTTCATATTTTTAATGGTTATATTTTTACTATCAAAGAAGGCATATTCACCTTCTAAAGTGGAATTTGTCATTTGTAAATCAGTAATTTTCCAACCAAATTTTTTTGATATAATATTACAATGATTTATCTTAATATTTTGACATTCTCTTAAAGCTTTAATGCCCTCAAGTAATGAATTTTCAATTGAGACATCATGACAATACCATAAAGCAGCACGACAACATTCAGTCATTGTAGTATTGGTAATCGTTACAGGATAAGTATGCCAGATTGGATAACGAAGATTGAAAAAACAATCTGTAATATTAATATTACGACATTCCTTAATAGCCGATTCGCCATCTTTTGGCCCATCAAATCGGCAATTGATAATATTAGCATCTACAGTATGATAAAGTGCTCTTTCTTCATCTAAAGTTAAATTTTTTATATCTTTCATGATATCACCACCTTTTTAAGTATATCATAACTTTTGTTATTCATATTTTATTTTGCTTTAAAAATAGAAAAAGTTCTTCAATTGAAGAACTTTTTCTATTTTATGCTTCTAGGCTATAGATTTGACCTGCTTCAAAGTAACCAAGTATAACTGCCATACCGCTATAGTATAAGCATAAGTAATCGCCTTGATAAATAGTATGCATTGGATCAAGGATTTGTGTATTGGTAACATCAAATAAACCAGAACCATTTGTAAAGCCATAGCCACCTTTGCTTGATTGGAAAGCAGGAGCACCACTCGCAAGTGTTTGATCTAATAAGCCAGTAAGATAAGGATCATCAGCACCAAAATCAAATGCATCTAAATCATCAATTGTTAAGCTACCTTTAATTTTTTCAGTTGTAATACCCTCGGCATTACCAGATTTATTTACACAAATTAAATTGATATAAGATAAACTCTTATCAGAACTCATTTTTAAAAATGATTTACCAAATGGTGTAAATAAAGCATCTAAAGCTTTAATTCCTGGAATAATTGCACTAGCACCAACATTTACAAACCAGCCCTCAGTACCTACAACATAAGATTCAAGTTTAGAATTAATAATCTTAGTATGAGCAATTTTACCACCATCAGCATTTTGTGGTCTAACATGGTCTTGAATAATAACTGGTCCACCTGCACCAATCATTTCACAATCTTTGATTATAACTTTGTCAGAACCCCAATTATATATAAAACTATTGAATGAATCATATGCTTTGCATTTTTCCATTAAGAATTCTGTAAAAGTATAATTAGGAAAATATGCAATGAAAAAACATGCAGCAAGATTATTATACGCTTTAAATGCAGGTCCTTCAACTTTAATAAGAATTGTGCCACCAGCTTTAATGCTATTTTCAACTCTTGGTGCATTACCAATCATATTAATATTTTGTAATGAAGCATTTGCATTATCAGCTCCTTCAATTCTAAATAAACTAGCATGACTATTTGTTCCAGCCTCTCCAGAAAGTTTACCATCAAATCTTACTACTTCTCTTAATGTTTCAATTGATAATTTATAATAATTACCAAAAATATTGAATGTTTGATTTTCGGCAAGATTTCTTTGATAAATATTCTCATAGTCCTTCATTGAGCCAAGTGCTTTATCGTAATCAGAGTCACCACTATTTAGTTCAGCAGCACTATAGAAGAAATATCCTGGAAGATCATTTACCGTAATATCAATATTTTTATGAAAAATAAGATTAGTTGGGGCAAATGTAGCATCTAAACCATTTGCTTCTTTAAAGGCTTTCCAAGCATCAGCTTGAGCACCACTTGTTCTATTATCCATATATGCTAATTCTTTTGCATTATATACATTATAACCATCGACAACTTCAAATTCAAAAGAAACAGTATAATCTTCCACATTTTCTAATTGCTTATTCGTAAGTCCTGTTGGAACTACTTCAACCTTGAAAGCACTACCAATAGCGTTTGTTGAAAAATCAATTGCACAAGTTACCTTATTAATTGCATCAATCATTTCTGAACCTTCAGGAAGCAATTCAAATTTATCACCATTTAAAAGATATACTTTAATATCATATTCCCATTCATTTATGATTACTTCTTCTTGTGTACCAGCTTCAACATCAACTTTATAAAAAGTACATGCAGGTTTAAAAATCCAACCATTGTCATCACCAACAACATAAGTTTGTGTTAAATCGAAGAATTCTGTTCGTTTATTTTCTTTTTCTTTCCGATTTTCATTGAATAAAACGATTTCTTCTGGTGTACTTACCGCATATACAATAATTGTATCGGTAGCTTGTTTTTCACTAAATTTTGCAACTAATGTTAAATTAGATGTTACTTTAGTAGTTGTAAAATTAAATAAAGTATCTCCTACAAACCAACCCATGAAATCATAGCCAACTTTTTCAGGGTTATTAGGTTTTGTAACAAGTGAATTTTCAATATATTCTATTTTTTGATATTCACTGCCATCTACAATAAAAGTTACTGTATACTTTGCAGGGTCTTTTTCTACTACGCATGAAGCAAGTGAAAATACTAAAGCAAAGAATACGAAAAATAAAGTTAATTTTTTTGTCATTTCTTTTTTTTCCTTTCTATATTACTCTATAATACTCCAGTCAAAAGCACTAATTTCAATTTTAATTTGTGTTTGTTTGCTATCAGTTGCTCTAATAATGACTGTAGCTACACCACCTTTAAAGAACTCAATAGTTGCGGTGCCATCACTATTGGTGGTCAATTGATAAATCGATGGTTTATCATCCACAATATATTCTAATTTTTTATTTGTCGCATTATCGGGTGTGATACGACATTTAATTTCAACTTTTAACCCCGTTTGATAGTCAGCACGAATATAGCCGACATATCCTGCTTCAATTTTAGAAGCACCTGTTGTGGTGGTTGAATCATAATTTTTATATCCATCTGATATACATTCAATTTTTTCAACATATTTTTGTTCGTTATATACCTTTAGTCTAATTCCTATAAAACCAACAACAACAATAGCCAATATATATATAACCATGATAGTAATAATGACTGATTTTTTCATTTACTCACCCCTGAATATCATAATAATAAGCTTTAATATTTTTGACAAACAATAATAACATTGCGCCAAAAAATGCAATACTTATTATCATCAATTTGACTAATCCAAATATAATACTACCATCTGTACTACCAAGGCTTGCTTCTGATAACAACTTATATGAAATAAGAGCATAAACAGCAGAAAGGATAAAAGCTAAAACAGTCGATTTATTTTCATTTGGATTATCAATCATATCGCCGGTTGTTGCATATTGTTCATTTTGAGGATTCATAATATCTAAATTAGCACTATAAATCATATGACCTAGATGTAAGAACAAAATGGCAAAGCCCAGTAACGTAATTTCACCGACGTTGAATGAAACAGA
The DNA here is from genome assembly GCA_944326155.1 of uncultured Bacilli bacterium. Classification (GTDB taxonomy): domain Bacteria; phylum Bacillota_I; class Bacilli_A; order ML615J-28; family CAG-313; genus CAG-313. The sequence continues at coordinate 63,466 of CALVCV010000004.1, forward strand.
TGAACCAAAAATCGCACAAGTGATAAAAATGGTTGGTATAGAAAAAATAAAATTGAACAATAATTTAATAATTAATGGGTAAAAAGCATAGATTGGTTTGGTTTTTTTCATATAACCAGTTCTACCCTCACGACTATAATAAGTTGCCACCAAAGCATTTGATGCAAGCAGTGGTAAACAAATTAATAAAATATTAAAGGTATAGATTAAAAGATCCCCTAAGGTTCTCGTATCCATTGCTTTATACATTGCATTTAAAAATAAAATCAAGATAGGGACAATGATATAAACCATTAAATAGTTAACTGAAATGTGGATTGTTCTTAAGTTAATTTTAAACTCTTTATTGATAAAAGTAAAGTATTTGTTATGTTTTTTATTCGGTTTATCATTTGTGATGCGTTTATTAATCTCGAAGTTTTTAGCCATCATACCAAAAAAAATTGGTCTTGAAATAAAATAAACAAGGATAAATAGTATACCACAAATAACAATTAAGACAAGTAATTTCACAAAAGTCATCCCATTTAAAACATAGACAAGTCTTTGTGTAAAACTACCAATAATAATACTAACCATTTGACTCATTATTGCAAGTTTACTTTCTACTTGTAATAAAAATTCTCTAATATTTCGGCTAATTGTAGGCCATTGCGCGATTAAGTCAATATTATTAGGAATAAGGCCAATTAAATAAACAATACCTATAATGGATAAAGCAAGTAATACTAAAAATAGTAAAACTTGAATAGTGGGTACTCTTTTTAAAAATAGTTTAATATACATCAAAATAATTGATAGTAATGCGCCAAATAATACTGGTAACATTAAAATAAAAATAAGAGGTATAAAAGACCAAAAGAGCATCCATACTGAACAAAAGCCTTTCATTATTAATAAAAGTAAGCATGAAATCGTCAATGGTATTAAGAAATTTAAACTCTTTTTTAATTCATAAATATAAAAGACAATAATCTTGGAAATAAAAATTTGATTTGCATCAACAGGCAAGGTAATCAGTACTCGATTATCTTCTGAAAAATACAAATTATTGGTTAATTCATACGTACATGATATTAAAGATAAACCAAGCGAAATGGTTAAAATTAATACCATAATACTCGGAAATTCACTATTAGAAAAAAGTCCAATCTTTGAAGATAAAAATAAAATCAAATAAGCAATAGCCACAATCCCAATCATTTTTACTAAATTTAAAATGATGGTCCTAAAAAATTGTTTTTTATCTTTGATAAAACTTAAATCAATTTTATCGCGAAGTTGCATAAAAACTAACGTTTTTAACTGTTTTAGACCATGCTTTTGAATTTGCGTATTCTGAGCTTTTTCTTTTTTAACAAAAGCCTTCATATGCTACTTTTCCTCATTATTTCCAATTGTATTCAAGTAAAATTGTTCAAGCGAAATACCAGATGCTTCAATTTCATCAACACTCTTAACACACTGAATGTGACCTTTTTTGATAATGGCAATACGTCCACATAATTTTTCAACAATATCAATTAAATGTGAGCTGAAGAAAACAATATTACCTTCTGACGCATGTTGTTTCATACATTCTTTAACTTGATAAATACTATTAGGATCAAGACCAGTAAGAGGTTCATCCAAAATCCATACTTTAGGATTATGTACAAGAGCAGACATAATCGTAATTTTTTGTTTCATGCCATGTGAATACGTCTTAATTTTGCTATCAATTGAAGATTCAAGTTCAAAAATTTTAATATATTTTGCTAAACGTTTATCGCGATCTTCTTTAGAAACTTCATAGATGTCCGCAATGTAATTAATATATTCACGGCCTGTTAATTTTTCATATAAAGCATAATGGTCAGGCACGTAACCAATATTATATTTTGCTTTAACGGCATCTTTTGTTATATCATATTCACAAACTTCAATATTCCCTTCTGTGATTGGTTGGATACCCACAATACTTTTAATTATAGTTGATTTACCTGCACCATTTGGTCCTAAGAATCCAAAGATTTCACCTTTATGTACTTCAAGGTTAGCATCTTCTACCGCATAGACTTTACTTGTAGCATATTTTTTCGAAAAGTGAATCAATTGTAATTTTGCTTCTTTTGTTTCAAGCTCCTTCATAAATTCTTCCTTTCTAATTTTACTCGATACAGATCTTCTTGCAATTTCCACTTGTTTAATTTTCTTTAATTTGAGGTGTAATTCATAATGTCTATCTGCAATCCTAAAGAATTCAGCATAAACAAACCAAATAGCAAGGCCTAATGCTACATAAGTAGCAAAGAATAAGGCTTGATAAATTGGATGAAAAACCAAGATTTTGCCACCAACTGTAATACTTGCTTCAATATTAAAGAGTTGCTCAGCCCAAGTTCCTAATTGGTCAACCACATAATTGGTATTAAGGAAGAAGAAATCGGTCTTGTGTCCAATTGCAGTAAAATATACATTTAAGAATAATACTAAAACAAAATATCCTAAAAACCAAATCATGGACCAATAAAATTCTTTAATTTTAGGACGGGGAAATTGCTTTAAAGCCACGATTAGCAAAGGCATAAAGAATGCTATCCAGTGATTAAACCAAAAATGAAATATTTTACTACTTAAAATATTTGTTGTATCTTCATAATTTGGCATTAACATCGCAATAAGAGCACCAAAAACATTGATAAAATATGTAAAATAAAATAAACGTTTAAATTTAAAAATCAAGCATAATGGAATGATAAACATGGCTGTATTACATAAGTGGAATGGCCAAGACCAAGGCCTTGAAAAAATTGTATAGTCATAATTTACCAAAAAGCCAATCATTGTAGCAAGTGAGATATAAATCAAAGAAAAACGAATAACTTCTTCAGATTGATTTCTTAGAGTAAAATATAAAATAATCGGTATAATGATGCCAATATAGATAAGTACTCTATGATAAAATGATATATCTTTAGGAATAATTGTATTGCGTCCATAACCAAAAACAAATTGTATAAAATAAGCTGGTAAGGATGCAATCATCATTAAAAGTAAAACACCTATTGCAATAGCAATTTCTTTAATAGACGTCTTTACCTTGCAATCTTTTATCAAATAATAAATACTTAAGGCTATACCTAGCACAATCTCAGCAAGATAACAAACAAATAATAAACTGATTTGTTTATTGCCAACAAATAGTATCATAATAGATTGAATTAAAATCAAATTGAAAAGATAAATCGGTAAAGTAATATATCTTGCAAGATTAATCAATACTTTAAAGCGAAAAAAAGATCTTAAAATACTAATCAAAATTGCTGTATATTGAAGCCAAATAGCAACTAACGTAAAGAAGGTCGTAACTGCAGATATAGGTGATTGATTCAAACCAATATATGTATCAATTAAAGATTGATAACTAAATAGTCTTATCGCAAAAACTATCATAAATACATATGGAACAATCTTTTCAAAGATAAAACTTACGATTTTTTTGGTCGATATTTTATTATTTTTAATATTGATATTTGCTATATTGCTATTTTCAATACTAGAATTTATTGTCATAATCTACCTCTTACATTGCAACAATTCGTATTGTAATCCATTTTACTAAAAATAGTATATCATTTTTTTGTTTTTTTTACAATATCTAAATGAATAAAATACATAAAATGGTAACTAGAAAGCACATGTTTTAATTTTTTTAAAAAAGTTAACTATTTATTACAAACAGTTAACTTTTTTAAATATATATACTAAATTATTTATGAAGAGAATCTTTTAAGCCTTGTTTTCTTTCTTCTAATGTTTTTCTAGCTTCCATAATGGCTACTTGATATTTTTCTTCAAACTTTTCGCAAATCTCGCTTTTAAATTGATTTAATTTAGTCTCTGTATCAACTAAAGTTGCAAAAGTAATCTCTTTAATTGAATCTGGTAAATATTTACTTTCTAATTCATCAAGCCCAGCAAGAGTATTTTCAAAAACTTCAACCAATGTTTCATAAATTGTACTACTTGCTTGTTCAATTCCCTCCAAAACTACTAACTGACTATTGTATTCATTTTTCAATTCAATAAATTTTCTTAATTCTTTTTCAAATTGCTCATCTGTTGTATCATTAGATAAATTTGTAATAGCAACACGTTGATCTAAATATGCTTGTTTCAAAGTTGCGAGTTTTTCACAAGCTTTTTGATAATCTGATTCAGGATCAATAAAATAATTATAATAACTTTCTTGCATCTTATTGTATGCATTCGTTAATGCATCATACGCTAAATTATATGGTTTAACCAAAATAATTTGATAAAGATTATCTAATTGATTTACCATATCTTTAATTGCATCTTTTTCTGTAAATGAGATTTGATAATTTTTAAAATCATTATACATTTGTTCTAGTTTTACACTTGCAAAATCTACTACTTCTAAGTGGTATAATTGAACTACTTTTACATAATCATCATAGGTAAAAGAGTTAATTTCTTCTTCTGTTAAAGTTGGATCAAGTTTTTTAGCAAGATTTGATAATTCTTCTTTGGTATATCCTTTTACCATCTGAACAGCTGCTTCAATTCCTGTTTCTTTAAGAACTTTATCTAGACAGATTTGAGAAAAATTTTCAATTTGTGTCGTAATTTCCTCTGTATTTGCACTAATAGTAATTGTTATTACATTATCATTTAACTCTTCTACATCTTGATCTGTTTTGACCAAATAACCTAATTCTATTTCAATTTTAATGATTTGTTCTAAAGCTTCATCTAACGTTTTTCCTACTAAACCTTCTTCATATACAATCATTTTTCCCTCATCATTTAATCCGTTGATAGATAAAACTTCTTTATCCTCATTAATTACCATTTGGATACTTGGGTTCACATCTACTTGTACAATAGCAGCATATGACAAATTATTTTTAGTATTTAAAGCAATAACTCCTATAATTAAAGCGATAACAAGACAAAATGATGTTGCAAGGATAGGTATCCATTTTTTATATGTTTTTTGTAATAAAAATCTATTTGAAGTTTCATCTAAATTTAAGTTACTTCTTATTTTTTCATATAAATCTTTATCGGGTTGCGTATCGGTCATATGTTGTAAATTTTTTTTAATTTTCTTTTCAATTTTAATGTTTTTTGCCATTTTAATACACCTTTCTTAATTTTTCTAATCCATCATAATACATACTTTGTACTTTACCAATTGTCATTTCAAGAATTGAAGCTATTTCTTTAAATTTATAACCATATATAAATCTTAATATCATTATACTAACAGTATCTTTATCTAAAACTTCTTCGAACATAATTATCATTTCATTATAATTTTCATTATAATTTTTGGTTTTTTTTATTATTTCTTCATCTCTTAAAACTTCTTTATGTTTATCGCGAGTTACAAAATTTAAAGCAATGTTTCTTGTAATCATACTAATCCATTCTTTAAATTTTCCTTTTTCTTGATAGGTGTCTAAACTATCTAAAACTTTCATAAAAACTTCACTAACAATGTCTTCTGCATCTTCTTTATTATACGTATATGAAAAGGCAATGTGGTAAACTAATTTTACATAAGCTTGATAAAGTTTTTTAAATGCTTCTTCATCTTTATTGCGCAATTGTTCAAGTAATTCTGTCGTCATATGTAACATATAATGGATTATCCTTTCTTTTACACCATACATAACACTAAAATTGGTTTTTTTATTTTTAATTATTACTTTTTTTTAAAAAAAAGCAAGTATTTAATTAAATACTTGCTTTTTCAGGTTTGCTTTTTTTCTTGATAATTTTCTGGAAAGGGACTTGACTAATAATAATAGCCGAAAACATCAATAAACATCCCCATAATTCGCGCGTCGTAAGAGACTCTTGAATGAGAATCATTCCCGCAAGAAGCGATACAACGGATTCTAAACTCATAGTAATCGATGCAACAACCGGTCTTGTATACTTTTGACCAATAAATTGCAACGTATAGGCTATGCCACCTGATGCGATACCTGCATATAAAAGTGGCATCATAGCTGATTGTATTTGTCCCACTTTAGGATCTTCTAAAATAAACATCAAACTAGTTGATATAATGGCACAAACCACAAACTGCACCATAGACATCATTAAGCAATCATTATCTTTTGCAAAATAATCTATCAATAAAATTTGGATGCTAAAGAAGAAAGCACATGCTAGAAGTCCCACGTCGTATTGATTGATTAAGAAACCGTCTAAATCACCCTTTTCAAAACATAGCAAAAATAAACTTATAATTGCAACTAAAACACTAATTCCTTCAACGATTCTAATTTTCTTTTTAATAAAAATACCTAAAATTGGTACTAAAACAATATATAAAGCGGTAATAAAACCCGCTTTACCTGCGGTAGTTTCTTGAATGGCATATTGTTGCAAATTGGTCGCAATCGTAAGGGCAATCCCACAAAGAGTTCCACCTATTAAAATTTTATTTTTTTTACTTTTTTCCATAGTAAATAGAGTTAATTTTTTATAAAAAATGAAATCTCTAAGAGTTGTTATCAAAAACAAAAAAACAGCCGAAAAGATAAAACGAATACCACAAAAAGTAAAGGGACCAATATAATCCATTCCTACTTTTTGTGCAACAAAAGCACAACCCCAGATGATAGATGTCATAAATAATAGAATAGAACCTATTACTTGTTTTTTCTTCATATTTACCTCTTTTATTATAACAATGCCAAATATCTTTGATTTTTTTTAAAAATTTATGCTACTTTTTTGCAATAGGGAATAATAGTTCCTTTAAACGTGTCATTAATAAACTGAATAGTTTCTTCATCAATTAAAACTTCGATTAAATCTTTTACCCATTTTTTATCTACATCTTCACTTCTTACAGCTAAGATATTAGCATTAATATGTTCTGGATCTTCTTCCATACAAATAAGTTGATCTTTACTCAAACCTGCTGTAATAGCATATGTGGCATTGACAATACCCAAATATGTATTCTCATCATCTAATGTTTGGGCAATCAATTCAGTAGATACAGGTACAATCTTTAGATTTTTAGGGTTGCTAACAATATTCTCAAGCATTGCAATTTCAATATTGTCTTGAAGTCTAATTAAACCTGCAGCTTCTAAAATATACAAACATCTACTAAGATTAGACGCATCTGATGCCACTGTTACTTGAGAGCCATCTGGAATTTCATCTACACTATTAATATTCTTCTTAGTGTAACCACCATAAACACAATCATAATACGCCAAAACGGATTTTAAATTTTGATTTTGTGCTGTATTATATGTATTTAAGAATGGTTCATGCTGAAATAAATTAGCATCAATTGATCCTTCAGCAAGCGCATCATTGGGTAAACTAAAACTTGTAAAAAGTTGAATTTTTAATTGATACCCTTTATCTTCAAATTTATCTTTGACAAAGTTTAAAATAGGCTCGCCAGGTTGATACATTGTACCAATAATAATTGTATTTTCATCTTTTTTACAAGCAGAAACTGAACATAAAAATACTCCTAAACATAAAAATATGACCAATATTTTTTTCATTATTTTTCATCCTTTCTATTTTACTAATTTATATATTAAATTACCAATAATTTGAATTGCTTCAACCAAAATAATAGCTGTAACAACTGAATAAATAATGGCATTTAAATCATAGTTTTGTTGACCATAAATAATGGCAAAGTTACCAATTCCCCCTGCTCCAACAGCACCTGCCATAGCACTATAACCTACTAAAGTAATAAGACCAAGAGTAATTCCTAAAACAATTGCAGGTAAGGCTTCTTTAAGCACAACTTTCATAATAATTTGAATTTTACTTAATCCAAGGGAAGTTGCTGCCTCAATCACATCATCATCAACCTCAACTAAAGCATTCTCAATAATTTTGGTGAAAAAAGGAATTGCAGCAATCGTTAGTGGAACAATAGCAGCAGTATTACCAGTAAATTTAGCAACACCGGTAAAGGTATTCATGATAGTTCTTGTAAAAGGAATTAACCAAAAAATTAAAATTAAAAATGGCAAACTCCTAAAAATATTTACAATCACATCTAAAAATTTATATATAATTTGATTTGCACGATGATGACTTTTTTTAAGGCTATATAATATACTACCAAAAATAATTGCAAAAATGGTCGCAATCACAGCACTAACTCCTACCATATAGAGAGTCTCTAAAGTGATTTTAGCTAAATATTCTTCTAAATACTTTTGTAGTGTAATTTTAGGCATCTACTTTTCACCTCCTATTATATCAAATAAAACTTGTTCTTTTTGCAAATATTTGATGACTTTTTCTTTTTTTATTTCGGTATCATCTATATTGATAATTAAAGAACCAAGAGTATCTTCTTTAAAACGTTCTAGTTTCCCCCAAACAATGGAAAAATCGATATTTAAATCTCTTGCCATCTTAGTAATAAGGGCATTATTAGAGGATTCTTTAGGAAAATAAATTTTAATATTTATACCTTTTGTAGGTATAATTTCATCCTCATTTGTTAATTCTTTTAATGAAGTATTATTACTAATAAATAATTGATCGGTTTTTCCTACTTCAACTAATTCTCCATCTTTTAAAATTGCAATTTCATCGCATACTTCTTTAATAACTTCCATTTGGTGAGTAACCATAATAATTGTAATATCATATTGCTTTTTAATTCGTTTTAATAAACTAAGAATATCATGCGTGGTTTTCGGATCTAAAGCAGATGTTGCTTCATCACATAATAAAATTTTAGGATTTAATGTAAGTGCCCTTGCAATAGCAACTCTTTGACACTGTCCACCAGATAAATTTCTAGGTTTTTCATGTAATTTATCTTTTATTCCTACAAGTGCTGCTAATTCTTCTACTTTTTCTTTAATATCACTTTTTTTGTATCCACTACATTCAAGTGGTAAAGCTATATTTTTATAGATGGTTTTGGTTTGCATAAGTGAGAAGTGTTGAAATATCATCGCTACTTTTTTTCTAAAAATACGTAGTGATTTACCTTTTAATGTTGCAATATCCACGCCATCTACTAAAATTGTTCCACTATCAATTAACTCTAATTGATTAATCGTTCTAAGTAGAGTTGATTTACCTGCACCACTTTTACCAACAATACCAAAAATACTTGATGATGGGATTGTCAAATTAATCTTATCTAGAGCTTTTAAATTGGAATATTGTTTGCAAACATTTTTAAATTCAATCATTTTTACCTCCTTTTAGATAAATAAAAAAACGCCCTTATCACAATTGATAAGGACGATTATATCGTGGTACCACCTTATTTTACTTACATGTTTTAACATCTAAGCCTCATTCTAGAATACTAACATATTCCTCCGCGATAACGTGCGTTCACGTCAGTAATTACCTATCATTACTGCAATTCCAAGACCATGTTCATAAAATACTTTACACTTTTTTTCACCAACCAAAAGTTCTCTTTGCTAAAGAAATTTTATTACTCTTCTTTTCAATATCTTTTTTATTCATCTAATATCATTATATTATGATTTGAATTTTTATGCCATTGTTTTGCTATTTTATTTGTTAAATAAAAATTTTTTTGTTATAATCATAGTATGAGAAGGTGAGAAAATAATGATAGATAAACAACTTAGTACATATTTAATTAATAATAGGCGCTATTTACATATGCATCCTGAAATAGGTTATAATACATATCAAACTGCAAACTATATTTATAATGAATTAATTCATCTTGGCTATAAACCTTTTTATCTTTTAGATAAAACAGCTGTAATTGCAAAATTAGATTTGGGCAAAGAAAAAACCATTGCTTTTCGTAGTGACATGGATGCCTTAAACATCAATGAGTTAGTTGATACAAATTATAAAAGTACAAATTCCTATATGCATGCTTGTGGACATGATGCTCATATGGCAGTACTACTTGCTTTTGCAAAACTTGCTATTGAAAACCAGGAATTTTTAAACTATAATATAATGCTTATTTTTCAACCAGCTGAAGAAGGCCCACTTCCTGGTGGTGCAATCAAAATTATTAAAACGGGCACTTTAGGTAAAATTGATGCTTTTTTTGCCTATCATGTAACTAATAAATTGTATAGTGATACTATAGGTATCAAAGTTGGCGATGCTTGTGCGGCGCCAGATCTTTTTGATTTAACAATTACAGGTAAGGGATGCCATGCTTCAACTCCGCATCTTGGCAAAAATCCTAATCTTGTGGCAGCAAAAATCGTTCTTGCTTTTGAAAAATTATATCAAGAATTGAAAAAAGAAGATCCCTTTCTAGTTATTACCACTACTACTATGTCTTCTGATGGTGCTTATAATGTCATCCCCAATCAATTAATTATTAAAGGTACAGCGCGTTCTTTAACTAATGTGAAACGGGATATGCTAAAGCAAAAAATGTCTTCCATTGTTGATGAAATTGCTCTTTTAAATGACGTTACGATTCAATTTAATTTTCATTATGCTTATAATCCGGTTTTTAATGATGAAAAACTTGCAACTATTTATATGCAATATGCAAAACATATTTTTCAAAAAACTTATTATCTAGAAAAGCCTGAAATGGTTGGTGAAGATTTTTCCTATTATAAAAGCATAGCGCCCATTTGTCTTATATGGCTTGGTGTAAGAGGAAAAAATCAGCCATTTATTGATTTACATAGCCCTTATTTTACTTTAGATGAAGATGCTTTAATCAAAGGAGCAATAACCTATCTAGAAATTTTAAAAGGAACTGCCATATAACAGTTCCTTTTGTTTTTTTGTATTGGAAGGCCGATATAGGGGGGGCAGCCTTCCTGTGCATATCAATTGTATTTGGGGGGGCACAACTATATGCACGATTAAATTATAGCATAACTTTCGAGAATTTGCAAGTATTTTTCTCTATTTTTGAGTTCTTTTTTAGAAAAAAATTATTTTTTTGCAACTTTCGACAAAGCATCCTTAGCAGCTGCTTGTGAAGCTTCTTTTTTTGATTTCCCTTTTCCGGTACCTAAAACAATACCTTCTAACAAAACAGAAATAGTAAAAATTGGTGAATTTGCAGTACCTTCTTTTTTGATATCCTTATAAACCAAAGCTGATCTTGTTTCTGATTGAACATATTCTTGCAATAAACTCTTATAATCAATAAACTCAACTTGATCATTTGCTTGAATATGAGGAAATACTAATTGAGATAAAATTTTTTTAACATCTTCAATACCATTTGTTAAATATAAAGCCCCTAAAAATGACTCAAATGCATCATTAATTACTGCTTCTTTTTTCCTACCACCTGATATTTCTTCACCTCTACCAAGTAGTAATAATTTATCAATCAGCAAATCTTGAGCATATTTTGCATTGGCATTTTCACATACATAGGTAGCACGTAATTTACTCATCTTTCCTTCTGATAAATTAGGAAAGTGAATATATATATATTCAGCTACTAACATGCCTAATACAGCATCTCCTAAAAACTCTATTCTTTCATTACTTTCAATATTATGCTCATTAGCATATGATGAATGCGTTAATGCTAAGATAAAGTTATCATAATTTTTAACCTTAATATCATATCGATTTAAAATTTTATTTAATAATTTTTTATTAATCATAACATACCCATTTTTTAATCAAGTTTAGTTTGTTTCATTTGATAATTTTGTTTGGCAATTGCAAATAAAGTTTTATATTCTTCATTTGTAAATGTAGTCTCATCGTTAATAATTTCTTCAGAATCAGCATTTGCTACATCTAGTAAATCATAATCATCTCGTAAAGAAGCATATTTAAAATTCATTAATCCCGACTGCTTTTCACCAAAGAATTCACCAGGTCCGCGGTGAATTAAATCATATTCAGCAAGTTTAAAACCATCTGTATTTCGTTCAACCATTTTTAATCTTTCAATGCTATTTTCAGTCGGATTGTTGGCGATAAAAAAGCAATAAGGAACACTATCACTACGCATAACTCTACCTCTTAGTTGATGTAAAGTAGCAACACCAAAACGCTCTGCTCCTAACACAACAATGGTTGTTGCATTTATTACATTCACACCTACTTCAATAACACTGGTTGCTACTAAAATTTGAATTTCATTATTCAAAAATTTTTGCATAATTTCTTCTTTTTCTTCAGTTTTAAGACGACCATGAATTAAACCAACATTGGCCATAGAACCAAAATATTGCACCATATTTTGATAAATTTCGGTTGCATTAGCAACATCTACAGCATCAGATTCTTCAATAAGGGGAGTAACAACATAAATTTGATGACCATTTCTGATTTCTTGTTTCATATGATCAACAACTTCTTTTTTATGATGATTGTCAATATATTTAGTAATTACTGCTTTGCGATTAGCAGGCATCGTTTTAATAATAGAAATATCCGTATCACCATATGCTGAAATGGCAAGTGAACGAGGAATGGGGGTAGCACTCATTTTTAGATAATTTACATCTAATCCTTTATTTTTAATTAAAACTCTTTGCCTTACGCCAAAGCGATGTTCTTCATCAGCAATAACAATACCTAATTTTGGATAATCAATATCTTTTTGAAATAATGCGTGCGTACCAATAATGATATTCATCTTGCCACTTGCAATTGCTTCTAAAATTTCTCTTCTTTGTTTCGCAGGAGTCGAACCAGTCAAAAGTCCAATTTCTACACCATCATAATCTTTTAAAACATTTGATATAGTTTGATAATGCTGTTTAGACAAAATTTCAGTTGGACACATCAAAACAGCTTGGTAGCCACCTGATACAACCGCAAGCATTGAAATAATGGCAACAATTGTCTTGCCACTACCTACTTCACCTTGTAAAAGACGATTCATCGCATAAGGTGCTTTTAAATCTTTTAAAATATCCTCAATAACTTTGTTTTGATCTACGGTTAATTCATAAGTGAGAGAGGATTTTAATTTATTTAAAATTTCTCTATCATAATCAATAACTGGACAATTATAATCTTTTTTTCGCATATAATGCAAATACTTCATAGACAATTGATATTGTAGTAATTCTTCATATTTTACCCTTTGAATAGCTCTATGAATTTCATCTAAATTATCCGATAAATGAAGAGTATAAATGGTATCTTTTAAACTAGCAAAATGGTATTTATCTAATAATTTGTGTGGTAAAGTTTCTGCAATTTTATCTTTATATCTACGATAAACCATGCTGATAATTTCAAGATATTTATCCTCAGAAATTTCTTTTGTATGATAAATAGGAATAATATTACGATCTAACTCATTACAAATCATTAAATTACTAACAGTAAAATTATTCATATTTTGATAAAATTTGCCTTGTACCCGAATTACACTACCATAATTTAATTTTAATTTTAGATATACACGATTAAAAATGGTACATCTTATTTTTTTACCTTCAACATCAAGTTGAAATACAATAGTTGAAAGTTTACTTTTTAAATAATTAATGGTAATTTTAGAAACAATTGTTCCTTCTAAAATGGTTGGAACATCTAAAATGGCATCCTCAATTGAATGCACAGTATAATTTTCATATTTTATAGGAAAATCAAATAATATATCTTCTACTGTTAAAATATTCCGTTTTTTTAAAAGGTTGACAAATCTAGTTAAAATATAATCTTCCTTCGATAATAGATAATCACTGAGCATATGTACCTCCATTTGAGAAAAAGTGGAGATAACTCCACTTATTCATGATTGCTATTCAATTGATAAAACATAACTATAAATTTCTTGCTTACCATTTATTATATCCATTTCAAGTGATGGATATGTTTCTTTAATAATTTGTTGTACCTCATTAAGCTCGTCTTCATCAACATTATTACCATAAATAATAGTAATAATTTCTTTTTCACTTAAATCAGTATTTGCTAAAATACCTTTTACAGCATCTAATTTATTCTTTTCTGATGTAACAATTTTCCCATTACAAATACCAATATAATCACCTTCATTAATATGAACGCCTTCAATTTCTGCATTTCTAATAGAGTAAGTAACAAGACCTGTTGTAACATTATTAATTACTTCATTAATATCTGCTAAAATAGTATCAATATCACCACTACTTAAATCGAGCATTGTAAGGGCAGAATAACCTTGTGCAAGTGATTTACTTGGTGCTACATACACCTTAGCTTTTGAGTAATATTTACCAGCTTGTGTAGCAGTTAAAACTATATTAGAATTATTTGGGAAAACGATAATGTTCTCGGCATTTAAACTATCAAAACCATGGATAAAATCCTCTGCTGAAGGGTTCATACTTTGACCACCTTCAACAATGTAATCAACACCCATTTCTTTGAAGACTTCGACAAGTCCTTCTCCTGATGCAACTGCAATAATTGCAAATTTCTTACGCACAGCTTGTTTTTTTACCTCTGCACAATGAGGGCAAGTTTCCTCTTGATGTGTTTCAGAATGATTTTCTTTAACCATACCTTCGTTATGTTGAACAGACATGTTTTCAATCTTTAAAGTGACATATTCACCATATTGTTGGCAATGATTTAAAACTTCACCAGGTGTCATAGTATGAACATGCACTTTAATAATATCTTCATCTTTCAAAGCAACAATACTATTACCAATTGTTTCTAGGTAATCAACAATGGTTTTGACATCAAATTTTTTAACATCAACTTTTTTATTTTGTAATTGAAGAATAAATTCTGTACAATAACCATATACTAATTCACTATCAGCATTAAATGCTTCATGAGAAACAACAGATTGATGTACTTTAATTTCATCATGCACTTCTACAATATCACCAAGTAAGGCTTTTAACATACCTTCTAGTATATAAACAAGTCCTGCACCACCAGAATCCACAACTCCTGCTTCTTCTAGAACAGGTAATAAACTTGGTGTCCTACCAAGTGATGCATGAGCTTCATCGATTAAAATTCTAAAAAAATTTTCAACCGATGTATTTTTCTTTGTCATTTTGTATGCTACTTTTGATGCATCTTTTGCCACTGTTAAAATAGTACCTTCAACAGGTTTCATAACTGCATGATATGCTTGATCGACACCTCTTAAAAGGGCTTTACCAAATTCTTTAGCCGTAACTTCATCATAACCTGCAAGTCCTTTATAGATACCTCTAAAAAATTGGGAGAGAATTACTCCAGAATTACCACGAGCTCCCATTAACATACCACGTGATAATTTTTTAGCTACATTATATATAGATGGTTCTTCTAATTTTTTTATTTCATTTGCGCCTGCTTCAATTGTCATCCGCATGTTGGTTCCTGTATCTCCATCAGGAACAGGAAATACATTTAATGCATCGACTGACTTATAATTCACAGAAAGATTAGCGGCACCATTGATGACTAGCTGCTTAAACAACTCACCATCGATTTTTAAATGTTGCATAATACTCCTCCTTATATAAGTATATTTATATGCTAGTATATTTTACCATGTTTTTTATTTTTTTGCAAGCAATATAAAATTTTAAAGACATCTTTTACTACTTTTTTCATAAACTATTTTAAGTAATATAATATATGTTTAAATTTTAAAATTTATTCTTTCCTTTTTTAATTCTTAATAATTTTTTTATAGTCATTTAGTTGCAAAAAAATTTTTTTTTTGGTATAATAAACAAGACTTATAGAGTATCAATTTTAAGGAGGAACAAAATATGGCAAAATGTTACGTAACAGGCTTAGGGCCTACAACTGGCAATAATCGTTCTCACTCATTACAAGCAACTCGTCGTACTTGGAAACCAAATTTACAAAAAGTACGTATTAAAGATAAAGATGGCAAAGTAATTAGAGTGTATGTTTCAACTCGTGCTTTAAGAACTGGCATTAAAAATGGTTCAATTGAACGTGCTTAATTTTTAGATTAATAAAAAAGGGTATTAGATAAAATCTAATACCTTTTTTTACTTATTCACAATATTTTGATATGCCTTTCCTATAATACGACCTAATTTTGAAGCCTCTTCCAAATTTACACTTGATAAAGCAATGCGATAGCCCTTTCCAAAATGGCATCCATAAGCTCCTTGAGCCTCAATTTCTTGTTCAAAATTTTTATTATCTACTAAAATGAGTACAAAGAACCCATTTTGGTATGGTGCAAAAGGTACTTCATATTGTTTTAATTCTTGAATAAATTTTTGTGAACGTTTGGCAAGATTATCTGAGGTAGCATTAATCTCTTGAATAAATGCCTCTTTTTTATCTGGATTATTCAATGTGTTAGATACAATCTCAATACCTAAATGTGTTGTATTCGACCAAGTTGATCTTGCAAAATAAGAAGTTGCGTCACTAAATAATTTTGCTTCCGCAACAAGTTTTGTCATCTGTATTAAAGCACCTAAACGCAAACCATATATACCAAAAGTTTTTGAAGCACTAAATGAAAAAAGCACCATAACATTGGTAGATAATTCTTTTAATAAAGTAAAATTTTCTCTTGTTTTTTTCCCATTATCACTACCATAATCTAAATAAGCAATATCAAGTAGTAATACCACTTTTGTTTTTTTAGCTAAGCGATTTAATACTTGCACAAGTCCCTTATAATCTTTATCACTCATAACAAGACCCGTTGGATTATGACAAGGATCATTAATAACTAAAAAAACTTTATCATACTTTTCTTGCATAAGGATGGCATTTTGCTCAATACTTCTAAGATCCAAATTGCCTTTTTCATCATATAATTGATAAAAATCAGCTTGAATACCTAAATTATTAGCAATTTGAATATATGATGGCCATAAAATATGTGGTAATAAGAGACCTTCCCCTTTTTCAAGATAAGTCGCAAAAGCTAACGCAATCGCACCTGTTCCCCCACATGTAGCAATAGTATTAAATAAGTAAGTATCATAAATTTTTTTATGATTTTCACCTAAAACCCATGTTTGTACTGCTTCAATATATGCATTAGAACCTTTTACACTACTATATGATAAATAATTGTCATAGTCAGGATGCGTAAAAGCATCTTTTACGCAATCAAAAACTTTGATTTTGCCATCTTCATCATAATACGAACCAACTGTCGCATTAATAATATCAGGATTTTTTGCTTTTTCTTCGCGCGCTTTAGCCGATACACCTAATACATTTTCAATTAATTTTTTTTGTTTATTGATATTTGGTATAAAATCTTTCATGTCATCACCATCTTTTACTTATAATATATTTTATTTATATATACTTATATATACTTATTTTACTAAATTTTAATATTTATCGCAAGTTTTTAACTTATCTAATTGGAAAAGGATGATAAGATATTAAAATCTTATCATCCTTTTTTATTTTTCTTTCTTTGTAAAAAGTTTAACAAAGAAGGCAATAATTTTAGAAATAAATTTTGGTAATTTAATAATATGAAAGTGCATAGATACCCTCCTACTATTACATCTTATGTTGTAAAAGGTATTTTATGCGTTATTTTTCAAAATAACAAAATAAATAAATCCCACCACTTTTTACCTTGATAATAGGAATACTATTATCATTTAAAGGCTCGTTGCTTACTGCATAAGTATCCGTCGATAATAAAATTACATCACTTAACAAATACTTTGCATTTAATACTGAAACTTTTGACTTTGTTTTTGCAAACAAAGAAAAATATTTTAAATATGGTCTTTTGATTTGATAAGTATCATCTTTTTTTAAATAAATTACTTCATTTTGATCATCAATAATACGAATTTTATATTGATTATATTTCGCCATTAAGCTATAAGCGTTAAATTCATGATCGAGTCTAGCACTTGTCGCATCATATACATCAATTTCTAAATTTAAAGACCCTTCTAACATACCCAAATATTTAAAGGCTAATTCTAAATCAGTTTCATCTTTTTTACTTGGATAAATGCAAATTTCATAAGAATGTTCTTTAATGTAATTTAACTTTTCTGTGCTATCAAAATCACCAATACACAAATCTGGTTTAATCCCTCTTTTGATTAATTCCATGCTCCCTTCATCAATACCTATAAAATAATCAGACGGATTAATATGATAATTTTTATAAAAAGTTTTAACTGGTGAAGAAGCAACGATAATAATTTTCATTCTTCTAACTCCCTAATTGTTTTACACAAATCTTTTTGTTTAAATAAATAGCTTCCTACCACAATTAAATCACATCCAGCATTTTTAATAAGATTTTTATTTTCATTATTAATCCCGCCATCCATTTCTATTAAATAAGAATAATGATATAAAGTTTTTAATTCTTTCAATTTTCTAGTTTTCTCTAATACTTCTTCCATGAAGGCTTGCCCACCAAAACCCGGTTCTACACTCATTACTAAAATTAAATCAACTACTTTTAGATATGGTAATAAAACATCAATTTTTGTTTTTGGTTTAATCGCAATACCAACCTTTAATGAAGCCTGCTTTATCTTCTCAATGATAACTAACGGATTAGATGCAGCCTCAATATGAAAACATAGAAAGTCACTACCTGTTTGAATATAACGATCGATTTTTTCCACTGGATCTTGAATCATCAAATGAGTATCTAACATTAATGATGTTTTCTTTTTAATTTCTTTGACTTTTTCTTCATCAAATGTATAATTAGGAACAAATTGATTATCCATTACATCTAGATGTAAATATTGAACTGAAGTCTTTTCTAAAGACGATAAGACTTCATCTAAATTTTGATTTAATACCGATAAAATAGAGGGAACAACTTTCATATTTTTTACCACTTTCTACGAGATTTTATTTCATTTAGAAATTGTAAATAATTATCATATCTACTTTTTAGAATTTTTCCTTCTAATATTTTTTTCTTCACATTACAAGATGGTTCATTTTGATGTAAACATCCATTATATTTACACTCTTTCCCATAGGTGAAAAATTCAACAAAACTATGCGCAAGGCTACTTTCATCCATATCGATAAATTCAATCGTCCCAAAACCAGGAGTATCTGCAAGCCATCCTTTTCCAACCATAAATAGTTTTGTATATCTTGTTGTATGTTTTCCACGATTTAATGCTTTAGAAATAGCAGCCGTTTCAAGATGAATTTGATTATCTAATAAATTCATAATACTGCTTTTACCAACACCACTTTGTCCAGTAAAAACACTTACTTTATCTTGTAAAAAAGGTTTAATTTTTTCAATCGTAAGAGGGTTGGTAGTCATTGTTTGAATAACTTGATAACCAATTTGAGCATAATATTGAATAATTTTTGTAGTTTCTAGTAAACCTTTTTCATCTAACAAATCCATTTTTGAAAAGATTAAGATGGGTTCAATTCTTTGAAACTCGAAAATGGAAATCATTTTATCTAATAAATTTAAATTTAAAGTAGGCTCACAAACACTAGTAATGATGAAGGCTTGATCAATATTAGCAATTGGCGGCCTTACAAAATCATTATGTCTTTGATATACTTTTATGATTGTAGCATATGGATTACCTGCTTCATATTCAACGATATCCCCTACTTTAGGCGATGTATTTTCTTTGCGAAATAACCCTCTTGGCTTGGCGAGTAAAATTTGTGCTGTTTTTTCATCATAGATGGTATATTCACCTGCTATTAAACAAATTATTCTTGCAATCATTGTTTTTCTTCCTTTAATCTTTTAGCACGTAATTGTCCACAAGCCGCCATAATATCAGAGCCATGTTCACTACGAATAGTTGCATTGATGCCTCTTTTCTTTAAAACTTCAAAGAAAGACTCCGCTTGAGATTTTGAGGTTTGTTGAAATGGTTTGGTATCAATTTCATTATATGGAATTAAATTAACATAACAATTTATACCTTTAATAAGATTTGCTAATTCTTCAGCGTGATAAGTCTCATCATTTATCTTAGATAATAAGATATATTCAAAAGTAACCCTACGATTTGTTTTTTCAACATATTTTTTTACTGCTGGTATTAACTTTTCTAAGGGATAAATTTTGTTAATTTTCATTAGTTGATTGCGAAGTTCATTGTTTGACGCATGAAGACTAATTGCCAAATTTACTTGTAATTCAAAATTAGCAAATTGTTCAATTTTAGGCACCAAACCACATGTTGAAACAGTCATATGACGAGCCCCAATTTCTAGACCTTTGGGATAATTTAGAATTCTTAAAAATTCAAGTACTGTATCATAATTATCAAATGGTTCGCCAATTCCCATCACCACAATATTTGATACTCTTTGAAAATTGGCATCTAAATCTTTTTGTACCATTAGAACTTGTAAAACCATTTCACCAATTGTTAAATTACGAATTTTTTTAAGTTCACCACTTGCACAAAAAGCACATCCCATATTACAACCAACTTGACTTGTTACACAAATACTATTGCCATAATTGTGTCGCATCAAAACAGTTTCAATAAATTTACCATCTTCTAAGCGAAATAAGTATTTAATGGTCCCATCACTTGAGACTTGCTTGGTTACTAATTCTAATAATTTACATACAAATTCTTCATTCAAAAGACCAATCGTAGTTTTTGAAATATTGGTCATTTCTTCAAAGCTACCAACTCGAAAGCGATATAACCATTCAAAAATTTGTTTGGCTTTAAAGGGTTTTTCTCCTTTCGTAACCAAATATGCTTCTAATTGTTTTAAAGGATAATCATATATATTCTTTTTCATTTAACAGCCTCTTAACCGACAAATATAAAAGCCATCTTCTTTATTTGATGGTAAAACTTTTTTTTCTTCTTCTTTAATAAAGTTTGTATGTTTTTCTAAAAAAAACCTAATCATTTCTTCGTTTTCTTCTTTATTAATTGTACATGTACTATAGACTAAAATACCATTAGGTTTTAGATATTGTGATATATTTTCTAAAATTGCCCATTGAGTTTGTTTGATATCTTCAATTTTATCAAGTGTCATTTGATATTTTAAATCGGGCTTATGTCTAATTACACCAAGTCCAGAGCATGGAGCATCTATTAATATTTTATCAAACTTTTTATCAAAATGAACATTTTTCGCATCCGCAAGTTTGGTAGTTACACATGTGACCCCTAATTTTTTGGCATTTTCTTCAATTAGTTTTAATTTATGAGGATAAATATCCATAGCAATAATCTTGCCATCATTTTCAATCATGCTTGCCATTTGCATTGTTTTACTACCTGGTGCACTACAAGCATCAAGAATAACCTCTTTTTTACTAGGACATAGTAAAAGCGGTACCATCATACTTGATTTATCCTGTGCAACTATTAGCCCATCTTGAAAAAGAGGACTTTGAATTAAACTTGTTTTGGTTTGTAAGATGATATCTTCTTCAACCATATAATTAATTTGTGCTTGATCTAAAAAAGATGTGATATCATCCAGTTTGGCTTTTAGGGTATTAATCCGGTAAGTATTATAAGGCTCTTCTCCCTCATCAAAAAAAGAAATTATTTGCTCTTGATACTGTTTGTAAAGTAACGCTGTTAAGGCAAAAGGAAGACTATACATGATACTATAGCGTTTAAGTTTGGTAAGTGATGAAAGATCTGGTTTTTTTTGACTTTGATATTTTCTTAAAATAGCATTCACAAAAGTGGATGCTTTATAATCTTGTTTTTTGATACAACCCACAACTTCATTTACCACATAATAAACGGGAAGTTTTAAATAATCCATCGCATAAACACCAACTCGTAAAGCATTACGCACAAAAGGTTTTACTCTTTTACCCTTAAGAAGTGGTTGTAAATAAAAATCAAGTAACATCTTTTTTTCCACAACACCATATACGATTTTCGTATACAATCTTTTTTCATAATCTGTAAAATGATTGTGCTTAATCGTTTGATTGACGATAATATTGGTGTAGGCATTTTCATATAAGATGGTAATTAAACTTTTTAAGATAGCATTAAACATTTTTCTCTCCTGCAAGTAAAATAAACATCATAAAGCGCATTTTTAAAAAAGATTGATAAAATAGATTTTTATCTTTTACATATTTTAATGATGTGCTAGTTGCTTGATAGGCCTGTAAAAAATCTTCTTTCGTAAAACTTTCCTTCATGCTTAGTGTTTCTAACTTCGAAAAAGGAATAAATTTCATTTCATTTACTGTGCATGTTGCTTGAAGAACTTCAATTAGCTTTTTGAATAAAGGGCCAAAGGAATCTTTAGCATTTGTTAAAAAGACTTTTTCAATTTGGACAAATTCAGTATGTTTTTCAAACAACTTTTTTTCAAAAATTTGAAAAGTACTTAACTCATCATCATGAAAAGAATCTAATAACAAAAAAAGATTATAATCAAAAATTGGATATAAGTCTTCCTTAAATTCATATATCATTTGAGATAAGGTTTCATAGTCGTTTATAATATAATTTTGAATAGTTTGATCATGTGTGCCTTTTTGATAAAGTGCAATGTTTTTAAGAACCTCTTCATATGTGTGATAAGTAAATTGCCATTTTTCTTTTAATTGGGTATTATTTACATGATTCATCATAATATCCATACTAATAACGTCTTTTTTTATTTTGGGAATTTTTTGAATAATTTGATTTAGCATTGTTTCACCTATTTTAATGTATTATACTATACTTTTAAATTTATTTCAACAAAGGTATATACTGCTTATCGGTATAAATTGCATTTTTTGTTTGATTTTACTATTTTTGTGATATAATATTAACAATTCAATTAGAAAGGAGTTTAAAATGAAACCTGAATTACATATTTTTGGCATTACCCTTCCAACCTTTGGCCTAATGGTTGCCATTGGTGTATTGTTCTTTGCCATTATCATTTTAACACTATTTAGGAAAAATCACGTAAGCGAAAAGAAAATTGACAATTTGATTATAACATGTGCTATTGCGGGGGGAATATTTGCCTTAAGCGCAACTTTCTTTGATGCTTTATGGCACAATATTTCCACTTTTAAAGAAACAGGACATTTTACTTGGGAATGGTGGGGCATTACTTTTTCGGGTGGCCTTTTTGGTGGTATTTTATCTTATTTTATCCTTTATTATTTTATTATGAAATATGATCGTGATAAAATGTTTTTCTTTTTAGATATTATTGTCGTTGGCTTATGCGTTGCCCATGGTTTTGGTCGTATTGGATGCTTTTTTGGTGGATGTTGTTATGGTAAAACCGTTGAACCACATACCTTTTTATCCATCTACTATCCTATTCATGAAAATGGTGTAGCTTACGCTTGGGTCCTCCCGACTCAGCTATATGAAGCTGTCTTCTTATTTATTTTTGCGGGTATCCTCTTCTTCTTTATTAAGAAAAATCGTTGTGGATGGTATTTCATTGGCTACAATTTATTTAGATTCTTACTTGAATATTTAAGAGGCGATGATCGTGGTTCTAGTCCTTTTGGTTTCTTATCTCCTTCTCAATTTATGAGTATTATCATGTTTTTGTGGGGAGTTGCTTTATTAATTTGGCGTAAACCTTTAGAAAATTTCTTGAAAAAGAAAAATATTTTAGAACCTATTGCTATTGCAAAGGATGAAAATACCAGTGAATAAAACTTTACGTATACTTGATCAAACGATTTTAATTCTTACTTTCATAATTTTTATTATTTTAGTAGGATGTCTCAGTATTTTACCAATTGCCAAATCAAAATCATATTATATTAAAGAAACAAATAAAAATAATGTTGAAGCAATTTTGGAAGAATATACTTTTAATGGTATAAAGCATCAACATTATGATAAAGCAAGTAATACTTATCAGTCTTGCTACTGGCCAAAATATGATGTAACAAAACAAGATATCGAAAAAGCAATTGATAAAATTATTGATTATTTATATCACTCTGACGTAACTTCAATGCAATTTCAAATATTGACAAATGATGGAGAGGTTGATTTTTTCTCCAATCAAGCAATTGAACATATGAAAGATGTTAAAGTCCTTTTTATCGGTGGAATTAGACTTTGTTATTTATGTATTGTTCTATTTGTTCTTTGCGTAATTTATTTAATTTTTAGAAGAAAATACATTGCAAATAGTTTTTTAAAAACCTATCTTATAACAGTAGGTATCTTTATCCTTTTTGGTCTTTTAATTAGTCTATTTGCCATTTCTAACTTTGATTTGGCTTTTGAAATTTTTCATTTTATCATTTTCCCCGATAATAGTAAAGCCTACCTTGCGTTATCATTTCATGCTTGTGATACTTTAACCAATGTATTAACTAGTGAGTTTTTTATGCACATTGGTATAATTATTGGTATTACTTTTATTGGCATTTTATTTTTATCTGTTGTAATATGTATTTTACTACACAAATATGGTAACCTTATTCAAACTAAATTATTTCAAAAAGAAAATAAAAAAGATTGAACGAAACGAATTAGTTTGATTAAAACGGACTAGATAAAAAAAGATACATTAGATTAGTAATCGATCAATGATTACTTGAAATCT
>CALVCV010000005.1 GCA_944326155.1 uncultured Bacilli bacterium
TGAAGGAGGGGAACACATTTTCCCTATCCCCCATTGTTTATTTTTATTTCTTGTCTACTTTAGAAATATCATAACAAAAAAGAAGATCTATTTTTTATTTTTATAGGGTATTTTAGCTAGTTTTAGTTAGAATACCTTATTTTTTTATGCATTTATGAAACATCTAGATTTAATGACTATGTGAGACTGACCACGGACTCGAACCATTAACTTACGGGTGTCGAACCTTTAGTTCTTACGGGACTCGAACCTATAAGAAATTTATAATTTGACACACAATATTTATAAATGGTATAATATAGTTGAAGATATAAAACTTTTTGTCACTTTTTGCTATGGTAAATTGTTTTATATATGAAAGGTTCAAAAAAACTTTATATTTATTATATAGATAGGAGGTAAACTTTAATGAAAAAAATATTAGTTAGTATACTTTTATTTGTTTTTGGGGTATGTCTGGTTGGGTGTGTTGATACACCTAATGGTCCAGGTTCTGAAGATCCATATCCAAATGGAAAATATAAGTTAACTGTCATTGATGATTTCGGTTATTTGGTTGAACCACTAGATAATTATTATAAAGCTGGAGAAGAAGTAGAAGTTCACTTGGCTTTCTTATCAGGTCCATCAGTAGGTATAAACATTAATGGAGATTATATTGGTGAGGACGCCGAAACAAAACATGTTGATGGGCACCCAGTTATTAGTTTTATAATGCCAAACAAAGATAGTACTTTATATACAACAATGAATGGTCTTATTTTAAGAGATTGTGGTGAAGATAATCATCAATGGGATGAAGGTAGAGAAATCGAAGCTGGAAATGGTGGTTATGTAATGAAATATATTTGTGAGTTATGTGGCAAAACTAAAGAAGAAATTATAACAATAATAATGCCAGAATTTAAAATATTTTATTCGCTTCAAGAAGCATTTAATAATCAGTTTTTAACTCATGAAGATTTAGAAGAAATAGCAAATTGTAAAAATAATGTGAATTATGAAGATTTACCTAAAATTGATATTATGATTGAAGATAAAATAAAAGAAGATTTTTGCTCAATGAATGATATTAATTATGGATTAGATACTGAAATTCCAGGCACTATTAGATTTTTTGGAAAATATGATAAAGGCTTAGGGTATATTTTTTATATTGTTATGATTGATAACATTTTTGATTATCAAGATGTAATAGGACAAGAAGTAGTTGATGGTATAACTTTTAATTATGATACAACACAGCGAATATTAGTGTGGAGAGAACATGAATAATCAACTCAAGTCAGTTAACCCATCATCATAAAAAGGTTAGCTGGCTTTTTTATATTTAAATAGTCAATGTGTTAATATTTGTGTTATTCTGGTCCCGTCACCTGCATCATTAAAGTAAATCGGTAAGTCTTCCAATTAAGGCTTACTTTTTTAAATTTTATGGGGTATTTTAGCCAATCTTGGTTAGAATACCATCTTTTTTTATACATTTATGAAACATATAGTCTTAATAAATATAGGAGACTTGCCAATGACTCGAACCATTAACTTACGGGATTCGAATCTTTAGTTCCAATGGGACTCGAACTTATAAGAGATAATGGGCGAAATAAAATTAGTTAATAAAAGAGATTTGCAAATTGTGGACCAATTTTAGAGCCTTGTACAGTTCTTTAAAAAAGATTCGAAAACAAACCAAGAAAAAAGGTAAATGAGGGTGGGGACCAAATTTGAGAGTATTATGTTAAAAGTTATTAGAAAACTTGTTATGATGTATTAATTTGTTTGACATCACTGGTAATATTTGGTATAATAGAGGTGTAGGAAAACTCATACTCTAAGATAGTTATAATAGTTACCTTAAAGTATTTAGAATTAAAAAAAATAGAAAAAGAAATTATCTGACTCTCTTAGAAATAAGAGAGTTTTTTGTATTTATAACATATAAGATAAATAATGGTAGGTGTTAAATATGATTAAAATTTATTTATTAAATATGGTGATTATCTTAGAAAGTTCAATTCAATATAATTAATTTACAATATTTATTTCTAATTAAAATAAATAATAAAATATATAATTTTGATAAAAATATTAGGAGGTTTAAATATATGCAAAATTTGGCTGAATATAAATTATAAATAATCAATTATCTTTCATAAATTATTTGACACTACCTATTTAATTTGGAGAAATATATGAAAAAAAATTTTATAGATGTTTTGGAAAAAACTAAAAAACATTATTATATTAATTGTATATTATCAATAATGAGTGGTATTAGTATTCCTTTTTCTATTGTAGCAACAGCTTACTTTTTTGATTCAATTAATCAATCTACTAATTTGATTATTGCCAGTATAATTTTAATTATGTCATATGTCATGCCTATTGTGAATATACCCATTAATTATTATAATAAAATTATTTATAATATGACTGATATCAAATGGAATTCTTATGTTTCAACGCTTATAAGTAAAATACCTTATTATGAATATGAAAATCAAGAAATATTTAATAAAATAAAACAAATTAGTGATAATAATTTGTATCAAAAAAAGGTATCTTTTACTTTGTTTATGATTAAAACTATTGTAAACATATTATTATTAACTTGTATTTTTATTCGTGTTTCAATCATATTGTTAATATGTGAAGCAATTGTACTACCATTAGTTAATTATGTAGTTTCTAAAATAACTAAAAAAAGATATAATGCTATGTATGATACAAACTTAGACAGAAGAAAAGCATTATATAAATCATCACTATTACGAGATTATACGTTTGCTAAAGAATTAAGAATTAATGATTCATCATTATATATGTTAAATGATTGGCAAAATGAACAAAAAAATTTAGACAAAAAAGAACTAAATATAAAATTCAAATATGGATTATTTGGAAAAATTATTTCTAATGTTGAATATATTATTATATTATTTAATTTAATTATATTACTTTTACTATTTTTGAATAACCATATTACGCTTGGTGTTTTCACTGGTTTATCAATAAATATTTTTAATATAAATTTTTATCTAAATATTCTCAAATCATTCAATCTAAAAAAAGTATATCATTATTGACTGAAACATGTGATTCGTTGGATAATATTATAAAGAAGAATAGTCAAGATAAAACTTGTATAACTACAAACATTAATATTGAAAAAATAGAGTTTAAAAATGTTTATTTTAAGTATCCTAAGACAACAAACTTTATTTTAAATAATGTGTCTTTCATATGTTATAAAGGTGAAAGTATAGCCATTGTTGGAGAAAATGGTGCAGGGAAGACAACTCTTATTAAATTATTATTAGGGTTATATGAGCCATCAAGTGGACAAATATTACTAAATGGTATAGATATTTCTAATTATTCCAAGGAAGCAAGAGCAGTTATTTTTGGGGTGACTTTTCAAGATTATAGCAAGTATTCAATGAGTATTAGAGAAAATATCATGATGAGTGATGAAGCACTTGATGAAAATAATTCTGAATTATTAAAATATTTGGAGATTGATGACATTGCTTCTAAATATAATACAGGGTTCGAAACAATTCTAGGAAAAGATTTTGGTGATTCAAAAGAAATATCAGGTGGTGAATGGCAAAGAATTGCTATTTCAAGAGCTATGGTTAAGAAAAAGAGTATTTATATTTTTGATGAGCCGACTGCAGCTTTAGATCCACTGATGGAGATTGAAGTATTTAACAAAATAATAAATAAAATAAATGATAAGATTAGTTTTTTTATTACTCATAGGTTAGGATTCACAAATAAAGTGGATAAAATTTTAATGATAAAGAATAATTGTTTATGTGAGATGGGAAAATTCGAAGAGTTAGTAAATATGAAAGGTGAATTTTATAGATTATATGAAAGTCAAAGAAAACTTTATATAAGGGGTAATAATGATGATTAATGATAATACAAGAAAAATTGAAGAAGTAAACAATAATAATGAAACTATTAAAATAAATATTAAAGACTGTTTGAGTTTTTTTCTATTTGCATTTAAAAAGCAGAAGTATAATATAATTATTTATTCATTTTTTTTAGTGATTACAGCAACTCTTATTCCTATTTATACTTATTTGTGGAAAGAATATATTGATTATGCGACAATAGATTTTAATTTCAAAAATTCAATAATTTTTTTAATAATATATATTGGAATTAAAATGTTGGTTGAAATTTTTAATTTTTTCTATTTACGTATTCTAGATAAAATTAATTATACATCATGGCGTGTTTTAGATCGAACAATTAATGAAAAATCTTGTAATATTAAATATGAATTTTATGAAATTCCAGAAATTCAAAGCAAAATAAATCGCGCATGGAATTTTAGTCATGGCGAATATGTTGATTTATATCAAAATATGATGTATATGTTAAAAATTATATTTGAGATAATTGGTATTTTTATTTCAGTATTTATCATTAATCCAATATTAGCATTGATTTGTATAGTTACCATAATACCAGCGTTTATAACTAATTTTATAAAAAATAAAATAAGTATTTTAAATAATATTAAATTAACGAATTTATATACAGAACTAAATTATTATAAAAAAATATTATTAAATCAAGATTTGATAAAAGATATTTATTTAAATAATAGTTTTACACTATTTGAAAATAAATTTAATAATTTAAAAAAAATAATATTCAATAAAGAAATTGTCATAGAAAGAAAAAAAATTAAATTAGAAATTATCGAGTTTTTAGTTAGAATTTTTTTGTTATGTATTTGTTTATTACTAATTGGATATTTTGTAAGCATTAAATTAATAACATTTGGCTCATTATCTATTACGTTTACATTAATAGCCACATTAATATTTAATTTTACCGAATTTATTGAGATAGTAGGTTTATTTGTTACAACCATGTATAGTATACAACAATATAATAATTTATTTAAAATTGATATATTGAATGATGAAATAGTAGATATAATTGATGATTTTGAAAAAATAAGTTTTTCTAATGTTAGTTATAGATATCCATTGACGAATAAATATGTTATAAAAAGTTTAAATTTAGAAATAAAGAAAGGACAAAAAATAGCAATTGTTGGTTCAAATGGAAGTGGTAAAAGTACATTTATAAAATTATTATTAGGTCTTTTATCTCCTTCAATTGGAGAAATATATGTAGACTCTCAAAATCTTAAAAACATAGTAAAAAGTAATTACTGGCAAAATTTTTCAATGGTATTTCAAGACTATTGCAAGTATAAAGAAACTCTTAAATATAATGTAGGTATAGGCAATAATTCTAAGATCACAAATGATAAAGTTATTTTAAAATGTTTAATGATTGCTGATTTTATGAAAGAAATTGATTTAGACACTATTTTATGTAAAGAGTACGGAGGTATAGAATTATCTGGTGGAGAATGGCAAAGGATTGCGCTAGCTAGAGCGATATGCAAAAACGGTAAAGTTTATATTTTAGATGAACCAAATTCTGCAATTGATCCAATTGAAGAGACCAAATTTTATGAAAAAATTAATAAGATTTGTAAAGATGATACTTGTATCTTTGTAACACATCGATTAGGATCAGTTTTGTTTTCTGATTTAGTGATTTTCTTTGAAGATGGTGAAATCAAAGAAATTGGAGCACATGCTGATTTGGTTAATAAAAATGGGGCTTATGCAAAGTTTTGGCATTGTCAAGCAAGTCAGTATCAATAATAAAATGGTGAATTTATGAGAATATTAAATATTTCAAGTCATATTGATGGATACGGAATAATTGTTAATAATTGTATAGATTATAATATAGCAGGAGCATCTAGTTTTTATGATAAAAATTTTCTAAAATTATATTGTGTTTTATGGGGACTTTATTCTAATTATGGTATTATTTCATTAGATAATAATATAACAAATGTTGTATTAAATACTTTAGGTTTACAATTGAATTTTAATGAGAATATAACAGAAGAAAATATAATTGAACAAATACGATTACACATAGATAACAATACTCCTATTCTTTTAAGTGTAAATCATGCTGCTTTATTCTATTCTATTATGTATAAAGAAGTAAATAATGATGAAATTAATCATAATATAGTAATATATGGATATGACGATGAAAAAGAATTGATATATATTAAAGAAAGCTCAATTAATAATGAAGTTTTGGATTCTTTATGTAAAAATAAAGTATTCTCATCTTATAAAATAACGTATGACATGTTGATTAATTTTTATAGTAAAACTAAACAAATGATAAAGACCTTTGATTATAATAATTATTGCTTATACTATATTCAAAAGGTAAAAAACATTGATATGATTTATTTGAAAAAAAAGATTATATCACAATTTTTAGAAGTGTTAATAAATAATCAAGATTATTTACTTAATGAAATTAATCAGTTGTTAAACGTGGGTAAATATGATAGTTATTATCGTAATGAACAATTTAGGAGAACGCATTATTACTCACTCATTCCATTATTTGATTTTTTTGAATGAAACCTTGTCTTTAAAAAATAACTCAGAATTTAATGAGTTGAGAAAAGAATTTTTTATAAACAGACAAAAAATAATAAATACATTAGCAAAAAACTCATATTTAAATAAAAATATCGAAACTATAAATTTTGATGATTTTCGAAATAAAATAAAAAGCATTTCAAATAAATTATATTGCAATATAAAAGAAAAATTTAATAATATTAGTAATTTTATTACAGAAGAAATTAATTATTTAGAGGATGAAAAAACAATTCTTTCTGCTGATAGTGAAGATAAATTTTTTGTTTTGAATAGTATTAGAAAAGAAAGTAGTGTGAATAATAATTTTTCCTTTTGGAAAAGTTCAAATGATATGATTGAACATTGGATACTTATTGATTTTGCAGAATATAAATTAGTAAATAAAATTTTAATAGAGCATCATTCTTCTAGTGTTTACATTACAAAGCAATTTTCCATTTATGGGTTAACTCAATACGGATGGGTTAAGCTAGAAAATATTAAAGAAAATATAAAAAATATAACTTGTTTTTATTATGAAATTCCTAAAAAATTAAAAAAAATAAAAATAAGTATTGAAAAACCAAATTATAGTATCGATTATGCTGCAAGAATAAAGTTAATTAAAATATTTTAATATAATTTATATGAATGATTAGACAATTATAAATATAAGAGTAAAATAGATTAAAAGCACAAAAATTGTATATATACAATTTTAAATAACTAAATAGGTGACTTTATGATTTTTGATTTTGGAAGTATTTTGGTAATATTATTTTTTATTGTTTACTTGTTTCCTATAATTTTTTTCCCAAGTTGCAAACGAAATGAAGTTTTTGGATTAAGACATAAAAAGTGTTTTGAATTAGAAGAAATTTGGCACAAAATTCATGTGAGAGCTGCAATAATGACTATTCCTTTCGCGATATTAAACTTATTATTGATTTTTATAAAAAATGCTATAGCAAAAACAGTTTTGTCATTAATAATATTAACTCTTGTAATTGTTGGTTGGAATATAATTGTAAAATATACAGATAGAGACTATTTTAAAAGAAAGGCATTAGAAGAGGAAAAGCAATTAAAGGAACAAATAAAAAAAGAATCGGGATGGAGATAATATTACTTTCATATTCATTAATAAAAGAATTCAATTGTATGTTAATTTTTATTTTATATGTAGAATAAAGAGTTACTAAAAAATAAATCAGCACTTGCTAATTTAGCAATATAGTAAGCCAGTATGCAGGTGCTTTTTCTTTTATCAGAAGGTGGAAAAAATAATAGATTTTCAAAAAAGTAAAAACAACAATATTTTACTAATATATAAGAGGACAGTAAAACCTGGAAAAAAGGAATACTGTCCTCTTTTTTCATTTTACAAAGAAAGGTTAGGTAAAAAAGTATGAAAATGAAAATTATTTATAAGTTTGCTGATGGATCAAAGTCAGTTGTTGAAGTTGAAGAAGAAGTAGGACAAGCTATTATCATATCACGAAAGAAAGATGAGATACCATTGTCTAGTGTCGATTAATAAATTGGAATATGAAGGATTAGAGTTTGCTGACCCAGATACACCAATGTCAAGATTAGAAAGAAAAATTAAAGAAGAACAGCAAAAAACTTTAGATGATTATGTTATGAGTCACTTAACTGAAACTCATAGAAGGAAGATTCAATAGAAAGCATAAAGATGAGAAAAAACTAATAAAAGTTGCCAACGATAGAGTATGAAGATATATACAAGAAAACATTACTTTCAGTATTAAAAATGGAAAAACTTATGAGAAAGAAAACCTTTGTCCAATTGCTTGAAGGTTTAGTAATTAGACCTAAAAGAAAGCTTACTTTTGTTAAAAAGAGCAATGAATACAAATAAAGTAAATGGCAAATTTACGAGATACAATGAGGAAAATAATATGTCAGAAAAACTAAAGTAGTAATAGAAGTTGTAAGATTATCTTATATTCACGTATGGGACCAACTGCCATTGCAAAAGGTGCTAAATTTAAATATTTAGTGGATGCAGGAGAAACTCATGTAGTGGTGTGATGGTTGATGAACTAAAAGCTATGCAAACATCAGAAGTATATGCTTGTGTGAAAATACTAGTAGAAACATTAGCAATTCTACCATTACAATTATTTGCGCAAAGAGGAAAATAATTTACCACATAAAAATAAAATTTGTTTAAAAATATAATAAATAATGTAAATAAAACAATTCCAATATGTTTTACAAAAAATATAATTATTCTACTATTAATAGAAGAAGTAATCAAAACAATTAAATAACATCAAAATCAAGTGTCCAAAAAGTCAATATAATTTGGACACTTTACCTAAAGAGTAGGGCGCCAGTCTTGTGCATAAAAAATACCATTATTAAACTTAAAAAATATAGAACTTTTAATATTATAAAACTCTTATATAAAAAGCATTAGATGGTTTATATCTAATGCTTTTTATCATTAATATGTTAATATGTTTTTTTATTTCTTTTTTTCTTCACAAAATCAATTATACCGATTGGTAAATAGTAAATGAAGAACATTGGAATTGCGATAATTGCGAGTGGGAACATATAAATTAATTCATAAGGAAGAAAATTATAGAATTGCTCTAAAACAGCTGTTCCTACACCTGTTCTTGTATAGAAGTAGTTACAAATACCTGTTCCACCTTTTAAGTCATTAAACCATGTAAATAATAAATTGACAAGTTCCATAATACATAAAAGAACGATGAGAAAAACACAAGCTTTGATAATATCAATGAGTTTCGGTCTATAAAATCCCAAAACAACGAATAGAATTGGTAAAATAAAGATAAGGCCATGTTTTAGCCAGTAAGTGAAGACATTATAATTTAAAAGAGTAATTGTAGGCCCAAGACAATCGCTAGGAGAAGTTACCACCATCGCTAAAAGCGCTCCAGCACTTCCAAAAAAATACATGTAAGCAAATAAGGTAGAGAAGAAAAGTGGACGCATTTTTTTTCTTAAACCAAAAAATAATGGATATAGTATGACATTGATAGAGCACATATGTAAAGGTAGACGAGTCCAAACGTTAATTCTTTGATCATTATAATCTTGAATATAAGAAGTAAAAAAAGTAATCCAAGTTGCTAAAAAGGCAATAAGCATCAAAATCCATAAGTAAATGGTTTTGGATTTCTCACTTTTTTTGCGAAAAATAAAGTAAGAAGCAACTGCTAATAAAGGAAAAAAAAGCACTGTAAGAATATGGACCAAATTATATTTATCAATAATTAAAGTTAAAATATTAAACATATTATAAATTTCCTTTCTTTGTTTTAAATGGTAGTGACATTAGATAAAATATTATAAATAATGGGAAGATAAGAGGTAACCCGTAAACAAAAGGAATGGGTATCATATTATAAAGTTGTTTTAAAATAGGCAGATTGTTATGCCTTAGTGTATACATATAATTGGCACTTTCAAATCCGCTAAAATTTTTTAAAATAATACTAGATAAAAAGGCAAATAAGTAAATTCCGACTAAGGTTAATAAAACTTGGGGAATTTGTTTTTGTTCTGGTTTAAAAAAGCCCCAAACTATCATTGCAATTGGAATAGCTACTAAATTGGTATGAATAAACCAAAAATCCAAAAACATATAATGAAATAAATTATTTCCTTGAGTAATCATATGACAATCGGGGAAGACCAAAAGTGGGATTGAAGCTCCTAACATTGTTATATAATATGTGTAATTATTTAAGAATTTTTTGTCTATAAGAATGGCTACTAAAGTAATAATGATATTTATATTACATAGTTCAAATGGTAGTAAAGTTGTTTTAGAACCATCATTAAAAATTCGCGATTCTTCCCAACCAAAAAACATTCTTCCAGCAAAAATTACACAGCAAGCGATAGTTAATGCAAGTAAAATGTATTTTTTAGTAGTATGTGATTTCTTTTTAAATAAAAAAATAAGTAATGTAATATAAACAATATCTAAAAGCAACAATAAAATATGTTGATAGGAAAAACGATTTGGTACTTCATATATTTTATAAGAGTTAAAAAAACTAACTATCATATAAGAAATTCCTCCTCTTTTAAAATTGTATCATTTTAGCAGTTATTTTTCAACTATTTGCACCATTTTTATCAATAAACTAATTTATTTGTATTTTAAAGGAACCTAAACTCTTAACTTGATAGTATTATCAATATATGGTATAATAAAAATAAAAAATAAAGAAAAATATAATTAAAAGAAAGGAGAATTGTTTTGAAGACAGCAATTATTGATCCAGGCGGTGGCTTAAGAGGAATTTATGCAGTGGGAATTATGGATTATTTAATGGATCAAAAAATAACTTTTGACCTTGGTATTGGTATTTCAGCAGGTAGTGCTAATATGGCATCATATATGTCTAATCAAAGGGGTAGGAATTATATTTTTTATACCCAATATGCTTTTAGAAAAAAATATATGAGTTTTACTAATTATATTTTACATCGTAATTTTATTAATCTTGATTATGTATATAGTACACTTAGTAATTCAAATGGTGAAAATCCCTATGACTATCAAACTTTAAAAAATAATCCAATGGAAATGATAGTGATAGCCACTAACGCACTTACTGGTGAAGCAAAATATTTTACTAAAGAAGATATTGAACAAGATAATTATGATGTTATGAAAGCCTCATCTTGCTTACCTTTTATTTGCCAACCATATTTCATTGATGGTATTCCTTATTATGATGGTGCGTTATCAGATTGTATCCCTATTCAAAAAGCTCTTGATTTAGGTTGTGATAGAATTGTACTCATACTTTCTAGACCAAAAAATGAAATAAAAACAGTGGGTTTAGATGGTATATTAGCAAGTAAAATTGCTAAAAAATATCCTAAGGCTGCCGAAAAATTCACTAAAAGATCAGATGTTTATAATGAAGCAATTGCGCTTGCCAAAAAATTAGAAAAAAAAGGCAAGGTAATTATTATTGCACCAAGTAGTACAATGAAAGTCAAAACATTAAAAAAGAAAAGAAAAAATTTGATAAAGCTTTATCAACTTGGTTATCAAGATGGGGAAAAAATAAAACATTTTTTAGAAAATAGTATGAATTAAAAAAATCTTCTTTTAAATAATGGAAGATTTTTTTAATTCATACTAGGAAGTAATTGTTTAATTAAAAAAATATATTTTTTTAATTTTATTTAAAAATTAGTAAAATACTTGCTAAAAAATATTTTATGTTGCGTATTTGCGTTTTTCTTCGGGAAACATTTAACAAAAAATGTAAATAGAATTGTAAACAATGTAAGCGTTTTATTGTTGCAATACATTGCATTTTTTGTATAAATCTAGTATAATTAATATGCTTAAAATATTAATGGAGGCAATATGAAAATCAAATATTTAATGTTCATCGCTTTATTCATACCTCTTATGTTACTTTATGGTTGTAAAACTGAAACCAATTATGATGATAAAGTGAAAGTTATCTTTGAATTAGAAGGCGGAACCTATCAAAATTGTACATTACCAGTTGTACATTATTATGATAAAACAGATTCCAATATTTTAATTACAGATTTAACTGGTTTGACAGGTGCTGCTATTACCAGATCAGGATATACATTAGATGGATGGTATCAAAAGAAAGTTGAAAATGATGGTGTTATAACTTATCAGGATAAGTGGGATTTTGATCGTGACACCATTGATAATACTGGAATTACACTATATGCCTTTTGGAAAAAAGATATCAAATATACATATCAAGTATGTTATTACGATGAAAACAATGAGATAGTTGTATTAGATTCTTATTCGGTAAATCAAGGTGACAAATTTAAAGATTACGCCAACTATGCAAATACTAGATATGGATATACAGCAATTGGTTTTAAAGATGCTGATGGCAACGTTTGGGATGAAGAATTTACACATCCAGGTGGAGAAACTGATTTAGCTATTCGCGTATTTGTTGAGTATATTGAAGGGGATTTTGCAATTGTTAAAAATGCAAATGACTTAAGAATCAATAAGTCAAAAAATATTTATTTAGCAAATGATATTGATTTAGAAGGCGAAGCATTCTCTTTCACTGACTATAAAGGTATCTTTATGGGCAATGGATATAAAGTTACTAATTTCAAAGTCAACTATGATGCGACAAGAAATGGATTAATTGATGATTTTAATGATCCGAGCGTTAAGAGTTTGACAATTAGTTTATTTGGAAATATTAGCAACGCAACAATTCAAGATGTTATATTTGAAAATGTAACAATTGATATTAAGACGAGTTTGTCTTTGATTCAAAATATATATGTTGCACCTATTGCAATGACTAGTAAAAATTCTAAATTAACTAATGTTACGTTTAGTGGAAAATTGATTTGTACAACTTTGCCAAAAGATTTCGATATTGAAAGTAACTTGATTGTTATTGAAAATGCCCCTGTTTATAAATTAGACAAAGATACAACAATTACAAATAATGAAATCAATTTAATATTAGAATAAAAAAGGAGAAACAAATAATGAAAAATAGAGTATTTCATACTAGATTAATCATTGTATTAGCAATGATTGCTACAACACTTTTTGTTACTGGTTGTAACTGTAAGAGTTGTAAAAAAAATGACGATAAGAAATATTACAACAATGAAAACGATTCGCTTGTTTTTTCAAGCCAAGAATTAGATAAAGTTTTTAATCCTTTCTTCTCAACTACTGCTCCTGATAGCAATGTTGTAGGTATGACCCAAATGGGTATGTTAGGAAATGATAAAGATGGTAACCCAACTTGGGGCGATAATGAGGGTGTTGTGACTAAAGATTTACAAATTGTAACACAAGGTACACCTGATGTTGACCA
Source organism: uncultured Bacilli bacterium (assembly GCA_944326155.1). Classification (GTDB taxonomy): domain Bacteria; phylum Bacillota_I; class Bacilli_A; order ML615J-28; family CAG-313; genus CAG-313. Next base: position 13,388 of record CALVCV010000005.1, read on the forward strand.
AACAACTACATATTACTTTGTTTTAAAAAATAATGTAAAGTTTTCTAATGGAAGCCCTCTAACAATTAAAGATGTTCTTTTTAATCTTTATGTTTATCTAGATCCTGCATATACGGGTTCAAGTACAATCTATTCTACTGATATTGTTGGTTTAAAGGAATATCGTACACAAGAAGCAGATGAAAATGAACAAGATAGTTTCAAAGTAAAATTCCAAATCGAAGCTGAAGCAAGAATCCAAGCTTTAGTTGATGCGTCAATTGAAATTTTTGATCAAAATACTGGTGCTAATTTAACTGAACAATCATTTAGAACATTACTTGGTGAATATGCTTTAGAATTTGCTGATATTTCAGATAACTTTGTTAATATCGTAAAAGATTATGATAAAGCACGTGAATTATTCAAAGAAGAATTGAACACTGATTATACAAATGCGATTGATACATATGAAGATATTACTTTCTCAGATAGAAGCGGTAAAGTTTATAAAAATTTATTAACAACTGATGTTGAGGCATTTTTATATAATGAAGGATATTTAAACTGGAATAAAGAAGAAGCAACCCTTGTTTCTAGCTTAGTTAATGATCCTTCAGTTTTGAAGGGTTGGACAAAAGAACAAGCAATTAATACAATTTATGCTGATAAAATTCCTAACGCTATTGAAGAAGTAGTTTTATATTGGAATACATCCGTTAAATTAAATGATTTTTTAGTAAATGAAGCAATGGAAAATTATTTCCAAAATAATTCAGATAAACAATTTCCTAATATTTCGGGTATTCAATTTGCAAATAGAACTGAAAGCGTAGTTGTCAATGGTACAACTTATAATATTCCAACTTACAATGCTGATGGTTCCGTAAAAGATGGCAATGAAGTATTAAGTATTACTATTCATGATATTGACCCTAAAGCAATTTGGAATTTTGCTTTTAGTGTTGCACCAATGTACTATTATTCTGATGCTGAACACATTGCTAAATTTGACTATGTTGCTAACTTTGGTGTTGAATATGGTTCACAAACATTTATGAACCAAGTTGTAAATAGCCCTGATAAAGTAGGCGTTCCAGTTGGTGCTGGTCCATATGCTGCAAGTAAATCAAGTGGTGGAATTGAAAATATTAAAGCAGGAGATTTCTATGATTTAGGTGTTGTATATTTTGAGAGAAATCCATATTATGTTTTAGGTCCTGCTAAAATTAAAAAAGTACGTTTGCAAGTTGTTTCTGCATCTCAAATGTTAAATTCGTTATATAATGGTCAAATTGATTTTATTGAACCAAATGCTAAACCAGAAACAATTGATGAATTAGATGACAAAAAAGAAGACGGAATAGGTAATAAATCCGTTCAAACTTCTGGATATGGTTATATTGGTATTAACGCTGGTAAAGTGCCTGATCTTGCAGTAAGACAAGTAATTATGCATACTATTAATACACAAGAATGTGTAAATTATTATAAGACTACTGCAACAGCGATTTATCGTTCAATGTCACTATCAAGTTGGGCATATCCAGATGGCGCAACAGCATATTATCCATTTATCGGTGGCGCTATTCCTGAAGATTTAAATGTTGTAAATCCTGCTTATCGAAATTATGTATTATCACTTGGTAAAAAAGCTGGTGATAAACTTACTGAAGCTGAACAAGAAGCCTTTATTAAACAACAAGTAGAAGGTGCTGGTTATACTTTAAATGCAAATGGTGTTTATTATAAAGGTAATAATGTATTAAAATATACATTTACAATTGCTGGTGAAGAAACAGATCATCCGGCATGGCAAGCAATGTTCCACTCAAGTGAAATATTAAATAAAGTTGGATTCCAAATCAATGTTACAACTGATGCACAAGCTTTATCTAAACTTTCAAGTGGTGAATTAACTGTATGGGCAGCTGCATGGGGATCAACAATTGATCCTGATATGTATCAAGTTTATCATAAAGATTCTAACGCTACTTCAGTACTTAACTGGGGCTATAAACAAATTCTTTTAAATGCTGGTGGTAAATATGATACAGAGGTTGCTTTAATTAATCAATTATCTGATTTAATTGATGCTGGTCGTGAGACAAATGATCAAGATGAGCGTGCTGCAATATATTCACGTGCTCTTGATATTGTTATGCAATTGGCAATTGAACTTCCTACATATCAACGTAATGATTTATTTGCATATAACACAAATAAGATTGATGTTGATTCACTTACACCAGATGCAAACCTTTCTCCATATAAAGGATTAACAAGTGATTTACATCTTGTATCATTGGTAGTAGAAAAATAAAAATATTTAATTTTAATGAGGAGGAAGTGCTTTAAATTTATTGTTATATATACTATAACTTAATTTATGGGCACTTTTCTCCTTTTTATCATAAGGAGACATAAATGTTAAAATATATCGTAAAACGTTTATTTATATCGATATTTGTATTATTAGGCGTTTCTATTATCATTTATACAATGGTAAGACTTATGCCTACCAATTATGTTGATATCAAATATTCGTCACAATTGCAATCTGGAGCAATCAATCAAGAAGACATCGATCGATTTAAAGAACTATATGGTATTGGTGATAATTCATTTAAAGGTATCGTAACCGGTTATGTAAAATGGCTTGGCAACTTATGCAAAGGTGATTTAGGTAATTCGTTTAAATATACTAAACCAGTAGCTGACGTTATTAGCGAAAATATGTGGATTTCTTTTGCCATTGCTGTTATAGCAACTATTCTACAGTTTCTAATTGCCATTCCTTTGGGTATATCAAGTGCTACGCATCAATATTCGATTCGTGATTATACCGTTACGGTTTTTACGATGATTGGAATTTCCTTACCAACATACTTTTTTGCGGCAATTGTGATAAAAATATTTTCGGTTAATTTGGGATGGTTCCCTTCAAATGGTTTGATTTATGCATCTAAAGATTATGCGGATACTTTTATTGGCGGTTTAACTAAGTTTGGTGATATTGCTCGTCACTTGGTTTTACCAATTTCAGTTAGTGTTATTTTGTCTATTGGTGGATTGATGAGATATACAAGAACAAATACACTTGAAGTATTGAATGCTGATTATATTCGAACAGCACGTGCGAAAGGGTTATCAGAAAAGAAAGTAATTTATAAGCATGCTTTCAGAAATACGATGATTCCACTTGCAACTTTACTTGCTGGTATTTTACCATCACTATTTGGTGGTATGATGATTACAGAACAAGTTTTTGGTATTGATGGTATAGGACGTCTTGCTTATCAAGCCTTAAGAGAAGGTGATATTCCATTTGTAATGGGATATAATATGTTCCTTGCTGTTTTAACAGTTATAGGTACTTTGTTTTCTGATATCATGTATTCAATAGTCGACCCACGTGTTAAGTTAGGTAAATAGGTGAAAATATGGAAAAAATCAAAGAAATTAAAGAAGAAATTATGAACCAAGAAGAAAATCTTTCAGAAGAAATGGTTAAAGAAATGAGCCCTTTAAGACTTATTTTAAGAAGATTTTTTCGTTCAAAATTATCATTAGTAGGTATTATCTTAATTGCTGCTTTATTTATATTTTCGTTTTTAGGCCCTGTGTTTTATCAAAAATGGGGTGAAATAACAGTTGACAGGAGTCAAATTATTCAAGAAATTGAAACTACACATACTTTTACTGATGCTTCAGGTAATGAAGTAACAGTCATTCAAGTATTACAACATGTTAATGAAATTAACGACTATGCAAATCCTAGTAAAGAACACTTACTTGGAACTGATGATAAAGGAATGGATATTTTTGTAAGACTAATGTATGGCGGAAGAATTTCCTTAACTATAGGTTTTATTGTTGTTATTTTAGAAACTTTAATAGGAATTGTTCTAGGAGGAATTGCTGGATATTTTGGTGGTTGGATAGATCAATTAATTATGAGAATTGTAGATATTTTTAATTGTATACCTACACTACCTATTTTATTGATTGCTTCTGCCATGATTGAATCTTGGGAATTAGATCCTGATCAAAATATTTATATTTTAATGGTTATTATAACTATTTTTGGTTGGAGTGGTGTTGCTCGTTTAGTTAGAGGCCAAATTTTATCTCTTCGTGAACAAGAGTATATTACTGCTACTGAAGTTATGGGACTTTCAGTTTGGCGTCGAATCTTCAAACATTTAATTCCCAATGTTATGCCACAGTTAATTGTTAGTATGACACTTGGATTAGGTAGTGTTATTCTTTATGAATCAACACTTAGTTATTTAGGATTAGGTGTGCAATTACCAAAGGCTGCATGGGGTACTATGATTTCTACGGCAAATGATCCACAAGTTTTAAATTATCATATGAATATGTGGTTACCAGCAGGTTTTATGATTGTAATCGCTGTATTAGGATTTAATTTTATTGGTGATGGTCTTCGTGATGCGATGGATCCAAAGGCTAAAAAGTAGGTGTAATAATGGCTAAAGAAAATACGAAAAAGAATTCAAATTATATATCTATCAAAGAAAGCCGTAAAATTTTAAAGTATAATATTCAACAAATGAAATATTATGAAAAATTAAAACAACAAAAACGCGATGAATCTGAATATATCACACGAATGAAAGATCCCAATAATATTATTGAAATTGAAAATTTAAAAACTTGCTTTTTTACAGATAATGGTACGGTTATGTCAGTTAATGGTGTTTCTTTTTCTATTCCTAAAAATAAAATTGTTGGAGTTGTTGGTGAGTCAGGCTGTGGAAAGAGTGTAACTTCTTTATCTATTATGCAACTTGTACAAGCTCCTCAAGGACAAATTATTGGTGGTGAGATTCGTTTTAATGATGAAAAATTAGGCTATTTTGAAGATGGTAGTAAAAAAGCATATGATATAACAAAGATGCCCACTAAAGAAATTCATAAAATTAGAGGCGAGGATATAACAATGATTTTCCAAGAACCAATGACAAGTTTAAATCCGGTTTTTACAATTGGAAATCAATTAGATGAAGTTAGTTTTATTCATAATAAAGATATGTCTAAAGAAGAAGTAAAAAAACATAGTATTGAAATGCTAACCAAGGTTGGTATTTCAATGCCAGAACATGTCTATGAAAGTTATCCTCATGAGTTATCAGGAGGCATGAGACAGCGTGTTATGATTGCTATGGCACTTGCAGGAAGTCCAAAATTAATTATTGCGGATGAACCAACAACAGCCTTAGATGTTACTATTCAAGCACAAATTTTAGAATTATTAAAAGATTTACAAAAACAAGTAGGTTGTTCTATTATGTTAATTACACATGATTTAGGTGTGATTGCTGAAATGGCAGATGAAGTTGTTGTTATGTATGCAGGTCGTGTAATTGAAAAAGGAACTGTTCAAGAAATTTTTCATAATCCTTTACATCCATATACAATTGGTCTACAAAAGAGTAAACCGCTTATTACTTCTAATTCTAATGAACCATTATATTCGATACCTGGTCAAGTACCAAGTTTGATTAATTTACCAGATCATTGTTATTTCAAAAATCGTTGTATAAAATGCACTGAAAAATGTAGTGGTAAGTATCCTAAATTAGTTCAAGTTACAGATACACACTATGTTTCATGCTATTTGTATGAAAAAAAAGGAGGAAAATTAAGTGGATGAAAAAAAAGAAATAATCTTACAAGTAAATGATTTAAAAAAATATTTTCCTCTAGATAAAAATTTATTTGGAAAACCTGCAAGATACTTAAAAGCAGTTGATAACATTAGTTTTACCTTAGAAAAAGGGACAACGATTGGGATAGTAGGCGAATCTGGTTGTGGAAAAACAACTTTAGGTCGTACTATTTTAAAATTATATAACTCCGATGGTGGCTCTATTTTTTTTGCCGGCCAAGATATAACAAGATTATCAAAACATCAAATGCGTAAATATCGCACAAAAATGCAATTAATTTTTCAAGATCCTTACTCTAGTTTACCGCCTCGTATGACAGTTGGTAATATTATTTCAGAAGCAGTAAGAGTTCATAAAATTGTACCTAAAAAAGAAGTAGCAAAATATGTTCAAAACATAATGAAAAAGTGTGGTTTACCACCACAATATTATGATAGATATCCACATGAATTTTCAGGTGGTCAAAGACAACGGATTTGTATTGCTAGAGCTCTTGCAGTAAAGCCAGAACTTATCATTTGTGATGAACCAGTTAGTGCCCTCGACGTGTCTATTCAAGCACAAATTATTAATCTTTTAAAAGAATTACAAAAGAGTATGGGACTTACGTACGTTTTTATTTCACATGATTTATCCGTTGTTAAATATATTACTGATCAAATTATGGTTATGTATTTAGGTAATGCGATGGAATTAGGCGAAACAGATGATATATTTGATAACCCATTACATCCTTATACACAAGCTTTATTTTCAGCTGTACCAGTACCTGATCCAGATGTAAAAATGCATAGAGTGATTTTAAATGGTGATATACCTTCACCTGCTAATCCTCCTAAAGGATGTAAATTTCATACTAGATGTGCAAATTGTATGAAAGTTTGTCGGTATATGGAACCTAAATATATTGAAGTGACCAAGAAACATTTTGTCGCATGTCATTTATACAATCAAGAAATTATGAATGATTTAGCATTCTATGATGCTGAATATGATCAAATATTACTTCAAGAACAACAAATGAAAGAACAAAAAGAAAAGAAGAATGAAAAAAAATAAGAAATCAAAGTTTGTTGATGATGGAAGAACCATTTACAATATGGATGTTGATGGTCTTCCTAAAAGGAAAGAAAAAAATAAATTAAATTTAACCAAGGAAGAAAGAAAGTTAGTCATTCAAGCTGCAATTAAACATTATTTTCCAATTTTAATTGGTGTAATACTATGTTTCTTATTTGCAATGTTGCTTATAAAATGGTGGCTTGGATAATGTAACAGGAGGAAAAAATGAAAAAGAAAATTATAGCTTTCTTTGTGGTTGCCTTCTTGTTAATTGCTTGCGTTTCTTGTGAAAAGAAATCACAAAATGGTGAAAATAGTTCGAATGATTCAAGTAAAATTCAACAATTACAAATTCTACGTAGTGATTTAAAACTTACACAAGATCAAGTAATGTCACAAATTAAAGCTGATACCATAAAGGAAAATGGTGGTTATCTTGATGATGATGAAATTGTTGTTATTATGAAATTAGAAGACGATTCGTTAATGGATTCATATCTTGATAAATATGCCAATAAATCTAACTCGATTGCAGACTTTGCTGCAACGAATATAGGTAAAAGCAAGACGCTTAGAATTTTACAAAAGCAAGACGCTTTAATTAATGAATTAGTTGCAAAAAAATTAATTAAGAGTGTTGAGTATCAATATACGACAGTTATGAATGCTATTGCGGTAAAAATTGTATATAAAAATTTTGCTGCGCTATCGGAAATTGCAAATGTTGAAGCTACTTATATTTCTGATACATATAATTTACCACAATCAGTTAAGGCTGAAACTGGTGCTGTTGAAAATATTGTTGATGTATATCCAACTGGAATTTTCAATTCTAGTAGTGTGAATTACACAGGTGAAGGAACAGCAGTTGCAATTCTTGACTCAGGATTTGATTGTAGTCATACTGTTTTTTCAACTCAACCTAGTGTACAATTGCTTACTGATAAAGATATTTCTAGTGTATTATCTCGTACTAATGCGGCTGCTCTATCGGGTGGCGATTTGGAATTAACAGATGTTTATTATAGTAGAAAAATTCCTTTTGTATTTGATTATGCCGATAAAGATAGTGATGTTTTTCCATATGATTCAGAACATGGTACACATGTTGCCGGAATTATTGGTGGATCTGATGATGTTGTTACAGGTGTTGCAGTAAATACACAATTGGTATTATTAAAAGTTTTTCCTGATTTAGATGATGGTGCTGAAACTGATGATATCTTAGCAGCATTAGAAGATGCAGTATTACTTGGTGTTGATGTTATCAATATGTCGCTTGGATCTTCTTGTGGATTTAGTCGTGAATACGATAATGATGCTATCAATGAAGTATATGATATGATTAATGAAAGTGGTATTAGTTTGATTACTGCTGCAAGTAATAGTTATAGTTCATCTTTTGGTGGTGAACAAGGTAACACTAACATGGTTACAAATCCCGATTCAGGTACAGTTGGTTCGCCATCTACATATCCTGCTGCACTATCTGTTGCTTCAATAAGTGGTATAAAGAGCAAATATATGATTGGTAATGATTCACAAATTTTCTTTTTTAAAGAATCAAACAATATCAATGGTGATGAAAATGATTTCTTTAAAGAAATTGGCTTAAAAGAAGGCGAAACAAAAACTTATGAATACGTTACTGTCCCTGGTGTTGGTTTACAAGTAAACTATGCTACTTTAGGAGATTTAACAGGTAAAATCGTTTTGGTTAGACGTGGTGATAATACTTTTGAAGAAAAAGCCCAAATTGCCAAAAATGCTGGTGCCTTAGCTTGTATCATTTATAACAATGTTGAAGGGGACATTTTAATGTCAATGGGAAAAAGCGACCACATTCCAACCATTTCAATTTCTAAAGATGATGGTGTAAAGTTGGCTGCTAAAGATCGTGGTACTTTAACACTTAGTTATGATTATCAAGCTGGACCTTTTATATCAGATTTCTCTAGTTGGGGTCCAACAGGATCTTTAGAATTAAAACCTGAAATTACAGCTCATGGTGGTAATATTTTGTCATCTGTTCCTGGTGGAGGATACGACCAAATTAGTGGTACATCAATGGCTACACCAAATCTTAGTGGTATTGTTGTATTAATTAGACAATATTTAAAAGAACTATATCCTAACTATTCTGCTAAAGAAATTGCTGTTTTAACTAATCAATTATTGATGTCTACCGCAACTATTGCAAATAACGAAGTAGGACTTCCTTATTCACCAAGAAAACAAGGAGCAGGTCTTGCTAGCTTATACAATTCAGTAAACACCAAAGCGTATATTACAGTTGATGGATCTGATCGTACAAAATTAGAATTATTTGATGATCCTAAAAGAACTGGTGTCTACACTATGGAATTTAATGTTGTCAACTTATCAAATAGTGCAATTAGTTATAATCTTGAGTTAATTGGTATGACAGAAACTGTTTCTTCATCAGATGATAAACACGTTGCTGAAATGCCTCAAATTTTAAATGGTCAAACTACTTATGAATTAATGAATGATGGCGGTAGTTTAAATGGCAATACTTTAGTTTTAAATGCTAATCAAACTGCTAAAATTAAAGCTATATATCGTTTAAGTGATGTAGATAAAGAAATCATTGAAACATCATTCCCTTATGGTATGTATGTTGAAGGCTTTGTTAAACTTGTTGCTATAGACGAAAATGAAATTAGTTTAAATGTTCCATTCCTTGCTTTCTATGGCGATTGGACAGAAGCACCAATGTTTGATAAAACATATTATGAAGTTGATGCCGAAGCAAATAATCCTTCTATTAATGAAGAAGATAAATTAAAAGCTGATTATTTTGCGACAACTCCATATGGTTCATATTATTATAACTATATTATTCCGCTTGGAACTTATTTATATGATATTGATACAACCTTATATGATGTTATTCCAGCATCAAAAGATAAGATTGCCATTTCTAATATTCTTGGTACAATAGATGGTATATCAACCATTTATGGTGGTTTATTAAGAAATGCCAAAGAAATGCGTTATACAATTGTTGATAAATTAACTGGTGAAGTAGTTTATAGTTATACAGATTATAATGCTAATAAAGCTTATTCTTTAGGTGGCGGACCAATACCATATTATGATTTCTTAGATATCAGTTCTTATCAACTAGGATTAGTTAACAATCGTGAATATGAATTTAAAATGCAAGCTTTATTAGATTATGGTGATGGTGGCGAAAATACCAACGTAAGAAATACTTTTGAATTTGATTTCTTCGCTGATGATGAAGCCCCAGTGTTAAAAGATGCAACATATGAAAAAATTTATGATGAAAATCTAAAGAAAGATCGTTATTACATTACACTTACAGTTTACGATAATCATTATGCACAATCAATTACGCCAATTATTTTTACATCAAATGAAAGCTATTCATTTTTAACAGAAAACCCAATTCCTATTTATGGCGAAAAAGGAAAAGATACAAAAGTTCGATTTGAAATTACTGATTTCTTAGCTGACATCGGTGAAGATGCCTTGATTACAAGTGCACTTGCTTTCTCAATTGATGATTATGCTTTAAATTCTAATATATATTTATGCCAACTTCCTGGTACAAAAGGTGATTTTAAATTTACTAAAAATGGTGAATTGGATGGTAGTGATTTAGTCATCTTATCAATGTATGAGGATGAAGTAGTTGATTTAACTCAATATCTTGCGACAGCTGATTCAACAGTTGATGCTAACAAAGACTATTTAAAATATTTAGTTTGGTCATCATCTAATGAAAAAGTAGCAACTGTTCAAGATGGTGAAGTAAGAGGAATTGCTCCAGGTAGAACAACCATTACTGTTCAAGAACAAATGGATTTAAAACAAGCTGTTTTGATTATTAATGTTAAAGAACGTTCTACGAATATGCTTACAGATGCTAAACAAAATCTTGCTGAAACAAGAGATATTGAAAATGTAAATGATGAAAAAATTAAAGAAATTCGATTCTCTTATTTTGAAACTTTATTTGCTTATTCAAGAGCTGCACAAACAAGTGAAATTGGTTCAACAGGTAGTAAAATATTTATTTCAAGTTTACCTTCAATTAATTTTTTTCCTGGTGAAAAAATTAAACTTTATTATGATTTAGATCCTTGGTATGTTGCAGATCAATATGAGGTATCGTATTCTTCAACAAATCCATCAGTAGCAAGTGTTGATCAAAATGGCGTAGTAACAGGTCTTAAAAAAGGCAATACAACAATTGTTTTAACGGTTGCTGGTTCTAACATTATGGCAAGAATTAGAGTAACAGTTAAAAGTGAATTTGTTATTGAAGATAGAATACTAGTCGCCTATAAAGGTTTAGGTGGCGATGTTGTAATTCCTGATGATGAAGGTATTTATGCAATTGGTGCCTATGCTTTCTGTTTGTATGAAACAGATATGAGTGTTGATTTACCAGAAGATGACTATGATGCAAATAAAATACCATCAGCAAATACAACAATTAAATCGGTAACCATTCCAAGTGGCGTTGAAGAAATTCAAAAATATGCGTTTTATAATTGCTCTGGTCTTGAAAGAGTAGTTTTACCTGATACAATTAAATTTATTAGAGAATATGCTTTTTATAAAGATGTTAAATTACAAAATATTAATTTGAATAATGTTTTATCAATTGGTGCTTATGCTTTTTATCAATGTGAATTATTAAATAATATTGCACTTGATAGAGCCTATGCAATAGGAAAAAATGCCTTTGATGGTTGCATTTCTTTAGAATCAATTGATCTTAGTGCTTTAAGAAACTCTGGGCAAGAAACATTTAAAAATTGTACAGCCTTAAGAAATGTTGTTTTTGCATTAAATACTAAACTTTCTTATGCAATGTTTGTTGGTAGTGGAATTGAAAACGTAACATTATATGAGACAGTTGAAATTCCTGATTTTTGTTTTGCAAAATGTGAAAATTTAACTATTGTTACTCTTGAATCATCACTTATTAAAATTGGCAAAGGTGCATTTAGTGAATGTCCTAAGTTAACTGATGTAAATCTTAAAGGAACAGTTGATGCCATTGATGAACAAGCATTCTATAGTTGTCCTTCTTTAGTGGTATTTACATTGCCTAATTCAGAAGTTACACTTGGCGCATATGTTTTCTATCAATGTGAAAACTTAGAAGAAGTAAAATTTAATGCTTTGACAAAAGTAAACAATCTATCAGGTTCTGCTTTTGAAGGTACTAAAGTTGAACGCTTTACAATCGATGGAAATAATACAAATTATAACTTTGATGGAACTTATTTACTTAACAAAGAAGAAGATGCAATTATCTTTGTTTTACCAACATTAAGTGAAAAAGTACTTACTATTCCTGTTAATATTTTAACAATTGGCGTAGGTTCATTTAGTGGCTTACCTGTTGAAGAAATCACAATTACAAATCCTGATACGGTTATTGAAGGATATGCTTTTGCAAATTGTAAGTCTTTGGTAAAAGTAACTTTACCTCTTCAAAATAATATTATTATCAAAGAACATGCATTTAATTATACGGAAAAATTAGCTGAGATTACAAACTTAGATCAAGTTAAAAATATTGGTGATTATGCATTTGCTAATAGTAATATAAGAAATGTAACCCTTGCTTCTAATGCCACTTTTGGTGAAGGTGCTTTCTTTCAATCTAAAATAGTTGAAGTAACTATTGGTGCCAATTCGACATTTGGTCTTGGTGTTTTCCAAAATTGTACGGTTTTAACAACTGTAAATATGCCACAAGAAGGTGGTGTTCATTTTGGTATAGCTTGCTTTGCTAACGATATAGAACTTAGTACAATTGACTTATCTAAAGTAGATAGTATAATAGAAAACGAAACATTTTATGGTTGTGCCAAACTTGCAAAAGCAGAGCTTCTTCAAGTGGAAAAAATTGGTGATTATGCATTTAGCGATTGTGCTTCACTTACTTACTTAAGTATGCCTAAGATTGTAGAAATTGGCGAAGGTGCTTTTTCTAGATATGATGAAAATGGTGGTGCACCACAATTTATGGAAGTCCTTCTACCTAGTACTTTAAAAATAGTCAAAGATGGTGCATTTTTAGGTTGTGAAGGTTTAACAACTATGATTTTGCCTTCTTCAATCGAAAAAATTGGTGATTTCATTTTTGCTTATTGCATCAATTTAATTGAAGTAGAATTACCAGAAAATATGAAATATGTTGGTCAATATAGTTTTGCAGGATGCACAGCATTGACGAGTATCAATTTAGGAAATGTTGAAGAAATTGCGGATTATGCTTTTACTTCAGCTGAAAGCCTAGAAAGAGTCGATTTAACAAATGTTAAAAAGATTGGATATGGTAGTTTTGCTAGTACTATGGTTAGTGGTAATCATCAATTGAATCAATTAGAAAGTGTTGGCGATTATGCTTTTCAAGGAACATATTTAATTACCTTTGAAGCACCAAATCTTAAAAAGATTGGAGTTGCCGCATTTGAAAATAATCCATTATTAACTTCATTTATATTCAGTGATTCTTTAGAAGAAATGGGTATGAAGGCATTTGATGGATGTATAAGTCTAACAAATTATTACTATTTAGATGAAAATGGCCAAAAACAAATAACAGCTGAATTAAATGATTATGCATATTTAAATAATAATGTATTATATACAAAGCTTCCTAATGGTCAATATCAACTTTCATCTGTTCCGACTGCTTTAGATATTGATGTTTTAGTGGTAGATGAAGGAACATATCGTGTTGATGATTACGCAGGAAGCCAAAATGCCAATATTGAAAAAATTATTTTGCCAGATACATTAAAATTAATTGGTGATTATGCATTCTATAAATATACGAATTTAAAAGAAGTTGAATTTAAATCATTTAGTGCTCCTATTCTTGAGGATTATTATGATCCTAATGCGGTACTATTAGAAACTGATCCTGGCTATGAATTATTACATGCTCACTTTGATTTATTTGGTTATGAACTTTACTACTTTAATTTTGTTGATTTAGTAGGAAAGAATGAACCAATTATGATGACTCTTCCTGCAAATGCTGATATTGAAGGATATGACTCAATTGTATATGAAGCATATTTTGGTAAAGTGACTGATGCCAAACGCTCTACTTATGAAGCAATGAGCAAGTACATGATTGAGTTTATTGAAAATGCCAATTTGATTAAAAATATCGAAATTGTTAACTTATCACATGAAGAATTAATTAATGATGCAATTACTGCATATAATGCAATCAAACAAGATCCAATACAATTTGGTTTTACTCAAAATGAATGGGACCTCCTTGTAGCTAAAGTATTTGAAGCAAGAGAAGTTTTAATGGCTAAGAAATTAGCTGTTGCTCCATTAGAAGTCCAAAATCTGCAAGTTGAAATCAATAATTTACCTACAACATTCAATATTAGTTTATTAGAAACCTTAAAGACACTTTCAACAAGAATCAATAATTTAAAAGCGGATGATAGATTAGTTCTAAATTTAACAAATTATAATAATTTAATTTCATCTTATAATGAATATCTTGCTAATGTTGAAGATGAAATCACTCCAACAATTGACGCAATTGATAATACAATTGTCTATGTTGTGGTATCTAGTATTACCGGTGTATCACTTCTTGCAATGGCATTTGTAATGAAAAGATTTTTACTTAAATAGGAGGGCTATATGAAGAAGAAAACAATTATAATTATATCTATTTGTGTAGCTGTTGCTATTTTAGTAACGATTTTATGCATTCTTTTATTTGGTGGAAAATTGCAAAAACAAGTGAAAAATATTCAAAAATCAATGAATGATGTTGAAAACATTACGGCTACGATATCTGTTATGGATACGGAAGTATTGGTTTATCAATATATCAAAGAAGTCGATTTATTAAATGATAATAGCGCTGATATAACAGTTACAACTAGAACTCTAAATTCTAGTTATGAATTAAGTGATACAACAAATGTAATGCATCAACCTACTATAAATCGTAAAGATTTATTCCAAATGACTTTAGAAAAGAAATATCTATCTAGTTATCAAATAAAAGATGGTACATTGACATTTACTGTTTCTAAAGAAAATATCAAAAAGGTATTGAATAGCGAAAATTTTGTATCTATAGGTGATATTGAATTTACAATCATTTTTAATGGTAAACAAATTCAATCAATGAAATGTATTTTCCAAACAGCATCGTTAAAAGATGTAACGATTGATATTATCTATCAATATTAAGGAGGATTAAGAAGAAAAAATGAAAAAAATATTAGTTATATTGTTAGCATTTTTAGGACTAATGTCAATTGCTTCTTGTAAATCTTGTAATGAAAAAGATACATTAGAAACACCTAAAAATCTTACAATTAGCCAAACAGGACTCATTACTTGGGATAAAGTAAATAATGCTACAGGATATGTTGTTTATATTAATGAAAATCCATATAGTGTTTCAACGAATCAATATCAAGTAAATGATTTAACAAAAGATTTTACTTATCGTGTATATGCTGTGGGTGAAAATTATTTAGACTCAGCATCTACCGAAACACAGACTTATAAAGCCGTTGTAAAACCTCCAATACAAAATGAAGATATTACAATCGGTATTAGCGGACCATCTGAAGTAAAGGTTGGCCAAAGCATTAAATTAGTTGCAACAGTAGATGGTACAACCAATAAAGAAGTTATTTGGTCAATTAAAAATAATTTAAATTATGCGACTATTCAAAGTGATGGTACTCTTGTTGCTGAAGAATTAACTGGTGATCAAATCATTGAAGTAGTCGCAACAAGTCAAGCTGATTCAGGCATTTTTGCTACTAAAGTTATCACAATTGTTGCAAGACCAGTCTTAACACAAGAAATGTTAAATAAATTAAATGAAAATCGTATCTCTTTTGAAGGCTATTTGAATATTAGTTTATATACTCTTGGGCTATTTGAAAAATTAGATTCTACAAATGTTATAAATGTAAAAACGTCAATGGATGGGACTAACTGGTATGCACAATATGAAAATGGTAACACTGGTACAATTATGGATTTATATTATAAAAATCATAATGATAAAGCTTGTCAAGTTGGTGTAAGTTTGATGAATGAAGAAGAGTTTTTTCCAATGTTAAATGATGATGGTAGTGAAGTATCTTTTGAGGATGCTGGATTATATAATAGTTTAAAAGATTTAAGCGTAAGTGATTTTACTTTCAATGATGATACTTGGCGTTATGAATATACTGGTAGTGATACTACTTTAGCAAGTAAGGTTGTTGCTTCTGCTAACCCATATGATTTTGTTCCTACTGGTTTTGCCTTAATCATTGAAGAATCAGAAATTATGGGAATTTATTCTAAGAGTGAACCTGACTATACTTTATCTCAAGGTTTTAAAGCTATTCAAGAATTAGTTGTTACACTTAACCTAGGCGATAGCGTTGAAGTTCCTACAATTTCAAAATATAGTCATGATGAAATTCATGATGAACTACAAGTTGCTATTGATAATATGATGGCTCTTACTTCTTATCGCTTAGACTTTAAAGAAATTACAGCTACTTATATGACACCAACTCCAACAGAAAGTGGATTTACGGAATATATTACAAGTACTGATAGTTACTTTATGCCGTATGAAGTATCATATGATGCACAATTAAATGAGATTCATACTTATCTTGAAAATGGTAGTTATGGTTTCAAAAAAATAAGTGATACTTTATATAATAGTTACTATCAAGATACAGATGGTTCATATTATGCTACAAGAGCATATGAAGATAATTTTAAAAATGCTAGACCATCATTTGGTTTTGCGGCTGAAATTTTTAGATCATATTATGAAGATACAGAGATGGGCACAACAACATACTACGTTGATGATGCTATGAGCTCTGTTGCTTCAACATTCTATTTTGGCGTTGGTAACGATATTAATTTATATGGTTTATTTGCGACACGTGGATATACATCAGAAACTGAGTCATTTACACCATATATTGTTGTAAAAGATGGTTATATTATTGAAGCTTGCTTTTATTTTTATATTGGTTCAATTTATGGCGTTGTAGAACTTAAATATGATGAATTTAATACTGCTACAATACCATCTAATGCAAATATTGAGTTTGAAACAAGAGAAGTTCCAACTTCATGGAATCAACTTACTATTGAAGTTACTGAAGATTTTAATCCTTCAACTGCTGAAGATATTACAGTTAATGCGTTAGATTATTTTAAAGAATATTTTGTAAATGATAATATTGATAATGAATTACCATTTTTTGGCAATGTATTAGGTGATACATATGGCTTTGGTTTAACAACTATTTATGTCCCTGAAGGACAAACAAGTGCCGAACAAGCTGTTGTATTGTATTATGATGTGCCTCTTGATATGAATTATACAATTGATTCATCATTAAGAGCAGTCGAAAATTACCTTTTATCATTAGGCTTTGTTCGTGATGATAATGGTAATTATGAAAAAGGCAATATTAATATTGCTCCAACTGATTATAGTTTAGATTTACTAATCTATGTTTGGAAGGATTAATGTTAGGAAAGGAAACATATGAAAACAAAACAATTATTTATTAAAAACTTTATTTTTGTATTAGCACTTTTAGTGGTGGCTGTTGTTTCTAGTTGTACAAAAACGACTACTTACAAAGTAACATTTGATAGTGCTGGTGGTACACTTGTAAACGCGCAAGAAGTAAATGAAAATGAAACTGCTACTAAGCCAAGTGATCCTACCAAAGAAGGTTATAATTTCGTAAACTGGCTTTTAAACAATGCCCCTTATGATTTTTCATCAAAGGTGACATCTGATATTACATTAGTTGCAAATTGGGAAAAAGCTTCCAAAGCAACAATTGAAATTACTACCTCTTCTGCAGAAATGCAATATGATGGTTCAGTTGAATTAGAAGTTACTGTTAATGATGCAACAAATGAAGCATATACGTTAACAACGAATGCTGAAGACATAGTCGAAATTAATAATAATGTTTTAACTGTTAAAGAAGGCGTTAATCTTACTCTTGATAAATATGTTACAATTATTGCAACATTAACAGAAGATGTAACTGTTACTGATTCAGTTGCTGTTACAATTAAAGCTCCAGTTATTGAAGGCCAAGTTGGCGAATTAACAACTGAAATGTTACAAGAAATTGGTAATGCAAACATTACTGTAAATGGTGTTTTAACTGACTATTATACAGATTTTAACTTCAGTGCAAATAGCAGTGTAAACTCTTATGATATGCTTGTTAAAATGAGTGATGGTAAATGGTATGGTGAGTGGAATCATCAATTAGCTCCTCAAAATAAAACAATGGATTATTATCGTCGTAGCGAAGCAAATGATTACAAAGATGGTACTGGTAATCTTGGTCATGCTTTAGAAAGATTATTTATTAATAAAGATAATGAATTAGAAGCGAAAGTTGAAAAGAACTATAATAGTATTCCAGTTCTTTGGGAAGCACAACATTTATGGAATCATATTGCAAATTTACAAATTAATAAGTTTGCATATGATGCTGAAAATGATGTATATGAATATCAAATCAATATGAGTGATATGGATGATTTATATCTAATGACATACTTATCGTTCTCTTTAACTCCAGTTTTATCCGATACATTAGATAGATTATACTTAAAAGTTGAAGATGGTAAAGTTACTCAATTATTAGCACAAACAGAAATCCTATATTATGGCGAGAATACTGAAGAAGATCCTGATGCAATGAGTTATTCAGAAATTCAACTTACTTTCTCTAATATTGGAACAACTGTAGTAGAAGATCCAAAACCATATGAAGCTCCAGAAAATGCTGAAAAATTACAACTTGCTTTAGAAAAAATGCAAAATGCCAAAAACTATACATTCAGAACTGAAGACGTCCAAACTTATGCTCCTTCAGGTGATAGTGGTGATTATGAACTTTCTGTTACATCTGTTGCTGCAAAAGGCGTAATCACTTCATTAGCAGTAAAAGATTTTGTATCAAGCGTAGGAACTGTAGGATGCTATGGTTTAGTAACTGAAGATGCAATCTTATTTGCAGAAACAATGAAATATGATTATTCAATGGATGGCAATAGCTATCGTACTGAATATTTTGGTTATAAACAAAATACTGATGGAACATATGATGAATTTGCATATGATTCCGATATAGATGCTTTAGTTGGAACAAAGAAAGTAAATGGTAATATCTTTGATGCAATGCCTAGCTTTGATTTATCTCCTAATATTTTTACATTTGAATCTTCAATGCTAAAAAATGGTGTGATGACGTATACATTTAGATTAACTGATACAGCAATTTCTAGAGAAGTTGCATTAGAACTTTCTGCTTATCAATATGCAGATGATGCTTCTTCATCTGCATCAGTATCTTTCAAAGTTGTTGTTAATGAAAATGGTGATTTAGTTTCTTCAACATTCCCTTATGATCTTATTAATGGTACTTATATGGGATATTGCACAACAACATATTCAAATGTTGGTACAACTGTTCTTGAGGACGATACATTTACTGGATATGTTCCACGTGTTGTTAAAACTTCATGGGATCAATATATTACAAAATATTATAGTGCTGATTGTTCTAGCGCAACGTCACATGATGAAAATACAGCAATTGTTTTAGAAGATGCATATGGTGCAGCAGCTGATAGCATTCCTGCTCCAACTGTATTCTTATCTGCATTTGGTGATAATATTAGTGGTCCATTCTTTGATTATCAAGAAACAGGAGTTGATGCTGATGGAAATAAGACATATAAGAAATTTATCAGTATTACTGCAACTTCTGATGAATATGATGAAAACGCTAAGGTTTTAAATTATGATGAAATTATTGAAATTTTAGGTAACGAATTAGAAAAACTTGGATTTACACTTTCTGTTGCTAATACTGATACATCAGGTGGTGCAACGGGTCAAAGTAATCGTTATGTTTGCTATGTTAGCGATGAAATTCAAGTTGTTATCGAAAACAATCATACAAGATATTTCTGGATTTATTTCTATAAAACAGGAGATTGGACTCTTAGATAATTGAGAAAGTAGAGGAAAGCAATGAAGAAAAGATTATTAGTATCAATTTTTGCTATTATCTTTGGTTTCTTTGCAATAACAGGATGTACAACAACAGGACAAGGTGGTTCGGGGGGATCAACTCCTCCTGAACCTGATCCTATTGTTGTAATTCAAGCATTAGAGGAAAGTATCAGCATTAAAGATACCGAAGTTAATAATTACAAATATGGTTCTTTATTTAAAATATTACTAAATGATGTTGAACAACCAGTTTTAGAATCATATATTGATGCATCAGAAGTAAAAGATGCTCCTGGTGCTTATAGAGTATATTGTAGTTTTCAAGGAAAAACTGCATCATTAGTGGTTAATGTTAGTGTGACCGGAAGTGATATTTCTCTTACTCTTGCTAAAGACGAAGTTACTGTCAAACTTGCTGAAAGTTTAACATATGATTATTTAAGCTTATTTACTGCCACAATTGATGGTGTTACTGAGGAAATAACTCCTGAACAAGTGACAACCAATTTAGAAAGTAGCGAAGGTACTTATTGGTATACAGTTAGTTTTAAAGGTCTTACAAAAACTTTAACTATTCATATTGTAGCTGATCATAATATTGAAATTATCTTATCTTATCCTATTTACTATCTTCAAATAAGTGAAGTAAAAAACTTTGATTATACCACGTTATTTACTTTATATGTTGATAGCCAAGTAACTAAAGTAGAATTAGATATGATAGATGCTTCAGCAATTGTTAATCCAATTGTAGGTAACGAATATGCAATTATTTTTAATTATACAAATTATGGATTAACACAATCGAAAGAAGCAATTGTAAAAGTTATTGAAGATGAAGAAATTGTAATTACGACTCAAAATGTGGTTACTTATCCTAATGATGAGCCAATTGATTTAAAATCATTATTTACCATTCGAAAAGGTGAGGAAGTTATAACAGTTACTTCTGATATGATTAGTGGTAGCATTGATTATTCAAAAGCTGGTAATAACGAAATTACTTTAACTTACATGGGAAATACTGCTATAGCAAATGTTGAATTAAGACTCGGTGTTGTAATTAATTATAAAACAAGTGATACAATCATTATTCAAAAAGGTACAAATCAAGACACGTATGCTTTTGCTAATGACTTTGAAGTAACAATCAATGGTATTCTTTTTGATAATATTCAAAATACGTATTTTGATCTATCAACTGTTGATTTTAATAACGCAGGTACATATGATGTTACGTTAACTATTCCTTATAATGATAAACCATTATCGTTATCAGGTGTAAACTGGACATATTATGAAAAAACCATTCATTATGTTGTTGTTGAAAATAAATATGAAATCGAAGTTAGTAATGAAGAAGTTATCATTAATCATCAAGATAAAGATTATAATGTGTTCTCCAATTTAGTTGTAACAATCAATGGTAGAAGACAAACCCTTGTTCAAAATAAAGATTATGTAGATGTTATTTCTTGTTATGCTGAATTAGTTTCAGCACCTCTTGATTTTAATGATTTAGGGGTGCAAAAAGTAGAAATCGCTGTATACGTAGATGGTCCAAATAAAGACCCAATTCTTGTTTCATATAACCTAACAATTGAGTCGGAAATTAAGGTTATTGCAAATGATACAGCCATCTTTACAGGCACTACTTTATATACAAAAGATTTGTTTGAAATTCAAAATGGTAGTGAAGAAATTAAAGTTACACAAGATATGATAAGTGGTAAAGTAGATTGCTTTACACCGGGCGTATATTATGTTACAATATATTATCAAGGAATTGAAAAGACTGCCAAAGTTGTCGTTCTTGACAACAATATGAAGGGTGTTTATAAGACAAATTTAGAAACAATTCCGAATATGGCAGACTATGATGAAGAATATGGTTATGAACCTGAACCATCTCAACTATTAGGTGATTTGATTGTCGATGAAGATGGCAATATGACTTTGTCAGGTAGTGAATTACAATTAATTGATGGTTCTAATGAAACCAGTATGAGTGTTATTTATTATAGATATAATTACAACTTATACTATATAGAACCAGGTATTGTTGTTCTTGTTCCACTAAATGAATTAAAAATGACTTTTAGTGATTATAATAGACCGATGGTTTATTTTAATGAAAGTGTTTGGAATTTAGAAGATAGAGTTGTAGTTAATTCAGCATCTAGTTATGTACTTGAAATCAGTTATACAGGATATAGTATTGATTTATTTAAAATTAAATCAAAAATAGATGGTAGTACAAATTGGTTTGGTCTAAAAACAGAGATAGTTCAAAAACTTTCAAGTGATACTATTTATGATGTAACTTATGGGGTTGTTGAATTTAACGGTTCATTTGATCAATTTCCAGGTAAATACTACAGTTTTAATATGAATAATGATACTTATAGTATGCAATTACAAACACCTGTTGTAGGTAAGATTCAAGCTAATGCTGACGAAAACAAGTATAAAAATAAAACATTTACTGGTATATATAATGGTGTAGAAACTAGATTAGTTGCTGATGCATATGGTGGCTTTACATTATTACAAGGATCAACCCAAATTTTTAGCGTATATTCTTATGATATAAGTAAGATGAAAAATGGTGGTCCTAACTATGTAGAAGACATTCTACTAGTTTACTCATTTGAAGAAAATATTTATTCTTATAAATTTATCCTAGATGTAGTAAATGAAACCTTTACTTATGTTGAAAGAGATCCATACTTTGGTCTATATGAAACAGATACAATGTATCTATTTATAGATGGCTATGGAAATGGTCACTTTAATGTCAATAGTAGTAGTTATAAAGAAGATTTATTTACTTATGAAATAGTTGGCAATAGCCTTGAATTAATATTTAAAGATTCAGAACTACCTATATTTGAAGGATATCATGCCAAATTCTATATTGATACTTTTGGTAACATTTTAACTACAAACTACTTGTGTTATGAAGTAGAAAAAGGTACCAAATTTATTAATTATAATATTACAAATGGTGCAATCGTTAATATTTTATCTCATCAAATTGGTCAAGATGCCGATGCAGTTGCTAAATCACTATTATATGATAATATTGAAATTATAACAAAAGATGGTGTACTTTCTAAAACAGAAAAAGAGGCTTGTATTGATGTATCTAAGATTAGATTTAATACGCCAGGCTTTTATCAAATCAGCATCACACTTCATATTGATGATAAAGATGTAGTTGGTTATTATGGTATTCAAGTATTAGAAGATATCTACGCAAATAACTCAATTGTTGCTACTTATGGTAGTGGTGTAATTTTTGATCAATATAGTTTATCAATAGATAAATATGGTCAAGTTATATTAAATTGTGCAGGTGTTAGTTATAAAGGCACAATTAAGATTAGTGGTAATACATTTATTATTAATGCAAAAGATGAAGACAATAATAAGATTACAGCTACAGGTAATCAATTAACAGAAGGGCTAATTGTTTTAAGATGCAGTGGTGCAATTACTTTCCAAGACTATTATACTACTGGTACAAGTAGTTTAATAGGTTGTGAAAATAATTACTTAAGACGCATTACTATCAATAATCAAACAATATATATATATTCAACTATTTTAAATGGTTTAGGTGAAATTGCTACAGTTGTCAGTTTGAATGATTTAGATCCTAGTCAAGTAGGTTCTATCAATGAAGTAACGACTAGTGATAAAACTATTGTCTTAAGAATCAATGCTTGGGATGATACAACAAATGGCTTAACAATTACTGATTCATATCGTGGTACATATACAAATGGTGGTGAAGAAATTTTTGTTAATGGCTTTGGAAGTGTAGTCATAGCAAATCAAATTGGTGAATATATATTAAACGACAATGTTATTACTGTTTCGCTTGATGACATGATGGCATTATATAGATTAGATAATGAAAATTATACATTTGAAGAAATCAAATTTACATTTGATAATACCATTCTTGAAGGTAAAATATTTGCAGCAGAACATAATTTTGTGTGTGATACATATGTTTATGCAGCAAATACCTCATTTGCTTTTGGCCCAAATAGTGAGGTATTAATCATATCTACTTCTGATGAACATGATAATGGTGAATATTCATGTACAAATGACTTCTATAACCCTAGTTATGCTAGTAAAGATGGTATAATAGGTACATATGAAGTAAGTAATAATAAAGTTACAGTAATAGTAAATGGCGAAACATTTGTATTCTTTATTACAAATGTTTTAGATGCTAGCCAAATAATTAGTGTAGAAACTTCAGTAGGGGAAGATGAACATGGTTATTTTGCTAACAACACAATCTTTAAAAGGCAATAATAGAAGGCAATAAATATTTAAGATATATATAAAGAGGTGATTTAAATATGAAAAAAAGCAAAATTTATTTAGCCTTGATCTTTTCTGTATTGCTAATGGCAATGACTGCTTGCGTTACAATCGCTGACCCTCATAGCCATAGTTACTCAGATTGGATTATTGATGTTGAACCTACTGAAACAACAGTTGGTAAAGCACATAGAACATGTGAATGTGGTGAAAGCGTAACAACTGATGTTCCTGCATTTTCTGACGAAACTGTATGGATTAAGTATGTTGATGTAGATCCAACTTGTACAGAAGAAGGTACTGTAATTTATGCATCAGATTTTGGTGTTTTCGAAGTTACAGCAAAACCTCTTCCTCATACATTTGCAGAGTATGAAGTAGTAGTTGCTCCAACTCTAACTGAAGAAGGTACTGCTAAGGGCAAATGTAGTGTTTGTGGTACTGAAATAACAGTTGATTTACCTGTATTAACAGATGAATCTTTCTGGAAAGTTGTTGATGAAAAAGCATCAACATGTTCAGAAGCTGGTTACAAAACTTTTAGTAGCGCATATGTAGAAGTTACTATTGATCTTGAATTAGCAGCACATACATATGAATGGACTATCACAGTTGCTCCAACTTTAACTGAAGAAGGTACTGCTTTAGGTGTATGTAGTGAATGCGGTGATGAACAAGAAGTAGTTCTTCCTGC
Organism: uncultured Bacilli bacterium; assembly: GCA_944326155.1. Taxonomy (GTDB): domain Bacteria; phylum Bacillota_I; class Bacilli_A; order ML615J-28; family CAG-313; genus CAG-313. The sequence goes on from CALVCV010000005.1 coordinate 38,256, forward strand.
ATTAACTGATGAAGAAGTTTGGACAAAGGTTTCTGAAACTGAGGCTACATATAATGAAGGTGGAAAAGTCGTATATGAAAGTTTATATGGAATAGTAGAAATTGATACTGCTAAGAAAGTAGCTCCATATGATGGTAAGACATATACAACTTTTGAATATGATTCAACAGATTATTCAAGTAAGACTTTAAGTCCTGAAAGAATCACTTTAAATAATGTTACACTTGATACATTTGGTAAAGGTGAAGGTAGTTCATATCCACTAAATGGTGAAATTGCAATTAAGATGGTAAACGAAGAAACAGGCGAAATCGAAATTAGCGTAGATGGTACTGCTAGTGTTGGTTATGTTGATTTTGCAAGTGGCATTATCATAACTCCTTATTATTCGACTTTTGATGATATCTTTGTTTGGGTACCATTTGAAGTTGCAACATCTTCTGATATTCGTACAAATAGCCAAGGTTCTTCTTGGGATAATTCAATGGCTATTACTTATGCAGTTGATGGTGTTGAATATAGTTTATTTGTTAACAATGGTAAAGTATATGGTGGTGTAGAATTTGTTGATGCTGAAGGTGCTAGCGTTGCTGCAGCTGATTGCTATGAAAATGATTATGTTTATGTAAAAGATCAAGAAGGTAATCAATTATTTGGTTTTGCATATAATGGTACTGAATTAGTTGCTACAGATGGTTACGAAGGTACATATACTATTGAAGACATTACAGTTGTTGTAAGCGGTTATGGTGTAGTTACTGTTTCTGAAGCTGAAGGAACTTATGAAGTCTTGGATGCTGGTGCTAAAGTTCTTGCTGTTTATGTTAATGATGAGTATTTAGAAGTAACTTTAGATACAGAAAATATGACATGCACAATGAGCAAACCAATGATAACGATTACATTTGATACAGATGATAAGGCTACAGTTGAAGCTTTAACTATAAACAAGAACATTGCAGTAGAATTACCTGTTCCAACAAATGAAACGTGGGTATTCAGAGGTTGGTATTTAGATTCTAAATTTACTGAAGTTGTACCGGAAACATTTGCTGCAGAGACTAGTGTAACTTTATATGCTTTATGGGCACAAAAAGTAACACTTAACTTAAATGGTGTATTAGAAGGTGATGAAAGTGTCTTAATTTTAGGTGAAGGCGATATTATTGGTGATTATTTACCTGCTTATGGTGTTGAAGCAGAACTTAATAAAGTATTCAAGGGTTGGTTCCTTGATGAAAATTATGAAACTTCATTACCAGAAGCTGCTACTGTTACAACTGCAGATGATAATACTACAGTTTATGCTAAATGGGAAGATTTACCTGCTTACTATGGTGAATATTTAGGTACTGAAATTTGGGGTGAAACTAGTGGTAATAGTTCTACTTACACATTAACAATTGATGAAAATGGTAAGATTAGTGGCAAACTTACTGGTACAGTTCAAAGTTATGATCCAGAAACACAATTAATTACTTGGGTTGATTCAAGTAATAAAGTAAGATATTTTTGGTATAATGCTGAAGCAGAAGTTGTTGTTGTACCTTACTCTGAAAGAACGCCAATTGAAATTGGTACAGATTTCTATATTGCAGGTAAACATCAAACAACTAATAATGTTGCTACAAATTATGGTATTAATGTTCCAAAGACACCTGGTTCTTCATCAACTGGTTATTATGCAAGATTTGTAAACGTAATGACAGTAGATGGTCCAAAAGATTTATTTGTTTATAATAACTATATATATTCTGCTTTTGAAGCTACAGATACATCAGGTAATCCATTAACTGCTGCAACTGTCAAAAATTCTAAGACACTTGTAGTAAAAGATGCTGAAGGTAACACAATTGTTGCTGTTGCATCATTAGGTGCATCATTTGATGATGAAACTGATACAGTAGTATTAGATACATATTATGGTACATATACTAATGAAACTGAAACAATCGTTTTAGATGGTGTTGGTGGTGTTGTATATGGTGAAAAAACTGGTACATATGCAGTAGCTAGTGAAGATGCTGGTTATGACTTTGATATATATCTTGAAAATAATACTGAGTATTATCAATTAACAATAGAAGGAACAAACTTTACAATTGTTAAACCAACTGTAACTGTTACATTTGTTGTTGGTGATCATACTCCTGTTCCTCAAATGGAGGCAAATATTAATGTTGTTGTTTCTTTACCAGAAGTTGTTGAAGATGGATTTGTTTTCAATGGTTGGTTTACTGATGATAAATTTGTTAACCCAGTAGCCGAAGAATTAATATTAACAGAAGATATTACATTATATGGAAAATATTCATTACCTGCAATTTTAACTATTGTTTATAACAATGGTGTATCTGATGAGGTAATTGTATACTCTCAAGGTGATGTAGTATCTCTTGCAAGACCTGATTATGAAGGACATACATTTATTGGTTGGTATACTCTTCCAAATTATGAAGCATGGAATAATGGTTCTGTAATTACAGAAGATTTAACAATTTATGCAAATTGGCAATTAGCTCCAATTTATAGCAATAATTATTTAGTAACTGAAGTAAACAATGATTCAGATAATAGTGAATTCGGTGGTGTATCTGATGTTTATACAAGAACTGGTGCATTTGCTGATATTGACCCATATGGACTTGCTCCAAAAGGTAATTCATGGCCAATTAATAATGCTGTTAAAATTAGCAATTACAAATCAGAAACTTCAACATTAGAATTTTATATTGGTGAGACTGTATATAAAGGCTTTATTGATCCAAATTCTGAAATTATGATTGTTAACTCTGCTGCAGGTTTAGATGCAGAATTAGTAGAAGTATGGTTCTTAAATCCATATGAACAAACAAGTATTTCTGATAAACTTCTTTCTTCATATTGGGATGGTGGTAAGACTAGAACAATGGAATATACATATGAAGGAACTACATATACTTTCTTTGTATATAATAATAATGTTTATTTTGATGTTGCGTTTAAAGATGCAGAAGGCAATACTGTTTCAGCAGACGATTGCTTTGGTAGTGAGAACTTATATGTTACTGATGAAAAAGGTAAATTAATTGCTAAGTTTGGTTTTGATGGTGAAAAGATGGTTGCTCTCGATGGGTTAGAAGGCACATATACTAATGAAACTGAAGGTGCAATTACTCTTAATGGTGTAAAAGTTCTTACAAAAGGTGAATTAAAAGGTACTTATGCAATTGTAGAAGGTGCTGAATATACATTAGATGTATATCTTGATGGACAATATTTTGAAGTTACTTTAGATATGGAAACTAAGACATACACTATGAATAAGCCTATGGTAACTATTACATTTGATGCAGGTGATAAAGCTACTGTTGATGAGGTAGAAGTAAATAAGAATATAGCAATTCAATTAGCTACTCCTACAAATGCTGATTATATATTTAGAGGTTGGTATTTAGATGATGAATTTGTAAATGTGGTTGATTTAGAAGCTTACGTACCAACAAAAGATTGTACTTTATATGCTAAATGGGATATTAAAGTAACATTAATTGTTATTTACGGTAATGGTTTAAATGATGAAGTATTAGAATATGGTGCTGGTGATCTTGTAGCTCCTGTTGAACCTGCATTTACAAATGGTCAAATTTTTGATGGTTGGTTCTTAGATGATACATTTGAAACTCCATATACAGTAAGTACTATTGAAGAAGATACTACCATTTATTGTAAGTGGATGGATGCTAATGCTTTATATGGTGAATATGCTGGATTTGAAATTTGGGGTAGTAGTACTAATGGATCAACATCATCTGGTGCTACTTCTGCTAAAACATTTACTGTAGATCCTGCAGGTAATGCAAAAGGTTCTGACTCAGGTGTAGTTACTGATTACAATCCTGAAACAGGTTTCTTTAAATTAGTTAATGGAACAAGTTATAATTATGGTTACTTTGATGCTGAAAATGGAGTAATTGTTCTTAATTATTATTCAGGCGATGAATTGGGTGATGATTATTATGTATTCTTCAGAGATTATCAAACCGCAAAATCTGGTAGTTTATATTCAAGTTATTGGCTTGCTGGTTATGCAAGATTAATGGAAGTTGCATTAACCACTAAGACGGGTGAAGCTGAAACTATTCTTATGTTTGTATATAATGATGAAGTTCATGTAAATGTAACTTATAGTTCTCCTACAAATCCTGATGAATTTGGTCCAGAAGAAGCTTATAAACAAAATAGTATTAATATCTATGCTGAAAATGGTGAATTATTATATGAATTCACTAAGAAAGGCGCTGGTCTAGAGCTTAAAGCATTAGATGGTTACCAAGGTACATATACAGTTGGTTCTGATACATTAGTATTAGATGGCTATGGTGCTGGTACATTAAATGGTGTAGCTATGACTTATACATTTGCTGATACATTATTTACAGTTGTTTGTGCAGATGTAGTAACATATTATGAATATGATGCTGAAGCATCTACATTTACTGTAAAAGAAATGGATGTTTTAGCTGGTAAAGTTGCAACTATTACATATGCTTGTCCTGAAGGATATGGATATGACACACATACTATTACATATACATTTGATGGTATTAGTAAAGTAGTTATTGAATTTGAATGTGAAAATTATTATAGTTATTGCTATCCTACAATGAGTGGTGAAGCAACATATACTCTTGAAGGTAACGTATTAACAATTACTAAAGGTTCTACAACAGTTGTATTTGAACTTGATAATGTTGAAAATCCTACAACATTAACTTGTACATCAACAACTCTTTCAGAATATGTTGATAGTGATTACTTTGATGTAAATACAGTTGCTACAGTAGCATAGTTTATACAAAAAAAGCATAGTGAGAAAATTTACTATGCTTTTTTCATATAAAAAAAAGTAAGATTATATTTAAATATAATCTTACTTTTTATTAGATGTAATTGAGGCAAACGTTTCAAAAACATTTATCATATCTTATTTTATTAATTTATGTTCTTCAAGCCATTTGATTGTATCTTTAATAGTTTGTTTAAATTTAGTATTTTTAAAATTTAATTCTTTTTTTGCTTTTTCATTAGAAAAATTGGAATTGGAAGTAAGCGTATATAAGGAATAACTTGTGTAAAGAGGGGGTTGTTTTAGCAAGGAATAATATGCCTCAGATAAGGGTGCTGTTAATTTTGCAAACCATAATGGTAAAATTGTTTTAATTTTTTTTATATTTCTTACTTCACTAACCATATCCAATAATTCTTTAATTGAAAAGTAATGATTTGACAAAATATAACAATCACCTTTTTTCCCCATCGTGCAAGCATTTATTATACCATCTGCAACATCTCTTACATCAACGAAATCATATCCACCTCTTACACAAGCAGTTAATCGCTTGTTGCAAAAATCAATTAATAGTTGTGTTAAATGACTACGACCAAAATCATATGGGCCAATAATCCCGGATGGATGTACAATGCAAGCATTTAAATTTTTGGTCTTTGTCATTTCTAAAACATATTTAGCACATTCAGCTTTGGTTTTGGCATATAACCCTTTCACTTTTTTTGGATCAAAATCATCGATTTCGGTCATAACTTCATGATTAGGTTTTTCCCAAATAGCATGTACACTATTGACATAAATTAGTTTAGCGTCAATTTCTAATACTTTATCAATAATATTCTTTGTACCATTTACATTTACATCATAAACTTTAGAGTTTTTACGATTTTTAATATATACTATTGCGGCGCAATGTATTACATATACAGGAATATTTTGCTGAACTTTAAAAATATCAGCTAAAGTTTCTTTTTTGGTAACATCACCATAAAAAATTTTACAATTTAAATTTTCTAAAGCATTAATTTTATCATTTGGAAGAACTAGTGCTCTAACTTCATTTTCAGAATTTATAACTATTTTTCTAATAATATTATTGCCGAGAAAACCGTTTGCACCAGTTACAATAAAAATTTTTTTCACTGTGCTCATCTCCTTTGAAAGATGTAATAAGAAATTACCATATCTTTACAATTTTATTATAACATCTAATTAAATGAATGTCAACCTTCATCAGTAATTTTTCATAATAATATCACAAAAAAATTATAATATTATTTGATAGATAGAAAGATTTGCGATATAATAATATGATTAAAAATTGTTGGAATTCAGGAGGATTATAGATATGAAGATAAAAGATGTTGATTTCGAGACTTATTTAAAACACTATCCAACAAAAGACGGATATTTTGGAAAATATGGCGGATGTTATCTATCAAAGGAGTTAACCGAAGCATTTGATGAAATAAGCAAAGCATACCAAACTATTTGTCATTCTGCACAATTTATTAGTGAATTAAGAAGAATCAGGGTTCAATTTCAAGGTCGTCCTACACCAGTATACCATTGTGAAAGATTATCCAAATATATTGGAGGGGCACAAATATATTTAAAAAGAGAAGATTTGAATCATACAGGTGCTCATAAATTAAATCATTGTATGGGTGAAGGACTTCTTGCAAAATATCTAGGTAAGAAAAAACTAATTGCTGAAACGGGTGCTGGTCAACATGGGTTAGCACTTGCTACAGCTGCTGCCTATTTTGGTCTTGAATGTGAAATTCATATGGGAGAAGTAGATATTAAAAAGCAAGCTTCAAATGTTGCTAAAATGAAGTTATTAGGTGCAAAAGTTATATGTGTAACAAAAGGCAACAAAACATTAAAAGAAGCAGTTGATTCAGCTTTTGAAAGTTATTTAAAAGATTACAAAAACTCAATATATTGTATTGGATCTACGTTAGGACCTCATCCTTTTCCGTTAATGGTTAGAGATTTTCAATCCGTAATTGGAATTGAGGCAAGAGAGCAGTATAAAGCAATGACGGGTGAATTACCAGATGTAGTTTGTGCATGTGTAGGCGGTGGTAGTAACTCACTTGGTATGTTTGTACCTTTTTTAAATGATCCTGTTAAATTAATAGGTATTGAACCACTTGGTAAAAATGCTAAAAAAGGTAATCATGCCGCAAGCATTACATATGGTACTGAAGGTATTATGCATGGTTTTAATTCAATTATGTTAAAAGATGAAGATGGTAACCCATCAAGTGTATATTCTATAGCAAGTGGTCTTGATTATCCTTCAGTAGGCCCTGAACATGCATTTTTAAATGATATCGGTAGAGTACTATATGATACAGTAAGTGATGAGGAAGCTGTTGAGGCATTTTACTTATTGTCTAAATATGAAGGCATTATTCCTGCTTTAGAGAGTTCTCATGCTCTAGCATATGCTATTCGTCTTGCAAAAACAAATATGGAAACAGGATCGATATTAGTTAATTTATCTGGACGTGGCGATAAAGATGTCGATTTTGTACTTAATAAATATGGACTCGATTATTTAGAAAAGAATAAAAGATAAATTAATAGATAAAAAAGATGATGCAAAATCATCTTTTTTTTAAAAAAATTATATAAAAAATTATTTATTTATTTTTTTTTGCTATAATAAATATGCAAACAAATGTAAATTTTTGTCATATTTTGAAACAAAATAGCAATGATTTGCGTATTATTGTATGAAAGATATGGCCAGTCTTTCAAAAAAATGTATGAGGTACCTTATGGATATAGAAGTTTTGGCAGTACGCACTCTTAAAGGAAATAAACAAAACGATATTGAAGAAGCATTTTGCTATTTATACAATAAATATTGTAAATTAGTTTATAGTTGTATTTTAGCTATTGTAAAGGATAGTCGTGATGCAGAAGAACTAACGGATGATACTTTTATTAAATTATTTAACAATAGACAAAATATCTCCGAAGAAAAGAATTTTAAATTCTTTCTTGTAACGATAGCAAAAAACTTAGCAATTGATTTTTTGAGAAAGAAAAGAGCTAAAATTGTACTAGATGAAGAATATATTTTCAATTGTATTCAAACAGAAGAGCCAAAAGAATGGATTGACATTAGACATGAGATGGCAAAGCACCTAACGGATGAAGAAATTGAAATTATTTTAGCTCATCTAGTATTTGGTGAAACTTTTCAGACAATTTCTAATCATTATAATGTTTCTATTCATACTATTAAGTCTAAATATTTTAGAGCAATTAAAAAATTTAAAGAAGAATCGAGGAAAGATTATGAGTAGTAAAAAAAGATTGTCACAAGAAGAAAAAGTAGTTGAATTTATTGTTAGCAATGTAGAACAAAATCATTTTGATTATTCCAATGTAAGACAAAAAATAAATTTTAAGATAGGAGAAAATAAACCAGTTAAAAATAACTCTTTATTTAATAATACTCTCAAATTTGCATTATCATTTTCTATTGCTATAATGAGCATTATTACAATGTTTTTTGCGATAAATAATGAATATGGCATTTTAAAAAATAATAAAGTCTTAAGTACTATTGTTGCAAATGATACAAACGAAAATTATACTACACCAACAGAACCTCTAAATAGTATATATGCATTAATGTTTAACTATGATCAAATATTATTATATAATAGGCGCATTTACGAAGTTACTTTCTCTAAAGATAACGATTCTAATTATTATTGTGCTTATTTACCAAATAAAATTATAGAAGAAATAGAGCAATATGCTAAATGGGAAACAAGTAAAATTAATTTTGAAAAAATGGCGATTTTTTCAGCGTTACAAGGTATAGATAATTTACTTCTTAAATATAAAAGTTACTGTGAAAGAAAAAACATAGATATAATCAATAGTGCCTATGCTTTAAAATGGGTGATTGCTAAAGATGTAGAAAGTATTATAAACCAAATTGGTGAATATCAATTGATTTTAATTATGAATGTTCAAGATAACAATGGATTAAAACAATTGACAAATTACAACAATCCCAATCCAATTTTTAAGTATATATCCGAATCTAAATTTAAGGTTGTGGATAATCAAATTCAGTTACTAAATAAGGAATATGATATATATGCTTTTGACAAATACATTCATGTCAGTAATTTACTGAAAACCAATCAAAATACTTTATATGTTTATGAAAAACAATTTTTTTGGAATTCAATTAGGGTACATGATTTTAATGGTATCGATTATCTAGAACAAATTATACCACATGAATATTTTGTACATATGGCTGATGAACATTCAGATGGATCAGATTGTATTCACGCAGGATTTGAAGGATATTATCAAATTAGTAATCTTTTATCTCCTTATAAATTATTAGAATTTCCTGCTTTGGATATTATTGGTAAACAAGGTATAAAGATTATATATGATTATGATAGAGTAAAACAACTTTTTGAAACTGGTTTTTCTATTGATTAATATGAAATATTTAAAAAATTTAGCCATTGTAATATTATTAGGTATAGTGAGTTGTTTATTTTTGCAAGATCCAGTAAAAGCTCATAAAAACAATATAGGCATAGAGGGGGCAGACGGCATCACATATGATGAATGTATTCCTGATATATCAATGTTTGAAGGATATGGTGAAAAATGGTATGAGTTAGTATATTATGATGGTATGATGGATCATATTGATGACGACATAGATACAATATATTACAAAATGCATTTAGAGGAAATAAAACCAGAATGGAAAGTTAGTTCTTCCACAATAGATGACATAAAAGAAGGAATTGAAAGATGGAATCGTATTAGTATTTATAAAGAAGATGAGCAAGGAAGACTAGTTGTATATCCTTTGATGCAGTTTGTAGATGTTGATGACTTAGATGATACAACTGGTATTGAGGTCAATTTAGATATACATTTTGAATATTCATTTATTAGTGGAATGGATGGAGCAAATATTATATATGACAATTCTAGTTTAGTAGAAGAAGATACCATAGTCGTAAATGGAATTAGGCATCAACATTATACAAAATACAATATGACTGTTAATGCTAATAATCCTATTAATCTTGATAGAACGGTAGCACACGAATTGGGCCATGTTTTTGGTTTAAAAGACATAGACCATATTGAATGTGATAGTAATTTAGATTATCATCATCAAGAATTATTAATGGGATATTCGAATCCTACTATTTTTCATATGAATCAATATGTAAGTTATCGAGATTTAGCCGGTGCAATGATTGCTAGAGGACTACATACAAATGAAGATCATAAATGGTTGTATGATATGCAAAGTTCAACTTCAACAAATCACAAATTGATTTGTTCTATATGTAATTGTGTGAAATATGTTGAAGATTTGAGTGATTATGAATTTGACGTATATAAAGCTTGTGATAATAATCATGATCTTGAAGACGGAAATATGATGGCTGTAGCAAGATACGACAATATGGATTATTGGAAATGTAAATATTGTAGACATACTGTAGAATTTGGTTATAACGAACAACAAAATTATACTTTTAAAGAATTTGCGAATAATGGTCAAAGTCATGTTTTAAAAAATAATATAGATGGTTTAGAATATGAACTAGTTGAAAATCATAACTTTAGTGTTGATTTAGGCAACAATATATATAAATGTAGTTCTTGTCCTATGTGTAATGATGGTCAATTAAGACTTCCTGAGGCAGAAGAAGTAGTACTAGAATGTGTTATGGATAGTTTAAATAAACCATTTACATTAAATGGTGATGAAAATAAATGGTATCTATTAGATATAGAATGCATTAGTTCATATCTAATAAAAGTAGTTGCAAATAATCAAATACATATGGAAATATTTGATGAAAATTTTAACATCTTACCATTTAATTTAGAAACACAAAATAGTGGACAAACTTTATTATATAATAGATCTTTCCCAATTGGAACTTATTATTTGAGAATAGGATTAAAAGATCCAACTAAAGTTGCTAGCGTTAATTTACAATTAGATTCTAACTTGGATTTTACTCCTCAGTATATAAATGTAGTTCATGAATATGATATTTTTGAACATATGCATAATTCAACCACACAATATATATTTGAAAATCATGCAGATCAAATCGCTAAAATAGTATTGGATATTACAAATGATAATGGTGAAGTAGTATATCCTGAGGGATCAATTATCATTAAAGATGAAAATAAAAATATTGTAAATTGTTTTGCTTTATTACCAAATTATAATAAACCTGCCATTTCTTCTATGGGACAAAATAGTATAATAGCATATTTAGAAGCAGGTGTGGATTATACTATTGAGGTCAATTATTCACCAGATAATGCTACAACAGGATATGTATCTATACAATTTGTTGATCAAATAAATTATGATGTATTTGATAGTAATTATATCGATTTATACGATAATGTTACTCCTAGTGTCGATAATTTAAAGAGTATACAAGTTAATCAAAGTGGTAAATACCAAATTGATGCAAAACTTACCGCTTTAGGTGATGAAGAAATACAATTTGTTATTTTAACCGCAGAAAGAGATCAAAATGACAATTTACAATATGTAATTGTATCATCTATGTCAATGGGTATTGCCAATGATACATTTTCTTATAGTTTAAATATGCTAGATAGCAAGAAATATTTAATTGGTTTTTTAGGTGCTGATTTAGAAGGAACAGTAGAAGTCACATTAAAAAGACTAATTGAAAATGAAAATGCAACATTTATTACTGATCCAGATGTATATACACCTTGTGGTACTGAGGTCACAATAAATGGTGGTATAAGACGTGGTAATAGGATTACGGAGGGATTCAATCGTATAGCTTATTTTGAAAATGCACCATCACTATCTAGATTGGATTATTATTGGTATAGCAGTAATGAAGACTTATTGACAGTTAGCATTTATGGTACAATACAAGCACTTTCCGTAATGGAAAATCAAGAAGTGACTATAATGGCAGTTTATAAATACGATATGTCAAAAGTATTTAGAAAAACCTTTCAAGTCTTAAATGATGGGAAAATTGGTTTGCAGATGATTGAATATAATGTTACGCTTCAAAAAAATGGCCTATGGTCAGTAGCCCCTGATGAAAATTGGCCATCACCTATTATTCAAAATTATAATTGGTATACAAATAATGATGACGTAGCAATAGTTAATATTTGGGGGATAATTAATGCTATAGATTCAGGAGAAGCAACAATATATGGGGATTATAAATATAATTATCGATTTATGATAGCTGTTAACGTTATAGTAATTTGATGTGGGGGGCACATCTAAAATAAAAGGTAATAAATATTTTTATTTATTACCTTTTTTATTATATTATAAATAAAAGCTATTATATATAACAAGAACCTGTTTACTTAAAATGGACTGATTTCATGCGAAGTTAGATTTTTTATTTTGAAGTAAATATCGTGTAGCATTAAAGTTGACTATTATACTATTATTTAGTATAATTTTTATAGGTTGTTAAGAACTTAACAAAAAGGGGATTGATTAAAATGTTAAAAGATTTATTTATACAACTTTATATAAATAATAAACTTTTTATTGAATTCATTGAAAAATTAAGTAAAAAATATAACATCAATCACTTACAATTGTATATTATTGTCTTATCATCTTATGATAAAATGAATGTTTCAACACTATCTGAAACATTAAATATAACAAAGTCAGCAGTGTCACAAGCTTTAGTTGGTCTTTCCATTAAAAGATTAATTATTAAGAAACAATCAAAAGAAGATAAAAAAATATTTTATATTACACCAACTAAAAAAGCTGAAAAAATTAAAAATGAAATTGCTGATTCTTTTTTATATAAATATCAATTATTTGAAGAAAAACTTGGTAAAGATGATATGGCAAAGTTTATAGAATTGATTGTTAAATTTAATAACATTTTAGAAGAATTAAAACAAAATGAGGAGGGTAAAGATGTTAAAATTAGTTAATGTTACAAAAGTTTATGTAGCAGGCGATTTAAAAGTTGAAGCTTTAAAGGGAATAAGTATCAATTTTAGAAAAAATGAATTTGTCTCCATTCTTGGTCCATCAGGATGTGGTAAAACAACACTACTTAATATTATAGGTGGACTTGACAAATATACATCAGGTGATTTGATTATTAATGGTATATCAACAAAACAATTTAGGGATAAAGATTGGGATATTTATCGAAATCATCGTATTGGTTTCATATTTCAAAGTTATAACTTGATTCCACATCAAAGCATTTTAGAAAATGTTGAATTAGCATTAACGATTGCGGGAATGGATAAAAAAGAAAGAATTGAAAAAGCGAAAGAAGTTTTAGATAGGGTTGGGCTTGCAGGTCAGTACAATAAAAAACCAAATCAATTATCTGGTGGCCAGTGTCAAAGGGTTGCTATTGCGAGAGCTCTTGTAAATGATCCTGAAATCTTATTAGCAGATGAGCCAACCGGTGCCTTAGATACGACAACATCAATCCAAATAATGGAGTTAATTAAGGAAATATCCAATGAAAAATTAGTCATTATGGTTACACACAATCCAAGTTTGGCTGAAAAATATTCAACAAGAATTATTAAGTTATTAGATGGCGAAATTCAAGATGATTCTAATTATTGTTCAGATAAAGAAGAATTAAACTCTCTATCCGAAACTATTGATGAAACAAAAGTTGAGAAAGCGAAAATGTCTATTTGGACAGCCTTTAAACTTTCAGGTAGAAATTTACTAAGTAAATTTAAAAGAACTTTTATGGTTGGTCTTGCTGGCTCAATAGGCATTATTGGGGTATCACTAGTTCTTGCTTTATCAAGCGGTATTAGTGGCTATATTGATGATTTGCAAGAGGATATGTTATCTGGTAACCCCATTACAATTACTGAACAAACATATGATTTGAATGCTATGATGAGTTCAATAACTACTTTCGAACAAGCTGAAATTGTGATTAAAGATGGTTTTGTTAGTATTAATTCCATGATGGAGATGCTTTCTAAACGAGCTGAAACCATGAATTCTATTATGGTTACTAACGAAATAAATCAAAATTATATTGATTATTTAAATGCAATGCCTAAAGAATATATTCAAAATATTTCTTATGGTTATGGTATAGATATTACAAATAATATTTATACAAATTTTACACAAGAAAGTATGAATAAAACAACAAGCACTTCACTTACTGCAATCAAACAAATATATAAATCTCTTTTGTTAGAAACTGAATTTAAAGAATCTGCATCTGCGATTTCAACTTTGGGTCAATCAATGTCACAATCAATTGATAATGAAGAGTATTTATTATCACAATACAATCTTTTATCGGGAAAGGTTGCAAAAAATGCTAACGAGATAATGATTGTAGTTAGCAAAGACAGACAAATTACTGATTTGACTTTAGCACAATTAGGTTATTACACTGAAGATGAATTTTTAAATTTGGCTTTTAAAGCATTTAATGAAGACTATGATGAATCACTCATTAAAGATGAATTTTCTTACGAAGAATTATTAGATAAAAGATTTACTTGGTATCCAAATGATATAGTATTTGATAAAAATCAAAGCATAATTCCTGGTGTGGTATCAGCTAATCCTTTTACATATAAACCAGTAACTGATGATAGTTTCAGTGATGGATTAGAACTAAAAGTTGTGGGTATATTGCAACCTAAGGATAATATTAATTATGGTTCTTTATCTACTGGTTTTTATTATACATCTGCTTTAACAAATTATATTTTAGAAGTTAACAAAGATAGTGAAATTGCAAACTATATTAGAACTGATTTAGAAGGTGAATCGATTACTAGTATGATTGCAAATACCCCTATGGGTGAAACTGCAGTAGGTATAACCTATAAATACAATTATAGTGCAAACGGAGAAGTAAAAGAAGGAACTGGTTTTGTAGGTACTGCCTCTTTTGCTTCAATCATGGGTGATATGATTGGAGGTATTATAGGAGGATCATCAGGTGGGACCTCTACTGATATACCTGAGATGTATAGTCTATCGTTAAGAAATGTTGGCGGTGATGATTTAGCGAATAGTATTGCAATTTATCCTGTTGATTTTGAACTAAAAGAACAAGTTTTAGCTTATTTAGATGCTTGGAATGCAGATGATGATATTGTTGTAAATGGTATTACTTTAAATAAAGATAATCGCTCAAATATTACTTATACGGATACTTTATCAATTGTTATCTCAATGATTAATACAATGATTAATATTATAACTACTGCACTTGTTGCTTTTACTGCTATTTCGCTCATTGTTTCAACGGTTATGATTGGTATAATTACTTATGTATCTGTAGTTGAAAGAGTTAAAGAAATTGGTGTCATTCGTTCACTTGGTGGTCGTAAGAAAGATGTAGCTCATTTATTTAATGCGGAAACTTTTATAATTGGTTTTGTGGCAGGACTATTGGGTATTGGTATTACTTACTTGATTTCTTTAATTGCAAACTTAATTATTGGTGGCTTAATTAATATATATACACTTGTATCACTTAAATGGTATCAAGCTCTTATCATGGTTACAATTAGCGTTGTACTTACATTAATTTCAGGATTATTCCCATCACGTTCTGCTGCTAAAATGGATCCTGTTAATGCTCTCAGAACGGAATAATTTAGGATGAAAAATTTTAGAAATAGTATTTTTTTACTAGTTATCTTAATTTTTGTTATTTCTTGTTCTAGTACTAAAATTATTCCTGATGGTTATATAAAAAAAGAAAATTATACGAGTGCCAATATTGATCAATTTAATAATACCTTACAACTATCAATTTATAGATATGATAAAAAACCTGCTTTAAACAAAAATCGTTTTTTAGAATTAGTTGATGATGAACTAGAACAACTTTTAAATTTACTTAATCGCTTTGAAATAGAAGTGCAAAAATATGATTTTAAAGATGCATATGATATTGTATCAAATGATATAAATAATGAAGATTATGTCTATATTGATTATCGTTTTAACGATTTAGAGCAATTTAGTATCTATTTATTTGATAGTTCAAAAAATACTTTATATTATATGTATATGTTAGTTTTAGATAGTGATGTGATTATTGAATAGTTTATTAGATGTTTTGCAAAAAGCATAGTTTTAAGTGATTTAAGATTATGCTTTTTTCTTTTTTTACATAAATTAAAATAAATTTAAAAAAGGTATTGACAATTTGTAAAAAAAAGGTATAATAATATTAGCACTCATAGACTAAGAGTGCTAAAGAGGTGAAAACTATGGAAATGCAAGATTATTCAAAAGACGAAAAGGTTCTAGAGAAATTTGGACGTGACGTCACACAAAGTGTGAAAGATGGTAAAATTGATCCAGTAATTGGACGTGAAGAAGAAATATTGCGTATTGTTAAAATTCTTGCGCGAAAAACCAAAAATAATCCAATTTTAATTGGTCCTCCCGGAGTGGGTAAGACAGCAATCATTGAGGGTTTAGCTGCCCGTATCGTTAAAGAAGATGTTCCGGAGAATTTAAAAGGATGTCATATATATGAGCTCGATATGGGATCACTTGTTGCAGGTGCCAAATATCGTGGTGAATTTGAGGAAAGATTAAAAGCAGTTTTAAATAAGATTAAAGAAAAAAATGGTGAAATGATTCTTTTTATTGATGAGATTCATTTGATTGTCGGTGCAGGTCGTGCGGATGGTGCCCTTGACGCTGGAAACATGTTAAAGCCAATGCTTGCACGTGGAGAATTACATTGTATCGGTGCTACAACATTAAATGAATATCGAAATTATATTGAAAAGGATTCAGCCCTTGAAAGACGTTTTGAAAAGGTTTATATCAGTGAACCAACAGTTGAAGATACGATTAGTATATTAAGAGGATTAAAAGATCGCTTTGAAGTATATCACGGTGTAAGAATTTCTGACCCTGCTATCATTGCTGCTGCAACCCTTTCAAATCGTTATATTACTGATCGTTACTTACCAGATAAAGCAATTGATTTAATTGATGAAGCATGTGCATCTATTAGAACTGAGATGAATTCAATGCCAAATGAACTAGATTTGTTACAAAGACAAATTATGCAACTTGAAATTGAAAAGACAGCCCTTGGAAAAGAAAAGGATGCTCTTTCTAAAGAAAGACTAGAAAAGATTGCTAAAGAATTAGATGAGAAAAAACAACAATTTGATGAAATGATGAAAAAGTGGAAGAAAGAAAAAGAAGAATTATCATCGATTAAACAAAAACAAAAAGATTTGGAAAGTTATAAAAAAGAATATGACGATGCTTTATTACGAGCAGATTATAACCGAGCTGGTGAATTAATTTATAAAATTATTCCTAGTCTTGAAAAAGAAATTAATGCTTATGAACAAAAATCTGCTAATAATAAGATGATATCAGAAGTAGTCACCGAAAATGATATTGCGGATATCATTTCTAAATCAACAAATATTCCTGTTTCTAAACTTGTACAAGGTGAAAAGGAAAAATTATTAGGTTTAAAAGATATTCTTGCGAAAAGAGTGATTGGCCAAGATGAAGCCTTGACGCTTGTAAGTGACGCCATCATTAGACAAAGATCAGGTATTAAAGATGAAAATAGACCAATTGGTTCTTTCTTATTCCTTGGTCCTACCGGTGTTGGTAAGACTGAAGTTTGTAAGAGTCTCGCTGAAGCACTATTCGATAGTGAGTCACATATTGTTCGTTTTGACATGAGTGAGTATATGGAACCCCATTCTGTGTCTAGACTAATTGGTGCGCCTCCTGGATATGTTGGGTATGATGAAGGTGGTCAATTGACAGAAGCTGTTAGAAGAAGACCATATTCAATTGTGTTGTTTGATGAGATTGAGAAAGCTCATCGTGATATTTTCAATATCTTATTACAAATTCTTGATGATGGTAGATTAACTGATTCTCAAGGTAGAGTGGTTGACTTTAAAAATACTATTATTATCATGACTTCTAACTTAGGTAGTGAATATCTTTTAAATCATGAAGCAAATGCCAATGAATTAGTTATGAATGAGGTTCGTGCCCATTTTAGACCGGAGTTCTTAAATCGTATCGATGAAATCGTTATGTTTAATCCATTATCAAGAGAAGTTCAAATTAAGATTGTAGATAAACTTTTAAATGAATTAAAAGTAAGACTTGATAAAAATAATATTAAAGTTGATTTTACAAATAGTTTGAAGAAATATATTATTGATAATAGTTATAATACGACATATGGCGCAAGACCTATTAAAAGATTTATTCAGAAGAATATTGAAACTGAAATTGCAAAAAAAATCATTTCATCCGAAATTGAGCCCAATGCTTATTACGTGATTGATTATCAAGGTCACTTGATTATTAATAAGAAATAAACAAAATATAAAAAACGAGTAGTAAACCTACTCGTTTTTTATGATAAAAAGTTAAGAATAAAAGTTTTTATTTTGGACAAAATGTCTAAAATAAGATATAATATGGAGGGTGAAAATATGTTAGAAGAATTTTATCAATTAAAGGATGAAACAAAGGTTGCATTTATAACAAAAATTGCTAGTACAAACATACCATCTTTAGGTATCACTATCCCAAAAATTAAAACTTTTGTCAAAAGTCATGATATTACATATGATACACTAGATCAAATTCCACTCAATCAATATATTGAACAAGATGTGCTATATGGTTTATTTTTAAATAAGCTTGCTAAAAATAAAGATAAAGCATATTATCAGCATTTTTTAGCATATGTAAAATATTTAGATAACTGGATTACGTGTGATACGTTTGTGTCAAGTACAAAATTTAAACTTGCCGAATATGACCAACTTTATCAAATTATTAGCTATCTTTTAAAACAGGAAGGTATTATGACTAGATGTGGATTGGTACTATTAAAAAAATATTTTATTAAAGAAAAACCATTTGATGAAATTTTTAAATTAATCAAAACTATCCAATATGGGTTATATTATGTTGATATGGGATGTGCTTGGTTGCTTGCAACAATGGCCTGTTTTGACTTTGAGTATATATATTCCCATCTTGATGAAATTGCTAGTATGTCTTTTTTCGTTTATAAAAAAACGATCCAAAAGATGAAAGAGTCATATCTAATCACACCTTTTCAAAAGGATAGATTAAAAAAATTTGTGCGTATAGCTCAGAAGGACAGAGCAGCTGCCTCCTAAGCAGCAGGTCGGATGTTCGAATCATCTTACGCACGCCAGGAAAATAAAAAGGAGGTATCTCCTTTTTTTAAATAACTTATTATATAAGTTGTAAAAAGACTCCAAAAAAAGTATAATAAATAAAAACAAAAAGGAGTACAACTATGAAGTACGGATTATGGAAGACATTTATTACTCAAATAAAAAGGATTAATGAAGCAAAATTGTCAGGTACTTATTTATTATATTTTGTAAACGCAATTGTATCAGGTTTAATTCCTGTAATAAGTGTTTTTTTTATAAAAATTATTGTTGATGAAATTACGATATCAAATTCAATTGAGCAATTTATTTGGAAAATGTTAATTTTGATTTTATTATCTGCTCTTTGTTTAGTCTTAAAATCTATTTTTGAAGGAATTCTTGCAGGGAACTTTTTTACCCTTAGACAAAAAGAATTTGAAAGAGTAATCCGTCTATATTATAGTACAAAATATGATAATATTGAAGATAGTCTTTTTCAAGATACCATGGAAAGCGCTACAAAAGCTGTTGATGGTGATGATAGAGGATTTCAAAAAACTTATACTAACTTTAAATTGATTCTCAATTCGTTATTTAGTATTATTTTATTTAGTATTATTTTAGCCAATTTTCATATTGCTTTAGTTTTTGTTTGTTTATTTTCTACTATTATTTCAATTATTATTAATAAAAAAATTGCTGATTATCACAAAAAAAGACAAAAAGACTTGGGGCACGCATATAGACAAAAACAATATTATAATCAAACCACAAGTGATTTTGCATATGGGAAAGACATTCGTATTTTTTCATTAAAAGAATTTATTATGAAAAAATATCAAGATAAATCACTTTCTTATATTAAGGTATTAAGTGATTTATTGAATAAAGAATTTAAATATGGCTTATTTGGATTAATTACTTTATTGATTCAAGATAGCGTTGCATATATTTTAGTCATATATAGTGCAATTCAAAAACAAATTACCTTGTCAGAGGTAACACTATATATTTCATCAATTGTAACCTTTACGACTATTCTTAGAACATTGTCAGACAATATGATTGATTTAATTAAAAATTTAAAACTTACGATAGGCTATTTTGACTTTTTAGATTCAACAAATTTGGAAGAAAAATTAGCATTTTATAATGCTGATTATCATGAAGGTGTTAGCATTGAATTTAGAAATGTTTGGTTTAAGTATCCTAATACAGAAAAATATGTGCTTAAGGATTTAAATTTTAAAATTAATGCCAAAGAAAAGATTGCAATTGTAGGTACAAATGGTGCTGGTAAAACAACAATTGTGAAATTAATATGTGGCTTATTCGAACCAACTAGAGGACAAATTTTTATAAATGGGATTGATTTAAAAACTTTGGATAAAAAAGATTATCAAAAACTCATTTCTACAGTTTTTCAAGATTATGATATCTATGCTTTATCTATTTTAGAAAACGTTGGTGGTATCAAATATGATAGACAAAAAGCTATTAGTTGTATCGAAAATGTAGGATTAAAAGAAACCATTGAAAGTTTACCTAAAGGATATGATACCAATTTATTAAAAGTTATTGATGAACAAGGAATAGATTTGTCAGGTGGTCAAAAGCAAAAATTAGCAATTGCTCGTGCATTATATAAAAATGGTGGCATAGTGATTTTAGATGAACCAACAAGTGCTCTTGATGCTTTGGCCGAAGCGTCCATTTATCAGCAATTTGCAGGTTTAGTTGAAAATAAAACAGCTATTTATATTTCACATCGTCTTTCTTCAACAAAGTTTTGTGATCGTATTTTATTCTTCAATCAAAATGGATTACAAGAAGAAGGTTCACATGAAGATTTAATGAACCAAAAACAAGAATATTATCACATGTTTATGGTTCAAGGCAAATATTATCAAGAAAGGGAAGATGAAGATGAAAATAATTAAAATGTTATTATCTTTTATTAAATTATCCTTTAAAGAATATCATACTTATTTTGTTGTCTTGATTTTTAATACGTTAGTTTTGTCAGCGCAGACAATTTTTGCCGCTTATACGCTTAGTTTAATCATTTCCCTAATTGAGACAAATAACTTTTCTTCTTCTTTAAACTATGCTATTTTAATTGTATTTGTTGAAGTTTTGTTACTTTTCTTAAAACTTTTATGTCAAAAATTATTATCTAAACATCAAGCCATCATGGAAGTGAAAATTGATCAACTATTGGCACGAAAAATTATGGAGCTTCCTTTTAGTTATTTAGAAGATCCAAAGTACTTAGAATTAGAAAAGAGTGCTTCTTTTAGTATCAATAATATGGGGGCTATAATTGGCATCTTTAATAGTATTTCAACTCTATTTTCTAATATAATTACGTTATT
The DNA here is from genome assembly GCA_944326155.1 of uncultured Bacilli bacterium. GTDB lineage: Bacteria > Bacillota_I > Bacilli_A > ML615J-28 > CAG-313 > CAG-313. The sequence continues at coordinate 59,715 of CALVCV010000005.1, forward strand.
TGGTTTGCTAATTATTATTTTATCTTTTGATTATTTAATTCCACTTATATTATTTGGTGGTACAATCTTAACATGTGTAGTTATTCTTTTATCGATGAAATTTCAAATTAAATTTTATCAAAATTTACTACCAATTAATTATAAATATGGATATTATTTTAATACAGTTATTTCACCTGTGAAAATTAAAGAATTGAAGATGTATTCAATCTATGAAATTTTATATCAAAATTTTTGTGTCTATGGTAGAACAGTTACAAAAAGTTTTGTGAAATATTATATTAAAACAAGTTTATTTTATACCTTATCAGTGATTTTAAGATATATCCAGTTAGCAATTGTTTATGCCTTAATGGGCATTAAAACCATTACTGAAAAATTACCAATTTCACAGTTTACTTTATTAGCTCAAACGGCGCTTTCTTTTACTACTACCGTTCAAAGTATTGTAGAATCATCAACCAATTTTTTTAGAAATGTTGAATATATTAAACCATTTATGGAATTTATGGCTGTTGATACAGACAAAAAAAACCTTGCGACAAAGCTATTACAATCTATAAAGAAAATTGAATTTAAAGATGTAACTTTTAAATATCCAAATACGGATAAGATTGTTTTAAATCATGTTTCTTTTATATTGTATGATTCAGAAAAAATTTCGATTGTTGGTTTAAATGGTGCTGGTAAAACAACAATTGTGAAATTACTCTGTAAATTATATGAACCATGTGAAGGTACGATTTTAGTTAATGATATTCCAATTGATGAATATGAGAATGAATCGTATATTAGGCAAATTGGAGCTGTTTTTCAAGATTACAAACTCTTTGCGTATTCCATTAAAGATAATATTGATCCAACTGGTCAAATTGATGTTAAAACAATATGTAATGATATTGGCATTGGTACTGCTATTGAAGCTCTTCCAAAACAATATAATTCTTTAATTGGAAAATATTATGATGAAAGTGGTGTTGAATTATCTGGTGGACAATTGCAAAAAATTGCTATAGCAAGAGCTTTAGCAAAAAAGGGAAGTTTATTAATTTTAGATGAACCAACAAGTGCACTAGATCCAATAGCCGAGGCTGAAATCTATGAGAATTTCAATCATTTATCAAAAGATAAGATGGCTATATATATATCTCATCGGATGTCATCTTCTATTTTTTGTGATAAAATTTTAGTTTTAGATAATGGTATAATCACCGATTTTGATACCCATAAGAATTTAATGTTAAAAAAAGATTCATTATATTACAAATTATTTATGACTCAGTCTAAAAACTATAAATTATAAAAAAACACCTTGAAATTATTTTTTCAAGGTGTTTTTTTCTTTTTGATAAGTATCAATTAAGTCTCTTGCTAAAAGACTTAGTTCAGTGCTATTTAGGTTCTCATAATCAGTATAATAGAGCGTTTTTAAAATATCAATGTGAACAATTGTTTTTTTCCAAGGAGCATTTTTGTGAATAAAATTGGTATTGTTTATAGCACATATCGCAATAGGTGATTTGACTTTCATTGCAATTTTAAAAGTTCCAGGATGAAAATTTAAAAGTTGACCTGTTTTGCTTCTTGTACCTTCGGGACAAACATGAATATAACTATCATTATTTGCAATAAATTCAGAGGCTTTTTTAATTGCTTTGATTGCTTGATGTGCATCCTGACGATCAAGTGCAATAAATCCCGCATTGTGAATAAATTTACCAACAATAGGTACTGTTTCATTTTCTTTTTTGGTAATACAAATCATCGGTTGATTCCTAAAGCAATTGATAAATAACAAGGGATCATAGTTGGATAAATGATTTGAAATAAATAAAAATTTTTGATTTTTTGGTAGTTTATCAAGGCCACTAATTTGAACCTTTACTTTTGAAAACTTAACAATTAAATAAATGGTTTGTTTTACAATAAAGTAATAAAATAAATTGGGTTTTCTTTTTTCTTTTTTAATTGATAGACAAAGTGACCATATATATAAAATAATGATATATAACAAAAAATAAAGAACAAAAAAGACAAATATTAAAATAATAGGTACAAAAAATAAATACCAATTAGCATATAAATTGCCAAGAATATAAACTAAAATCGCGCTAATTATGCTTAAAAGCCAGAAAGTTATATAAAAAATCATACTATTCTCCTCAGAAAACTTATTTATATTATATCATATTTTATGATAAAATGCTAAATATATAATTTAATAGTTTAAGTTATACAAAAAGTAAATAGCATAAAAAATTTTGACATATCATTTAAAATATGGTATAATCATTAAAATTAGTAAGTAAATAAAGGAAGCTTTTTATGGGAATTGTTGAATTAATTTTAATTAGCATTGGCCTTGCAATGGATGCTTTTGCTGTATCTATTTGTAAGGGTATTAAAATGCCATCGAAAAAATTTTGGCATATTTTAGTGATTGCATTATTCTTTGGTGGATTTCAAATGTTAATGCCTATTATTGGATGGTTTTTAGGAAGCCGATTTGAGACATATATTACAAACTTTGATCATTGGATTGCCTTTTTACTTCTTTTCATTATTGGTGGAAAGATGATTATTGAATCATTTAAAAAGGATAATGATGAAAGTGAGGTAACAGAAAAGTTTGATTTAAAAGAAATTTTTATTCTAGCTATTGCAACAAGTATTGATGCTTTAGCAGTGGGCATTACTTTTGCTTTTTTAAAAGTTAATATTTTACTTGCAGGTTCATTAATAGGTATTATAACCTGTGCTCTATCAGTAGTAGGAGTGGTAATTGGAAGTTTAGTTGGTGGCAAGTTTAAAAATAAAGCCGAATTATTAGGAGGTATCATTTTAGTATTAATTGGTTTAAAGATTTTGCTTGAACATTTAGAAGTCATCCATTTTTAATCCATTCATAAATGCCTATATTTATTCATATATTTTAATATAAAATAAGATAGGTGTGATAAAAGATTGGATTATAAAAGACAGTTATATAAAGTCATTAAAGAATATTTTAATCCAAATAAAGTTGTAAGTATTAGACCATATGGTGGAGGCCTAATCAATAGTACATTTCTTGTTGAATTTCCTGATACAAGGTACATCTTACAAAAAGTAAATGAATATGTATTTGCAAGTCCCATTGGAGTCATGTATAATATCGGTTTAATAACCAATTATATTCGTAAGAAAGTCATTTATGAGGGTAAGAATTATCGTAATGCTACTCTTACATTAATTCAAACGATTTGTGGTGAAAATTTTGCGATTGTTGATGAAGAATATTGGCGATGTTATACTTGTATTGATGGTATTACATATGATAGTACAACCGATATAGAAATTTTTTATGAAGCAGGAAGAGCGGTTGGTCAATTTCAACAGTTATTGGAAGGCTTCCATACAAGACTTTTAACTGATAATATTAAAAATTTTCACAATACCCCATATCGTTATGAAAAATTTCAAGAAAGTATTAAACTAGATTTAGCAAAACGAGTGAAAGAATGTCAAGAAGAAATTGCTTTTATAAAAGAAAGAGCAGATAAAATGAATAAGATTACAAAAGCGCTAGAAGAAGAAAAAATTCCCAAGCGTGTTGTTCATAACGATACCAAATTAAATAATATTATGTTTGCAAAAGGGCAAAAGCATGCCATGTGTTTAATTGATTTGGATACTGTTATGAAAGGATCACTAGTGTATGATTATGGTGATGCCTTAAGACTTGGGGCATCTAACGCAAAAGAAGATGAAATTGACCTTGCCAAAGTATCAATTAATTTTGACCTTGTCGAGGCTTTTACCAAAGGTTTTCTAGAAGAAACTAAAGATATTATCAAAGAAGCAGAAATTCAGTTATTATTTGATGGTTACTATATTATAACATTAGAACTAGGAATGCGATTTTTAACCGATTTTCTTGATGGTGACAAATATTTTGCTTTGACGATTGAACAAAAGAAACATCGCCCTAAAATTAATTTAGAAAGAGCTAAAAATCAGTTAAAACTTGTCTTAGAAATTGAAAAGAATCAAACTAAATTAAAAAACATTATAAAAGAAACGCTTATTAAGATAGGCTATGAAAGGGAAAAAAATGAATAAAATAAAAAAAGTAGTTATTCCTGTTGCTGGAAAAGGAACAAGATTTTTACCTATTACAAAAACTATTAGTAAAACTTTACTGCCAATTGTTGATACTCCAGTTATTCAGTATTTATTAGAAGAATCCGTTGCATCAGGCATTAAAGAAGCACTCATTATTATTGGCTATAATCAAAATGATGTAATAAATTATTTTAATACCGAAAGTACTTATGTACAAAAATTAAATAAAGATTATGAAGAAATCAAATATATTAAGAAATTAAAAAATCAAATTCGGATTTCTTATGTTTTCCAAGAAGAAGCAAAAGGTTTAGGAGATGCAGTAAAACATGCCAAAGCTTTTGTTGGTCAAGATGATTTTGCTCTTATTTTAGGAGATGATTTTGTCTTTTCTGATGGCTTTAAAATCTATGGTATAGGCTCTCTTTGTAAGTTATATGAGAAAATTCCTTCCTACTATTTAGGTGTTCATGAAGTGCCATATGATAAGACTTTTAAGTATGGAATTGTTGATCCAGAAAGTAGTCTTTCATCTTGTTTTAAAATAAAAAATATTATTGAAAAACCAAAAGATAATCCTCCTTCTAATATGGCATGTGTAGGCCGATATATTTTAAAAAATTCAATTTTTTCTTATTTAGAAAAAACAAAAATTGGTGTAGGTGGTGAAATTCAACTTACAGATGCCTTAGCCTTAGCTTTAGCGAAAGAAACCATATATGCAAGCGAATTTGCGGGGACAAGATATGATGTAGGAAGTAAAATAGGTTATGTTGAAGCAACAATTGCGGTTGCCAAAAGTCGTAGTGATTTAAAAGAAGAAATAGAACAATATTTAAAACAATAAACAGTTTATATATATAAACTGTTTTTTATTTAGTTTTTATATGATATATTTTTTACATTATTTGAATAAGATAGTATAGAATAATTCATCCTAGGAGGATATATGGAATTTATCAAATATATAATAATAGGACTAGTTCAAGGGTTAACAGAAGTCCTTCCTATTTCATCTAGCGGTCATTTAAAAATACTTGAAGAAATTTTTGGTGTCAATAAGAATAATCTTGCTTTTGAAATCTTTTTGCATCTTGCTTCCTTTTTAGCTGTTATGATTTTTATATTTAAACCATTTAGTAAAATGATAAAGGGTAGTTTTTTATATTTATTTAAAAAACAAAAAACATATTTTTTAGAATGGAGAAATTTGCTATATGTTATACTTGCAACTATTCCCATTGTTTTATTTACTATTATTTTAAAGTTATTTGGCTATAAGACAAGTCCTCTTTATATAGTTGGTATTTGTTTGGTAATAAATGGTATACTCCTTTTTCTATCAAGTAAAAAAAGAGGAAAAAGAAAAAAAGAAGATATGAAAATAAAAGATGCTTTAGTAATTGGCCTTTTTCAGTGTTTAGGGGTTTTTCCTGGTATTTCTAGAAGTGGAAGTTGTCTATGTGGTGCTTTACAACGCAAAATTAATAAAGAAGATGCAGCAAGATTTGCTTTTATGTTATTTGTACCATCTGTAATGGGAGCTCTTTTTTTAGAAGTAAAAGATATCTTTTACCTATTTTCACAAGATCAAAAACTAATTCCTTGTTATCTTGTTTCATTTTTGGTATCAACTATAGCAACACTTTTTTCTTTTGGGTTTTTATTAAAACTTATTCAAAAGAATAAACTAGTATATTTTGCAATATATTCTTTTGTTATAGGATTTTTTACCTTTTTTTATAGCAAAATGAATGGATGGATTTAGGTGATAATATGAAAAATTGCAATGCAATTATACTTGCTGGGGGAAAAGGAACAAGAATGGTATCTAAAATTCCAAAATGTGCCTATCCTTTTTTTGGCAAGCCAATGATTACATATATTACGAATATGTGTAAAAAAATTTCTATAAAGGATATTTGTGTTGTAGTAGGGTATAAAAAAGAAATTATTAAAAATATTCTTCAAGATGAAGTAGTCTATGCTTATCAGGAAAAACAATTAGGTACGGCAAATGCTGTTCTTGCTGCAAAGGATTTTTTTAAGCGTCATCAAGATGAGGTTACACTGATAATAGCAGGTGATATGCCACTAGTAGAAAAAGATGTAATTAAAAAGTTAATTCAAAACCATTTTAAAAAAGCATGTGATCTTAGTATCTTAACCACTATCGTTCAAAATCCTTTTGGATATGGTAGAATTGTAAGACAAAATGGAAAAATTTTAAAAATTGTTGAAGAAAAAGATGCTAGTGATGAGATTAAAAAAATAAATGAAATTAATACAGCTGTATATTGTATAAATACCAATCTTTTAGAAGAGGTTTTAGAAAAAGTAGATAACCAAAATCAAACTGGTGAGTATTATCTAACTGATATAGTCAAAATTCTTAGTGCAGATAAAAAAGTAGAAGCTTATTTGACACCATTTACTTTTAAACTAACAGGTATTAATGATCTTTATACTTTATCACTAGTTGAAGAGGCTTATCGAAAAGATATTAATCAAAAGTGGATGGAAAAAGGAGTTCGTTTAATTCATCCTAATTCAATTATTATTGAAGATGAAGTTGAAATTGGAAGTAATGTCACAATTGATGCTTTTTCAATTATTAGAGGTAAAACCACAATTGAAAAAGATACCTATATTTCACCATATTCTTTTATCAATAATAATGTAAGAATAAAATAATAAATTTAATTGCAATTTTTGTCAAAATCAATTATAATTGTACTAAAAGATAGGAAGTATAAAGGAGATAGTTATGGCAAAAATTAAAGAAGTAACCATTCTTAGTGCGACAACTTTACGTCTTGATGTTGATGCTAAAGTAGGTGATGAGATTGATTTATCAGATCTTAATAAAATTGATACGATGTTGATTCAAAGAATTATTGATAAAGCAAAAGAGAAAGAAATTAATAAAATTTTAGATGAACAAAAAAGACTATATGATTTAGAAAAATTAAATGAAATTCATAATGTAACAGAATCATTAAATAGCCAAATTAAAAAATTGCAAAATGATATTGATAACATTGAAAATACAACAAAACTCAAAGCAGAACTTACAGCAAATACTAAGATACATAAATTAGAAACCGAAATTATAAATTTAAAAAATGAAAATATTAAAATAGAACAAGCAAAAGAATTAGAGATTAACAATATCAAAATGAAATTAGAAAATGAAAAAACGAAGCAAAAAGAAGACTATCAATTGCAATTACAAGAAAAAGAAAAAATAATTAGTGATTTAAAACTTGAAAAAAGTAATCTAAATGTTAAAAAGATAGGTGAACAGTTAGAATCATGGTGTAATACTGAATATGAAAATTATGCACAATGTGGATTTGAAAATTGTAGTTGGGAAAAAGATAATCTATCAGTCAAAGAAGATGGAGATGCTAAAGGTACAAAAGCAGATTATATATTTAAGGTTTATGCCACAAGTGATATGAAAAAAGATGAACTTTTGACATCAGTAGCATGTGAAATGAAAAATGAATCTCCTAGTTCAACTAATAAAAAGAAAAATGCTGATCATTATGCGAAATTAGATAAGGATAGAAACAAAAAAAACTGTGAATATGCACTATTAATAAGTGAATTAGAATGGGATCAACCTAATGATTTACCAATTAAAAAAGTTAGAGAATATGAAAAAATGTATGTCGTCCGTCCACAATATTTTATTAATTTTTTAAGTTTAATTACTTCACTTAGTTTCAAATTTAAAGAACTTATTTTAGATAATATGAAAGAACAAATTAAATTTAAAGATACACTGGAAATTAAGCAAGAATTTGAAAAATTTAAACAAGATTTAATGGATAAGCCATTAGAAAAGTTAGAAAAAGAATTGAACGTTATTATTAAAAATGCGAATGAAATTAAAACATATTCGGATAAAATCATTACTTCGGCAAGTGATTTAATTAACAAAACTTTGGAAAATATAAAATCAAAAATTAATAATTTTAAAGTTGATAGAGTATGTAAGAAGATAGATAAACTGGATTTAGAATAAATTATTTGAATAAAGTAGCAAAATATTGTATAATATATATTATACAATTGGAGAAGTACCCAAGAGGCTGAAGGGGCTGGCTTGGAAAGCTAGTAGGTTGGTAATACGATGCGAGGGTTCGAATCCCTTCTTCTCCGCCAAAGCAGTTATTGCAAAATATCGCCTAGGCAATACAAGAATTTTACATAAAAATAGACTATTTTACT
>CALVCV010000006.1 GCA_944326155.1 uncultured Bacilli bacterium
CTGATATAACTTATCTTATATTTATTTGATCGAAAAGTAGTAGCATATAGAATTTCTAAATTTAATGATAATCAATTCCATATGCGAGTCAGTAGGTATTCAGATTTCAATGAGTCGCAAGGGAACACCGCTTGATGATTCTCCAATGGAAAGTTATCATAGTATTCTTAAAAAAGACACTTTATATAATAATTATATCACAAATTTAGAAGAATATATAGCAATTGTAGAAGATTGGATAGAATTTTATAATACAAAAAGAATTAAAAATAGGAAGAGAAAATAATCTCTTCCTTTTATTTAGACATAAGACTTATTTTATCTGTGAACTAATATTAATGCAATATTTAAATGCAGATAATATTGAAAATATTACTCCAAGTGAAGTCAATGCTTTAGATAGACACGCTATAACACTTGATAATAGTATCACTTATGAAGAAAATGAAAGTACAATATTTACAGATACTGAGCTTTATCCAGATCCAACAGATTATACATATGAAATAATAGATGGAAAAATTAATGAATTTAAAAACTTATTTAAAGATGAAAATAATGATAATATAAGAGATGAAGAATTCACTGAACATTTTATTTTTTCTTTTTGGATAGCTATTAATAATAACAATAGAAAAACAATGAAAACAATTTTAAGATATACAATTAATGGGGTTACACATACAGGTGAAGCTATAATTAACAATATTGCCTCAGGTTCTTGGAGACAAGTTTCAATTCCTATAAAATTAGGTTTAGAGCAATTAAGTTTAAATTCAATGGAATTATTGTTTGAAGTGGAAGAAAAGGAAATGAATATTCAAATTGCTGAATTAAAAGTTATGAAAGGTGTGATTCCTCATTTATTAATTGATAATACAAAAATAGAATCAGGGACAAAATTGTGTTATTGTATTGATGATGTATTTTATAAATGGATTTACAACTAGTGCATTAATGTTTTGTGCAAGTCAAGCAGTTACAGCTTTATCAAAAGCAGCTAGTTCTAGATGCTCAACACCTAGTAAATGCTTTATTGTAGGAACCTTAATTCTAACTGCATTTGGTAATAAAAAAATCGAAGATATTGAAATAGGTGATGAAGTTTGGGCATACGATGAAGAAACTGGTGATAAGGCATTAAAGAAAGTTACAAAATTATTTAGAAATAAAACAAAAAAATTGGTTAATTTATTATTTGAATTTGAAGATGGTAGAATTGAAAAAATAGTATGTACAGAAGGACATCCATTCTACGTAAATAATTTAGGGTGGATAAAATCGATTGATATACTTGAAAACGATTCAGTATTAATGTATAATGATAGTGTTGTAAATGTTATCAGAAAAGAAGTTGAAGAATTTGATGAAGAAGAAACTACATATAATTTTGAAGTAGAGGGTTATCATACATATTATGTTGGGGAAAGTCATCTATTAGTTCATAATGCATGTGGTGATGGTATTGAGGCGGATTTAGGTAACAAAGCCGAATATGCATTTGGAAATGCAAAAGGTAGTCCGCATAATATTCAAAGAAGTCAAGCGAATTCAACTCAATTAAGAAAAATAGGCATAAATGATAATGATGTTGGAAGAAAGATTTTTTCTGATCATTTTAAAAATGCCTTTGATGCTAATAAAAAACTAATTATGGGCAATTCTGGTAGGACAAAGATAAATTCTTTAATCGCAGGTCCTGGAGGATTCAGAGGAGTTGAATCAGTGTGGGAAGGAAATAAACTAATTACATTTATGTTTTTTGGAGAATAAAATGATTAAAATCGAAAAAGTTAGTGATTATATATTTGAAGAGCAAAAAAATGAATTTAATTTGATTATAGGCAGTTATGCTTCTTATAATGAATACTATTTAGTAGAGATACTTTTTGACAATTCTAAAATAAAAATTGGGTTGCAGGTTATCACTGGTGGTATTTCTCCTAATGTTATAATTAATAATAATAAAATATTAATTACAGCTGGACAATTTTTTTACATTTGTAATAAAAATTGTGATGTTATAAAAGAGTATTGCTGTGATGCATCTGTATTTGAGATGAAATTGTTATTAAATTATTTAATTGTGTATAATGAAATTGATATTATTTGTTTTGATAAAAATATGGATTTTTTGTGGAAAAGGGAATTTGACGATTTAATTGATATATGCTTAATTATGGATGATTTTATTAAATTAAGTTGTAATAATGAGGATATTATTATTAATTTAAATGACGGTTCTTTTAAATTTATGAATTCATAGGATATATTTATAAGGTGTAATATGAATTTAATTATTGATTTTATAAAAGAAGTAAAAAAAGTATATAAAGTAAATGAAACAAGGTAATGGTTTTAATAGATAATTAGAATTATGGGACAAGATCATTTAATAAATAAATTGAAGTACAATATTAATATTATATATTTTGTGAAAAAAATTATAAATGAAACAATTGTGCAAGAAAGAATTAAAGAAATAGTATATGATAAATTTACTTGTTTAACTAATCAAGAATTATCTATAAAAAGATTTGATAATTCATTTAAATACATTATAAATAATATTCATCAAACATTTAATATAGAAATGATTATTCAATCTTATTTTATGTTAACAAATGAACTTTTTGATAATGACATCGCTACAAAATTAATAGAACTATATTACAAAAATATTGATGTTGCCACACATTCTTTAGCAGCTTTACTTCATCTTTATATTATTAATAATATAGAAAAAAATAATGTAGAATTTGCTTTCTTAATATCTAATTACATAATGTTAAAAAAAGGTAGATGGTTTTTGATGCCTTATGAATATTGTCATAATGATTATAGACAGTCAATTGAAAATAATGATTTATCTAGTTTGATTAGAATTTTTTATGATATAGAATTAGTTAAAAATGACAAAAGACCGTGCTTATTATCAAGAGATGCAGTAATTAAAAAGGTAAAATCTTTAAAAAAAGAGTTACTCTATAATTATAATATAGAGAATTTGTATTTGTTTGGTTCGTTTGCAAAAGGAAACAACACAGATAAAAGTGATTTAGATTTTGTTGTGATTTTTAATGAATCATTAATAAATAAAGAAAAAAATGATATGATTAATAACATGAAGAATTATTTGAGTAATGAGTTTGATTGTGATGTTGATTTATTAGATTTTAACTACGCACTAAATACTTTTGATAAATCACAAATGGAATATTTAATTACATTAATATAGTTAATATAAAGACTTTTGTACCAATGTGAATTGATGCAGGAGTCTTTTCCTCTATATGCAACATTTACAATGTAAACTATTAAACGTGCAACTTTTATAATTGAAACTATCAAATATGAAACATTACGCAGTATACACACATTAAAGTACTATGAAAAGTCTTCTACTAATGAAGGCTTTTTTTGCATTTTAGGGGTATTTTCATCAATATAAAGTGAAGTGATAAGAAGTGCTATCAAGAGGATAAAGTCATTATTTATTATAAAATAATATTAGAATAGGATAAAGTAAAGGATAGTATGTTGTAATATTAAATGAGAACACATAGTAGAAAGTATATTTAGAAGATATGTAAGTGGAGATACCTTTTAACAAATGGTGAATGTCCCATACTGATAAACTAAAAAACAAGAAAAGAAGTTTGTTTTCATTAAGTACAATTTAAAGTAGGTTAAAAAAAATACATAGGAAATGCAATAGAGATATCCTAAGTATTATAAGTTAAAAAATATTTGATATAGTATAAACTAAATGAGTGAATTATAATAATATAAGAGGATTATCAAAGATAGATAAAGGTAGATTTCAAGTAAATAGCAATTGGTTTAGATTAAACTACAAACTATAATTCCTAAAATAGCACATATTAAAATGGTAAATATCGCATTAAGATTTTTCTTAAATATTTTTTTTAATATGAATGAAATAGTCATAATAATAAACAAAATAATCATTGAAGCAAGATTAAATTGAAAGGATGATAAATTTATATATCCTATTGACTTTGCAAGTAAAATGAGTCCAGTAGAAAGAATTAAACCAAGAACGACACTATTTATTCCTAAAAAGGCAAACTTAACATATTTGTTATCCATAATATGAGTAAAAAATTTAGCAATTAAAAGAATGATAATAAAAGAGGGAAGGGTTACCCCAATCGTTGCCACGAGTGAACCGAGAAAACCAGAATGAATTGAACCGATATAGGTAGCCATATTAATTGCAATAGGTCCTGGAGTTGATTCACAAATACCAATAAAATTGTAGAATTGAGTTTCGCTTAGCCAACCATATTTTAAAACTGTTTCTTTTAATAGTGGAATCATTGCATATCCACCACCAATTGTAAAAAAACCAATTTTCAAAAATTCGAAAAATAAAAGAAGTAGCTCCATTATAATGTTTTCCTTTCCTTTATCATTGATAATATAATACCGAGTACTGCTCCAATTAAAATTAAAAATATTGAAGAAAAGTTTAAAGCAAATAAATCTAGAAGAACCATTATGAATATTACACTTATAATAATGATTTTTTGCCATATATTTTTCTTCATTTTTATAAACATATCTATCCCTGCTTTGGTTATTAAATAAGCGACAGCACATTTTATTCCTACAAAGGCATATTGGACATAAAGGTTTTTCATTAATTTGTTTAAAAACAAACTAATTATAAATATGAATAAAAAAGCAGGAAATATTACACCAAGAGTTGAAAGCATACTACCCAATAATTTTCCTTTTTTATAGCCAATAAAAGTTGCGAGGTTAATTGCAATAGGGCCAGGGGTAGACTCGGCAATGCCACATATTTCTAGCAATTCATCATTAGTTATCCACCTCTTTTTTTTCACTACAATGTCATTTAATTGAGCAATCATTGCATAACCACCACCAAAGGTAGTTGCTCCTAATTTTAAAAATGTTAAAAATAAATCTAGATAAATATTCATCACTCATTTTCCTCCTTGAGACTAAAGTAATTGTATCTTACAAATCATTATATCTATAAACGCTAAGAGTTTTTCTCGTTTATGTTTTAGTAATAATCTAATATGTTTACAATTATACGTAAAATCCTATATAATTTTGTAATTGAATTTATTATACCACTTGTATAAGTATAAGTAAACTATTATAATTTTATAAAGTGATGAAAAAATTGATAAAGAATGTAATGAATACTAAATAATACAACAAAGGATATCAGTTGATTTTATTTATTATCTTGACTTAAGAAACATAAGAATGATAGTGAAAAATAGAATTATAAATATTAAAAACACATAATTATTGACATATGTCATAAATAAGAGTAAAATCATATTAAAGGAGAAAACTTTATGCCTAGGCCATTTAAGAAAAGATTTATTTGTCAAGAACCAAAATTTAAAAGATTTAATTGGATAAATAATAATGAAAAGATTACACTAACAGTTGATGAATTTGAGGTAATTAGATTGATTGATTTTGAGTCACTTACGCAACTTGAATGTGCAGAACAAATGCAAGTTGCTAGAACAACTGTGCAATCAATGTATGATAAAGCTAGAAAAATAATTGCTGACGCACTTGTTAATGGCAAACAAATCATAATTGAAGGTGGAGAGTATCAATTGTGTGAGCACTATCAAAGTGGTTGCAAACATGGTTGTGGCAAAAAGTGTCAATTTCTAAATCTAAAAAATGAAAAGAAAGGTCTAAATAATATGAAAACTTTTATAGCAGTTACTTATGAAAATGGAAATGTATTTCAACATTTTGGTCACACAGAAGAGGTGAAAATTTATGAAATAGAAGATAAGAAAATAGTATCTTCAAAAATCTTATCTACCACTGGCTATGGTCATGGAGCTTTAGCAACTTTTTTGAAAAATAATAAGGTTGATGTACTAATTTGTGGTGGTATTGGTGGGGGAGCTCAAGCCGCCTTGATGAATGCAAATATATCTTTTTTTGGCGGTGTAACTGGGAAAGCTGATGAAGTTGTGGAAGCATATGTCAAAGGAACTTTAGAGTATAATCCAGATGTAAAGTGTAATAACCATGAAAATCATAGCGGACATAATCATAGTTGTAGCGGAGAAAATTGTGCCAAAGAACATTGTTAACATGAAATTATTTAAAAAGTCATTAAAATTTTTAGTGACTTTTATTTTACAAAATTTTTATAAAGCGCTGAACATCTTTCATCAAATTTTTATAATTTATATGTAAATATAATGAATGAAAGTTTTTGAAGTTACTTGTTAAAAATACCCATATATTGTTTAAGATAGGATTGAGATTATTTTTAAAAATAAAATGAAGTAGTAGTATTCGTATTTTTTAAAATTTATCATTGGTCTTTGTTAATTAAATAATTTTGATAAAATAAATGAAGAAAAGCATCACGAATCAATGATGCTAGATTAATGATGCTTTCCGTTAAATTAGTATTATGATAAATTGGTTAGAACTGTATCACAACAATTAAAGTCATAGTCTATGTAATTAGCAATGAAGCTTACTCTAAACTTTCTAGGTGTGCACATCATATTGAATGAATTGGTAACGTTTAAATCTTCTGGTAGGACAAATTTAATACATTTGATAAGTATATCTTGACAAGTATTTTGAGTATGGGCTGGTATGGTTAGAACTTTAAATCCTCTTTTATATTCTACATCAAAATCATCCACTTCATTTAACATAACTGCTAAGGCTACTCGTTTATTTGGACAAACGTTTTTAATTGTAGTATCAATTTGAACAATTCTACCTAAAGAAGTTAGTTCAATGTCGCCTGCATCAAATTCAATAGAATCTTTGCAACCAGTTATTTCTAAATCAACCTTTGTAGGACATGGTTCTGTGATTACAGTGTCATTACATTCAACTAAAATACTTGGATCTGGGAAGGTTACTACATTTCCTTCAGAATCGGTATAAGCAATATCTTCATTGACTTTTATTTCACCTGTGCAAGGTCCAATATGTTTAGCGGTAAACTCTAATATTGCACCTTCAGAACCGGTTACACCTAGTTCATCAATTTTCCATTCAACAGTTTTATTATTTAGTTTTGTAGCATTACCAATATTTGGTGTATCAATATCAGTTATTTCAAAACAATCATTTATTGTATCTGTAAGTACAATATTTGTTGCGCCAGTTTTAGAAATATTTTTTGCTAGATCTGCAAAAATATTTTCTAATTCTTCATTATCAGGGGTAATAACTACATAAGCACTGTTAGGATCTGATGACCAATCATTTAATGCATTTACATCAATTCCGTCTTGTCCAAATAAACCAATACTATAAATAATGATTCCTTGTGATTTAGCCAATGTAGCAACAGTATTAGGGTTGCCACCTGCTGTAGTTAAACCGTCGGTAAACATTATCATTACTTTTGCATTTGCTGATGTTGGATCAAATAATTGTAATGCTTTTGTAAAGGCATCTGCATGGTTTGTAGACCCGGATGCGGATAAATTATCTACAGCTATTTTTAAGTCATTAACAGATGTAATGAGTTGGGTATCTTGAGTAGCTGTTGTTGCAAAACTTACAATACCAATTCTACTTCCACCTCCTATTTGTCCATCATGTGAGCTATTTGTAGATTCATCAATAATATCAATAAACTTTTTAACTCCATTCTTTAAATTTGCAAGTGCACTTCCAGCCATGCTACCCGATCTGTCTAAAATTAAAACTATATCTGTAGGATTGCTTACAATATCAGGCGAAGCGGTTAAAGATAGAGTAACTTTAAATGTTTCATTGCATGTTATACTAGTTGCATTAACTTGCTTGTTGGAATTTGTTATTCCCATTTTATCAATTCCTTTCTAAATCTATGGTAGATTCATTATATTTTATGAATGAAGCAAAAAAAGGTATGGGGGAATAAAATATAAAATAATTTTTTATTAAAAAAATGATTATATAACAAATTTTTCATTCATGTTGCTATTGATAAGGCCTATTTTTCTTTCATAAATGATTCTATTATTGATAAAATAGTTGAAAAGAATCAACATTTAGTGTATAATAATAAAGCAGAATGTAATTTTATATGGTTATTGTTTTTTTCATTATTTCCTACTTTATATTAAAAAACCAAAAAATAAAGTATAACAAATAAAAAATGAATAGTTTGAAAATGAATAATAGTAGGATTAAATGGTGATAGCAATGAATAAAGAAAAATATGAAAAGGTATTGTATTTGACTTATTCTCTAATAGAAGAAATTCCTGAAGGAAGGGTTGTTACTTATGGGTAGGTTGCCAAATTAATAGGTAAAGAAAATCATTCTCGATTTGTAGGTAGGGCTTTGAAAATGTCTCATTTATATGGTGAATATCCTTGTCATCGTGTAGTGAATCATAAAGGAAGAGTTGTAATTGGTTAGGAAGAACAAATTACACTGCTAAAAACAGAAAATATTGCATTTAAAGATGAATAACATGTTGATTTAAATAAACATCATTGGAAAATCTAAATTTGAGATTTTTTAAAATATCAAGAATATAGTGGTAAGGGTATGAAAAAAATATTAAAGTATGAATCAAAAAGAAAAATAAATAAACAAAGAATAAAATTCTTTTTAACAAAAGGTAAAGCCATTAATGTATTATTAGTTTTTGCGACTACCATTTATATTATAGCCAATAGTATTAAACAAATCATTGATACCATCAATAAAAATGGACTTACTTTTGTGTTTGCAACTGCATCTCTTGTTGCGGCAATATTTGCTTTAATAGCTCAAATTATTAAATTTGCCATTGATTGGCAAAAGTTTTTTTCACCTATTGCTCATGTATATGAATATGGAAAACAAATAAATAAAGCATATGTACTAGATAAATTCTTTGATAAAAATAATCCTGCTTTATCAACTAAAGCTATTAAAAGTGGCTATGTTGTTGAAAAAAGAGAAAATTCTAGTTATATATATTCATCTAAAGTAAACAAATTATTATTTAATGGCGAATATGATTTAAAAATTAAGGTTCAAAACAAAGTTGTTACTGAAGAAGAGCAGATTGTACTTGCTTCGATTTTACAAAAATATGTTATGTCTAAAGCGAATATTTACAATGATCAACTATTTGGCCAAGTTACTGATTTATTAGTTGACCTCCCAAGTAAGATAGTTTTAAATAAGACATGTTATTTTAGTAACAAAGCAACAAATGATATTGTTTATTCAAAATTTTTATCAAGAAGTAAACAGTCTTATGAATTTAATGGTTATAAGTTTAGTATAGATTCTTTTAACCATTTATATGATTTAGTTGATTCTAATGCTGCAAATATTATAGGTGTATCCACGATTTTATTAACAAAAGATAAACATATTATATTATCGATTCAAAATAGTAGTAGTGATGAATCAGCAGGTTTGATTGTTGCAACAGGATCTGGTTCTGCAATTATCAAAGATTATAAGAAAAGCCAAACGTTTTATAAATTTTTAACAACGGGTATGGAAAGAGAATTAATCGAAGAAACTTCTAATTCTTTACGTTATCAAGATTTATCTTTTTGGTTTAGACTATTTTGTCATTCTACGGTAAAAAAGTATAAAAAACAAGAACAAAATTTACAAATGCGACTTAAAAAACTATTTAAACCTAATAGCACAAAAGTATATTGTTACAATCGTATTTTGCACAGGGGTGGTAAGCCTGACTTTTTTGGTATTACTAAGCTTGATGCAACAGTAGATGAGGCTAAAGCCTTTGTGAATGAGTGTAATCATCATACCAAGATGCTAATTCAAAATGAATTGAATTTATTAATAGGTAAAGATGAAAAGAAAATTACTCAGACTTTAGCAAAATATGACGCAATGATGGAAAAGTTAAATGCGGGTATCATTATAGAAGATGGTCAAAATGTGATTAAAACTTATCTTGAATTTAAAAAAGAAGTATTAAAAGGGACAAAACAAAAATATAGGCCATTGGAATATGAGACATTAGGCATGTTTGTGATAGACTTAAATAAGATTAAAAAATGGCCTGTTTTAAGCGATAATAATGTTGTTTCTTTACAAGTAGATTATATGATAAAATGTCTATTAAAAGTGGTTGACAAAATCTAAAAAAGTACAAAAAAGTGATGTTTGAAGAAAAAAACTGCATCACTTTTTTTATTGTCAAATTTTGCAAAAATATATAAACATTATGGTTGACATTTATGAAGAATATACGTATAATATTAGAGTGTTTAGAAATAGTAAACTAAAAGTTTATTTTAATAAAACAATAGGAGTAGATATGACAATTGGAAATAAGATTAAAAATTTACGAAATCTTTGTCAATTGACTCAAGAAGAACTAGCCGATCGTTGCGAGTTAACAAAAGGATATATTTCTCAATTAGAAAACGATTTAACAAGTCCTTCAATTAGTACTTTGACGGATATTTTAGCTGCTTTAGGTAGCAATCTTCATGACTTTTTCCAAGAAGAAGAAGATCCTCAAATAGTTTTCACTAAAGATGATTATTTTGAAAAAACTACTGATAATGTGAAAACAATATGGCTTGTCCCTAATGCTCAAAAAAACGAGATGGAACCTATTTTATGTGAGTTAAATGCGGGGGCTGAAGCAACGCTTGATATGCCTCATGAAGGCCAAGAATTTGGCTATGTCTTAGAAGGTGGTATCACAGTTGTTTATGGTAGTTATCGGTATATTTGTAAAAAAGGAGATACTTTCTACTTTACAACAGATAAAAATCATTATATTTATAATCATACATCAAAAATTGCAAAAGTGATTTGGGTTAGTAGCCCACCGAATTTCTAATTATCTTGGAGGAATATGATGGAAAAAAATAAATTAATTGAATTAAAAAATATTGTGAAATCATATGATGGCGAAGTTGTTGTGGATCATATGACTTTATACATAAGAGAAAATGAATTTATTACCCTTGTTGGACCTTCGGGATGTGGTAAAACAACAACTCTTAGAATGATTGGTGGTTTTGAAAAACCTGATAAAGGCGAAATTATTATGAATGGTCAAGTAGTAAATGATTTGCCACCGCATAAAAGACCAATTAATACGGTTTTTCAAAAATATGCTTTATTTCCTCATCTAAATGTCTATGGAAATGTTGCCTTTGGTTTAAATAATAAAACATATGCAGAATTAATGGAATTTTATACTGAAGAAAAAGTAATGGCTCAAGTGGCAAAACTTTATCCAGGACTTGATTTAAAAGATAAAGTTTCCAAAAGGAAGCTTAGAAAGTCGATTAATTCTTTGATTGATGAAAGTGTAAGAAATGCTTTAAAATTAGTAAATTTAGAAGGTTATGAAAAAAGAAAAGTTGATTCTATGTCAGGCGGTCAACAACAGCGTATTGCAATTGCAAGAGCTATTATTAATCGACCTAAAATTTTACTTTTGGATGAACCTCTTGCAGCTCTTGACTTAAAACTTCGTCAAAATATGCAATATGAATTAAAAGAAATGCAAAGAAAATTAGGTATTACTTTTGTTTTTGTTACACATGATCAAGAAGAAGCTTTGACAATGAGTGATACGGTTGTTGTTATGAGTAAAGGAATTATTCAACAAATAGGTACACCACAAGATATTTATAATGAACCCAAAAATTCTTTTGTTGCGAACTTTGTTGGTGAAAGTAATATCATTAAAGGTCTATATACTGCTCATAAAGAAGTTACATTTATGGGACAATCCTTTGAATGTGTAGATGAAAATTTTGCAATTGGTGAAGAAGTACAAGTAGTTATTCGACCAGAAGATTGGGATGTTGTACCACTTGAACAAGCAAAACTTGTAGGTCGTGTAGATGCTTCAGTATTTAAAGGGGTTCATTTTGAACATTGTGTTATTATTCAAGGTAAAGAATTAATTGTTCATACATATGAATTTGTCAAAGTCGGCGAACAAATTGGCTTAAATGTTGATCCATATGAGATTCATTTGATGAAAAAAGAAAAAGTAAATGCCGAAACAGTATTAGAAGAAATTTTAAATGCAGAAGAAGGAATTAACAAAGATGAAACGATTCAGTAAATTATCTATACCATATTTAATTTGGATGTCGCTTTTAGTATTAATTCCGATTGCAATTTTAATTATTATGGCTTTTCAAGAAACCAAAGGAATTAAAATTTTTGAAGGAAAACTTACTTTTAATAACTTTAAAGTACTTGTTGATGATTATTTTATTGAATCACTATGGCTTTCTTTTTTGTATTCAGGTATCTCGACGGTTTGTTGTATTTTTATTGCTTATCCCATAGCATATATTATTGCTAGATCACATTTTAATAATCGCTTTTTAGTTTTATGCTTTTTGGTACTTCCTATGTGGTCAAATACACTACTTAGAACAAAAGCAATTGCTAGTTTATTTATGGAAGGAAATATTATTTCTTCCATGCTAGCAAAAATTGGTCTTGAATTACCAACTCTTGATTTATATGGCAAACCTTTGGGGGTGATTATTGGCATGGTTTCGATGTATTTACCATTTATGATTTTACCAATTTATACAGTTTTAGAAAAAATTGATAAATCACTATATGATGCAAGTGATGATCTTGGCGCAAATACTTTTAAGACTTTTTGGAAAGTTACGTTTCCATTATCATTAAAGGGTATTGTAACTGGTATTATTTTAGTTTTTTTACCTTGTGCTACAGGATTTGGTATTGCTGAAGGGCTTGGTGAATCTGGATTAATTGGTACGTTCATTCAACAAAATTTTGGTAATAATATTACTTATGGTGTAGGTGCGTTAGTATCCATCGTTATTTTAATTATTATTACAGCTTCATTATTTATTGTTGGTAAAGTTGATAAAGAAGGAGAAACCTTGTTATGAGTAGAGTAAAAAAGATTAGTTCTATTCTATTGAAAGTTGTTTTTATTGGTATTGCTGTAATATTAATTTATATGCCAATTGTTGTTATTGCTTTACAATCTTTTAATGGTTCTAAAAATAATGAAATTTTTACTGAATTTTCTGGTAAATGGTATGGAGGACTTTTTTATCCAGAAGGGTTTTTAGAAGGAAATGATGTACAAAATGCAAGTGATTTACAAGAAGCCATTGTCAATACTCTTATGGTTACCACTTTATCGACTATAATTTCTACAATTTTAGGTGTTATCTTTGCAATTGGAATTCATTCTTTATCGAGAAAAAAAAGACAAAGAATGATACTATTAAATAATGTACCAATCATAAATGCTGATATTGTAACAGGTGTTACATTGATGATTGTTTTTTCCATTATTTTTTCTGAGTTAGGATTTACAAGTTTACTTTTATCTCATATTTTCTTTTGTATTCCATATGTGGTATTAAGTGTTTTACCAAAATTATCAGAAATAGATAATAATTTATATGATGCAGCAGTTGATTTAGGGTGTAATTCAGTAAAAGCCATTTGGAAAGTCATTCTACCTGCTATTAAATCAGGAATTATTATGGGAATGCTTTTGGCTTTTACGATGAGTATTGATGATTTTACGATTAGTTTTTTTACAGGAGCAAGAATCTTCAATAACGTTTCAATGATTGTTTATTTGAGAAAAGGTAAGGCATTATCGCCTAGTGCTTATGCGTATAATACGATTTTAACCTTTGGCATTTTATTTGTTCTTATTGGGTATAACATATATATTCATTTTAAAAATAATAAAAAAAATATTAAAAATGCGTCTAAATAAAAAAGGTTAATTATATTTGTTATATAAAAATGAAATAATAGGAGGAATAATAAATGAAAAAAGTAATTTTATGTTTTAGTATTTTATTTTTAAGTTTAGTTGCTTTAACGGGTTGTAAGAAGAAACCCAAATTATATTTATTAAATTGGAATGAATATTTAAATGGCGATTTAGTAAAAAAGTTCGAAGAACAATTTGATTGTAAAGTTGTTCAACTTGCAAGTGAATCAAATGAAGATATGTATACAGTTATTAGTAATGGTCAATATCCAGTTGATATTGCTATTCCTTCTGATTATATGATTCAAAAACTGGCAAATGAAAAACTATTAAATCAACTTGATTTTAGTAAAATGTCAAATTATCAAAGTGATATGTTTGATGAAAACTTAGCTAATTTAAGAGCATCTTATTTTGAAGGTAATGAATCTTATGCGGTACCATATTTTTGGGGTACCATTGGAATTATGTATAATGATCGTACACCAGGCCTTGAAGAAGTAATTCAACAAAATGGTTGGGATGTTTTCTTCGATGAGACATTAGTAGATAAAAATCAAGTAAAAATGGGAATGTATAATAATCCACGTGATGCGATTGCAGTAGCAGAATTATATCTTGGTTATAGTTTAAATACAACCAATAGTGATGAATTAACAAATGTTCAAAATCTTTTGGTTAAACAAAATCAAACTTTTGATGTAAAATATGCGGCAGATGATCTAAAAAAATGGGTTGCTGGTGGCTTAAATTTAGATTTTGCAATTGTATATTCAGGCGATTTCTTTGATCAATTATATATTTTAGAAGAAGATGGTTCAGATCAATATATTAACATGTATGTACCAGATAATACTAATTTATATTTTGATGCAATGGTTATTCCTACTACTTCTAAAAACACTGATCTTGCATATGAATTTATTAATTTTATGCTTGATACTGATAATATTGTTGAAAATGTGTCTTATGTTGGTTATTGCCCTTGCACAAAATTAGCAATTGAAGCATTGCAAAATGATGAATATTATGCAGATTTGTTAGAAAAATATCCTGTATTTTATCCAGGTAATACCAAAAATGGTGAAGTATATAGAGATTTAGGTGATGATATTTATCGTAGACTTACTGAAATCTATAATGCAGGACGAAATGCATAAAAGTTAAATTAACATTTTAAAATAAAAAAGCACCTTAAGCATAGTTCTAATAGAGGATACTAAAGAGGTGTTTTTTTATGGGAATAGATTTTATCTAAAAATAAATATTTTATAATAGAGAAGTCTTGCAATTTTGTAGAAATATGTTATAATATTATTGAAAAGAAGGTGAAACAATGAATAAAAAATTAATCTCCATTTTAGTGATTCTATTTGCTCTTATTTTAATACCTAGTTGTAAAAAAGAGCATGTTCACGAATGGCAAAATGCAACATGTACTGAGGCAAAAATATGTAAAACATGTGGTGCAACCGAAGGAAAACCTTTAGGACATACTTATGATAATGATTGTGATGACACATGTAATGTTTGTGGGGCTAAAAGAATAGCAAACCATCAATTTGTTCCCGCAACATGCACTGAACCAAAATATTGTTCAATATGTGGTGTAACTGAAGGAGAACCACTTGGTCATACATGGATTGAGGCAACATACACAACCCCTAAAACTTGTGATACATGTGGTGCAACTGAAGGTAGTGATTTAATTACTGAAACGCTTAAACCTTTTGTGCCAGATAGTACTTCTGAAAGACTTAATTTACCAACTACTATTTTAAATGGAAGTGTAAAATGGACTTCGCTTGATAAAGATATTATGTTAGATGATGGTATAATCGTCGCAAATGATTTAAAGCGAAATGTTACACTTCAAGCTGATGTTGAAATTGATGGAAACAGTTATGTAAGAACTTTTGAAGTAGGTGTAAACAGTGTTAGCGTATCAAAAGGTAAATATGACGTTGCTTACAAATATTATGCGAGTAAATTATCTAATGTACTTGTTAAAGATGCTACTTTAATTACAAAAGATTATAATGGATGTAGTGTTTTTTATCTGAGCCTTGATGAAAATGTAATTACCTCAGATGGTAAAATTACTCAAAGTACAGAAGAAAAAACTACTATTATGAATATATATGTTATTCAAAAGGGTATTGCAATATTATATCCTACTGAAGTAACAGTCGCTTCATTTACAGCAGATCAAAGAATCAATTTTTCTAAAATAATTGTTGATCAAATTATTGATGAATTCCAAGCTGGTACAAGAACTAGTTTACCACTTGTAGAAGAACAATATGGTGTGGAGTTAAAATGGAATGCAAATGTTCCTGAATTTTTAGTTTTAGAAGATAAGATTTTAACACCTATCCAAAAAACTGATGTACGTTTAAATTGTACATTAAAATATGGGGATACATCTTTAACTATTGACTATAATTTGACAAATGTAGGTGGTTATATGAGTGAAGAAGAATATATTACTGAACTTGTAAAATATATGAGTAAAATAGAATTAAAGGGTTCTATTAATCACTTACATCCTGAATACAATGATGAATTATTCTTAGATTATCAAGAAAGAATTAATTCATATGGTGTTTTAAATTTAGCTATACCTACTAGTCCAGATGTCAATACCGAATATTTAATTGATACAAATAGAACTGATTTTAAAAATAGATTTTTTGGTTCTGGTTCACTTGGTACAATTACAAAACCTGCTGTTTCACAAAACTACTTAAATAATAAATTCTATGAAGGTTATCAAATGCCAAATACTAGCAATGTTTTGTGGATTACAATCCATGAAAGTGCAATGACTTTAGAAGGACAAACTGCTCAATTTTTAGCACAGGTACAATATCGCTATGCTTTTGAACAAGAAAATGCAAGAGAGGCTTCTTGGACTTATCAAGTTGACGCATATGGCATTTACCAAAGTTTTGCTGACGATGTAGTTTGTTGGCATGCAGGTGATGGAACAGGTACACCTGGTACAGGCAATAACAATGGTATTGGTATTGAAATGTGTGTAAATCGTGATGGTAATTATGAGGGTACGCTTGCTAATAATGCAAAACTTGTTGCCTCATTAATGTTAAAATATAATTTAAATTTAGATAATGTAAAACGTCATTATGATTTCTCTGGTAAAGAATGTCCAAGTTATCTAATTAGAACTGGTCGCTGGGAAGAGTTTGTTGAAATGGTAAGGAAAGAATATTTAATTCAAAAATACTTAGCAGGCGCAACAGTTGAATATCAACTATCAACTAGTGAATATGCAACAACTGAAGAAGTATTAAGTAATTTATTTATTAAAGGTGGAAATGGTCTTTGGTATAATAAACCAGTAACTGTCGAAACAGATGTTAATTTTGAAATTATTGTTGTAAAAAATGGTCATCAATATAAAGCATCTTCAGTTATTAAATTATTACCTGATCAACAATAAGGCGTATATGATGATGCAATATTTAAAAATTAGTAAAGAAGTTTTAGATGCTATTGCAAAACATATTCCAGTAGTTGCTTTAGAATCAACTATAATTTCACATGGAATGCCTTATCCTCAAAACTTAAAGACAGCTCTAAATTGTGAAAAGATTATTAAGGATGCAGGCGCCATGCCCGCAACCATTGCCATTATCAAAGGTCAACTTTGTGTAGGGTTAACTAAGGAAGAATTAAGCTATCTTGCAAAAGCAGGTAAAAAGGTTATCAAAACTTCTAGACGTGATATTCCTGTTATTGTTTCAAAAGGTTTAGATGGGGCAACAACGGTTAGTGCAACCATGTATATTGCGAGTTTAGCTGGTATTGCTATTTTTGCGACCGGTGGCATTGGTGGTGTTCATCGTGGTGCTGAACTAACTATGGATATTTCGGCTGACTTAGATGAATTTTCTAAAACAAATGTTGCGGTGGTATGTGCGGGAGCAAAAGCTATTTTAGACTTAAATAAAACACTTGAATATTTAGAAACTAAAGGAGTTCCTGTTATCGGTTATAAAACAAGTATTTTACCCGCATTTTATACTAGAAAAAGTCATTGTAGTGTAGATTATCAAATGGATAGTTCAGAAGAAATTGCCAAGATGCTAAAAGTAAAATGGGATTTAGGATTAAATGGTGGTGTTTTAATTACTAATCCGATTCCTGAAAATGCTTCTCTTGATGAAAAACTGATGAATGATGCTATTGATAAAGCCTTAACCGAAGCAGAAGAAAAAGGTATTAAAGGTAAAGAGATTACTCCATACTTATTAGAAAGTGTAAAAAATATTACCGAAGGGAAAAGCTTGCAAGCAAATATTCAATTAGTATATAATAATTGTTTATTAGCTGCTCAAATTGCCAAAGCTTACCAAAAATTACAATGAAATTTAAGACTTTTTTAGCCATGTATAAAAACATTATTATTCTTGTTTGGTGGTTGATGATTCTTGTAATATTTAAAATTTGGAATAATTTTGTTTTTGAAAATGGTAGTTCATTATTATTTGTCTTTTTAATTGTTGTATTACCTCTTACCCTTTATATTTTTGGTATTGTTTATAAAAATAGTCTTCTAAAACAAAAATCATTAAAGAAAAAACCTTTATTTGAAAATATTCAAAGTGACTATGAAGCAAACAAGTTACAAAAAATATTTAGTGATGAAATTGAGAAACTAAAATTAAATGTAGAAAAAAAAGAAGAAAAAATTATGTTACACAATAATCAAGTAGCAATTGTTTTTGAAAGACATTATAGTCAAATAAAACTAATTCAAACGAAGGTAGTTTATTACTTTTATTATGGTACTCATTTTACGAGCATAACATCATTTGATCAAAAAATGTTGCAATTTCATTCACCAAATTATTTATATAACCAAGTAAAAATGCAACTTGCAAAACTACTTGAATGCTCCCTTACATATATGGAAAATAAAAAATGTTATAAATTAATTGATAGCACAACTAATAAGGTATTATATGATAGTGCCAAAAAGCCAAAAGCAAAACAAAAATATAATAAAGTAATCCAAATTGAATTATTAAAATAAAACTTTCTAGTAAACTAGAAAGTTTTTTTAAATTTTATAAGTATTTTATTTGCAATTAGTTTTAAAATATTATAATATATTACTGCATACCCATACACTGGAGGGGAGGGATATACGTTGATAAGAAAAAAATTTAGTGTAGAAGGCATGACTTGCGCAAGCTGTAGTGCCCATGTCGAACATGATGTTGCCTCTGTAAAAGGAGTAAATCATGTAGAAGTAAGCCTCATGACAAATTCAATGATTGTAGAATATGATGAAACAATTATAAATGAAGATATGATTATGAAGGCTGTTGCAGATGGAGGCTATTTAGCCAAACCATATATAAAAAATCGTCAATTAAATAGCGATAATCAAAGAGTAGAAAAGCGAAAATTAAAAAATTTAATTTCTTCAATCGTATTAATGGTTATTCTAATGTATTTTTCAATGGGTTCAATGTTACATTTACCACTACCCAAAATTTTTGAAAATTACCAATATGCTTATTTAAATGGCTTAATTCAACTTGCTTTATTGATACCAATTATAATTTTAAATAAACACTATTTTACAAGTGGTTTTAAAAGATTATTTAAACTTTCTCCTAATATGGATTCATTAATTGCTTTAGGCTCTGGAGCAAGTTTAGTGTATGGCCTTTTTGCTTTAGTGATGATTGTCATAGGTATTAAAAAGTATGATATAGACTTAATTCAAAGATACCATATGGAGTTATACTTTGAATCAGCAGGTATGATACTAACCCTTGTTTCACTTGGTAAATATTTTGAAAATCGGTCAAAACGTAAAACAACGCAAGCCATTAGTAAACTACTTGATTTAACACCTAAAACGGCTGTTTTATTGCAAGATAATCAGGAAGTACAAATTAATGTAGATGATATTAAGATCAATGATGTTTTACTTGTTCGTCCAGGTAGTGTGATTCCTATTGATGGCAAGGTTATTGATGGCATAAGTAGTGTTGATGAATCTACATTAACTGGTGAATCGATGCCCGTTTTAAAAGAAAAAACAAGTTTGGTAAAAAGTGGGACGACCAATATTAATGGTATTTTAAAAATAATGGCCACATGTGAAAGCAATGATACAACTTTACAAAAAATTATTGATTTAGTTGATGCAGCAAGTAATTCTAAGGCTCCAATTGCTAGATTAGCTGATAAGATAAGTTTATATTTTGTACCTTTTGTGATAGGAATTTCTATTTTAACTTTCATTATTTGGATGATTATCAAGAAAGATTTTGAATTTAGTCTTGCAAGAAGTATTTCAGTTTTAGTTATTTCTTGTCCTTGTGCATTAGGCCTTGCAACCCCTGTTGCAATTATGGTAGGAACATATAAAGCTGTAAATTATGGTATTTTAATTAAGTCAGGTGAAAGTTTAGAAACCTTACATAAAGTAGATACCATTATTTTAGATAAAACAGGAACTATTACATATGGTAAACCTCAAGTTACAGATATGATTGCTTATGACATAAGTGAAGATGAGCTCTTAAAAATTGCGTATTCTTTAGAAAAAAATTCTGAACATCCACTTAGTTATAGCATCAATCAACTTGCTATTTCAAAAAAAATTGATTCTTATGAAGTCATAAATTTTGAAAGTATGTTAGGTAAAGGAATTAAAGGTACCATCCATAATCAAGAATATTTTATTGGAAATAATAATTTTATGAATCAAGCTTACGATCAAAAAACTTACCAAGAATTAGTAAATAAAGGTAAAATTGTTATATTTGTCTTTACAAAAAATCAAGTTTTAGGTATGATTGCTTTAAAAGATGAAGTGAAACCAACAACTATGGAAGCTATTTCACAATTTAAAACTTTACAAATTAAACCCATTATGTTAACAGGCGATGGTGAAGCAACCGCAAGCGTGATTGCAAAAGAGTGTGGTATTGATAAAGTCATAGCAAGAGTCTTACCTGATGAAAAAGCAAAAGTTGTTGAAAAAGTAAAAGCACAAAACAAAGTAGTCGCGATGGTTGGAGATGGTATCAATGACTCTGTTGCTTTAACATTAGCTGATGTTGGAATTGCAATGGGTGGTGGTACTGATATTGCAATTGAATCAGCAGAAGTTGTTTTAATGAAAAATGATTTATCAGAAGTGGCAACTGCGATTTATCTTAGCAAAAAAGTAATTTCCAATATTAAAATGAATTTATTTTGGGCCTTTTTCTATAATATTTTATTTATACCGATTGCGGCAGGAGTATTATATGCACCATTTAAACTTACACTTAGTCCAATGATTTGTGCCCTTGCAATGAGCCTAAGTTCAATTTGTGTTGTTTTAAATGCATTAAGAATTAATAATTTTAAAAAGGAGAAAATAAAAAATGAAAAAAGTTATACAAATTAATGGTATGAAATGTGAACATTGTGTAGCAAGAGTAAAGGATGCTTTAAGTAGCCTATCTAGTATTAAAAAAGTAAAAGTTAATCTTGAAAAAAAAGTAGCAGTAATCCAAGGTGATGTAGATGATGCTATTCTTAAAGATATAGTTACAAAAGCTGGATATGAAGTAGTATCGATTTTAGAAAAATAGGGATGAGGCAATGAGAGCAGATAAAAAACAAGTACTTACTATTTTAAATACAGCTAAAGGTCAAATTAATGGCATTGTCAAAATGATTGAAGAAGATAAGTATTGTATCGATATTTCTAATCAATTACTTGCGGTAGAGGCACTCATTAAAAAAGCCAATCAAGAAGTCATCAAAGGACATCTTGAAGGATGCCTAAAAGAAGCAATTATAAATGGTGAAGATTTAAATCAAAAAATAGATGAAATTATGAAAACCATTGCTAAGATGTCTAAATAAAAAAAAGAAATAAATCTTTACCATTAAATGAAGATTTATTTCTTTTTTATTCAATACATAAAGCATAAAAACTAAATTCAGGGAGTGTAAGTTCTTTTTTAAGAGCCATTTCATCATTACAATTGTAACAAAAAACAACCTTATCTTGTAATTCAGGTGGTAAAATAATTGTTATATCTTTATTATTTTGATTAATAATAAAATAGAAAGTATCAATCCTTGTCACTAAATTATGTTTTCCAACTTCAAGAAACTCAACATACATATTTTTGATATTTCTTGTTAAATCGTTTAAATAGTTTAGATAGGGGTTATTATTCTTTTTTAGATCTTTAAACAATTCATGTTTACAAAACCAAAGAATCAGTAATGCATTCATTTTTTCATCCATTTTTGTTGTTTCTTTATAACTAATGATAAAATTTTGAAAAGCGGTTTTATCGTTGATTTCAAGATGTTCTATTTTTAATAAATAATCAATTAAATCGATTTTTAAATTTACAAAATCTTCTAACAAATTTTGGATTACCATACACTTATCTCCTTTATTTAATGATATTGTATATTATTTTGAAAAAAAAAGCAAGCATAATATATGAACATTCTACTTTTAAAAAAATCTAAAATATAGTATAATAAAAAAGTTATATGGGAAGAGGTGATAAAAGATGGATTTATATTGCAAAGATGGGTGGTTAGAAGTGATATGCGGTTGTATGTTTGCAGGGAAAACCGAAGAATTAATTCGTCGCATCAATCGTATTAAATATGCTAAAAAAGATATTATTGTTTTTAAACCAATAATTGATGATCGATATGACAAAACACAAGTTGTATCTCATTCCAATCAACGAGTAGATTCAATTCCCATTAAAAATGCGAAAGAAGTTTTCAATTATTTAGATAAACTTCCTTATGCTGTTGCCTTTGATGAAGCACAGTTTTTTGATGAAGAATTAGTTGTTGTTATTGATCAGTTAGCAGACGCCGGAGTAAGAGTTATTGTGGCTGGTCTTGATCAAGATTTTAGAGGTAACCCTTTTGGTATTATGCCAATTCTACTTGCAAAAGCTGAATATGTAACGAAGTTACAAGGTATTTGTATGGTTTGTGGGGCTCCTGCAACTCGTACTCAAAGAATTATTGATGGTAAGCCTGCTTATGATGATGATCCGACAATCCTTGTTAGTGCGAAGGAAAAATATGAATGTAGATGTCGTCATCACCATCAAGTATTAGTGAGAAATCAAAATGGGAAATAATCTAGATACCTATTTTATGTGGGAAGCTCTAAAAGAAGCGCAAAAAGCCTTCCGAAAGGATGAAGTACCAGTAGGTTGTATTCTTGTTAAAGGTGATAAGATTATAGCAAGAGCACATAATCAAAGACAAAAAAAGCATGATGTTTTAGGCCATGCAGAAATTCTTGCCATCAAAAAAGCTAGCAAAAAATTACATGCTTGGATTTTAGATGATGTTACCATGTATGTTACACTAGAACCATGTCTAATGTGTGCAGGAGCCATTTTACAAGCTAGAATTGCAAAAGTTATTTATGCTACAGCGGAAAATAAATTTGGTGTTCTTGAAAGTAAAATGCAACTTTTTAGTAAAGATGGACTTTTTAATCATCATGTTTATGTTCAAAAAGGTCCGTTGCAAGATGTATCAAGTACGCTTTTGAAACAATATTTTAAAGAAAAAAGAAAGATTGATAAACAAAAACCCAATCATAAAAGATTGACAAAAAACAAAAAATGAGATATAATATAAACGTAGTAGGGGATAAATAAAATAATAAGGAAATCTCAACTTAGATACCTTCATCCAAGGTTCCATGGTGAACCAGGTCAGGTCATGATCGAAGCAGCCTTAAGCTAATGTAACTTGTGGGTGGGGGGATCTAAGTTGAGATTTTTTATAAAAAGGAGGGTATTTGTTGTGAAAAAGTTATATTTTTTTGTTGCCTTTTGTCTTATTTGTTTATGTTTTTTTACTGGTTGTAAAAAGCAATATAATATTACTTTTGATGCTAGTGGTGGAATCTGTGATGTAAAAACACAAACTTATAAAAAAGGTGATTATGTATCAAAACCAAATGATCCTGTAAAAGAAGGGTATACGTTTTTATACTGGGAAAAAGAGGGTATTGCTTACGAATTTAATGAAGCAGTAGAAAGTGCTTTTACACTAGTTGCGAAATGGCAAATTAATACTTACACTATTATATATGATACAGATGGTGGTTCTTATCTTGAAGATGAAGTAGTCACTTATGGTCAAACGATTTCTGAAACTCAACCTACAAAAGAAGGATATGAATTTAAAGGATGGATGCTAGATGGTGTGATGTATGACGTGAATACCCCTGTTAAAAGTGATTTAATTTTACTTGCTATTTGGGAAAAGACCCAATATATTGTTACTTTTGATGTTGATGGTGGTGAAAGCCTTGCTCCATTAAAAGTGAATGAAGGTGAATCTTTGGGTAAAATGGTACCTGTTAAAGAACATTATAGTTTTGTTTGTTGGTTGTTAGATGGAAGTGAGTATGATGTCAATCAACCTATCACTTCAAATATTACTTTAGTTGCATTGTGGAAAGAAGATTATAAGGTAACTATTCATTATAATAATGGTGATCCAAACTTAATTTTATATGCTAAAGAAGGACAAAGTATTAGTTCTTTAGGTGGTATTGATGAACCAGTAAAAGAAGGATATGAATTTATTAATTTTTATTATGATGAAGATTTTACAAGTGCTCTATTAAATTATGCTAAAATTACAAATGATATTGATATATATGCTAAGTTTAGTAAGATTTATTATATTACCTATCATCTTGATGGAGGAACGACGAAAGATGATTTACTTACTAATTATATTGCAGAAGACGTAGAATCAAGAGAAATCGATTTACTAATACCTGAAAAAAAGGGTTATTTCTTTAGAGGTTGGCATGAAGAAATTGATTTTAGTGATGGCAATTTTTATAAATTAGAAAAGGGTTTGGCAAGAGATATCACTTTATATGCAAAGTGGGAAGAAGCAACTTTACAAAATGCTTATTTAAGCATTTTAGGTGATAGTATTTCAACATATAAAGGCTATATTCCAGGCGGTTTTAGTCATTTTCCATATTATGCAGATTTTGAATCAGGTGGTAGAATTACAGTTGATCAAACTTGGTGGAAAATTACTCAAAATGCTTTAGGTTGTAAGTTAGGAGTGAATAATTCTTATAGTGGTACTTGTGTAATGAGCAAATATGGCTATATGACTTCAGCTGAAACTATTTCAAGACTTCAATATTCTGTTCGTTTTGATAATCTTCCACCTGACATTATGATTATTTTTATGGGGAATAATGATGCACTTGTTGAAAATTTAAATACTGATGAATTTGCTGTAAGTTATCGTAAGATGTTGGAAAATATATATTATTTATATCCTAATGTACAATTATTCTTATGTACAGTATCTTATGAAGTTTATTTTGTAGGTAAACCATATTATCAAGAACATTTGCTAGTAACAACCGAAGTAAATCGTATTATTCAGTCTTTAGCTGAAGAATATCAATTGCCAGTAATTGATTTTCAGAATGCATATCATGATCAGTCTTATTTATATGATACAATTCATCCTAATGAACTTGGTATGAAGGCTCTAGCAGATGTTGCAATTGATGCTATTACGAAATTTTATGGATAAAAAAAACTCAATTTAGAGAGTATCTAAATTGAGTTTTTTAATTTAAAAAACGGAAAAATACATTTTATTTCGTATCTATATTGCGAAAGGAGATATAAATATGAAAAAAATAAGCATTGTTTTAATCTTAATTTTACAATTGATAATTGTCAATCCGTTACTTCAAAAGGTAGATGCTGCAAGTGTAGAGGATGTAGGTAAACCGATTATTTTATTACAAGGAGAAAATTATAGTCAATATTTAACATATCCTGGATACACCATTATCGAAAATAATGTCAACTTTAACAAATGTGGTCTTTATAAAATAAAGTATGAAAATGAAGAAAATCAAATAACAATTGAAAAAAAAGTATATGTCAAATCACGTGAAGAATTAGTTTCTGGGAATAACTATAATGAAAAGTTTTTTACCTTATTTAATAAAGAAAATATTGCAAAAGTGCAAGAAGTAAAAAAAGTGGATGACACTTATTACATCAGTTATTTAGAAGAGGTAGAAGATGAATCGTTTAATTTAAAATTTGTCAAAATAACCAATAATCATATTGATTATGAAAGAGTAATTGTTGCAAATGTGAAGGGTCGTATTGTTGACTTTTTAATCAATGCCAAAAAAGAAGCAATTCTTTTAGTTGAGCACGAAAGAACTGGTTTTGGGCAAGAAGTATATATATACATGTTAGATGAAAATGGTAATTTAATCAATATTGTAAGATATATTGGTGAAAAAATAGAAAAAGCCAAAAAAATCTTAGAAGATGAAGAAAATTACTATGTCATTATAGAAACCACTTCAGAAACTTTACAAAATAACAATATTAATCATGACTATCAAAGTATTGCAATTTTTGCGTATAACAAAAGTACCAAAACGAATTCTTATTTTCAAAGTATAACTGCTACTGGTAATTTAGAAGTGGTTGATGCAATAATTGCCAATCGTGCAATATATATATTAACTAAAATGTATAATAAAGATGTACAAATGCAAGAGTTTAAAATACATGAATTAGATGTACGTAATTTAGAAAAAATAAATGAACAAATTTTTTTGACAACCTTGGCCGAAAATCCAAAGCAGATGATAACAAATGAGGTTGGCGATATCTATATTATAGGTAGTGATTATGTGGATAACGCTTATGTTAATAAACTATATAAATTAGAAAAAGATCTTAAAAAAGAACTGATTTTTCAGTATCAATATCCCGGAGTTGCAAATTTTAATTTAGTTGATGCTTTAGCAGTTGGTGATAACCAAGTAATTATGCTATATAATTTACTCAATCAAAAACAACCAAATTCATATGGCTATTTATATCAAATTATTCAAGATGGCAAAGTTATTGGACAAATTGAAGATTTTAAAATAAATATGTATGTTGAAAAATTGATTTTATCCAATGAGTTATTATTTATTCATCAGGATAAGATTTATATAGATCAAATTAGTAATGCTATTTTTCAGTTATTAGATGAAAATATTGATATCAAAATTGATAGTGATATTGTTTATCCTACGCTTTATATTAATGGTAAAGAAGTACTTATTGATCAAAATAAATCAGATATTAATTACGATACAGATTTATTTGGTAAATACTTAAATTACTATTATTATACAAATGAAAATGTTGATGTTATTGTATATGGTAATATCACGGTATTACCAAATATAAATGTTAAGCAAGAAGAAATTTATGATAATAATTTTTGCTTACAATTTAATGGGGATGGATTTTTAAACAATTATAAAATTACATCAGGATATCAAATAACTACGCCTGGTAAATATCAGTTAGTAGTAAAAGGAAAAGATGAAACATTACATATGGATTTTTGGGTTGAAGAAATTTCTACACAAGATATTATCGAAATACCGAATGAATTAGAAGTCAATATCACAGAAAAAAAACTATCAACTGAGTCAAGTATAAACGTGAACAATCATATTGATGAAAATAGCATAGAAAAAAAAGATGATAATAACGAAATTTGGACATTACTTATACCTATTTGTACAGTGGTATTATTTATTGTGATTGTTGCACATAAAAAGGAGTTAAAATGAAAAAAATATGTATCATCAGTTTATTATTTTGTAGTATGTTGTGTACTTGTGTAACTTTTGTTTTTGCAAAAGATGATAATAGCAAGGCTCCTCAATTTTTTGAAGAAGTAAATAAAAAGACTTATCTTGAAAATACCAATCACTTTTTACTTTTAGAAAATAATATATATAACAATAACGGTCATTTTTATATCTTAAATTATCAAATTGAAAAAGAGGGAAAATTAATACGTTTTTTAGATACAAAAGAATATTTATATTTATTATATTTTGATGATGTATACTACCTTGAACAGCTTTCTACGGAAACGAAAAAAAGTAAAATCATTACTTTTAATCAAAAAATAAATGATATAGCAGTTACCAATAATGCCATTTATTTAGTAGGTATGTCAAATGAGGATGCAATTATCTACCGATATGATTTAGAATTAAATTTATATAATATGTATACATTTGGTGGAACAAGATATGAAGAGTTTATTAAGATAGCAAAAATAGATAATTTTATCTATTTATTTGGTTATAAAAGTGGTATTAGTCATAATAGCATTTTAAGCAATGTAGGTAATACCGAAGATATTAAACCTTTTATTATTCAAATTGATGAATCATATAAAATTTTTGCAAGTTATTATATCAATGAGCATACAGCATATGAAACGTTTCAAAGTATCATTATTCACGATAAAAGCATGTATTTTTTAGTAAAAACACAAGATCAAAATTATTATCAATATAGCCTTGACAGTATGTTAAACACAAAAGAACGTTATCAGGTACCATCGGATTTTATGTTTGAAGAACTGTATTTAGTAGATAGTTACAAAATTGAAAAGCAAAAAGTATATATATATCAAAAAAATAAAACTTTATACTATGGTATCTATACCAATCAATTTGTACACGAATATATGATTGATACCCTAGTAGATAAAATTAATCAAGTATTTATCAATCAAGGTAATTTAGAAATTTACACAAAGATGAATCATGATATTGTAAAGTATCAAGTTTCAATGTATTATATTAACAAATTACAAGCAAAAACCATTTCTCAAAATGATGATACTTATCTGGATACTGATCATTTTGATGTGCAGTCCTATTTCGAACCTCTAGAATTTAGTTATGATTATGAAAATAACCATGATATTTTATTAAATATTGCAAATGATTATGTCGCAACTTATGTAGCAACAAAAGAAGATGGTAAAAAAATTTATATTGAAACACCATATCATGTACTACCATATCTTAATATTATCAATCAAGGTATCTATCCTAAAGGATACAAACTGATTTTTAGCGATGAACTCTATTTGAATGAAGAAAAAGTATATAATGGTGAAACACTTTTAAATAGTGGAGAAAATCAAATTATCCATAAGGTGAAAGGGAAATCTTTGACCTATACGATTTATGTTTATGATACTTATTATAAAGATTTTTTTGTAAATGCTAAAGATACTAATATTACTTTAAATCAAGGAGATAGATATATATATCACCTTGACTTATCTTTTTATAAAGAAGTAAAAGATATAGTGGTAAATGGTGAAAAGTTTCCTTTTAGACAAATTGAAAACACGCTTATTTTAGAATTTATCGCAAGTGAATATGGTATTAAAACTTATCAAATAGAATTGATTAATTTTAATGATAATAGTTGTTATTTAATAGGCGAAAAACTTACTATTAAAACCAAAAAACAATTGCCAATTCTAGATATTTATTATCAAGATAATAGTATTGAATATAGTATTATTGATTCTGATTCAAGTATTAATGATATTTTAGTTAAATATTATTTAGAAAATACTTTGATGAAAGTAGATAGACTTTATTTAGAAGATAAAACAATAAGCCTTTTAAAAAATACAGATCAAATTGAAGTTGTTTTGCAATACGAAGATGGAACAAAAAATTTATATGAAGAAAAATTATTTGCCATCCATGCAACTACTAAGAAAAAAAGTGAAGCTATATTTCATATCAACATTGAGGTTTCAAAAGGTAAAGTTAGTCAAATTTTATTAGAAGATTTCGATATGAAAAAAGTAGATTTATCATCAGCTTATGTTGAAAATCTTGCGTTTACTAGTGCGATTACACCACAACAAAATTCTATCATGTTTTATATATCATTTATCAGTACAGGTGTAATTATTATCATTTGTACAGTGATTTTAATTATTAAAAAAAATCAAATTAGCAAAATAAAAAGTTAAAAGTTTACTTCAAATAAGTAAACTTTTATTTCTTTTGTAAAAAAACAAAATATATGTTATACTATATATGTATAAGGAAGGAGGATCTAGCATGTTTAACCAATTATATATTCAAACGGAATATTCTATTTTGCAAAGTACATGCAAATTAGAGCCTCTAATGGAAGTTTTAGTAAATGATCATGTAGCATCTTGTGCAATTGTTGATGAAGGCACGATGTATGGTACGATTAAATTTTATAAAGCTTGTAAAAAAAATAAGATTAAACCCCTAATTGGTCTAAAGGTCGATTATCTATATGATGATGTAAAAAGTAGTATTTTACTTTATGCTATAAATACCTTTGGTTATAAAAATTTAATGAAAATATCAAGTAGAAGTAGGTTAAATGAAGGACTTGTTGATTTTGAATATTTATCCAAAGCATCCTTAGGCTTACTTGCTATTATTCCTTTTAATGAATCGATTCTAATGAAATATCATATGCATCATGATTCATCAACTGCTTTACAAATAGCAGAACTCTTAAAACACACTTATGATATATGTTATATTGGCTTACCAATTCCACAAGCCTTAAAAGAGGTTGATTTTGATGAAATCTATTATTTTTATCATAATGAAGGCTTTCCAATAGTTGCCTTGCCCAAAGTTAGTTATATTAATTCAACAGACATTGATGCTTACATTACGGTTAAATCAATTCGAATGAATGCGACTTTATATGAGCCAAATGATGCGGAAAAGTATTACTACTTGCTTTTGCAAGATGAGGCAGAATTTTTATATAAAGACTACCCTGATTTAATATATGAAACTGAAAGAATCGCATCAATGTGTAATGTTGAAATTGAATTTGGTCATTATCAACTACCATCTTATGAATTTGGACTTGATACCAAAGCATACTTACAAGAGTTGTGTCTTTTTGGCCTAAAAAAAAGGTTACAAAATCTAAGTTATCCTTATGATTACCAAGCATATTCAAAGAGGTTAACTAAAGAATTAGAAATTATTCACCAAATGGGATATGATGATTATTTCTTAATCGTTTATGATTATGTAAAGTTTGCGAAAAAAAATAATATTTTTGTTGGTCCCGGAAGAGGATCAGCACCTGCTTCTTTAGTGAGTTATTCTCTTGGCATTACAGAAATTGATCCGCTTTATCACGAATTATTATTTGAAAGATTTTTAAATCCAGAAAGAATTTCGATGCCAGATATTGATATTGATTTTCCTGATGATAGACGTGATGAAGTTATTCGTTATGTGGGTAGTAGATATGGTAAAGAACGAGTAGCCCATATAGTTACTTTTGGTACTTTTAAAATGAAATTGGCCATTAATGATTGTGCTAGAGTCTATAAATTACCAGAACAATATATGAAGGAAATTAATAGATGTTTGCAAAATGATACTTCATCAAAGATAGTAGTATCATTAAAAGATGCTATCAATAATAATCCTGAATTACAACAACTAATGGATCAATTTGATAGCATTAGAAAAGTAGTTGAAATTGCTTCAACCATTCAAGGTATGCCACGAAATATTTCAACACATGCGGCAGGAATAGTAATCACAAAATATGATTTGGTGAACTATACACCACTTGATGAGGGACTTGATGATATATATCAGACCCAATATGAAGCTAGTGATTTAGAGGATTTAGGACTTTTAAAAATGGATGTGCGAATTGTTTGTTAATGAAAAAAGCTAGAAATAGAAACAAGTTAACAGAATAAGTAAAAAGATACTTATTTAACTATTAGTTTGATTAGGATGGTGAAATTCCATCTACGAGGCAAGGCTGATGCCTCACTCCCTGAGACTCCGATATGCTTTTTAGTCTTAAAGCGAAAAAGTATAAAGCTCGGTGAAGGCGGCTAAAACGAATTCTTATTAATAAGAAAACAAAGTAAGTCGGGGGTCCTATAAAAGTAATATGCTGACACACCAGGAACCGTCGTAGGAAAGGCTCATAAAAAATTTCTATTAGAAAAGGTTGCAATGCTAGTATTATCCGTTGCTAGCATGTTTATATCAAAAAGATATAAGTTCTTTTTTCTTCAGCAATAAAAAAAAGAATGGCCTATGAGTTAAAGACGGCAGCTAAGTTACTATAGTAAAAGGATAAAACGAATGGAACAATTGAGCCTCGAAAGAAAATGGTAAGATGTTTAAGCATTGATGTTTCTAATAAGTAGGAAATGACTTATGTATTCGAGAGTCAGCAGCCCATAGTACTGTTGAAGCGGTGTAATGACCGCCAAGGGAAGGGGCATAGCCAATAATACAATTATATCAAAATAAAAAATAATTTATTGTAATACCTTAATTTGATAAAAAAATCGTTTCTATTTTGATATAACTGAATAGTAGTTGAAATAACTATTATTAATGGTGAAACGCCGTATGCGGTGAAAGTCGCACGTACGGTGTGAAGGAGGGGAAAAGAGCACCTAGCAGGTAAGGCTGAGGCTGACTCTTACCTATTCCTATTTTCTAGGTCTTAAAAACTTAACTAATATTGCGAAAACAATTGAACTAATTCAAAAAGATAATCCGTCTTTTGTCTTACCTAAAGTAGAAGATGATTCAAATACATATATGATGCTTGCAAAAGGCGATGTAAGTGGTGTTTTTCAATTAGAATCTGAAGGAATGAAAAAGGTAATTATAAATCTTAAAACATCAAGTTTTGATGATATTGTTCATGCCCTTGCCTTATATCGTCCAGGACCAATGAGCATAATTCCACAGTTTATTAGAAGAAAATTTAAAGAAGAAAAAGTAGAATATCCTCATCCTGATTTAGAACCAATTTTAAAAGAAACATATGGTATGATTGTTTATCAAGAACAAATCATGTTAATTGCTTGCAAATTTGCGGGATATAGTCTTGGTAGAGCTGATATCCTAAGAAGAGCTGTATCAAAGAAGAAAAAAGAAGTCTTAGAACGTGAAAGAGAAAGCTTTGTTAGTTCCTCTATTGCTCAGGGTTATTCTGAACACGATGCTAATGTAATTTATGATTATATCGTTAGATTTGCTGATTATGGTTTTAATAAAGCACATAGTGTTTCTTATGCTAAAGTAGCCTATTTGACAGCTTATTTAAAATGTCATTATTTTAAATATTACTTTTCAACTTTAATGACATCATTTATGGGAAGCACAACTGATATCTTAGATTACACAAAACAATTACTTGCCAAAAATATCAAAGTAAATGGTCCATCAATTAATAAAAGTAATGATATTTTTAGTGTTTTCGATAATGAAATTTATTTTCCACTTAGCATCATTAGAGGTCTTGGTATAGTAAAAACAAATGAAATTTTAATAGAAAGAAAAAATAAAATTTTTAGTGATTTTGAGGATTTTGTTAATCGTTGTAAAAATATACTATCTTTTTCTTTAATTGAAAATGTGATTTATAGTGGGGCTTTAGATGAGTTTCATTTATCTAAAAAAGCCATGATTGAAAGTTATCAAAGAATTATTGAAAAAAATACCTATACTTTTATAAAAGACGTTGTGAATAAAAATTATATTAGTGAAGAATATAGTTATGGTATTTTAAAAGAAAAAGAATTAGAAGTTTTAGGTCTTAATTTACAATATGACTTTTTTAAACAGTTTAGTGGACTATATGAAAAATATCATATGGTTAAAATTGCTAAATTGCAAGTAAATAGAAAAAGCACAACAATTGGTATAATTAAAAAAATTAAAGAAATTAAAACAAAACAACAAGAAAGCATGGCTTTTATGGAGATTGAGGATGATATATCCACTATTGAAGTGGTGGTATTTCCTAGAACGTATCAATCCTCATTACCACTTACAAAAGATATGATTATAATGGTAACAGGAAATTTACAAAAAAGAGAAAAAATGCAACTGGTTGCCGATGTGATAAAAAAAATATAGAGGTGAATAAATATGAGAGTGCTATGTTTTGATATTGGTGGGACTAATGTAAAATTTGGTGTAATTGAAGATGAAAAATTTTTAGAAAAAGGCTTGTTTGATACCAATGCTGATCTTGGCAAAGAACATTTAACGAATATCTTAGTTGCTATGGCTAAAAGCATGAAAGAGAAATATCAAATAGAAGGCGTTGGTATATCTTGTGCTGGTAGTGTTAATTTTGAAAAAGCTTATATTAGTATTGCACCTGATGCTTTACCAAGTTTTTCTAATTGGGATTTTAGAAAAATTTTTAAAGAAAGTGTTGATCTTGATTGTGTAGCTGATAATGATGTCAATTGTTTTGCCAAAGCTGAATGTGTAAATGGGGCTGGAAAAGATTTTGATCATTTTATTGTTATTACTGTAGGAACTGGTATTGGTGGAGCAATTGTTATGAATGATCAAATTTGGCGTGGTAAAAATTATAATGCAGGCGAAGTGGGCAGAGTATTAATAGGCAATGCTAAATGGGAAAGCGTTGCTTCGACTTCAGCTTTAATTAAAGAAGCCAGAAGAGCAGGTCTTGATGTACATAATGGTATAGAATTATTCCAATTATATGATAGTCATGATGAAATTGCTATTGCGGTAGTCAATCGCTTCTATGATTTACTTGGAGTTGGAATGGCAAACTTGGTATATGTATACAATCCGGAGGCAATAATTATTGGTGGTGGGATTTCTAAAAGAGAATCATTTGCTTCGACAGTTGAAAAGTATATGAATTCGCATCTATCATATGGTTTTCGCAACACTGCCCAAGTTTTATGTGCAAGTTATAGAAACGATGGTGGTATGCTTGGTGCATATTATAATTTTGTTGAATATAAAAAGGAGAAAAAATAATGGATCAAAAAACTTTAGAAAAAGTAAAACAATGGGAAGATTTTGAAGAATTAGATGAATCTTTAAGACAAGAATTACAAGCAATGAAAGGCAATGAAGATGCCTTAATGAATGCTTTTCATAACGATATTGCTTTTGGTACTGGTGGTCTTCGGGGTATTTTAGGTGTAGGAACTGATAGAATGA
The DNA here is from genome assembly GCA_944326155.1 of uncultured Bacilli bacterium. Classification (GTDB taxonomy): domain Bacteria; phylum Bacillota_I; class Bacilli_A; order ML615J-28; family CAG-313; genus CAG-313. Next base: position 34,689 of record CALVCV010000006.1, read on the forward strand.
ATATATATGTTGTTCGTAAAGCAACATTAGGATTTTTAAATTATATGATGAAAGCTTACCCTGATATTAAGAAAATGGGTGTTGCTATTTCATATGATTGTCGTAAAAATTCTTACTTATTTGCGCAACATGCAGCAGAAATAATTGCTAGCCGTGGTGTTAAGGCATATTTATATACCTCAATTCGTTCAACTCCACAACTTAGTTTTACTGTTAGGAATTTAAAATGCGCTGGCGGAATTATGATTACAGCAAGTCACAATCCACCAATTTATAATGGATATAAAATTTATGATCATAATGGATGCCAATTAGTACCAGAACTTGCAGATAAAGTTATTGAGGAAATCAATAAAATTGATGATATGTTCCATATTCCATCTGAAAATTTTGCAACCTTAGTTGAAAAAGGTTTAATTCAAATGATTGATTCTGAAGTGGATGAAGCCTATGTTGAAAGAGTAAAACAAATTAAAGTAAATGAAGTTTTAAAAAATAATATTAAAATTGTATATACTCCACTTCATGGTACTGGTGCTAGTCATATGGTTGATATACTTACATCATGTGGTTATACTGTTTATCCAGTAGAAGAACAAATGATACCAGATGGTAATTTTACAACTTTAAAGTCGCCAAATCCTGAAGAAGCAAGTGCCTTTGAATATGCAATTCATTTAGGTAAAAAAGTCGATGCTGATATCTTAATTGCAACTGATCCTGATGCTGATAGAATGGGGATTGCCGCAAAAGATGATAGTGGTAAATATGTTTTACTTACTGGTAATCAAACTGGAGCTATTTTACTGGATTATCTTGGTAAATATAAAAAACATGATAAGAAAGCTTTGGTTTTTAATACTATTGTTACATCTAATTTTGCAAAAGCTATCTGTGATAAATATGGCTTAGAACTTGTTCAAACTTTAACAGGTTTTAAATATATTGGTGAGCAAGCAGCTAAAATTGAAAATGATAAAGATAAAGAATTCTTCTTTGGTTATGAGGAATCTTATGGATATGTTGTTGAAGATTTTGTAAGAGATAAAGATTCTTTCCAAGCTTCATTATTACTTGCAGAAGTTGCATCTTTTTATAAAGCAAAAAATAAAACTTTAATTAATGTTTTATATGATTTGTTTAATGAATATGGTTATTATTTAGAAGGTGTTCATAATATTGCTCTTGCGGGAATAGAAGGAAGTAAGCAAATTGAAAAAATTATGAGAACATTCCAAAATATGCAATTGAAAGAAATTGCTGGTTCACATATTCAAATTTTTGAAGACTATGATAAATTAGAAAAATTTGAAAATGGTAAAGTATCTAAACTTACTCTTCCACAATCTTTCGTTTTAAAATATATTTTTGATGATGGTGGTTGGTTTGTTTTAAGGCCATCAGGAACTGAACCAAAATTAAAAATTTATATTGCAATTAAAGGTTCATCATATGAGCAAGCTCAAGAATTTATTAATAATTTAAAAAAAGCAATTCTTGCAATTATTGAAAATATTAAATAGAAGGTGAAAAAATGAAAGTTAGTTTAAATTATAAAAACGTGCTTAAATTTGTATCAGAAGAAGAAATTAAAAATAATGAAAAAGCAACTTTAGTAGCTTTAGATACCTTATTAAATAAAAAAGGTGCTGGTTCTGATTTTTTGGGATGGATTGAATATGCAAAAAACTATGATAAAGAAGAATTTGCTAGAATTAAAAAAGCAGCGGCTAAAATTCATGCTAATAGTGAAGTATTAGTAGTAATTGGAATTGGTGGATCATATCTTGGGGCAAAAGCAGTTATTGAAGCGCTTAAACCATATTTTTGTCAAAAGAAAGATTTAGAAGTAATTTTTGTTGGTAATAATTTATCATCCACTTATGTTGCTGAATTGCTTGCATATGTAAAAAATAAAGATTTTTCTATTAATGTTATTTCTAAATCAGGTACTACAACAGAACCTGCCATTGCTTTTAGATTATTCAAAGAATTATTAATTGAAAAATATGGTATAGCTGCCAAAGAACGTATTTTTGCAACAACTGATAAAGCAAAAGGAGCATTAAGAGAACTTTCAACAACAGAAGGTTATGAAACATTTGTGGTTCCTGATGATATTGGTGGTAGATATTCATGGTTTACAGCTGTAGGACTTTTACCAATTTGTGCGAGTGGTATTGATATTGATGAATTGATGAAAGGAGCAAATGATGCCTATAATGATTGTAAAAATACTCCATATTTAGAAAATAGCAGTTTGCTTTATTCAAGTATTAGAAATTTACTTTATCAAAAAAAGAAATGTATTGAAGTACTTGTTAATTTTGAACCTAAATTATCATATATTAGTGAATGGTGGAAACAATTATATGGTGAATCTGAAGGTAAAGATCATAAAGGATTGTTCCCTGCAAGTTTAGTGTATTCTACTGACTTACATTCAATGGGTCAATATATTCAAGATGGAATGCGCATTATGTTTGAAACGATTTTAAATATTCAAAATCCTGAAACCGATTTTACATTAAAAAGTGAAGAAAATAATTTAGATGGTTTAAATTTTTTATCCGGTGTTAACTTTGATAGTGTTGCAAAAAAAGCAATGCAAGGTACAATTCTTGCCCATGTTGATGGTGGTGTACCTAATCTTGTTTTAGAAATGGAAAAAATGGATGCCTATCATCTTGGTTATTTACTATACTTCTTTATGTTTTCTTGTGGTATATCAGGTTACATGTTAGGTGTTAACCCTTTTAATCAACCTGGTGTGGAAAATTATAAAAAGAATATGTTTGCTCTTCTTGGCAAACCAGGTTATGAAGAACTTCGCAAAAAACTTTTAGAAAGATTATAATAAATCAAGGAATAAATTTATTTTAAATTTATTCCTTTTATTATATTTTTAATATCTAAATAATGTAAACCTTTTTATAAGCATAAAATAAAAAAAACTTTAAAAAAAGGGTATAATAAATAGCATATAATAAAGGAGAAATATATGTCAGAATCAGCAATTAAAAAAAGACCACGTTATGAAATAGATATGACAAGTGGTAATTTCTTTAAAAAAATTGTATTTTTTTGCATACCATTAATTTTTACTGGTATTTTACAATTATTGTATAATGCGGCAGACTTAATTGTTGTAGGACAATTTAGTGACAAGCCAGATGCACTTGGAGCAGTAGGATCTACTTCAGCTTTAATTAACTTAATTGTTAATTTATTTATGGGACTATCAGTTGGTTCTAATGTTATGTGTGCTAGAAGTTTCGCAGCAAAAGATTCTAATAAACTATCTAGAGTAATTCATACATCAGTTACTATAAGTGTAATTAGTGGTTTTTTTCTTGGTATTATTGGTTTTATTTTTGCAAAAAATTTCTTACAATTAATGGATAATCCAATTGACCTTGCTGTAGTGTATTTAAAAATATATTTTTTAGGTATGCCTTTTAACATGCTGTATAATTTTGCTGCCAGTATTTTAAGAGGTGTTGGTGATACAAAACGTCCATTATATTATTTGTGCATATCAGGTATGGTAAATGTTGTTTTAAATATTGTATTTGTAGCTACTTTTGGTATGGATGTAGATGGTGTTGCTATTGCTACTGTAATATCACAAATTATTTCTTGTATATTGATTATGAATTGTTTACTTAAGACTAAAGAAATTTATAAATTTTCTTTTAAAAAGATTCATATTCACAAAAAAGAATTAATTGAAATTACTAAAATTGGTCTACCAGCAGGTATACAAGGTTCTATTTTCTCTATTTCTAATGTATTAATTCAATCATCTGTTAATAAATTTGGTGCAGTTGCAATCAATGGTAACTCAGCCGCCCAAAGTATTGAAGGTTTTGTTTATACCGCAATGAACTCTGTATATCACTCAGCACTTGCTTTTGTTGGCCAAAATGTAGGTGTTAAGAAGTATCATAATATTAATCGTATTGCTTGGTATTGTTTGCTATTTGTTACGCTAGTAGGGGTCGTAATGGGTGGTGGATTATTCTTATGTGGTGAATATGTAACTAAAATTTATACCGATGTTCCTGGTGAAATTGAAGTATCTTTAATTCGTTTACATTATTTATGTTTACCTTACTTTTTATGTGGTATTATGGATGTCATGGTTGGTGTATTACGTGGACTTGGTTATTCATTAACCCCAATGGTTGTTTCAATAATTGGTGTATGTGTATTTAGAGTTGTTTGGATATACTTGGTATTTTATCGTGTAACAAATTTTTCAAATGTAAATGATTTACATTATTTGTATGTTTCATATCCAATATCATGGATAGGAACTTTTGCGGTACACTATATTATGTATAGAATTGTGTATAGAAGATTATTAAAAAGAGCTAAATTAGAAATGGTACTAGAATAAAAAAACTTGTGAAAAAATCACAAGTTTTTTTATAAATTTTGAATTGTTATATCAATAGCTTTTATCATATGATCAATTGATAAGTGGTATGTGGGATTAGGAAAATGAATAAAAAGACAAGAAATTTTAGGGTAGTAATACATCACTTGATAATATAGGGCATTACAAATATAGGATCCTGCATCCGTACTAATTTGCGATTGAACTAAATTTGTGAAAAGGAGATTTTGTAAATAATTAATAGGGAAAATGGAAGTAATTTTACTTGGACCATTTTCAATAACTTGATGATTTGGAGTACGGATTTCATCTAATGGATCAATAGAGCGACCAACATAATTCTTGGCTTCTAATTCCAAAGATATTTTCCTTCTACTAATAGCCTCACCACATAGTAAAATCACATCAGGTTTTTCTTCTTCGATTGTTTTTTTAATTGCTAAAAAAGAAGAAACTAAACTAACTGGTAGTGTTTGTTTGATTATTATAAAAGGCATATTGCTAGTATCTAGTTTATCTACTACTTCTTTTGAAACATTAGTTTCGCGATTGTCAAATGGTTGGAATGCAGTTATCAAAAGTTTCATTTTATCACCTCATAAATATTATATCATAGCTTAAATTAATTTCAAAACCTTTTGTTTTATTATACGAAAATTTCCTAAATTTTGACTAAAAAATTAATTAGCTTCACAAGGTATTAAAAATTATCTAAAGAAAAAAGTCAACAAAACTTGAAAAAATAGCAATCATATGTTATAATAAATTTAATATGGAGGAATGTGATTTATGATTAAAGCAACTCGTAATAATGTAATTTTACAAAAAAAAGTAGAACAAGGACAAAAAGGAATTTATATGCCTAATATGGGAGATGATAGTTACATTGTTTTAGATATAGGAGCTGATGTTTTGTCTATACAAGTTGGGAATGAGGTCGTATTAGATAAAAGTCCCAAATTGTTTAAATTTAAAATGCAAGACTATTATATTACAAACGTTGATAACATTATTGCCATTGTGGAGGTAGATTATGAGTAATAAATTATTGTTTTCTTCTTCAGCACGAGAAAAAATGAGTTTAGGAGCTAAGACTTTAGCAAATGCGGTAAAAGTTACTTTAGGTCCTAAGGGAAGAAATGTCGTTATTGAACAAGATTTTGGTTCACCACTGATTGTCAATGATGGTGTTACGATTGCAAAATCAATTACGTTAGAGGATAAATATGAAAATTTAGGTTCATCGATTTTAATTGAGGCCGCAACCAAAACCAATGATTTAGTTGGTGATGGCACTACTACAGCAATTCTTCTTACTTCAACAATGATTGAAGAAGGAATGAAACAATTACAAAATGGTGCGAATCCTGTTGTATTACGTAATGGCTTAAATTATTATTTAACATATATTCATCAAATGATTGATGAAGTATCCACTCCTGTAAAATCAAGTGATGATTTAGAAAAAATTGCTACTATTTCATCAGGTTCGACAGAAATAGGTAAATTAATTCGGGAAGCATATCAAAATGTTGGCCAAGATGGAATTATTACAATTGAAGAGTCACAAGGTCTTGAAGATTATCTTGATGTTGTAAAAGGATATTCTTTTGATCGTGGCTTTTTATCAGGCTATATGGCTAATAATGATGCAAAAAATGAAGCGGTTTTAGATAAACCATTTGTACTTGTTACTGACAAAAAAATTATTAGTATGCAAGAGTTACTACCTTTCTTAGAAGAAACTATCAAAAGAAGTAAACCTTTATTCATCGTATGTGACGATATCGAACAAGAGGTTTTAGGTGCCCTTGTTGTGAATAAATTACGAGGTGTATTCAATGCGGTAGTGGTAAAAGCTCCATCTTTTGGTGAAAGAAAATTAAAACAATTAAAAGATATTTCAATTATTACAGGTGCCCAAATCGTCGATTCTAGTATTGGTATGGAACTTACAACTAGTGATGTCAGTGTCTTAGGACTTGCTGAAAAGATAATTGTTTCTAAAGAACAAACAATTATTATTAGTAATTCAGAATTAGGGGATAGCATTAATTTGTATGCTCAGTCTTTACAAAAAGAACTAGCAAATACGACAAGTGAGTATGATAAAGAAAAATTACAAGAAAGAATTGCCAAAATTTTAGGCGGTATTGCACAAATTAAAATTGGTGCTGAAACGGAAATTGTTTTGAAAGAAAAAAAATTACGAATTGAAGATGCTTTAAATGCCACGAAGGCCGCAATGAAATCCGGTATTATTGAAGGTGGCGGTAAAGTTTTGTATCATATAGCAAATCAGTTAAAACAAATTAAAGTTTCACCATCATATAATCAAGCAAGAGAAATTCTAGAAGTGGCATTACAGATGCCTTTTAAACAAATTTGTGAAAATGCTGGTGTTGACTATCAAAAAATATTAGATCAAGTAAAAGATAATTTATGGTATGATGCCTTTACTGATAAGATGGTAGATATGAAAGCATCTGGTATTATTGATCCTGCTAGCGTTGAAAAAAGTGCGATTATGAGTGCAATTAGTGTTGCTGGCATATTTTTAACAACTGAGTGTGCCATTATAAATGAAGAAAAAAAATCAGCCGTAAGTGAGGAGAATTTATTATAATGACTGATTATCAAACAGATATGAATAAAAATCAAGAAAATTTACAAGAGGTGAATCGTTTAAGAGAGGAAAATCACTTTTTAAAAGAAGAGGTAAGAAGATTAAATGCTAGAATTTCAGGACTCAATTCAGCTAATCCTAATGTTGCCATTAATTCACCTTTATTTGAGTATTATATTAATCGTTATAATGAAATTCATGCCTATGTTTTAAATTCGAGGATTAGTATTTTAGATGAAGAAATTAAAAAATTAGAAGAAAATTATGAAGAACTCACTTCTCGCGAAGATATGTTAGGTGATATTGCTAAAAAAAATCAAGATATTACCAATCAAATTCATTTATTAGATGAAAGAATTAAACAAAATGAAAATTACTTTAAAGAAAAAAGTAATGCTTTTGACTTAATTGCTAGTGATGTAACTGATTTAGAAAATAATATATATAATGCAACACTTGATTATTATAACAATTTATTAAGTAAGTTAAGTATTGGTAATAATGAAGATACTCTTGAATATATGAATTTTATTGTTGACGTTCTAAAATATACTTTATATGATGAAGTTGTTAAATATTTGATAGATGCCAAAAATGCTTTGGCTAAATTAGATGATTTAAATACGCTACAATATGAAATTAAAAATCAAAATGTTATTCTTGAAAATGAAAAAAATATTTTAGCAAATAGTATTGAAGTGATTTCTTTTGAAGAAACCGAAAAAAAGTTAGATGCAATTGCTTACGAACTCAGTACGAAAAAAACTACTAAAACAGAGTTGTTAGAATTATTTGATAAATTAAAAAAAGAAAATACTAAAAATATTAAAGATGAAATTAAACACTTTCAAATTTTAGAATATACCAATCAACAAATTGCTTTAAAAATGGATGATATAGTGTTAAATTATAAAAATACTTTATCGAATGTAGATACTGAATCAAATATTTTATTGAATAAACAATTAACACTTAAAAAATTAAATGAAAAATTAGATAGTATTAAACCTTTTAAAGAAAAGTATGATCAACTTAGTGAGGAGTATAATCAAATACAAGCAATGTATCAAACCATTTCCAAAAATATTGATGAAATAGAAAATTATATTTCAGCAGCTAAAAAGGTTGTCAATGCCAATCAATCTTTTGCGAAAACCATTAAAGAGTACTCAGAATGCAAATTTAAACTTAATTCCATTCAAATGAGTCTAGATGCGATATTGATTAGAGAAAAAAGTCTTGCAGAAACAAGAAAACAAATTTTAAATAATCCATATGGTAAAACCGATTTAATTAAAATTGATGAAGAATTAAAGTTAGTTCAAGAAAGCATTGAAAGTTTTAAAATTGAAAGTAGACAAATTGAATCGAAAATCTATCAATTAAAAGAAACTGAACAAGACTATAAAATTATAACGATATATGAAGAATGTTTACTTTGCGAAGCCAAACTTCCTACTTTGTATGATAAACAAAGAAATTTTAGTTCACTTATAAGTGATAAATATGTTGAGGTTTCTGCTACGAAATCTAAATGTAATGGCTATGATGAACTTATAGAACAAATTGAAGAAGTTGAAAATGAAATTAACAATATCTAAGAAATTAAAAACAATTTTACCAGATTTTACTGTATCAGCTTACACCTTTGACTTGTTAGAACAGAATAACGAAAATGTATTATCAGAAGATATTACGAAAGCTTTTTATGATATCACAAAAAAATATCAAGCGATGTATACATTAACTGATGTTGTCAATATTTTACGTATCAAACAAACAAGAGATGGTTATAAAGCACTTGGTAAAGATCCTTCTCATACACGTCCTGCATGTGAGGCGCTTTTAAGAAGAATAATTAAAGATGGTATGATTTATCGACTTGGTAATGTAATTGATATTGGTAATCTAATTTCTTTATACTTTTTAAAAAGTGTATGTGTCGTTGATTTAGATAAAATTGTTGGGGATATATATATCCGTGAAGGTAGGGCGGATGATGAATATAGTGGAATCAACCGTGGTAAGATTAATGTAGAGCATCTTCCCTTATATACTGATGATGTATCACCTTTTGGTAATCCAACAAGTGATACAATACGTACAGCTATTACATCAAAAACCAAAAGAGTTTTAATAATGTTAATTCATTTTAATCAAGAAAACGTGGTTATAGATGAATTAGCAATGCTCCACATTTTAAATCAATATTTAGAAATTAAAAACTTATGTAAAATTAATTATGAGGAGAAAGATTAATATGATGAATGATAATTCCAATTTTATCAAAACAATTATGAAAAACGAATTAGAAAATGGTGTTGTAGACCACATTTTAACTCGTTTTCCTCCTGAACCTAATGCCTATTTACATATAGGTCATGCGAGAGCAATCATTATGAATTTTGAACTTGCTAAATGTTTTAATGGGGCAACTAATCTGCGTTTTGATGATACCAATCCTTCAAAAGAAGATACTGAATATGTAGATGCTATTAAAAAAGATATTGCTTGGCTTGGATACGAGCCTAAAGCGATTAATTATGGTTCAAATTATTTTGATGCTACGTATGAAAAAGCATTGCTTTTGATTAAAAAGAATTTAGCTTACGTCGACGATTTAGATCAAGAAACTTTAGCAAAATATCGTGGTTCAATCAATGAACCAGGTATTCCTTCTCCTTATAGAAATAGAACAATAGAAGAAAACTTAAAACTTTTTGAAGAAATGAGAATGGGTAAATATGCTAATGGTGAAAAAACCCTTAGAGCTAAAATTGATATGTCAAGTCCAAATATTAATTTAAGAGATCCAGTTATTTACCGTATTATGCATATCACTCATCATCAGACTAAAGATAAATGGTGTATTTATCCAATGTATGATTTTGCACACCCTCTTCAAGATGCTTTTGAAGGAATTACCCATTCACTTTGTAGTATTGAATTTGAAGATCATAGACCACTTTATGAATGGGTAATTAATAATTGCGAAGTTGAGGCCAAACCACGACAAATTGAATGGGGACGTCTTGGTATTACCCATATGATTATGAGTAAAAGATATTTAAAACAATTAGTTGATGAACATTATGTTACTGGCTACGATGATCCAAGAATGCCAACGCTTGTTGGTTTAAGAAGAAGAGGTTTTACACCTAATGCAATTAAAAACTTTATCTTATCAACAGGCTTATCAAAGATTAATTCAACTGTTGATTATGGTATGTTAGAACATTTCTTAAGAGAAGATTTGAAATTAACTACAACAAGGCCAATGGCTATTTTGAATCCTTTAAAAGTAGTGATTACTAATTATCCAAGTGATCGAATTGAATATGTTGATGCTGTAAACAATATGGAAAATGAAAGTCTAGGCACTCATAAGATGGCTTTTGGTCGTGAAATCTATATTGAACAAGAAGATTTTTGTGAAGTTAAACCAAATAAGCATTGGAAAAGACTTGCTAAAGATGTGGAAGTTCGTTTAATGCATGCTTATTTTATTAAATGTAATGAAGTCATTAAAGATGAAAATGGTAATATTATAGAAATTCATTGCACATATGATCCAAAAACGAAATCTGGTTCCGGCTTTAATGAAAGAAAACCAAATGGCACCATTCATTATGTTGAAGCAACAACAGCCTTAAAAGCAAGATTTAATCTTTTTGAACCACTTATTATGGATGAAAAAGTCTCTACTCAAAATTTTAAAGAACGTTTAAATCCTAATTCATGGCAAACATGTGAAGGATTTGTTGAAGCTGTATTGAAAGATACAAAACCAATGGATAAATATCAATTTATTCGTAATGGCTATTATACAACTGACTATCAAGCAAAAGGAGATAAGTTGGTTTTTAACCGCATTGTAGGTTTAAAATCATCTTTTACAGCATAATATGGAAAATCCGGATTATTTAACAAACTTAAATAAAGAACAACTTGAGGCAGTCAAAACTGTAGAAGGTCCGGTAATGGTTTTTGCGGGAGCAGGAACAGGAAAAACAAAAACCTTAATTTCAAGAATCATATATATGATTAATGAATGTGGTATTGAACCTTATCATATTTTAGCTATTACTTTTACCAAAAAAGCAACTAACGAAATGCGTGAACGATTAAAAAATCAAATAGGCGACAAAGCTATGATGGTTCACATATCAACCATTCATTCTTTATGTGCTAATATTTTAAGAAGAAATGCTCAATATGTTGGTTATGGTCGTAATTTTGAGGTCATTGATGAAGAAGATCAAGTAAAAATCTTAAACGAAATTTATAAAAAGGCTGATTTTAATCGCAAAGTTTTATCACCAAAAGTTGCAATTAAAGCTATTGGTGATTATAAAAACAATTCTTGTGGGGAATTTGTTGGTCTTTTAAAAAATGTCTATGAATTATATCAAAATTATTTATTAGAAAATAATATGATGGATTTTGAAGATTTGCTTGTTTTAACTTATAAATTATTAAAAGAAAATCCTCCTATTTTAACATTTTATCAAGAAGAATTTAAATATATTTTAGTTGATGAATTACAAGATACAAATGTTGTGCAATATGATATTATCAATTTATTATGTGAGAAATATGAAAATATTTTTGCGGTCGGTGATGATGACCAAAGTATTTATTCTTTTAGAGGTGCCAAAATTGAACATATGATGGATTTTAAAAAAGATCATCCAAAAGCTAAAATTATTAAATTGATTGAAAATTATCGTTCAACTAATATGATTTTAAAAGGTTCAAATGCTGTAATTAAAAATAATAAAATTAGGGAACCTAAAGAATTATTTAGCCAAAAAGAAGGATCAAAGTCTGATGTCACAATTCAAGAAGCATACTATTATGAAGATGAGGTAAAATATGTAACGAATGAGATTATGTCACTTGTTAATCATGATGGATATGCTTATAGTGATATTGCAGTTATATATCGTAATGGTGCACTATCTAGAAATTTTGAAATAGCCTTTATACAAGAAAAAATACCGTATAATATTTATGGTAGTTTTGCTTTTTTAAAACGTAAAGAAGTTAAAGATATGATTAGTTATTTACGTTTTATTGCTTCACCTTGTAAAATGGTTCATTTTAAACGAATAATTAATGTGCCAAGTCGTGGTGTTGGTGAAAAAACAATTGAAAAATTACAAGAATATATGAAAGAGTATAATTGTGATATTCTTTCGTCAATTGATATTTTTAAAGAAAAAAATGCAACTTCTAAGACTGAAGCTTTACTAGATTTTAAAGCAATGATTGAAGATTTGACCGAAGCGTTAAAAGCAAAACCATTACCTGAATTTTTTGATTATATGCTTGAAAAGACAGGTTATATGGAAATGTTAAAAGAAGAAGCCGAAGTAGATGAAATAAATCGAATTGATAATGTTAAAGAATTTAAATCAATTTTATATCAAATCGAATATAATAATTTAAATCAAGATTTATCACGTATAGAAAAAGTTGAAATTGGACTTGATGAACTATTATTAGATATTTCTGGACTTGATGATCATTCAACTGATGGTGTGATTTTATCAACTATTCATTCGGTAAAAGGTCTTGAATTTAGAGCCGTTTTTGTTATTGGCTTAGAAGAAGGTATTTTTCCTGCTATTCGCGAAGAAGTAGACATGGAAGAAGAAAGACGTGTTGCCTATGTTGCTTTTACAAGAGCTAAAGAGAAGTTATATCTTACATGTTCTGCTAGACGCTTGATATATGGTCGTCTTGTTAGAAATCCAAAATCTCGATTTTTAATGGAATATTTAAAAGCAGAGGAAGTAAAAAAAGCTGTTGAAGAAAAGAAAGTAAGCATTGCAACACCAGGCGAAATTGAAATTGGCTCAAGAGTTAATCATAAATTTTTCGGTAATGGACTCGTTATTGCAAAAGATGATTATTTTGTACAAATTTTATTTGATAAAGATCAATCTATTAAAAAAATTTCTAAAGGACATCCAACTTTAACAAAGATTGCATAGATGAAAAAGATTGTAATTTTAATTCATGGTTATTTAACAGATTTTAATGATTTTGGTAATTTACCAAAATCATTAATTAAATTATATGATTATGTTGTTTTAATTAGTTTACCAGGCCATGGTAGATATCATAACTTAAAACAATTCAAGGTTCAAGATACAATTCAGTGTGTTGAAGAAGAACTAGAATATTATAGTAAACAAGGTTATGTTGATTTAATAGGTTATTCTCTAGGAGGAGCTTTAGTAAGATATCTTTGTGTGAAATATAAAATCATTCGTAAAGCCGTTCTCGTTAGCCCTGCTACTTATTATTTTAGCCCTTTATTTGCATTTGCTAAAATGAAATATGTGTTGGGTGCCAAAACTAAAGAAGAGAGAAAAGCTCATTATCAAGAAATCAAAATGAATAATCATATTTCTTATCGAATTGTACGTAGACATACCATTAAACGTTTTAAAATTGATAATGGAATTGTTTTTTGTAAACTTGTGAAAAGAATTAATAAGATTAAAGGCTTTAATCCTTCCGCAACTTTAATTATATGGGGTAAATTAGATGAACTTGTACCACAAGCTTCAATTCAATTTTGTTATCATAATTGTATCAATGCCAATAAAGAAATTGTAATGATTGATGGTGTTGGTCATGTGATGTTACGTAGTAGTAAAGAAAAATTAATAATAGATAAAATTATCAAATTCTTAGATAGGTAAAAGGTGAAATATATGAATGAACAAAATATTCAAAAACGCATGAATCAACTTGTTGATTTATTAAATCAATATAATTATGAATATTATGTTTTAGATAATCCTTCGGTAGAAGATGCTGAATATGATAATTTAATTATGGAATTACAAGAATTAGAAAACAAGTATCCCCAATATCAAAAAGAAGATAGTCCCACTAAAAAAGTTGGGGCTTTCTTAAAAACGGATTTAGCAACAATTGTTCACAAAAATCCAATGATGTCACTTGGTGATGTTTTTAATATTGAGGAATTAAAAGATTTTGATTCCAAGATTCATAAAATAGTTGATCATTATACTTATGTGACTGAATTAAAAATAGATGGTATTGCTTCATCTGTACATTACGAAAACGGCTTATTTACTCTTGGCGCAACTCGTGGTAATGGTGTGACAGGAGAAAATATTACCAAAAATATGTTAATGATTGAAAGTTTACCAAAGATACTTTCTAAGAAAATTACCATTGAAGTTCGCGGTGAAGTATATATGAAAAAATCGATTTTAGAAATGGTAAATCAAAAAAGAAGGTCAGAAGGTCTTGGTGTTTTTGCTAATCCGAGAAATGCGGCAGGAGGAAGCCTTCGTCAATTGGATGAAAAGATTACCAAAGAAAGACAACTCGATCAATTTTCGTATACAATTGTCAATCCGGAAAATTATGGTGTTCAAAGTCAACTTGAGGCGTTAAATTATTTAAAAGAATTAGGCTTTAGTGTCAATCCATATTTTAAACATTGTCAAGATATTGATGAAGTCATCAAAGCGATTGCTGAATATGATCAATTAAGAAAAAACCTCGATTATGCGACTGATGGGGTTGTAATTAAAGTAAATGAATTTGCCCTTTATGATGCAATTGGTTATACAGTTAAAGTGCCAAAGTGGGCGATTGCTTATAAATTTCCTGCTGAAATTGTTACTACACAATTAAAAGATATTATTTTTACGGTAGGTAGAACAGGTAAAATTATTCCCAATGCGGTGCTTGATCCAGTATACATTGCAGGTACGGTTGTCGCAAGAGCAACGCTAAATAATGAGGATTTTATTACATCAAGAGACATTAGAGTAGGTGACTATGTTAGAGTACGAAAAGCTGGTGAAATTATACCTGAGGTAGTTGATGTTGACTTATCTAGAAGAAAACTAGATTTAAAACCTTTTAAAATGTTAAAATATTGTCCAAAATGTGGTAGTCCCATTATAAAAGATGGTAGTGATGTGTTATATTTTTGTAAAAATCCTGAATGTGGCGGTCGTATTTTAGAAGGAATCATTCACTTTGCCTCAAGACCAGCGATGGATATTGAAGGATTAGGCGCAAAGCAAATTGAACAATTATATACAATGGGATATTTGACAGACGCAACGGATATTTATCTTTTAAAAGATTATGAAAAAGAATTACTTGCTTTAGATAGATTTGGCCAAAAAAAGGTTGCAAATTTATTAGAAGCAATTGAAAAATCCAAAGAGAATCCATTAGATAAATTTATTTTTGGTCTTGGTATTCGTTTTATTGGTGCTAAAGCTGCTAAAACATTAGCTAAACATTACCATTCTATCCGTGAACTCAAAGATGCAACTTATGAAGAATTATTAGCATTAGATGATTTTGGTGAGATCATGGCAAATAGTATTGTTAGTTATTTTCAAAATGAAAAACATATTGAATTAATTAATAAATTTATTGCTTATGGATTAAATCCAACAAGTGAGGTTGAAGAAAATTCACTATTATTTAATGGTTTAAGTTTTGTCTTAACTGGAACCCTACCAACGCTAACAAGAGAAGAAGCATCAAGCTTAATTGAAAAGCATGGTGGAAAAACCTCAAGCAGTGTAAGTAAAAACACATCTTATGTTTTAGTTGGCGAAGCTGCAGGTAGTAAACTTGCCAAAGCCCAAAGTTTAGGTATTAAAATAATTAATGAAGAAGAATTTAAACAAATGTTAGGTAAGTAAATAAATAAACTTTAGAAAGGATACATATGGATAGTGGAAAAATTATTATAAAAGGGGCTAGAGAGAATAATTTAAAAAATATTAATCTTGAAATTCCTCGCAACAAATTAGTTGTAATGACTGGTGTTTCTGGATCTGGTAAAAGTTCTTTGGCTTTCGATACCATATATGCAGAAGGACAAAGAAGATATGTTGAAAGCCTTTCGGCTTATGCTCGTCAATTTTTAGATAATGTGGATAAACCAGATGTTGATTCGATTGAGGGTTTATCACCAGCCATCTCAATTGATCAAAAAACAACAAGTCGTAATCCCCGTTCTACTGTTGGTACGGTTACGGAAATTTATGATTATTTAAGATTACTTTACGCAAGAATTGGTCATCCTATATGTCCTACACATCATATCGAAATTACTTCACAAACCATTGAACAAATGTGTGATAAGATTTTGTCTTACGATGAAGAATCGAAAGTTAGTATTTTAGCGCCGATTGCTGAAGGACGAAAAGGTACATTTGAAAAAACACTAGAATTACTTCGCAAAGATGGGTATTCTAAAGTTATTATAGATGATGATATGTATGAATTAGATGAAGATATCAATCTAGATAAAAATAAAAAACATAATATCTTAGTTGTAGTAGATCGTCTAAAGATTAAAAATGAAATTAGAAGTCGTATTTATGAATCATTGGAAACCGCATCTAATTTGTCAGATGGTATTATTTATGTAGATGTGAATGATGAAAGATTATTGTTTTCTGAACATTATGCTTGTCCATTTTGTGAATTTACAGTTGGTAAATTAGAGCCTACACTTTTTTCTTTTAATTCACCACTTGGTGCATGTCCTGTTTGTCATGGTCTTGGATTTATTTCAACAATTGAACCCTCATTATTAGTTACAGATGAAAATTTATCAATTGCGGATGGAGCCATTCGTTATTTAAAAAATATTATTTTTACTGAGAACTTAGAATGGCAAATGTATAAAGCTTTATTTGATTATTATCATATTGATTTATTTAAGCCTTATAAAGATTTATCCGATGAACAAAAAGATATTATTTTTAATGGTTCTAAAGAACCGATTAAATATGAAATTCATTCTAGTGGTGGCATTACGATGCGCAAAAATAAAGTGATTGAAGGCCTTGCTACTTTAATTACAAGAAGATATTCAGAAACATCTTCTTCTATGCAAAGAGACTACTATGGCTCATATATGAAAGAAGTAACTTGTCCACATTGTAATGGAAAAAGACTATCAGAAACTGCATTGTCTGTAAAAGTTGGTGGTAAGAATATATATGAGTTTACTCAAATGTCGATTATGCAAGCTTTAGATTTTATCGATAATTTAAAACTTTCTATTCTAGAAACAAAAATTAGTAATTTAGTGATTAAAGAAATTAAAAATCGTTTATCATTCTTAAAAGAAGTAGGCTTAGAATATTTGACTTTATCAAGAAGAGCAGGAACTCTATCTGGCGGTGAAGCCCAAAGAATTAGACTTGCAACCCAAATTGGTTCGAAACTTACTGGTGTTTTGTATGTACTTGATGAACCTTCTATTGGGCTTCATCAAAGAGATAATCATAAATTGATTGAAGCTTTGAAAGAAATGCGAGACTTAGGGAATACTTTAATTGTGGTTGAACATGATGAAGAAATCATGCATGAATGCGATTATATTGTTGATATTGGTCCTTATGCAGGTGTTCATGGTGGCGAAGTTGTGGCTATAGGAACCCCTGAAGAAATTATGGCCAATACGAATTCCATTACGGGTGATTATCTCAGTGGTAGACGTAAAATCTTAGTACCAAAAACGAGAAGATCTGGTAATGGTAAAGCTTTAGTGCTTCATGGTTGTAAAGCACATAATTTAAAAAATATTGATGTAAGTATTCCTTTACAAAAATTTGTTTTGGTTACTGGTGTATCAGGAAGTGGAAAATCTACTTTGGTTAATGATATTTTATATAATTCTATTGCCAACAAACTTTATAAAACTAAAAACGAAGTTGGCCAACATGATTATATAGAAGGTTTAGATGCAATTGATCGTGTTATCAATATTGATCAAGCGCCAATTGGTAGAACACCAAGAAGCAATCCAGCTACCTATACTGGGGTTTTTGATCCAATTCGTGATTTATTTGCGACAACTATTGAAGCCAAAAAAAGAGGCTATACAAAAAGTAGATTTTCATTTAATGTCAAAGGCGGTAGATGTGAATCTTGTGGTGGTGATGGTGTCATACGTATCTCGATGAATTTTTTGCCAGATGTATATGTTCCATGTGAGGCTTGTCATGGTTCGAGATACAATAGAGAAACTCTAGAGTGTAAATATAAAGATAAAAGTATTGCGGACGTATTAGATATGACAGTTGATGAAGCAATGGACTTCTTTCAAAATATTCCAACCATTTATCCTAAAATTAAAACAATGCATGATGTAGGACTTGGATATGTTAAACTTGGTCAAAGTGCTACTACTTTATCAGGAGGAGAAGCTCAAAGAGTTAAATTATCAAGTGAGTTGCATAAAAAAATTACTGATAAAACGATTTTTATTTTTGATGAACCAACAACTGGTCTTCATACATATGATGTAGATCGTTTGATGAAAATGATTGAGCATATTGTGGATATGAAAGCAACTGTTGTAGTTATTGAACATAATTTAGATGTCATTAAACTTGCTGACTATATAATTGATTTAGGACCTAATGGTGGTGATGATGGCGGACAAATTATCGCAACCGGCACTCCAGAAGAAGTAATGGAAAACGAAAATTCCTATACAGGGCAATTTTTAAAAAAAGTCTTAGTTGGAGATTGGTCTAAAAATATCTAATTTATAAAACCCTAGTTACTAGGGTTTTTTTTAAAAAGTATAATGTGTAAAAATTAAATGATTTATTAGGTACTATTTTTGACTTTCAATAGATCTTATGATAAAATAGTTGTAAACGCAACTATTTAAAATATAAGGAGGTACTATGACAACTCTAATGCGACAAATTAATATAATTGGAAGGTGTGCAGCAAGTTATAGAAATGCAAAATTTAAAGAATTAAATCTTTGTTCTGTTCATCACAGTTATATTCTTAATATTTGTAAAAATCCTGGTATATCGCAGGAGGCTTTAGCAAAACACATCTATGTTGACAAAAGTAATGTAACAAGGCAAGTAATGGCTTTAGAAAAACTTGGTTATCTTAAACGTGCTCAAAGTCAAAAGGATAAAAGAATTATTGAAATTTATCCGACTGAAAAAGCATTTAAAATATTCCCATATGTAAAAAAAGTAGTTGATTTTTGGAATGAATATATAACTCAAGATTTAAATCCTGAAGAATTAGAACTACTAATGAAAATGCTTGAAAAAATAGCTGATCGCGCAAAACAATATTATGATAAACAGGAGGTAAAAGACTAAATGAAATTGATTTTTAAATACATTCAGCCATACATTGGTGCAATGTTAATTGGCTTATTGATTAAAATGACAGGAACATTAATCGAACTTGCTCTACCATATATTTTAAGTTATATTATTGATGAAATTGTTCCTAATGATGGTAGACTATCAATGATTGTTTTTTGGGGAGCCATCATGGTTTTATGCGCCTTAATTGCTCTTTTATGTAATGTAAAAGCCAATCGTATGGCATCTAAAGTAGCAAGAGAATGCACTAGAAAAATTAGACATAATCTATTTTATAAGACGATTACACTTTCTGGAAAGCAACTAGATTATTTTACTATTCCTTCATTAGAATCAAGATTAACAACAGACACTTATAATGTCCAAAATTTTATTGGTCGTATACAACGTCTAGGGGTTAGAGCACCACTATTACTTATGGGTGGAATTATTGTTACATTAATTATGGATGCTCATTTATCATTAGTAATGATAGCAATCTTACCAATCATTTTTATGGTTGTTTTATTTATATCACTAAAAGGGGTAAAATTATATACTAATGTCCAAACTTCCATTGATAATATGGTTAGGGTAGTAAGAGAAGATTCTCAAGGAATTAGAGTCATTAAAGCTTTATCAAAAGTAGAAACTGAACAAAAAAGATATGATTATGTAAATAAAAAATTGGTTTCAGCTGATAAAAAAGCATCGCTTACATTAGGATTTGTCAATCCTATCATGAATCTTTTAATGAATTTAGGTATAACTTTTGTTGTTTTAATTGGCGCACAGCGGGTAATGAATATGCAAACTGAACCTGGCAAGATTGTTGCTTTTACGCAATACTTTACAATGATTTCTACAGCCACCCTTTCTATTACTAGAATCTTCATGATGTTTACAAAGAGTACTGCTTCGGCAAGTCGAATTGCTGAAGTAATGGATACTAAAAAAGATTTGGTTGTTTTAGATCAAGAGATGATGCCTATTGTAAAAGATGATACATATATTGTTTTTGATCATGTTTGCTTTTCATATAATCAAACTAAAGATAATTTAAAAGATATTAACTTCACATTAGATAAAGGTAAGACCTTAGGTATTATTGGAGCAACCGGTAGTGGAAAAACTACAATTATCAATTTATTAATGCGTCTTTATGATGTAGATAGTGGTTCTATTAGAATTAATGGTCAAGATGTTAGAACAATACCAGAAGAAAAATTGCATACGCTTTTTGGTGTAGCTATGCAAAATGATTTTTTATACTCAGATACCATTTTTGAAAATATTCGTTTTGGCAGAAATATAGAAAAAGAAGATATTAAAGAAGCAACTAAAATTGCGCAAGCTTTTGATTTTATTAATTCTTTTCCTGAAGGATTCAATCATGTCTTATCACAGAAAGCTACTAATATTTCTGGTGGTCAAAAACAAAGATTATTGATTGCAAGAGCTCTTGCCAATAAACCTAATATTTTAATTTTAGATGACTCTTCATCTGCTTTAGATTATAGAACGGATGCCAATCTTCGTAAAGCAATTTCGCAAAATATGAAAGATACAACAACTATTATTGTTGCACAAAGAGTAAGTTCAGTTATGAATGCTAATCTCATCATTGTTTTAGAAGAAGGCGAAATTATTGGTATGGGTACGCATCAAGAATTAATGGAACATTGTAATATATATAAAGAAATTAGTGATTCACAGATGGGAGGTAGTTTTATTGACTAATTATAAAAAGAAAAGTCGCATCTTTGGACGCCTTTTGATGTATATGGTTAAATACTGGTATTTAACCATCTTAGCTTTAATTTTTTCACTTTTTGCCAATTACCTTGCCCTACTTGGTCCAAGATTCTTAGGAAATGCAATGGATGCAATCTCTAATGAAAAAGGAGTATTAATGAATGAGGTTCTATATAATTTTTGGCGCATGTTGTTTTGTTATGTTTTATCTTTTATCCTTATTTATTCTTTAAATGTGGTAATGGTTATTCTTGGTCAAAAGATTACTTATTTAATGCGTAAACAACTATTTAATAGATTAACAATTTTACCAATTGCTTATTTTGATAGTCATCCAACAGGTGATATAGTAAGTCGTATTTCTTATGATATTGATACTGTTAATGCTAGTTTATCGACAGATTTAATTCAAGTTGTTACAAGTATATATACTGTTTTGGGTTCTTTATATTTTATGATTATTATTTCTAAACCGCTTATTTTAGTATTTGTTATTACAGTACCAATTTCAATTCTATTCACTAAGATGAAGGCTAAAAAAGTACAACCCTTGCACCGTATTCATTCACGAAAATTAGGTGAATTAAATGGGTTTGCAGAAGAGATGTTATCAGGAGCTAAAACCATTGGTGCATATTATCAGTATGATAATATTACTAAAAAATTTGATCAAAAAAATAATGAAGCAGTTGAAGCTTATTATAATGCAGAATATTATGGAGCTATTATTGGACCTTCAGTTAATTTTATAAATAATTTATCCATTTCTTTGGTTATGATTTTTGGTGGCATATTATATTTATTATCTCAACAGGGGATTGTTGGTGAAGATTCTTTATGGTTTATAAAAATTGGTGGAATCACTCAGTTTGTCTTATATTCTAGAAAGTTTGCAGGACCAATTAATGAATTTGCTAATATTATTAGCGAATTTCAATCAGCTTACACAGCAGCTGAAAGAATTTTTAGAATTATAGATGAAGAACCTGAACCTCTTGATAGTAAAAATGCAATCAAGTTAGTCGATATTGATGGTGATGTTAAACTAGAAGATGTTTCATTTGGCTATTTACCCAATAAAATGATTATTCATAATCTTAGTTTTCATGCAAAACCAGGTAAGACCATTGCAATTGTTGGACCAACAGGTGCTGGTAAAACCACAATTATCAATTTATTAATGCGTTTTTATGATATAAATAGTGGTCAAATATTAGTAGATAATCAAGAAATATCAAGTATTATAAGAGATAATCTTCGTGCATCTTATACAATGGTTTTACAAGATACTTGGCTTTTCTATGGTACGATTTATGATAACATTGTCTATGGGGCAGAAAATGCCACCTTAGAAGATGTAGTTGCTGCAGCAAAGGCAGCTAAAATTCATTCTTTCATTGAACAATTACCAAACGGCTATTATACACTTTTATCAGATGATGGTATCAATATTTCAAAAGGGCAAAAACAATTAATTACAATTGCAAGAGCAATGTTACCAAGAACTAAAATGTTGATTTTAGATGAAGCAACATCAAACGTAGATTCAAGAACAGAAATTCAAATTCAAAATGCCATGGGAGAATTGATGAAAAATAGAACTTGTTTTGTTATTGCACATCGTCTATCTACAATTCAAAATGCAGATTTAATTTTAGTAGTAAAAGATGGTAATGTAATTGAAAAAGGTACACATGAAGAATTGTTAAATCAAGGTGGTTTTTATGCTAGTCTATTTAATTCTCAATTTTCTTAAATAAAAATTAATGAAACAGATAAGAATTATAAAAAATAAAATATCACATAAAATATGAATAGTAACAATATTGAAATATATTTGGAGATATGATATAATGAATAATGCCTTAATAATAGTATTACTAGTTATGATGTTTTGGTTTTGCTTGAATCAATTGTTTCAAATTACAAAAAAAAGACATATAATATTTTATATTGTGATATATATTATTTTACTATATTTTGTTTTATTTCATCGTGATCGTTTAGATGAAAATAAATATAGTGATGGTAAATATATTATCAAATGGATTCATTTGATTTTTACAAACAAAATTATTTTTATAAATTTAATTGGTAATGTTGTTATTTTTGTTCCTCTAGGTATATTTTTAAAAATATTTCGTATTCAATTTTTAAAAGGATGTTTGTTTAGTTTAGTTTTTATTATCTTTATTGAAAGCTTGCAATATGTAACAAAAAGAGGTATTTTTGATATTATTGATATATTTTTAAATATGCTAGGAACAATTATTGGATATATGTTTATAAGAAAAAAAAGAGGTATAAGAAATGAGTAATGTGATTGTAAAAAATATTGCAGAAGAATTAAAATTAGAAGTTATCTATGGAAATAGTTTTTTAGATAATAAAGTTTTAAAAATGATGTCTAGTAGACCTAGCGTAGAAATTTATTCAGGTTATTTTGATTACTTCGAAAGTGATCGCATTCAAGTTATTGGTACAAAAGAATTAACTCTTTTCAATATGCTTGATGAAAATATAAAAAAAGAAAGAATTGAAAAATTGTTTTCCTATAATTCACCAGCATTTGTTTTTACAAAAAACGTAGATGCACCTAAAGAATTTGTGGAAGCATCTGTTGCTCATCAAATCCCCATTTTAAAAAGTAAGGCTTCAACTTCAGGATTTATTGGTGAATTGACAGTTTATTTAAAGAGTAAACTTGCACCTCGTGTTATCACAAAAGGTTCAATGATGGAAATTTATGGTATTGGTGTTTTAATTACTGGCGAAGATGGTGTTGGTAAAAGTGAAACTAGCCTTGACCTTATTAAAAAAGGTCATATTATGATTGCGGATGATATGACACAAATGTATCAATCCGAACCAGGCATTATTGTCTGTGAAGCAACAAAACAAAGAAAAAGCCTCATGGAAATTAAAAATTTAGGTATGATTAATATTGAACAAATCTATGGTATTGGTGCTGTTCGCAATCATAAAAATTTACAATTAGTTGTAGAATTGGTGAAAAAGACAACTGATGATACAAATAAGGTAACTTATTTTGATACAACTCTACCAAAAATTGAAATTGAAGTTGAAGCAGGACGTAATATTGCAGCCCTTATTGAAACAGCAGCGCTTAACTATCGTTTAAAATTAATGGGTAAAGATGCAAAAAAAGAATACGAAAAACGAGTTAGAAATTCAATTTTGAAAGAAGGGTAAAAATGAGTTCTCTTAATATTTTCCAAATATTAACAGATTTAAGACCAGAATTTGATCCAAGTTCTAAAATTGCTTTTAGTATTTTTGGGATTGATATTGCATGGTATGCAATAATTATATTATCAGGAGCTGTAATTGCTACTCTTTATGGTTATTATCGTTTTGGTAAGCCATTAGGTTTGAATAGTGATACGGTTTTTACCGGATTTGTTATTGGCCTATTATGTGGCGTAGTGGGTGCAAGGTTATATTATGTTATTTTTAGCGCATCTAGTGGTGAGGCTCATTATAATAGCATTATTGAAATAATAAGTCCAAGAGGTGGTGGTTTAGCCATTCATGGTGGAATTATTGCGGGAGCTATCTTTCTATTTTTATATTGCAAAAAAAAGCATATCAAATTACTTTATTTACTAGAAATTGCAATGCCTCTGATTCTATTTGCACAAGTGGTAGGTAGATGGGGAAACTTCATGAATCAAGAAGCTTTTGGTGGTTTAGTGCAAGTAAGCGAATTGGATAATTTGGGTGTGTTAACAAGTACTACAATCCTACCTGATTCAGTTTTGCTCGCTCAACGTGAAGCTTTATCACATTTATTAGTTCCTGAATTTATTATCAATCGTATGTATGTTAGAAGTAGTACAGCTTCAGGATTTATATGCGCTGGATATTATTATCCTACTTTCTATTTTGAATCGATGGCCAATTTACTTGGTATTGTTATATATATGATTGTAAGAAAACATTGGAAAAAAATCTTAGTTGGTGATGGAATTAGTTTCTATTTAATATGGTATGGTATTGTTAGATTATTTATTGAATTAATGAGAACAGATCCTTTATTGCTTGGAAAAACAGGAATTAGAGTAGCAGTTTTAACTTCAGTTATATATATAATTTTAGGCATTATCTTGGCAATTGTAAGAAGAGTTTTAAAATATAAAATGATTTCATGCAAAGAGGCAATTTATGATAAAAATTCTTCAATTGTTGAAAAAGGGTATGAAATGCCTAAAGAACCATTTATATTTCAAAAGATTATAGATTTATTTAAAAAGAAAGATTCTAAAAAAGATGGTACAAAAGATAATGAATAAAAAAGTAATCATTTTTGATTGTGATGGTACTTTAGTAGATACCTTTTTATTAATTGAAAAAACGGTATTGAAGACGTTCGAAGAGATGTTGCCGAATTATCCTTTAACTTTAAAAGAGGTACATCATTTTTTTGGGCCATATTTAAATGATTCTTTTAAAAAATATGCAAAAAATAAAGAAGAAGTTATAAATTTAGTTGAGTGTTATAGACGTATCAACGCAAAGTTGATGCCTATTTATATCAAGTCATATAACGGAATTAAAGAACTATTAGAAAATTTAAAAAAGAAAAATTATATACTGGCTATTGTTTCAAATAAAGAAACCCAAGCAGTAATTAAAAGTTTACAATTTTGTCAAATTGATGATTATTTTGATTTAATTATAGGGGCAGAAAAATTAAAATTTGCCAAACCTAACCCAGATGGTATATATCAAGTATTAAGACAATATCCAAGTGATGATGCCTATATGGTTGGTGATGCAATTACCGATATTCAATCAGGAAAAGATGCACATATTAAAACGATAGG
Organism: uncultured Bacilli bacterium; assembly: GCA_944326155.1. Classification (GTDB taxonomy): domain Bacteria; phylum Bacillota_I; class Bacilli_A; order ML615J-28; family CAG-313; genus CAG-313. The sequence goes on from CALVCV010000006.1 coordinate 60,480, forward strand.
TGTTACTTGGTGCCAAACAAGCAAGGATGATTTTATAAAAATGGGCGCTACTTTTGTGGTAGATCAGCCTGATGAAATATTAAAAATAGTAAGTGAGTGATAAAAAAGTGTATGATGTAATAATATGTGGCTCAGGACCTGCAGGAATGTCAGCAGCATTATTTTTAAAGCGTGCTAATTTAAACATTATGGTTATTGAAAAAGCTACTCCAGGTGGTAAATTAATTAGTACAGAGTTAATAGAAAACTATCCTGGTTATATTGAAAATACGGGTATTGATTTAGCAATGATTATGTATCGTCAGACAAAGCATTTTAAAATTCCGTATACTTTTGCGGAAGTATTGAGTATTGAAAAATTAGCAGAAGAACATTTTTTAGTTCATACAACAAATGGTGATTTAGAATCTAAAAAAGTAATTTGGGCAGCTGGAACTATTGCGAAATTATTAAATGCGAAAAACGAACAAGAATATGTTGGCCGTGGCATTAGTTATTGTGCAATATGTGATGGTAGTTTTCATGAAAAGCAAGATGTTGTGGTAATAGGTGGAGGTAACTCTGCTTTAGAAGAAGCCCTCTATTTAGCAAAAATTTGTAATAAAGTAACTGTCGTTACAAGAGGTCATGAATTTAGAGCAGATAAAGTTTTACTTGAAAAAGCAAGCAATAATGAAAAAATGGTTTTAATTGCTCATCATGAGACGATTGCTTTTGATGGTGGAACACTACTTGAAAAAGTTGTTATAAGAGATCGTGATACAGGTGAAATTACTGAACTTGATGCAAAAGGTGCTTTTATCTATATTGGATTTACTCCATCAAGTACCATTTTAAACAATTTTGATATTTTAAATGAAGACAAATACATTGTTGTTGATCGCAATGGCGAAACAAAAGTAAAAGGTCTCTATGCGGCAGGCGATTGTATCGAAAAACCAATTCGCCAAATCGCAACAGCGGTTGCGGATGGTATCTCTTGTGCTTCAGCCATTATAAAGATGTTTTAATATGAGTTTTGCAAGCGAAGTTAAAAAAGAATTGCTAGCTTTAGAGGATGTTTCTTCATGTTGTAAAAAAGCAACTATTTTAGGAGTTTTACAAGGTGGAGCAAATATTGTCTTTTATAACAAAGGTATTAAAATTGTTGTTAAATCACATTTAATTGCTACTATTCAAAAAACAATATCCTTATTAAAAGAAAATTATCAAATTAAGGCAACAATCAAATATGGAAATGGTGATAATCTAAATAAGTTAAGATATTATTTCTTGGAAATTACTGGTGATGTAGAACAAATTATTAAAGATTTTGATTTATCACCCCTAGTAGAAATAAATCAAGCCCAAAAATTTATCCAGAATGATTGTTGTAAAAAAGCTTTTTTAAGAGGTATGTATATCATCAAAGGTTCAATTAATGATCCTAGGAAAAATTGTTATCACTTTGAGATTACTTGCAAAAATTATGAACTTGCAACTTTAGTTAAAGAAATATTTGTTACAAATCAAATTGATGCTAAAATTCGCGAAAGAAAGACGGGATATGTTGTTTATATTAAAAAAAGTGAAGATATTTCATCTGCTTTAGCTTTAATGGGTGCATCAGCTGGTGTTTTTTATTTTGAAGATTCAAGAATTGTTCGCGATATTTCAAATATGGCAAATCGAATGGCTAATTGTGATATTGCTAATGTTAAAAAAAGTACTGATGCTGCACAAAAACAATTGAAGGCAATTGAATTTATCAAACAAAATGGGCATTTTAATAAAATGCCTTTGCGTTTACAAATGATTGCTACTATGCGTGAAGATTATCCAGATGGTACTTTAGAAGAACTAAGTGAATTCTCAGATAAAGTTTTTGGTAAAAAACTATCCAAATCAGGGATTAGTCATTGCTTAAAAGCTTTAATGAATCAATATGAAGAGTTATCAAATAAAAAAGTTAAGAATTAATTCTTAACTTTTTTATTTACATAATTTTTATTCTTATGCATCGTAACTATGCTTATAGGAATATTCTTCATCTACATCTGGTATTGCCCATGATACTGCCGCAACCACTGCAGCAATCCCAACTAGAGTATATATAATACGCGAAATAATGACACTAAAACCATCAAATAAGAAAGCTACAAGGTTAAAGTCAAAAAGACCAATAAGACCCCAGTTTAAGCCACCAATGATTAAGAATACTAAAGCTATATTTCGTATAATTTTCAAAATAATTACCTCCTATTACAAATTTACAATAATATTATGAACCAATATCAGAAAAATAACAATGGTAAAATCTAGTGAAATTATTTAAATCATTGTCATTTTTTTAAATATTTGTGAATAAAATTTAACGTGTGAGGTAATGATATGAAAAGAACAATTTTTAAATTATTTTTAATTATCAATATATTGATAGCGATTAGTTTTGCTACAGGTTGTAAGAAAAATAAACCAGTTGATGAAACTTTTCCTGAATTGGTCAATAAATTAACAAGTTATAAACTTGTAGGTACGCTTGAATCCAATTTTCCAAGTGGGACTAAAGAATGTAATGTGACTACTTATTATCAATCTCCTAATATGTATCGTGTTGAATTACAAAACCCTAACACGATTGAGACCCAAATTATGATTAAAAATTCAAATGGTGTTTTTGTTTTAGTGCCTAGTATCAATAAAACTTTTAAAGTTAATACTTCTTGGCCGGCAAATTCTAGTTATCCTTATTTATTACAATCTATTAGTAACGATATTATTAGTGATAGTAATATGATAACCAAAAAAGAAGGAAATAATACTATCTTAGAACTAAAAGCTAAACTTTTTAATAATGATCAAAATACGACGCAAAAGATTATTTTTGATGAAAATAAAATGCCAAAAGAAGTTTTATTATATGATGAAAATCAACATTTATTAACCCACTTTGTTGTAAAATCAGTAGAATTAAATGTATCTTTAGATCAACAATTATTTAAAACAACAGAATCATTAGAAACATTAAATGTGTATTATAAAGAAAATCCAGTTGAACATGATCGTCTTGTTGCTTATCCAACATATTTTCCTGATGGTACATCTTTAGAAGAAGAAGTAATTACGGGAGATGTAATGAATAAATTTGCTATTATGAAGTTTAGTGGGTCAACTAACTATACAATCATCCAAAAATTTTTAAATGATTCAGATACACAAGTTGTTGAATATGTAAATGGTGATATATATGTGATGAATGGTTCATTTGTTTTTGTCAATGATAATAATATTGTTTTTTATACAAATGGTGTTCAATATACAATTGCATCAAATGAAGTAAGTATCATGGAAATGATTAAAATGGGTGATTCTTTCCTTACATCAAATATTAAATAAAATACTATCACATACTATAATAGTATGTGATTTGTTTTTCATAAGTGTTGATAAAATAACTAAAATATGATATAATAAATAATGGTGATTAAAATGAACAGTAAAATAATAAAATATTTATTTATAGTATTCGCTATTATATTATCTGCAACACTAGGTGGTTGTAAAAAAGTTGAACCCATTACAAATTATGGTGAAGCTGATCATGTTATTTATAATGGGCTTTTAAATGAAAATGGTGACTATTTGGTTTTCATTTATGGTAACGATTGTTCAGCATGTGCTGAATTAGAAGACCTTTTATGTGAATATGCAACAAAATCTCTTGTTAAAAAGGATTATTTAGATTTTTATGTCCTTAATTCTTCTAATACAAGAGTCAATAAAGGCTTAATTGCAACAGAGGGTGATGACTCATATAGTGATTTTACCAATACTGGAAATTATCAAGATATTAAAATTTCCACTACACCAGCTTTAATTGTTGTCGAGGATGGCCGAGTTAGCGATTATATTTCAACGAAAGTTTCAACAACTCCTAAAACAGATATCAAAGAATACATTGAAGATTTAATGAAATAGGTGTATATTATGAAAAAAGTAAAAAATTTAGACTTAATTATTATACTGGTTACTATAAGTATTTTAGGTATTATTACAGCAATTATTTTAGCAGTAAAACCTTATCAAGTAAAAAGTTTTGATGATATTACTGAAGTAAATATTAATAATTATAAATCAATGAAAGGCAATAAAGAAGAATATTTGGTTTTACTATATGATAGCAGAAATGAGAAATATCAACTTTTAGTAGATTGCGTTGTTGAGTTTGCAGAATTCACGAGAACTGATGATACTATACCTGATATTTATATTATTGATTATCGTAGCGATAGAAGTATTACTAATTCTAGTAATTTTAATATTTCTGATGCAAACATTGAATCAAATATTCCATGCCTAGCTAAGGTAACTACGAGTGGGTCTTTAACTGGTAAAAAGACCAATATTTCTGATATATGTAATCTTTTAGAAGATTATATGAGTGGTAAAGAACAATAAAAAAAGGATGATTTATAAATCATCCTTTTTACATTTCTTCAATATAATATATATAATCTAAAGATTTTAAAGCATTAATAATATCAG